>SUYO01000012.1 GCA_015060385.1 Bacteroidales bacterium
CCTGCTCCAGATGGCTCCGCGCGGATTCGGCGTGTACGCCGCTGCGCACCACAGCATCAAGGTCTTCGAAATGCCGGTTCTCAAATTCGGTATCAGATTCTAATCTACCGCAACTCTATAGATAAATTAAGGGAGGCCCACAAGCCTCCCTTAATTTATTATATGTACCTGTACCGAAATCACTACAGTCCGGCGATTAGATCAGCTTCCAGACCTGTAGCCTGGACGATGGTCTGCATATCAACCCCCAATTGCTTCAGTTTTCCGGCCATCACCACCTTCTCCTCCTCACGTCCTATCTCCAATCCTTCCTTACGTCCCTCTTCAAGACCCTCCTCACGACCTTTCTCCAATCCTTCCCTACGTCCCTCTTCAAGACCCTCCTCACGTCCTTTTTCCAATCCTTCCTTTCGTCCCTCTTCAAGACCTTCCTCACGTCCTTTCTCCAATCCTTCCTTACGCCCCTCTTCAAGACCTTCCTCACGACCTTTTTCCAATCCCTCCTTACGTCCCTCTTCAAGACCTTCCTCACGTCCTATCTCCAATCCGATCTCACGTCCTTCTGCTATACCTTTTACTCTGCCCTCGGCGAGAGCTTCCTCGAGCATTTCAGCTCGTGAATTAAGTTCATCGTTTCTTGACATGACTTGTGAAATATAAGTTATTCTTTTATCATGAGGCATCGCTGCAATCTCAGCCTTGCCGTATACTTCCCTCAGATGGGGATCGGTAATCTCTTCCGGAACTTCAAGCTGGATAGACATGTTCTTCATCGAATGCAGCCACTGTTCTCTCGATGTCCTGCAATCACTCAGCCCTTTTCTGAATTTCAACATCTCCACAAAGACAAGTGTCGTACCGTCTCCAAGTTCTTCTTCTGTTTCAATCTCTTTATATTTGTATAAAGACAAGTATCTGTCTTCCTGCCTTATCTTTTCAAGCTCTCGAGGAGGTCTTCTCATATCGAAACTCAAGAAACATACTACGTATACCGGAGCATAATTGTAATCCCATCTATCCTTACCGAGGGTCTTTATCTGATGCTTCCTCTCCTTCGCAGCCTGATCCTGAATAGCGTAGGTGGAATAGAAAACAGCTCTTTTGTTGAAGTGCCGCTGGCTCCAGTTCTGCATCTCGACAAGAAAGCGGACACCTTCGCTGTCCTCACAGTAAACGTCAAAAATAGCCTTCCCGTCTCCCTGGACCAAGCCTTGATGTTCGACATTGTTATACCTCAGATCAACAATGTCGACGCCGGGAATGATTCTGTTCAGAAGTTCCTTCAAAAGGTCTTCATTTCCTTCCGATCCGAAAAGCAACTTGAATCCCTCATCGTTCATCGGATCTACATAACGATGCTTGATTCCGTCCCCATCGATCCAATACTTTCCGTCGAAGCGGGCCTTTTTACCGGATACTTCGATTTCTTCAATTGTAGCTTTCATGATGTCAATGATTTAAATTAATAATCGGACATAGCGTCCCCAATAAGAATTCAAATCATCAACACCTTTTACAAAGAACGAAAAAATCTGCAAGACGGACAACTTTTTTCAACATCCACCCTGCAGATTTTTCTTTTTTTTATAATGATCGCACTATTCTTTGGATCGGACTCCTATATCGACAGGACGTTAAGGACATTGATGAGCTCGCGGTCGATAGGCTTGTCGATGCGTATCGCCTTGTTGAAAGGCACGTAGACGATCTGGTCGTTCTTGACTCCGATCATGACGTTGCGTTGACCGTCCTTGAGTGCGTCGATGGCTGCTACTCCCATACGACTTGCGAGAATACGGTCATTTGCGGTAGGAACGCCACCTCTCTGAAGGTGGCCCAGGATAGTAACGCGGGCCTCGAACTCAGGGTACTCATGGACAAGTCTGTCGGCATAGTACTGGGCTCCGCCTGTGCCGTCCTTCTTGCTTTCGGATACGAGGACGATGGAGCTGTTCTTGCTCTTGCGGACTCCGCGGCCGATGAAGGTAGCAAGCTGATCGACATCCGTCTGGTCTTCAGGAATGATGGCAGCTTCGGCTCCTGTGGCGATGGCTGCATTCTGGGCAAGGAAGCCGGCATCACGTCCCATCACCTCCACAAAAAAGATACGGTTGTGCGAGTTGGCTGTGTCGCGGATCTTGTCAACACAGTCCATGATGGTGTTGAGGGCTGTGTCATATCCGATCGTGGTATCGGTTCCGTAGAGGTCGTTATCGATGGTTCCCGGAAGGCCGACGCATGGTATGTCGAATTCCGAAGCTATGACCTGTGCTCCTGCAAGCGAGCCGTTTCCTCCGATCACGATGAGGGCATCGATACCGTGCTGCTTCATGTTCTCATAGGCCTTGGCACGACCTTCTTCATTCATGAACTCCTTGCTTCGTGCGGTACGGAGAATGGTGCCTCCGCGGTTGATTGTTCCGCTGACGCTTTCCGATGTGAAGTCCTTTATCTCATTGTTGATGAGGCCTTCCCAGCCTCTGTAGATTCCCTTTACCTTCCAGCCGTTGTAGATGGCTGCTCTTGTGACGGCTCTGATGGCCGCATTCATTCCCGGTGCGTCTCCTCCTGAGGTGAGGACACCGATTGTACTTATCTTTGCCATTTGCTTTCGTTTTATTGGAATGCAAAGGTACAAAATCCATGAAAATATGTAAATAATTTGTACTTTTGTCGGATGTGCTAAAAAGGATTGCGATTCGGCAGATCGTAATGGAAGAACAATGAAGATAGGGAATATTGAATTAGGAGACAGGCCGCTTTTTCTTGCGCCGATGGAGGACGTGACCGACGCGTCCTTCAGGTTCATATGCAAGGAATTCGGAGCGGACATGATGTATACGGAATTCATTTCCTCGGACGGGCTGATCCGCGACGCACGCAAGTCGCTCGAAAAACTCGTGACCTACGATTATGAGGTCCCCATCGGAATACAGATATACGGTAACATTCCGGAGGCGATGGTGGATGCGGCGGTGATGGCGGAAAGGGCCGCCGAAATTGCCGGAGGCCATGGCGCCGACCTTGTGGACATCAATTTCGGATGTCCTGTAAACAAGATCGCAAGGCGCGGCGCGGGATCGGGAATGATGCGCGAACCGGACAAGATGGTCGAGATCACGCGCCAGGTAGTCGAGGCGGTAAAGCTGCCGGTGACGGTGAAGACCCGCCTGGGCTGGGACGAAGATTCGAAGATAATCGTGGAACTCGCCGAAAGGCTGCAGGACGTCGGCATCAAGGCTCTGACCATCCACGGACGCACCCGCTGCCAGATGTACACAGGAGAAGCGGACTGGACACTGATCGGAAAGGTCAGGGAGAATCCCCGGATGCATATTCCGATAATCGGAAACGGGGACATAAATTCGCCTCAGAAGGCGAAGGAATATTTCGACCGGTACGGGGTCGACGCGATAATGATCGGGCGTGCGACGTACGGTCATCCGTGGATATTCCGGGAGATCAGGCATTACCTTCAGACGGGCGAGCTTCTGCCGCAGATGAGCGTCGTCGACAGGGTTGCCCTGGCGAAGAGGCATCTGGCAAAGTCGCTTGAGCTGAAAGGCGACAGGGTGGGTATCCTGGAGATGAGAAGGCACCTCTCGTGCTATTTCAAGGGACTTCCTGACTTCAAGGAGACAAGGCTGAAGCTTGTTACACTGAACGATCCGGAAGAATTGTTTGCAACTTTGGACCATATTGCCGAAAGATGGGGTTCGCAGGAGGCTCCCCAGGCGGCGAATGTTTATGATATATGATAGATAAGGTATTGCTTTTTCCATATTGGCTGACGCTGAAGATCAGGCATTTCATGTATGACCACGGAATGAGGAAGGTACATGCTCCGGATGTGCCGACCATCTGCGTGGGCAATGTCACGGTGGGAGGTACAGGAAAGACCCCTCACACCGAGATGATCATCAGGACCCTGCTCCAGGACCCTGAATGGAACGGAAGGAACATTGCCGTGCTTTCAAGGGGATACAAGCGCAAGACGAGGGGATTCCAGCAGGTGGTGTGCGAGGGCAGCGCAAGACAGTTCGGAGACGAGCCTATGCAGATCAAGAGGAAGTTCCCTTCGGTGACGGTGGCCGTAGACAAGTCCAGAAAGCAGGGATGCAGTTTCCTGAGCGATCCGGAGAAGGTCAAGACTTCCAGAAAGGGAAGAAAATGTCTCCACAAGGATTTTCCCAAGGCTGACCTCATAATATTGGATGACGCATTCCAGCACAGGGCTGTGAAACCGGCGGTATCTGTGGTGCTGGTGGACTACAACCGTCCTGTATTCAAGGACCATCTCATGCCTCTGGGCAAGCTGCGCGACCTTCCGGAAAGGATCGGAGCTGCCGACATAGTCATCGTTTCAAAATGTCCGAGATATCTGGACCCTTGGGAAAGGAGCAAATGGACCCGGGCTCTGAAGATTAGGAAGGACCAGCACATCTTCTTCACAAGCATCGGATATGACAACTCTGAAGCTATCTTCCCTGAGGGAGATCCGCGCTACCTCTATACCCGCAAGCTCATTCTGTTCTCCGGCATCGCCAATGACAGGCCTTTCAGAAGCTATCTGAGCGACAATTACAAGATAATCAGACACTTCGACTTCCCTGACCACCATAAGTTCACAAGGGCGGACATAGCGACAATCAGCCGCGCAGCCAATGCATACCCGACATCCGTGGTCATGACTACAGAAAAAGATTGCCAGCGTGTCCGCGACTGCAGAAACATCACTGACAATCTTAAGCAAAGGCTGTTCTATGCTCCGATCAAGGTAAACTTCTATTCGGAGACGGAACAGGAGGAATTCTCTACAGTTCTGAACTCTTACCTGAAATAATATCGTTCTGAACCTCGACCGAGGCTTCATGGATGGCGTTGAACACATCTGTCAGGAACTTCTGTGACAGACCGTTTTCGCGTCCTCTTTCCACGACTTTTGCAAGAAGGGAATCCCATCTTGACGCCTGTACGATGGCTACATTGTTGTTCTTCTTGTACTCGCCTATCTGGCGGCTTATCTTGAGTCTCGAGCCGAGGGCATAGAGGATGCTTTCGTCGATAACGTCGATCTTGGCGCGGAGCTGGTCGATGTTTTCCTTCCATTCCCTTGAGTCTGAGTCGGATTCCCTGACATTGATCTTATTATGAAGAAGATCTTTCAGCTGGTCAGGAGTAAGCTGCTGCTTTGAGTCGCTGAGGGCAATCTCAGGGTTGCAGTGAGACTCGATCATGAGGCCCTCGAAACCGAGGTCGAGGGATCTCTGGGAGATTTCCTGTATATATTCAGTACTGCCGCCCATATGGCTCGGATCCACGAAGAAAGGCAGCTCGGGATAACGGCTGCGGAGTTCGATGGCGATGTCCCAGTGAGGATCGTTCCGGTACCTTATCTTGTCGAAGGTCGAGAAGCCTCTGTGGATTACACCCAGCTTGCGGATTCCGGCACCGCTGAGGCGTTCCAAGGCTCCTATCCAGAGTTCCAGGTCGGGGTTGACAGGGTTCTTTACCAGCACAGGTATATCTGATCCGCGCAGTGCGTCCGCTATCTCCTGGACCAGGAAAGGATTGGCTGTAGTCCTTGCACCTATCCATACAAGGTCCACTCCGTGCTTCAGACACTCATAGACATGCTTTTCGCTTGCAACCTCCGTTGCAACCTTGAGTCCGTACTCGTTCTTTACCTTGCGGAGCCAGCCAAGGCCCTCCACTCCGATGCCTTCGAAACATCCCGGGTGGGTTCTTGGTTTCCATATTCCGGCACGGAATACATTGATTCCCAACTCTTTCAGTCCCTTGGCGGTCTCCATGACCTGTTCTTCAGACTCTGCGCTGCACGGACCGGCAAGTACGCTAGGTCTTGGATCCGTGAACATGCCCCATTCATTAAGGGGCGCTATGTCCAGCTTCTTGTTACCCATAAGTATTGATTTTTATCTGATTATTCTACGTATTCTGTTGGCATCCATGATGAGCTTTCTGATCGCTTCCTCGTCAGATTCGTCGATCGCCTTGCGGAAGGCCTCCAGCTTGGCTGTGTATGTGTCCATGACATGGAGCACGTTCTCCCTGTTCTGGAGGAAGATCGGCGTCCACATGTCCGCATTGCTCTTGGCAAGACGGACAGTGGACGAAAATCCGCCCGAGGCGAGGTCGAAGATGTGCTTTTCATCCTTTTCCTTTTCGAGGACGGTGAGGGCGAGGGCGAATGAAATCACATGGGAAAAATGCGAGACATACGCGGTATGGACGTCATGGCTCGACGAATTCATGTACACGACCCTCATGTTGAGAACGTCGTATATCTTCTCGACCGTACGCACGGCCTGCGGAGACGATTCGTTGAAATCGCAGATTATGCATGCACGGCCGTCAAAAAGGCCCGGAATCGCAGCCCACGGTCCGCTGTATTCCGTTCCCGACATCGGATGCGAGGCGACATAGTTCTTTCGCATCGGGTGGTATTTCACCGCTTCCGCAAGACTTTCCTTGGTCGAACAGACATCCATCAGCACCTTGCCGCACCCGCCTTCCGGGTACAGGTCCGCCATTATGTCCAGAACCTTCGGCACGATCTTCAGTGCCGCTCCTACAGGCACGGAAACAATGATCACATCACTTTTTCCGACGCATTCCTCCAGCGTGACGACAGAGTCGACCAGACCGATATGCTCGGCCGCCGATGCATTTACAGGGTCATTTTCGACACCTAAGATCCGGGAGGCGCAGCCCTTCCTTCTGAGGTCTATCGCCATCGAGCCTCCTATGAGGCCGAGTCCTATGATACCTATATTCATATCTTAAACCGCTGCTTCATATTCTCCAAGAACGTTCAGGTCTGTCATCAGCGGCTTCACCGCAGAAATCGCCTGCTCATATCTGGCGTAATCTTCAAACTTTATGTCCACATAGAAGAAATACTGCCATTCCTGACCCGGGATAGGGAGGGACTGTATTCTCGTAAGGTTCATGTCGTAGAACGAGAGTATAGTCAGGACATGGGTGAGGGAACCCGGCTTGTGGGGCAGGGTGAAGCACATGGATGCCTTGTTGATCCTTGTCTTGTCGACCTCGATGGAGTCGTCCAGGATAAGGAACCTTGTGAAGTTCTGCTTGTAGGTCTCGATGCCTTCGGCTATCACTTCGAGGCCATAGATCTCGGCCGCGAGGTCCGAGGCTATGGCTCCGACTCCCCTGACTCCTTCCTTCACGATGTCTGCCGCACTCTTGGCGGTGTCGCCGTACTCGACCAGACGTATCCATGGATACTCGTCAAAATAAGGACGTGTCTGGTTTATGGCCATGTAATGGGACCTTACTTCGTGCAGGTCCTCGATCTTCTGTCCCGGAAGTGTCATCAGATTCTGCTTGATACGCAGGAACACCTCTCCCTTGATCTTGCGGTCATATTTACGCAGGAGCTCGAAGTTAGGAAGGAGTCCGCCTGAAACGGTGTTTTCTATAGCCATGATGGCTGCATCCGCCTTTCCTTCATCCATCCTACTGTAAAGTTCCACAAACGAAGAGCATTCCACGACCTCCGGCTTAGGAAGTCCCTGACCTTCGTAAAACCTGTATGCCGCCTGCTCGTGGAAGCATCCCTTGATTCCTTGAATCGCTACTCTTTTGCTCATACTCTTTCTTGTATGTCCGTCCGCAAAAACGGTCATTTTTGTGGACGGCATCTGCTTTTTCCTATCTCCGTCCACAAATACGTGCCGTTTTGTGGACGGACCAATAAAAATGCTGTCCGGCAAATACCGGACAGCATAATATGTTTCTATATTATTCGACAAACAGCGCCCGGTCCATTACCTTTTCTGGAAATAGAAATAATAAAAACCGAAGCTGTTAAATCGATAAGTTCCCATAACTGGATACAAATATAGAAAATTTAATTTGTAAATCGGTCAAAGAGACCTGACTTTGTTGATGACTACACAGTCATCATTTCCTTTTCCTTGGCAACTACGAGTTCGTCCAGTTTCTTTGTGAAGGCGTCAGTCTCCTTCTGGACAAGCTGCTCGTACTCCTTCTGGAGGTCTTCAGGCATACCTTCCTTGTTTGCCTTCTTGAGAAGCTCGATAGCGTCACGACGTGCGTTGCGGACGCTTACCTTTGCATTCTCACCAGCTGCCTTTGCCTTCTTGAGGAGTTCCTTACGACGCTCTTCAGTAAGGGCAGGAACAGTACAGCGGATGCTCTCACCGTTGTTTGAAGGGGTAAGTCCGAGGTTTGCATCGATGATTGCCTTCTCGATAGGGCCGATCATCTTCTTCTCCCATGGCTGGAGCATGAGGGTCTTTGCGTCAGGAGTAGTGACAGAAGCGACCTGCGGGATCGGTGTAGGGCTGCCGTAGTAGTCCACCATCACATTGTTGAACACCATAGGGTTTGCCTTGCCGGCACGGTATGTCTTGAGTTCCTCGTCGAGGTGGGTGACTGCATTGGACATCTTGCCCTTTGCGCCTGAGAGAATTTCTTTAGCTCTAGTAATCATAATATCGGTTGTTTTAAAATTTCTATTGTTAAGATTCCCGATCAGGTCGGGAATGACGATTCACGCCGTCATGACGGTCTGTCCTACATCTATACATGTACCAGCGTACCGACCTTCTCGCCCTTGACAAGCTTGGTAAGATTGCCCTTCTGATTCATATCGAAGACGATGATCGGCATGTTGCCTTCGCGGCAGAGAGCGAAAGCTGTCTGGTCCATGACCTTGAGACGGTCCTCTATGGCCTTGTCGAAGCTGAGTTCCTCATACTTTACAGCAGCTGGATCCTTTTCAGGGTCAGCCGTATAGACTCCGTCCACTCTTGTTCCCTTGAGAAGGGCGTCAGCTCCGATTTCAAGGGCACGGAGGGCAGCGCCTGAATCAGTCGTGAAGTAAGGGTTTCCCGTACCTCCTGCGATAAGGGCTACTCCGCCTTTCTCCATCACAGCGACAGCGTCATCCCTCATATAGTAACGTGCAACGGGCATCATAGGGGTAGCCGTGAAGACTTCCGCCTCGACTCCTGCACTTCTGATGGCCATTGCAAGACCGAGAGAGTTGATCACGGTCGCAAGCATTCCCATCTTGTCGCCGTTAACTCTGTCAAATCCCTTTCCTACGCCCTGAAGACCACGGAAAATGTTTCCTCCACCGATGACGATAGCGACCTGGAGACCGTTCTTGACAGCCTCAGCCACCTCTTCCGCATAAGCGGCAAGCCAGTTTTCGTCAATACCTTTGCCGGCAGGGCCTCCAAGGCTCTCGCCGCTCAATTTCAAAAGAACGCGTTTATATGTGCCCATAATCAATGATGTTTCTTGTTTTACAGCAAACAAAAGTATCGAATTATTATGAAACTTCCAAGAAAGAATATATCTTTGCACAGCCTAACGGCGTATTCTGACTGAATATTAACTAAACAGATTATAAAACTATTATGGCACTTTCATCAATTACCAAGAAGCTTATCATGAGTATAAGCGGTCTGTTCCTCATCCTTTTCCTTCTTCTTCACACAACAATCAACTTCTTCGCAGTCGTTGATGCGTTCAAGGGCACCTGGGGTCTTCCTGCAGGAGAGGGATGGTATGCCGGCGGATGCTGGTTCATGGCAACTCCTGTAATCGACATCATGGTTCCTATCCTTGCTGCAGGCTTCTTTGTACATATCGTCTATGCCTTCATCCTTACTTACGGAAACTACAAGGCACGTGGTACTGAGCGCTATGCTGTTGCAAACAAGACAAAGGCTGAGTCATGGGCAGCAAAGAACATGCTTGTTCTCGGAGTGATCGTACTCGGATTCGCTATATTCCATATGTCACACTTCTGGGCTGAGATGCAGTATGTAGAGTGGTTCAAGGGTGAGCACGTTGCTCCTGAATCAGTTTACGCCCTCATGGAGCTCACATTCGGCAACTGGTGGATGGTAGCTATCTATATCGTATGGTTCGTAGCCCTCTGGTTCCACCTTACTCACGGTTTCTGGAGCGCATTCCAAAGCGTGGGACTCAGCAACAAGAACTGGGAGAAGAGACTCATGTGCATCGGTAATGTCTTTGCAACTCTTCTTGTAGTATGCCTTTCAATTACTGCAGTTGTCGCTTGCCTCGTTGCAAACGGCGTTATCCCTGGCAGCGTTCTCTAAAAGACATCGCATATATAAAAAATGGCATCCGGCTGTCGTCGGATGCCATTTTTTTTTGCGCGTCACGCAGAATCAGACCGGAAGGGTCTTGGTACGGAGCCAGGCTGCAACCTCTGTAGGAAGGAGCGGAGCCAATGTACGGTAAACCCTTTCGTTGTATTCGTTCAGCCAGCCCAGGGCCTCGGGACCGAGGAGTTCAGGAATGACGGCCGATGTGTCGAAATGGCATAAGGTAAGCGTCTCGAAACCGATCCAGTCACCGAATTCGGAAATACCTTCTTCGCGGCAAAGGATGAGGTTCTCATGACGCACACCGTGCATTCCTTCGCGGTAGAGGGCAGGTTCGTTTGATGTCACCATGCCCGGAAGGAGAGGCTGAGGGTTGTACTGGTATCTTATGGACTGAGGACCTTCGTGTACACAGAGGTAGTATCCGACGCCGTGGCCGGTACCATGTCCGAAATTACGTCTTGCCTTCCAGAGCGGCATGCGGGCGATGGCATCGATCTGGCAGCCGGCCGTTCCGCGAGGGAAGATGGCCATGGACAGGTCGATCATTCCTTTCAGCACAAGGGTATAGTCCTCCTTTTCGAGGTCGGTACATGGACCCAGCGGGATGGTGCGGGTGATGTCGGTCGTGCCGGTAAGGTACTGTCCGCCCGAATCGACGAGATACAGGCCGTGCGGACGGATGAGGGCTGAGCCTTCCTTCGGGGTCAGATAATGCGGAAGGGCACCGCCTGGTCCATAGGCCGAGATGTTTTCGAAACTGTTGCCGCGGTATCCGGGGATCTGCGAACGGAACCATGTCAGTTTCTCGGAAGCCTCCCATTCATCGACTTCCCTTCCGGATGCGACCTCCGTCTCAAGCCAATGGATGAAACATTCCATGGCCACACCGTCATCGATGAAGGTCTGGCGCATGTGTTCGATCTCAGAAGGGATCCTGACCGACTTCTCGAGGATCACAGGGGATGTGCCGAATACGATCCTGTCGGCCGGATATGAGTCACGGATATATTCGTGAATATGGTGGTTGAGAGTCGAAGGGTCGGCAAATAGGGTCACCGGCGACTGCTCGTCGCTGAAGTCCGAAAGGGCGAAGAAGACCGCATCGTAGTCATCGACTATGACACCGTCCATCTCCAGCTCGCTGAAGCTGTCCTGAGTGTCAGGATCATCATGGACTCCCTTCCGGACAAACCACCTGACGCTGTCCTGCGATACGAGGAGATAGGAGATGACCAGAGGATTGTATTCGATGTCGTTACCCCTGACATTGAGAAGCCAGGCGATCTCATCGAGCGAAGTGAGGAGGACACGGTCGACTCCCTGAAGAAGCATCCATTTCCTGAGCCATGATATCTTTTCCGAGCGCGGAGTACCGCCGAAGGTCTCCACATCGAGGGTGGTTATCGGGGTCATCGGAATCTGAGGCCGTCCTTCCCAGAGTTCCTCAAGCATGTCGGGAAGATCCACGACCAGACCACCTTCTCCAAGGGCTTCCTCGATTTCCTTTACGGCATCGACATTCCAGCAGAGACCGTCAAGAGCGACTGTCCTTGCCTTGTCGGAAAGCCACTGCGGAATGCTCACGCTGTCCGGCATACGTGTCTTGTGGAGTTCGATACCGGTCTCTTCAAGCTGGGTCAGGGCCTGGATGAAGTATCTGGAATCTGTCCAGAGACCGGCATGGTCCATTGTTATCACAAGGTCACCGGCTTCTCCGGTAAATCCGCTGAGCCATCTGACCTGCTGCCATCTTGGTGCAGGATATTCGCTGCTGTGGGGGTCGGAGCCGCTGATTGTCACAGCGTCCCAGCCGTTCCTTTCCATTACCGCCCTGAGGGCTGCTATTCTTTCTGCGTGGATGTTTGACATGGCTTATATTGGTTATCTTGTTTATTATCAATTATTTAGCTAATAAGCCTGCCGCCCCGGGGCGTCGGGCTTATAGGGTAAGTCGGTGATTATCTGAAGGTTAGGCTAATCATATTAAATCGGCTATTATCATATCCGAGACGAAAAAACGGTCTTCGGGGATCCGCAGGCGCGAGCACGGGCCTGCAGGTTCAGTAACCGTAGGGCCTAGTGTTCCGGGACTGTCAGGTTCAGTAACCGTATGGCCTGATGTTCCGGGACTGTCAGGTTCAGTAACCGTATGGCCTGGTGTTCCGGGACTGTCAGGTTCTGGAGTACCTGGGCTGGCCGGAATACGGACAAGGTCTCCTGAGGCGAGGGCCTGATCAATGCGGACCGGATTGCAGTGCGCGCGGAGGTATTCTTCCTCCATGCCGTCGCAGGTACGGAGGGCAAGCATGACCCGTTCCATGACGACCTGTTCCTCTGTCAGATCTTCGCCGTCCATGATTCCCGTCGGGTCCTCCATATACTTCTGCAGGTCAGGGTCGTTCCATTGACGGATGTAACGAAGCATTTTTGAATTGTCATCTCCCGGAGCCTGAAGTGAGGAAGTGGCATTTTCCCACCCTCTCGAGAGATAAGCAAATGGTCCGGTGGACTTTTGCAGCGAACAGCCTGCGGTAGCAGGACCGGACGGGGCCCACTGGTGGGAGGGGGCCACTGGAGCACACAGGGTTTGGGAGCATACCCTCAAACTATGAGCAGCTGGACCAAAGCCGGCATAAGGAATATGACGCCAGTAGGCGGAGTTATGCCTGGCTTCGAAACCGGGTAGGGCGAAATTGGATATTTCGTAGTGGCGGTAGCCAGCTTCGTGCAACGCCTGGCAAAGCAGCCTGTACTGACGTTCGCAGAGTTCCTCGGAAGCTTCCTGCCACTTTCCACGTTCGACAAGCTTTGCCAGCATGCTTCCCGGCTCGACAGAAAGCTGATAGGAAGAAATATGCTGAGGGGGGCCTCCTTTCGAAGAAATATGCAACGCCGAATCCAAGGTTTGCTTCCATTGGTCGTCCGAGAGCTGAGGAAGACCGAAGATCAGGTCTATGCTGATGTTGCTGATTCCGGCAGACTCGAGCATGGCATAGGCTCTGCGTGCTGTTGCCGCATCATGTCTGCGGTTCATGAACCTGAGGATACTGTCATCAAAAGACTGGACTCCCATGCTTATGCGGCTCACGCCAAGCTCCATCAGCCCCCTGATATAGTCCTCTCCCTTGTCGACGATGTCTTCGGGATTGACCTCGACAGTGAATTCGTCGTACGGTCCTCCATGCCCGGTCTCTTTCAATGCGTCAAGGACACGCTTTAAGACATGAAGAGGCAGCACCGATGGGGTGCCGCCTCCTATGTACAATGTATTTACTTCATCTGAAATCTCATCCGCGCGATGCCTTATCTCCTTGCAGAGAGCATCTGCAAACCTTCCGAACATAGCTTCCTGGTTGCAGGCATCTTCTGCACCGCGACATTTTGCAGCGACTTCCGAATAGAAGTCACAATATGTACAGAAACTTCTGCAGAAAGGTATGTGGACGTAGATCACGGCTATCGGAGCATGAGTTCCGCAGAACCGAGCAGAGTCTGCTCTGTATAAGCCTCGACAGTATAGATTCCCTTCACATATTCAGGGATATCGTTAAGGTAGATGCTGAGGTCTACCTCCTTGCCCTGATAATCAACTTCGCGTGATGCCGAGCAGATCATAGGCTCGCCATCTACCTCGAATGTCCTCTGGGTACTGTTCGTAAGGAGGATTCCGTCCGGACCCTTTACCCTGATGTAGATTCTGACAGGTCCCTTAGGTGCCAGATCATTCTCCACAAGGCTGAGCGAGGTGAGAAGTCTCACTACCCTGCTGCTTCTGTCTGTAACCTTGTCTGAAGCATTGTAGGCCTCGATCCTGATGCCGCGGGCCTTGATCACCGAACCAGCGGCAACCTGACCTGAAAGGCTCTCGACAGTCTTGTTGAGTTCTTCCTCTCTCTTCCTGCTCTCAGCAGCTTCACGACGTGCTGCAGCTGCATCTGCAGTAAGTTTCTTGTTGAGGGTATTGAGGGAGTCGATCTGGACGATATAGTTCCTCATGATGCTTCTGAGGGTTCCGAGTTCCTTCTCGTACTGACGCATCTTGCTCCTGTTGGTAGCTTCCGTCTTCTGGATCCTTTCTATGAGCTGGGAAACTTCCTCTCTTGAAGAATCGAGCTGTGAGTTTATCGAATCATAGTCAGAAGATAGTGTCGCATAATCATTCTGTAGCTCTATCATCTGAGCTGTAAGTTCTTCCTTATCTATTGTGAGTTCGTTTACCAGGGTGGTTTTCTGATACCAGATGTATGCAAGGGCACCTGCAAGAAGCACGGCTACAGCGATCAGTGCATACATGATTTTTTTCAGAGTGTTATTTTCCATAATATGAACCTTGTGTTTTATTTACTGTTTAAAGATCCTTCGCTATGCTCAGGATGACAATATAACGGATGCAAATATAGCAAATAATCGTTGATTCTTCTTATATTTGTAGTCCCACAAATATAAAGCCATGAAATATATCATCAGAGCAATCAAATACTTTTTCTATTTCGCGTTCCTCACCACAGCCATCATTCTGGCCCTTGTCCTGATAGGGGCAGTAGAAGGCAATATCGAAACTATCTTCGAGGACGGATACAATTCCCTCTGGAAGATAGCTGTATTCTTCGCAATTGTTGCAGCGGTATACCCCAAGTTCGGATTCGTAAGAAGAAAGCTGGAAACTGAAGCCGACTGGGAAAGCGTAAGAAGTGTCGCCAAGGCATACTTCCGCGAAAAGCCTTTCAAGGTAGAATCTGAAACCGCCGATTCGATCTCATTCAGACGCAGGGATGCCATCGGAAGAATCACCAAGATGTGCGAAGACCGCATAACTCTCAGCAAGACTGAAGAAGGCTTCGTTCTCGATGGTCTCAGAAAAGATGTCTTCCTCTATGCTACCGGATTGGAATCCAACATTCTGGCAGCTTCAGACAAGGCTGAATAGAAGTCTTCTCCGAAATAACGCTCAATAGGTTCGCGCAGGAATTCATATACGCGGATCTTTTCTTTCTTGCCCTTTGCGAATGCATCCTGGCAGATATGCCACCTGTGGAGGTTCAACGCCCTCATGCCGTTGCGGAGCTGGGTGATGCGTATAGGATAGAGCCAGCATGATATCGGCTTGCGGAAATCTCCCTTGCCCTGGAACCAGCACCTTTCCATCGAACAGAAGCAGTTGCCGTCCTCGTCGAAGAGCGTATATGCACACTCCTCGCTGCCCGGCACCAGAGGAGTCACCATGTCCCCGTCCATGTCTATTTCATAGAACCCCTTCTTCCGGACAGCCTCACGCCCCTCCTCCGACATGATCGGAGAAAAAATGTGATAGTTCTTCTCTATAGCCTCGGCTTCACACTCCTCCATTGGAGCACCGCTGTCACCGATCACACAGCAGCATCCCTTGCATTTTTCATAATCACATGCAAAATATTCCGTCAGAATCTCCTCTGATACGAGACAGTCATCTATCTCTATTATGGTTCCGTGATACATGTCTATTTCTTTGTTACGATATACTCAACTCTTGTTCCGTCGTTCATTGCCGAAAGTATGGCCTTCACCTTGTCCACAGTAACAGACTTTATGCGGGCCTCATATCCTGTAGTGAAATCCTTTCCTGCCAGATGTCTTCTGGATATGACATTCAGCCAGTAGAACGGCACCTTCATCTCCAGGGTCAAAGCATCCTTCAGCTGTGCCTTGAAGGCCTCCACATCCTCTGACCTGACATCATAGCCTCCTACTCCTGACAATACGCTACGGGCAATGGAAAGGGCCTCGATCGGGCCGGAATGGACGACATCAGAGGCAAAACCGTCAGGAGAAATCTCATTCAGAGATATATGGAAGTTGATCCGTTCATTAGGATATATCCTACATTCATGTGACAGGGACACGAACATTCCTGTCTCTGACAAGGCATCGGACAGAGCCTTCTTCAGTATCATTGCAGCGACCTCTGCAGCCATGAACGTATCCGTGGTAAGAGCAAGAGGAACCGACAAGGCTATGTCAACGCTGTTGCCTTCTCCGTCAACGGTATATGTCGACCACCCTGATGCAGGCTGGTACCGCACAAGAGGACGCCTGAATGACGTATTCCTGACAGCAAAGCCTCCGACATGAGCGACCAGCGATTTCTTCAGCACATCCTCATCGATATCCCCGACTATTATCAGGACTCCGTCATTTGCCTTTGCACTCTGGTCCATGAAAAATCTTTCAGCCCGATCAGAAAGGTCAGGAGACAATGATTCAAGCATTTTATAGGACACATGTCTGAAATCAGGGCACATAAGGTCATTCACCTTGGCAATCACCTCGGCAGAAGTTCCCTTTCTCATTTCGTTACGCAGACCTTCTCCCGACTCATAATATCTGACAGCCTCATCATCAGCTCTTCTGCCGTTCATCACAGCAAGCAGTGACTTAAGCATCAGGTCATGCTTGTCGCTGTCAGCCGAACCGCTCAACATCATCGCATTCAGGTTCACATGTACATCCATGGACATTCCTTCGGAGGCCAGCATATCCAGGAAATCCTTTGCCGGCATGTCAAATATCCTGCTGAGCATGAAGTAATCGGAAATATAGCCTCCCTCTCCTTTCTCCAGACCATCTATCGATCCGAAACCTCCGTTCAAGGCAAGGTTGTAGAATATTCTTCCACCCGTCGGCATATTCTTGAACACCACCTTGAATCCGTTGGCAAAAGTCCATTCCTTTCCCTTCGACATGTGATCGACCTTCTCCGTGCGTATCTTCATCTTGACGTCCGGGCTCACATGCTGAAGGAAAGCCTCTTCCTCTGCCATTTCAGGTGCAGCATGGAACTCAGCAGGTGATTTCCATGCTGTTTCGAACACAGTCCTCAACTCTTCCTCGCTCATTTGGGATACATACGAAACCGTCATGTTCTTCTCCGGATCCAGCAGGGCTGAGGAAATATTGTTGAAAAGCCGTAGGTCTGTCGTATCAGGCACCTGACGACCGGCAAGAAAATCGTATTTCGTCTTCAATGTAGCAAGACTTCCATTGTAAAGAAAGGACATCACACAACGATCCACATATTCCGAATTCGTAAATACCGGCTCAAGAGAGGTTTCGCGGAGATGATCCATACATACCTGATGTATTCTGGAAAGATCGCGAATATCCGTATGTCCGGCATCAATCGCACTCATGATTCCGGAAACGGTCTTTACTGTTTCCGGAAAATCCTCATGTGCCACATGAACCCCTATGGAAAAGGCTTCGTCTCCGGAAGTCTGAAGACTAGTGGCATGAGTGGAGGTAATGTCTGCGTAAGGTATGCCCTTATCCTTCAATGATTCTCCTATGTACTCCTTTGAAATCATTCCAAGCTCGGCAAGATACATTTCATATATGACAGGCTGAATGGTATTCATGTAGTTTCTCGGAGTCCTGGCAGAACGCCATGTAAGCGTCAGGGATGCCAGATTGCGGACAGAATCCCTCTGCTTCAGATATTCCGGTCCGCTTTCCTCCCATACGTATTCCTGTCTGGGAGAAGATGGCGCTGCCGGAGTCATATATGATATCATCTTGAGCTTTTCCGCAACCGATGCCGCATCGACATCTCCAGCTATGATAACCGCCTGATCGGACGGAGCATACCACCTGCGCACAAACTCATCCTCACTGCCGGTAATCCTGTCAACCATTCCAAGAAGGGCAAGCAGGGCGGAGTCAAGTATTTCAGGCTTGGAAACAAGGACATCATTGAAACGGAATTCCGTCGAATTATCCTTTACCTTGACGAATCCGTCTCTTCCCGGTGTCACTCCGTGAGAAGTAAAGAATTCATGGGCCAGTGTGTTTCTCGCCTCAGATACAGCCCTGTACGAGGCAGTATCCGGAATGTTTTCGGTTCCCGTCTTCTGCACCAAAGCAAAATCAACCAACCCCTTTACTGAGGGATTGGACACTATGTAATAGCTTGTACCATTGGGGAGCGTACCTGTCTTTATCGCCTTATCCGGAGCAAGAATCGGAAGATTCTGGGCAGGTACAATTATTGCAGGAATCAACCCGACCAATGCACAAAGTACTGACTTGATCAGCGTTTTAATCATAAAAAATATATCTTTTGCAAAAATACGACTTTTTTTTTCTATTTTTGCGCATCTATGCCTATTTACATGAATAATTATTAATTACACATGAATATTATGAAGAAGATTTTCCTTTTGTTTACAGCTGCCGTTCTTTCGGCAGGCGTGGTGTTCGCACAGGACATCAATGAGGCAACCGAAAATTACAACAATGGTGCTATGGAGCTCCAGATGGGCAACAATGAGGCTGCAATCGGATATTTCCAGACTGCACTCGAGATGGCAGAGGCTCTTGGAGACGAGGGCATCGACGTTGCAACAAACTGCCGCAACATCATCCCTGCAGTTTACCTTTCAACAGCTAAGGACCAGATCAAGGCCAAGAATTATGATGCAGCTGTAGAGCAGCTCAACAAGGCTATCGAGGCTGCCGGCAAGTATGAGAATGCTGACGTTACTGCTGACGCAAACGAACTCATGCCGCAGGTATATGTTTCCAAGGGTAACGACTTCCTTCAGGCAAAGAGCTTCCCTGAGGCTGAGGCTGCTTACAAGAAGGCTCTCGAACTCGATGCTACAAACGGTATGGCCGCATTCCGTCTCGGACAGGCTCTCCAGCAGCAGAACAAGGTTGCTGAGGCTGAAGCTGCATATGTTCAGGCTGCTGCCAACGGACAGGAGAAGAACGCTAACAAGCAGCTTTCAAACATGTACGTGAAGCTTGCTCAGGCTTCCAACAAGGCTAAGAAGTATCAGGAAGTTATCGACTACGCAGCAAAGTCAAACCAGTACCTTGAGAACGCCAATGCATATCGTTTTGCAGCTGGTGCAAACCAGCAGCTCGGAAAGAACGATGAGTGCATCGCAAACTACGAGAAGTACCTTGAACTCAGCCCTAACGCCAAGGATGCAGCTGGTGTGAAGTTCACCATCGCGGCTCTCTATCAGCAGGCTGGAAACAAGGAGAAGGCTAAGGAGTACTATCAGGCAGTATCTACTGACCCTCAGTACGGTCCGTCAGCACAGGAGCAGCTCAAGACTCTCTAATACTTGATGAAACAGCTTGAACTGCTTGCTCCGGCAAGAGATGTACAGGTCGGCATCGCAGCAATTGACTGCGGTGCCGATGCTGTGTATATAGCCGGTCCGCAGTTCGGAGCAAGACAGGCTGCCGGCAATTCCATCGAAGACATACGGCGGCTGTGCACATATGCCCATCGTTTCGGTGTCCGGATATTCGTGGCATTGAATACCATCATTTATGACGAGGAACTTGAGGCAGCCTACAGGCAGATGATTGAAGTTCAGGAAGCCGGAGCTGACGCTCTGATCATACAGGATATGGCGATACTGGAAATGGCAGGCAGCGGATTTGGAGACATAAGGGAAAATATCCGTATTCCGCTTCATGCCTCGACCCAGTGCGCGATAAGGACACCTGAACAGGCGGTATTTCTGGAAAGTCTTGGTTTCTCGAGGCTTATCCTCGAACGGGAGCTCTCGCTTGACCAGATACGGGCCATCCGCAATGCCGTGACCTGCGAGCTGGAATTCTTTGTTCACGGAGCCCTTTGCGTATGCTACAGCGGACAGTGCTATCTTTCGGAAAAGATAGCCGGACGAAGCGCCAACAGAGGTGCATGCGTCCAGGCCTGCCGTTCAAGATATGACCTCATGGACGCTTCAGGAAGGGTTCTGGTCAAGGACAAGGCCCTCCTGTCCCTCAAGGACTACAATCTGCGTGACAGATTGGAGGAGCTTGCCGAGGCAGGAATTTCATCCTTCAAGATCGAAGGACGTCTGAAGAACGCATCATATGTAAAGAATGTGGTGAGGGATTATTCCATAGCCCTTGACACTCTTGCAGCAAAACATCCTGAGCTATATGAGAGAGGTTCGTTCGGTTCCGTTCGAGGCGGGTTCGTACCTGATACAGCCAAGACCTTCAACAGAGGCTACACCCAGCTTTTCCTTGACGGATGCAGGGGGAAGTGGGCCTCGATGGATGCCGCAAAGTCAATGGGAGAAGAGGTGGGAAGGATATCAGGTCTGAACCGTGACAGATCTGTTCTTACCGTAGAGCTGTCACAGAAGGGTATCAGCCTGAACAATGGAGACGGATTCTCATTCGTGGCAAGGAATGGTGACGTATGCGGCTTCAGGGGAGATGTCTGCGAAGGCAATACCATAAAGACCAGACCGGTCGAGGAGATATACTCGGGAGCAACGCTGTACAGGAACATCAACGCCTCATTTGAGAAGGAACTTGACAGAAATGCATGTACAAGGATGCTGGATGTCAGGGTAACTCTGGACTTTGACCGCAATGACGATCGCTGGATCGTAAGAGCATCTGCCTCCAGCGAAGACGGCCGCAGGATTACTGCATCATACGATGCCGGCAATCAGGAAGCCAACAACCAGGAAAGGATGCAGGAGATGGTCTCAAGCCAGATCGGCAAGAATACCGGAATCTATTCCTTCAAGGCTGTCCGGACCAGTTCTCACACTATCCTTCCGTTCATGAGCGCATCATTCCTCAACTCCATCAGAAGGGATCTCTCCGAAAAACTGGACGCAATCCCATGCAACGGAAAAGATCTTCTCTTGAGAAAAATCGAGATTACGGACAAAAGCAGATGTCTTTTCCCTCAAAAGAAGACCAGTTACAAAAACAATATATCTAACCGTCTGGCAGAAGGCGTCTATCTTTCATGCGGAGCGGAGTCTGTCCAGCCTGCATATGAACTTTGTCACACCGATGGAGCCGAACTCATGAGAACCCGGTACTGCGTCAGATATGAACTCGGATTATGTCCTAAACATCACGGATGCAGGGAAGGCGGGCCTTTGTATCTCCTGAACAACGGACAGAGATTCGTACTTCGTTTCGACTGCAGAAACTGCGAAATGACCCTTTCCGAAGCCTAGTTTTCCACTATCTCGAAGGTGAGGTCTACATCACCGAACGGCCAGGCCTGTTGTTCGCACTCTTCGAACCACTCATACGCAAGTTTTCCGCGCCATACGATATCGTCCCTGACATTCAGAGGCAGGGTTATCTCGACGCCATAACTCTTTCCCTCAACAAAGACCTTGGCCTTGCTCACCCATTCGGTGCGGGTTCCACCGTCATCTTCGGTTATCATGAACGCGCATGCATCCGCCTTCTCGGACCAATCAGACATCAGTATGGCGTTGAAATTCTGAGGAATACCCACCTGATTCCTCTTGACCACTATCATGAAGTCAGTAACCATGGGACTGTACAGTCTGAGTTCTGCCTCCGTCGAGGCATTGAAATCCTCCATGTAGCCGATCTTCACGAAGAACTCCGAAGCGCCGGCAAACCATGAATCATAGTTCCTGTTCATGGTAAATTCCTTCAGGATCAAGGTTCTGAGTCCTTTTGAGGATTTGGTGGGATTTGGATTGACAATGATGGTACCGCCTCCTTCTCCCCAGTCCGGATCTTCCCTCCTCAACATCTCAAGAGAAGTGTAGCCGGCATCGTCATTCCTATTGACGACCCAGACAGGCACTTCCGACGCCATCTCCTCATCTACCAAAACTTCCTCCACACGGCGGGAACCATCATCTTCAACCACAAGTTTATAACCGGTATTAACTTCTGCCCCATCCTCCGGATCGAATGTTATCACGGGCATGGACTCGCCGTCCCAGTCTTCTGAAAACGGCCAGTATATCTGTATATCGGATTCTGTCAAAGCCTGCAGGAACTTATCCGGGTCCATGGAAAGGGACTTTGTAGCAGACATTGACCTTACCTGATCATCTATGAGTTTCCATAACGGCTCGTCGTAGGACTTTCCGGACTTTGATTCCTTGTCGCCCACCCCCGAGCCGGGATTGATGAAAAGCTGCCTCATAGTATATTCTTCATCATATCCGTTGTCCGAAGATGATGAAACTGCATCATGTACCTCTCCCATATGGGAATCATGTATAGGCAGCATGGCAAGTATTCCGGCCACCTCATCCAGACGGACTGAAATCTGTTCTTCGTCAGGAACCCCAGGTATCCTGTTATCTGTAATTTCACATGCTGCGGCAAGAACGGCCGTCATAGCTAAAACTGTAAGGATTCTTCTTTTCATACGCCTCAAAATTTATCTGAGGCAAAGGTCCGAAGTATTATCCGCATACCGAAAATGTATGCGGATAAATTTAAAAATCGCCCTCTGAAGCGATTCAGAGGGCGATTTCGGGTCAAAAATTTGTTCGATTTTTATAAAAAATCAAACAAATTGTTCCACGAATTGTTCCACAGCAGGGGGTGGTAGCTAACTGTATCAATGATAAGGCTGAGGGACTTTATATCGGAAGTTTATCAGGTGATTCTACTGCTGCAAGACGTTGAGCGGAAAATCAGCACCTGAGGCACGCTGAGCCGCTCATCGGGGTCCTAAAAGATGCCGTTGAGCGGGAAATTGGCCCTGGAAGGCCCCTTTCCCGCTCAACGGCTTATTAGGTATAATACTTCAATTATAATCCTGAACCTTCGGGGCATATCAGGTCTTCAACCGCTTCTGCCCCGGATCAGCATCATGGACTCTATATGCATTTTTGGGAACAAAGACAATACGGAGTCCCATTGCTGCCATCAGTCTGTATAGTGTAGCCACAGTTGGGATTACAAGTCCCCTTTCAAGTCTTGATATATATCCCTTGCTGGCACCTATCTTCCTAGCAACTTCCTCTTGGGTCATATTTGCTTCTTTCCTTGCATCCAGAAGAACTTGAGCATTATACTCTTCCCAGGCTCTCTCAACTGCAGCATTTCTCTCAACACTATCTTCCGGTCCGAATTCACGCTCCAGTTCTGCACTCACATCATACAATATGTCATTTTCCATATGTTTCATAATATTCCTTCTTTAATCGTAATGCTTTCTCTATTTCTTTATGCGGTGTCTTTTGAGTTTTCTTACAAAAGCAATTAAGCAGAATTATCACCCTGTTTCCATCGTACATATGCATTATTCGAAATTCTAAAGTCCTATATGTCACCCGAAATTCGTATATCCCATCGCGTATGTATTTTATGTAATGGTACGGTATCTTCTCTTCCGTTTCAAGCAACAATAATGCTCTTCGTATCTTACTTCTCTCATCATCAGTAAGCTTTTCCATAAACTCCTGATAAT
The DNA here is from genome assembly GCA_015060385.1 of Bacteroidales bacterium. Taxonomy (GTDB): domain Bacteria; phylum Bacteroidota; class Bacteroidia; order Bacteroidales; family UBA932; genus Cryptobacteroides. Next base: position 23,386 of record SUYO01000012.1, read on the forward strand.
AATGTTTGAAAGCGACTATCTTTTTCTTTGCAAACATATAAAAAGTTATATTAAAATACAACATATTCTTATTCAGCAAAGTTCAAAAGCATTATCCGCATACACTAATGGTATGCGGATAAATTTAAAAATCGCCCTCTGAACCCGTTCAGAGAGCGATTTTGGGTCAAAAATTTGTTCGATTTTTATAAAAAATCAAACAAATTGTTCCACAGGATGTTCCACGGGTGATGGGTTGGTAGCTATGACTGTGTAAACAATTCTAAGCGTCAGGGCGAGAAAGGGGGCTTTCTCGTACCCACGCTAAACAAAACTGACTGATATGCCACAAAAACAGGAGCGTCGGTGCGAGTTCTGGGCAAAACCCTCACCGACGCTCCATATGGACTGCTGGCAAGTGCTGCGAGAAATCTGAAAGGTTCCATATGAATCAACAAAAGGCACCTCTAGCAGCACACTCCGGATGGCATAATGATGTTTACCGACGGAAGGAGACGAAGCGGTTGCGGTCGGAGAGGTCTGTGAGGATACTGACATCACGGAAGCCTGCTTCACTGAAAAGGGCGGCTGTCTGGGGACCCAAGGCTTCGTTGATTTCAACGATTCCTAAGCCATCGGGCTTGAGAAGAGCCCGGGCCCAGTCTGCAATCGCGCGATAGAAGACCAGAGGATCGTCGTCAGAGACAAAGAGGGCAAGATGCGGTTCATGGTCAAGGACATTGGGGCGCATCAAGGCCTTTTCCTTGTCCATGACATAAGGAGGGTTGCTGACGAGGATGTCGTACCTTGGCAGAGTCCCTTCACCTGTGTCTGAAAGGGCTGAGGGTCCTGCAAGGATGTCTGCCTTGACAAAGGACGGGGCGATGGCTCCGGTGCGGGAGATTTCTTCCGCAAAGTCCTGTGATGATGCAACCGTAAGAGCACCGTCAGAGATGTCGACTGCCGTCACCTTGGCTCCCGGAATTTCCAGCGCCAAGGTCCAGGCTATGCATCCGCTGCCTGTACATAAATCCAAAACATGAACATCCTGCCAAGTATGCGGAGATGGCATTTTGCCACCCCCGGCTAGGGGTCGTGAGCGACCGGGCAAACAGTCCAGCGGACTTTTGCAGCGAACAGCCTGCGGCAGCAGGACCGGTCGGGGCCCACGGAGTGGGAGGGGGCCATCGGAGCATTTGGCAGATGTTCTATTTTCCAGTACTCTTCTACACAGGATCTCGGTTTCGGGACGGGGTATGAGGACATCGGGGGTGACGCGGAAGCGGCGGCCGTAGAAACCGGCAACGCCTGTGACGTACTGAAGGGGTTCACCAGCAGCCATCCTGTCGAAGGCTGCCAGAGCGGTAGAGGCGGCCTCATCCGAGACCTCATATTCCGGCTCTATGATATGAGTATGACGCTTTATTCCCAGCTGATGTTCCAGAAAGGCAAAGACCATTTCCCTCGCCTCCCTTTCATCATACATCCGGGAAACCACCTCATTTCCAACCCTTATCAACTGTGTCAACAACATAACTGATAATTGCAGCAAATCTATAAAAGGAGAGAGACTGATGGACGGAATTGGCATTTTCGCACCCACGCGTAGGGGGAGGGGCCCACGAAGTGGGAGGGGGCCAATGAAGTCCACAGTCTTTCGACAATCTATGAATTCTCGATGATCGTAGTAAGGAAATCTGTCATTGAAAGACCGGCCGCACGGACCATCTGCGGCACCAGAGACGCCGACGTCATGCCCGGAATCGTATTGACCTCAAGAAAATAAAGTCCCTCCTCTGACGCGATGTAATCCACACGCACAAGACCTGCACATCCCAGATGGGCATATATCTTCTTTGAAACAGCCTGGATCTCATCACGAAGTGCATCAGGAATCTGAGCCGGACAGACCTCGCGGCTATGGCCGTTGTACTTGGCCTCATAGTCGAAGAACTCGTTCTCAGTTATGATCTCTATCACAGGCAGAGCCACATTCTCCTTGCCGTTGAAATACACGGCACAGGTAAGCTCGCGACCGACTATGGCCCCTTCAGCCATCACTGTCTTACCCTCAGCAAACGCATCCTCGACAGCCTTGTCAAAATCCTCTATCCTCTTAACCTTGCTCACTCCGAAGCTGCTGCCTCCGTCAGTCGGCTTCACGAACATCGGAAGTCCGAGTCTGTCCACAGCCTTCTGGGAAAGTCCTTCGAGAGACTCGCCCTTTCTGACGAAGATGTCATCCGCACACTTCACGAAATCCACATCCTTCAGGTAGCTCTTGCACGAAAACTTGTCGAAGGTGATCGCTGCCACAAAGGCGTCGCAGCCGCTGTGCGGCACACCTATCATCTCAAGATAGCCCTGCATCAGACCGTTCTCGCCCGGAGTTCCATGCTGCATGATGTATGCATAGTCGAACTTCACCTTCTGTCCGTCTACCGGAACAGAAAAGTCGCTCTTGTCGATCACAGGACGCTCCGTCTGAGGAATCACTACCCTGTCGCAACCGCGCCTGCGGTATGCGACAAGGGACCATGTGCCGAAACGGGCGAAGATCTCATATACATCGTATCTGCTGCCATCTATCTGCGAAGCGGTGAATTCACCGCTTCTGACCGACACTTCCCACTCGGAAGAGTCGCTTCCATATATTACTGCTACTGATTCAATCATCTTGTCCTTATTCAAAGAAATAATCCTCCTCTTCTTCCGCGCTTACCATCGCGTCTGCATCACTGCCGTCACAGTCAAGGTTGAGCTCTATGCCCTTAGGCTTGATGAAGCGGTCAGTCTCATAGACTCCCAATGTACCATCCTCAAGCACCTTCTGCATGAATATGCCCCAGATAGGAAGAGCCATGTTCGATCCTCCTCCTAGACTGAGGGACTCGAAATGGACCTGACGGTCCTCCGCACCGACCCAGACTCCGGCCGTCAGGGACGGAGTGTATCCGATGAACCATCCGTCGGACTGGTCGTTGGTCGTACCGGTCTTTCCTGCGATCTCGCCCTTGAGACCGTACTTGGCCCTAAGCCTTATACCCGTACCGCTGTTAACGACGCCCTGCATCAGGTTCGCCATCAGATAGGCGGTATAGTCGCTGATAGCCTCCTTCTTGCTGTTGTTGAATTCGCCGAGCACATTGCCCATGCTGTCCTCGATCCTCGTCACGAATATCGGCTCCACATACACGCCCTTCGACGGGAAGGTGTTATAGGCCGCGACCATGTCGAACACCGAGATGTCGGCAGCACCCACGCAGAGGGAATTTACGGGATCGAGATAGCATCCCACTCCCATCTTCCTCATCATCTCCACCATGGCCTCAGGTCCGTACTGCTTCATCAGGTATGCCGAAATGTTGTTCGAACTCTTTGTAAGTCCCCATTTCAGGGTCACCGTCTGACCGATCCAGTCGTCGTTGTCCGTACTCTTAGGGGTCCATGTAGTATCGCCTACCATGAAGGTCTGAGGCACATTCACGACCTTGTCGCACGGGCTCATACCTTCCTGCATGGCCAGGGTATAGAGGAAAGGCTTGATGGTCGATCCGACCTGTCGCTTTCCCTGCTTTACGTTGTCGTATTTGAAATAGCGGTAGTTCGGGCCGCCGACATAGGCCTTGATATGTCCCGTATTAGGTTCGATAGCCATGAATGCCGCGCGCAGATGACCCTTGTAGTACCTGATCGAGTCGTCGGGAGTCATCACAGTGTCGACATAGCCCTGCTTGTTCCATGAGAAGATACGCATCTTGACAGGCTCGGAGAAACTCTTGACTATCTCCTTTTCTGAAGCACCGTTTTCCTTCATTATACGGTAGCGGTCACTCCAGCGGCGCGCCTGTCTCATGAGCTGGTCAATCATATCCGGATCCACATCGCTTGCGAAAGGCTTCTTCCTGTTCCATCTCACATGGCGGTCGAAGGTCTTCTGAAGATCCTTTCCAAGATGCTCTGCAACAGCTTCTTCCGCATACTTCTGCATCTTGTAGTTGATGGTGGTATAGATACGGAGTCCGTCCTTGTCAAGGTTGTATTTCGAGCCGTCCGCCTTGGTGTTCTTGTTCAACCAGCCGTAGAAGGCATCATCAGCCCAGAGAAGGGAGTCCACGACATAATCTTCGTACTGATTGTAGGATGAACGCTTAGGTTCCTTGGCATTCATCGTGCGACGGAGCATGTCCCTGAAATACGGACCGACTCCTGCATTATGGTCCTGGACCTGGTACGAAAGAGTAATCGGTATCTGCTGGATGGAGTCGCGCTCTTCCTTGGTGATGAAGCCGTTCTGCTCCATTCTGGATATCACGAGATTCCTTCTTTCGAGAGACCTTTCAGGATTGAGGGCAGGATTGTATCTTGTAGGCTTGTTGACCATTCCGACAAGAGTGGCGGCCTCCTCGACGGTAAGGTCGGAAGGAGATTTGCTGAAGAAAGTCTGGGCCGCGGCCTTGATACCGTATGCATTGCTGCCGAAGAAGACCTGATTCATGTACATGTTCATGATCTCGTCCTTGGTATAGCTTCTTTCGAGCTTGACGGCAGTCACCCACTCCTTGAGCTTGGTCCATACCATCTTGAACGGGGAGCCGCCCATGTTTTCACGAGGATAGAGGGTCTTGGCAAGCTGCTGGGTTATGGTACTTCCTCCTCCCTGGCTTGAACTGCCTCCGAGGACGGTCTTGACAAGTACTCGTGCGAGACTCTCGAAGTCTATTCCCGAATGTCTGTAGAAACGGGAGTCTTCGGTTGCAACCGCGGCATTGACCAGATTAGGGGAGAGTTCTTCATAGCTTACGTAAGCCCTGTTCTCTATATGGAATGTAGTGAGGATTTCTCCGTCTTCGGCTATGACCTGGGTAGCAAGCTTGCTGTCAGGATTCTCGAGATCTTCAAACGAAGGGATGTCGGCAAAGACCCATACCGCAAGGATAAGCAGCATGACCGCAGCCACTCCGGATCCGAAGAGAATCCAGAACCACATCACTATCTTCTTTTTAGTCGCGTCTGTCATATCTGTAAAAATAACGTATTCATCTATAAATTGTCACCTTTAGGTGACGCCTCTTGCAAGGGCGTATCAAACTCACAAAATTAGCAACAAAATTTGGAAAATTGCCCCAAAAGTGGCTTACTTTGCACTTTCTTTTGAAAAAACGGAGGAATAGAGCATGAAGGAAGGAAAAAATCTGGTGATTGTCGAGTCACCCGGAAAAATCGACAAGATAAAGAAAGCTCTTGGAAGCGACTATACGGTAAAAGCCAGCATCGGTCATATCAGGGATCTGGATGAAAGCGGACTGAGCATTGACATAAACAACGGATTCAAACCGGAATATGTAGTACCGGCAGACAAGAAGAAGGTTGTGGCCGAACTCAAGAAAGCAGCAAAGGAAGCTTCTGCAATCTGGCTTGCATCCGATGCCGACCGCGAGGGAGAAGCGATCTCATGGCATCTCTTCGAGACCTTAGGTCTGAGCAAGGAAAATACAAAACGTATTGTATTCCAGGAAATTACAAAGCCTGCCATCCTTAGTGCCATCGAAAATCCACGTGAGATAGACATGAATCTCGTGAATGCCCAGCAGGCACGCAGGGTACTCGACCGTCTGGTGGGATTCGAACTTTCTCCGGTTCTTTGGAGGAAGATCCAGCCGAAACTTTCTGCAGGACGAGTACAGTCTGTCGCGCTCCGACTTATCGTGGACAGGGAAAGGGAGATACTTGCATTCAACAACGAGGCGTATTATAAGGTAGAGGCCCTGTTCCATCCGGAAGGCACCCCAGCATCCACAGTCGTGAAGGCAACCCTCGACACAAGATTCCCGGACATGGACGCTGCCCAGGCATTCCTTGAGAAATGCATAGGAGCAACATTCAGGATCAGCGACATAGAAAAGAAGGAAGGAAACCGCTTCCCTGCTCCTCCGTTCACGACTTCCACCCTCCAGCAGGAGGCTGCAAGAAAGCTCAGGATGTCTGTAAGCCAGACAATGAGCGTGGCTCAGAAACTCTATGAGAACGGTTATATCACATATATGCGTACCGACTCGACCAACCTCTCGGCACTTGCCCTTGGTACAGCCAAGAAGTTCATCTGCGAGAATTTCGGAGAGAACTATTCGAAGCCAAGAAACAAGTGGGGCAAGGTAAAGGGCGCGCAGGAAGCCCATGAGGCAATCAGACCTACATATATCGAGAATACCGAAATCGAGGGTACTCCTCAGGAAAAGAAGCTCTATGATCTTATCTGGAAGCGCACCGTCGCTTCGCAGATGGCTGATGCAAAGGTTCTCAGAACCGACATCAAGGTAGCGTCCGACAAGGCTTCCGAGAAGTTCAGCATCCAGGCCAGCGAGATCCTGTTCGACGGTTTCCTCAAGCTTTATATCGAAAGCACCGACGACCCTCAACAGGATGACGAGATGGTCATCCTTCCTGAGATGGCTATAGGCAATATGATGACTGATAAGGAGATAACAGCTTCATGCAAATTCACTGCGGCACCTTCGAGATATACGGATGCCTCACTTATCAGAAAGCTGGAGGAACTTGAAATCGGTCGTCCTTCGACCTATGCACCTACCATCACCACCCTTACCAAGGCCAGAGGTTATGTAGTCAAAGGGGACAAGCCGGGAGAAAAGCACTCTGTAACCAACCTCACCCTGAAGAACGGAACGATCAAGAGTTCCGTGAAATCAGAGACGGTCGGTGCCGAGAAGGGCAGACTCCTTCCTCAGGACATAGGAATGATCGTTACGGACTACCTCGTCAAGAACTTCCCTGCAATCCTCGACTATAAGTTCACCGCCCACGTGGAGGAGGACTTCGACAAGATTGCTGAAGGAGAACTTTCATGGAACAATGTCATATCCACATTCTATACTCCGTTCCATGACTCCGTGAAGGAGACGCTGAGCAGCAAGGAGTACAGCAACGTAAGCCGCGAACTCGGAACCGATCCTAAGGACGGACAGCCGCTGGTTGCACGTTTCGGCCAGTATGGACCTTATGTACAGAAGGGAGAAGGTGATAACAAGCAGTATGCGAGCCTGGCTCCCGGACAGCTTATCGAAAGCATCACTCTTGAAGAAGCCCTCAAGCTTTTTGACCTTCCTCGTACCGTGGGACAGCACAACGGCATCGACATCATATGTACCAAGGGCCGTTTCGGACCGTATCTGAAGTACGGAGACAAGAATGTCTCCCTTCCACGAGGTACAGATCCTCTGAAGATCGACCTTGAATCATGCATAGGCATCATAGAGGAAAGCCTCAACAAGAAGACAGGAGGAATCCTTGCCGAATTCAAGGAAAGCGACATTCAGGTGATCAACGGAGCCTATGGTCCGTACATCAAGCATGCCGGCGGAAACTATAAGATTCCTAAGGGAACCGATCCTGCAACGCTTACAGAAGATAAGTGCAAGGAGATTATTGATTCATCAGAACCTACAGGACGTAAAAAACGGCGAAAATAATCTTAAAATATGTAAATTTTCAACCTAAAATGTTGACGTTTTAATATTTGTGATTATATTCGCAGCCAGTATTGTTATAAATTGTAAGAACTATGTCAAACTATCAGATCGACCAGATTGACCAGAAGATCCTCTCATATCTGGTAAAGAACGCAAGGATGCCTTTCCTGGAAATTGCACGTGAGTGTAATGTTTCCGGAGCAGCCATCCACCAGAGAGTCAAGAGACTTGAATCGAACGGTGTCATAACCGGTTCACGTCTGCTTGTGAAGCCGCAGGCTCTCGGCCTTAACGTATGTGCATATGTAAGCGTATCGCTTTCAGAGGCAAACAAGTACCCTGAGGTTATCGAGTCATTCAAAAAGATTTCAGAAGTAGTTGAATGTCATTTTGTTACAGGAAAGCACAATCTTCTCATCAAGATTTATTGCTTTGACCATGACCACCTCATGCAGGTGCTTCTGAACACAATCCAGAAGATTCCTTATGTACAGCAAACCGAGACACAGATATCACTCGATCAGGCTATCGAGCGCCAGGTATGGGTCAAGGAATATCAGAACACCAGCTTCTCTGCAAGCGTCAAGAAAAAGAAGAAAGAGACAAAATAGCACGTGCAAGGACAAGATCCTCCTGCGTGGTCAACTTTATATTGAGCCTCTCCCCCATTACGTAGGAGAGGCTTTTTCCATACTTTTCAAGCACTGAGGCATCATCAGTGAATGAGGTCTCATACGCAAGAGAATAAGCTGCCTTTATGATTTCAGAATGAAAGACCTGCGGCGTCTGGACTCCATAAAGAAGCGAACGGTCCACTGAGGCTCCAGGCACGGGAACAAGCATTCCGTCCTTCTTTTCCAGCACCTTCATCGTATCCACACAAGGCACGACAGGGATCAGAGCCGGTTCATTTTCAGCAAGTTCAAACATTCTTGACACCAGGTCGGGAGTTATGAGCGGCCTTACTCCGTCATGTATCGCTACAACAGCATTGTCAGGGACCTTTTCCAGAGCGTTCCTTACAGAATGAAAGCGGGTGATTCCTCCCTTGACAAGAATCTGCGGACAGGTGAAATTCCTCCTGAGACAATAATCCTTCCAATAGGCCATATGGGCTTCCGGAAGGACTGTGACTACGGTTATGCCCGGACATGCCTTCATGAAAGTCTCTATAGTCATCTGAAGTATGGCCCTGCCGTCTATTTCTATGAACTGCTTAGGTACATCCGCACCCATCCTGGTGCCGCTGCCGGCCGCCATCACTATCAAATATTTCTTTCTGTCCATATGTCTAAAAAAGTTTTCACAAAAATAATAATTTTTGTAATTTTACGCCCTCATATGTAAATCAGAAAAACCTTATAAAAAATATGGCATTTTCATTCTTGACGCAAGAGATTGCGATGGACCTCGGAACGGCAAATACCGTAATCTTCCAGAACGACCAGATCGTTCTGGACGAGCCAAGTATCGTGGCCATCGACAATAATACAGGCAAGGCACTCGCCCTCGGTCAGAAGGCAAAACTGATGCAGGAAAGGGAAAACCCGGGCATCAAGACGGTCCGCCCCATGAAGGACGGTGTGATTGCAGACTTCAATGCTGCGGAGATGATGATCCGCGGATTCATCAAGCAGGTAAACAGCAAGCGCAGGTCGCTCTTCACCCCTAACATCAAGATGGTGGTCGGAATCCCTTCCGGATCGACGGAAGTGGAGATCCGTGCGGTACGTGACTCTTCAGAGCATGCCGGAGGACGCGACGTGTACCTGATCTATGAGCCTATGGCTTCCGCCCTCGGTATCGGACTCGACGTCGAGGCTCCGAAAGGAAACATGGTAGTGGACATAGGAGGCGGTACTACGGAGATCGCTGTCATCTCTCTCGGAGGCATCGTGGTACAGGATTCCATCAAGGTTGCCGGAGATGTGTTCACAAGCGATATCCAGCAGCACCTCCGCCAGCAGCACAACATCAGGGTCGGCCAGATCACAGCGGAGAAGATCAAGATAGCTATCGGAGCCGTGATTCCAGACCTTGACGAGGAACCTGAACCATACTCGATCACAGGTCCTAACCTCATGACAGCCCATCCTGTACATGCTACCATCACATATCAGGAGATTGCACATTGTCTTGACAAATCGGTAGCAAGAATCGAGAGCGGCATCATCCATGTGCTCGAGCAGACCCCTCCGGAGCTCTATTCGGACATCGTGGAGAACGGAATCCATCTCGCCGGCGGCGGATCCCTCCTCAGAGGACTTGCAAAGCGTCTCACCGAGAAGATCAACATTCCGTTCTACGTGGCAGACGACCCGCTCAGAGCGGTTGCAAGAGGTACATGCCTCGCGCTCAAGAACACAGAGAACTATACATTCCTCATGAGATAAGGTCTTGCGGAAAAGCAATCTCATATACCATCTGATCAATGCAGCTATCTTCATCATTCTGGAGATAGCTGCATTGAATATGCTCAAGAACAACGGAGCGGTACAGGGGATGTGGATGTCCCGCGGAGCACAGAACGTAATGGGCTTCATCTGGGGCGGTTCACAGAAGATTTCTGACTACTTCTCTCTTCAGGAGAAGAATGACGCGCTGGCTCAAGAGAATTTCGAGCTCAGACTCCGTCTGGAGAAGATCCAGGCCATGATCACCTATAACGAGGAAGCCCAGATGATGCTTTCCGGCAATACTGCCGGCGGTTACAGATATCTGCCGGCTGAGATCGTGAAGATCAGCAACGACAGCCAGCACAACTACATGATCATAGGAAAGGGATATGAAGACGGCGTATCCGAGGGATCAGGAGTCATAACAGGCAAGGGAGCTGTCGGGATAATCGACGCAGTCAGCAGAAGACATTCATATGCAAGGTCGTTCAGGAACCATGAGATGAACATCAGTGCCCGTCTGGGAAAGGAGGGTGCTGTAGGTCCGCTGTCATGGGACGGCATTTCAGGCGACAGTGCCATACTCAAGGAAATTCCCCATCACATGGAGTTCGAGAAGGGAGACACCGTCTATACAAGCGGATATTCATCGATCTTTCCCCCTGACATTCCTCTCGGGGAAGTGGGAGAGGCGAAGATCGTGAACGGAGCCACGTATGAAATAAAAGTCAGGCTCTTTGAAGATTTCGGTGCATTGAGATATGTGACCATCGTGGAGAACATGGGCAAGGAAGAAATGATGGAACTGGAGGACAGGCTATGAAGACACAGAATTTCGGACTGATATACTTCCTTCTGATATTGGGACAGATGATCCTGTGCAACTTCGCAGGATTCACCCCCTATGTCATGCTGTCCATGCTTCCTGCAATGGTCATATGCATTCCCCTTACAGTCAGCACACCTATGTGCATGCTCATAGCCTTTGCCACAGGACTCTCAGTTGACTGGCTTTCGGAGGGTCTGATCGGAATAAATGCAGCAGCACTCGTTCCTGTGGCGCTCATGAGAAAACCGCTCATACGCTTCTTCCTCGGAGAGGACCTCATCGTAAGAAGTGACAACTTTTCGATCAGGAAGAACGGAGTCGGCAAGATTTCCCTCGTACTTGGTGTAGCCATCCTGATATTCCTGGGCATATACATCTTCCTTGACGGAGCGGGCACAAGACCGACATGGTTCAATCTGACCAGAACAGGTGCTTCACTTGTGTGCAACTACCTCCTGGCTCTCATTGTGACGAACATTCTGACGGTCGATGACCGCAAATAGGAGGGGAGGACATGAAGCTTAACAGGGAAAACAAACTTCTCATCGGCTTATGCACAGCCGCAGCCATACTGATTGCGAAACTTTTCAGCATTCAGATTCTTGACGACAAATACAAGCTTTCAGCAGAAAACAATACGATGGTATACACGACCATCTATCCTACCCGAGGCATCATCCACGACCGTAACGGAAACATCCTTGTGGGCAACAAGGTAGCCTATGACCTGATGGTGACCCCTAAGGAAGTGGAGGAATTCGATACTCTGGCCTTGTGCAAGGTTCTGGATATCACTCCGGAATTCGTAAAGGAGAGGATGGACGAATTCTATCGCAACAGAAGAAGGATCGGCTGGCAGTCTGTAGTCATGATGAAGCAGATTCCGCCTGAGACATACATGAAGTTCGCCGAGGTGGCATATAAGTTCCCGGGATTCAGAGGTCAGGCGCGAAGCATCAGGGAATATCCTTTCAATGCAGGAGGAAACCTGCTGGGATATGTATCCGAAGTCAATGCCAGTTATATAGAAAGGCATCCTGACGAGTACAAGGCAGGAGACTATGCCGGAATGACCGGTATCGAGGCGGCTCGCGAGAAGGAACTGCGAGGAGAAAAGGGATATAACATCTGGCTCAGGAACTCCCGCAACAAGATCGAATCAAGGTACAGGGACGGAGAACTCGACCTTGAGGCTGTCCCGGGCGATGACATCACGACCACAATCGACGCCGAGCTCCAGCACTACGGCCAGATGCTCATGGACAAGAAGGTGGGTAGCCTGGTTGCAATCGAGCCTTCTACGGGAGAGATACTTACCCTGGTATCGAGTCCGGGAATCGATGTGGACCAGCTGGCAAACATAGGGCAGCATTACAGGGAGATTTCCACAGACCCTTACAAGCCTATGTTCAACAGGGCTGTGCAGGCGTCCTATCCTCCGGGATCGGTATTCAAGCTGGTAAACGGTCTCATAGGCCTTCAGGAAGAGGTTTTCAATCCAAGCACACAGTACCCATGCAACATGGGTTACCATTTCGGACGCAACAAGCTCGGCTGCCATGCCCATAAATCCCCTATCAACTTCGAGGAATCCATCATGATGTCGTGCAACGCATATTACTGCTATGTTCTGCGTTCGCTTCTTGAAAACCCGAAATATGATTCCATCGACGAGGCGATGGACAAATGGAACGAATATGTGAAGAGCTTCGGCTTCGGTCAGAAGCTCGGAAGCGACTTCCCTTCAGAGCTAGGAGGAAACATTCCTGACTCGAAATACTACAACAGGGTATACCGCAAGGGCGGATGGAAAGCTACGACCGTCATCTCGCTTTCCATCGGACAGGGCGAAATCGGATGTACCCCTCTCCACCTTGCCAACCTTTGCGCGACCGTGGCAAACAGAGGATTCTACTACACTCCGCATATCATCAAAGACTCGGAAAACGTGACGATAGACCCGAAGTACAAGGAAAGGAACTATACCATGGTCGATACGACCCATTTCCATAAGGTGATCGGAGGTATGTACAGGGCCGTGAACAGCGGATACGGTTCCGGTGGTACGGCAAGTGTGGCGGCGGTTGAAGGTCTCGACATCTGCGGAAAGACGGGAACGGCACAGAACCCGCATGGAAATGACCATTCGGTATTCATCTGCTTCGCCCCGAGGGACAACCCGAAGATCGCAGTGGCCGCTTACGTGGAAAACGGAGGCTTCGGAGCCACATGGGCTGCACCTATCGCCTCTCTGCTTGTAGAGAAATATCTCAACGGCGAGATCAGTGCCGAGAGAAAGGCGCTTGAAGAAAGAATGTTGAACGGAGACCTGATGGACAGGGTAAAGGTAAGATAAGATGAGAAGCGCCGGAGGATACAGAAATAAAAGCCTGGCAAAGACCATTGACTGGAGTCTGGTCTTCTGTTGGTTCATACTCATTCTTATAGGATGGGCCAACATATATGCGTCCGTCCATGCTTCCGAACCCTCATCGATCTTCGACTTCGCCAGCCGCAGCGGAAAACAGTTCGTATGGATGGCGACAGCCCTTGGAATAGCGGTGATCATTCTTTTCGTGATACCGCCCCGGATATATGAAAGTGCCGCCCTCCCGATATATGCCTTCGTCATTTTCCTGCTTATAGCCGTTATTTTCCTGGGAATCGAAGTGAAGGGCTCCAGGTCGTGGTTCGCCTTTGGCCCGGTACGTTTCCAGCCGGCCGAGATATCCAAGATATCCACTTCCCTCATGCTGGCGACGGTAATGAGCCAGCTGGGATATAGGATCAGCAGATGGAAGGACTTCATCATAACCGCCTTGGTCATTCTGGTTCCTATGCTCATAATCGTGGGTCAGAGCGAAACCGGATCCGCCCTGGTATATGTAGGATTCATATTCATGCTCTACAGGGAAGGTCTCTCGGGATGGTTGATATTCATGGTGGGAATGGCAATTCTTCTGTTCATCCTTACCCTTACTGTATCGCCTTTCGCGGCGGTTCTGGTGCTGGCAGGAGTGTCATCCCTGTGCATCTGCCTGTATTCGGGAAGATTCAAATGGTGGCTGATCATATGCGTTCCGCTCATAGTGCTCTTTACCTTTCTCCCGGATATCATGGAAGCGGTTGTGACTGCCGGACAGTCTGCAGATCCCGCTCTGGCGGAAGAGACCGTCGAGGAGGTGTCGTGGATTTCGAAGATCAAGCCGCTGTATATCCTGATCGGGCTGATGGTCATCGCTGCACCTTTCGTAGCATTCCAGGCCTTCAGGGAAAGAAACATGTTCACCCATCTGGCAATCATATCAACCCTTGCCGGCATCCTGCTGGTATTCTCCGTGGACTTCCTGTTCAACGATGTGCTTCAGGACCACCAGAGAAAGCGTATCGAGGTGCTGCTCGGAATGAAGGAAGACCCTTCCGGAGTCGGCTATAACGTAAACCAGTCCATGATCGCCATCGGGTCGGGAGGACTTACAGGAAAGGGCTACCTCAACGGTACACAGACCACCTACGGTTTTGTGCCAGAGCAGAGCACCGACTTCATCTTCTGTACCATCGGAGAGGAATGGGGATTCATCGGTTGCGCTGCGGTCATCCTCCTCTATGTATTTCTGATGTGGCGTATAATAAAGGATGCTGAGCGAAGCAGGGAGGCCTTCACCAGGATATACGGCTACTGCGTCGCATGCTGTATCTTCATGCACCTTTTCATCAATATCGGCATGACCATCGGTCTGATGCCTGTCATCGGCATACCTCTGCCATTCATAAGTTACGGCGGCTCATCCCTGTGGGGATTCACCGCCCTACTCTTCATCTTCATCGCCCTCGACCGTAACGAGAGGAAGTATTTCTAAAGTTTTTTTTGCGCTTGAGTTCCACAACGCGATATAGGCATAGTCGTATAGCCTGTATCGCGCTTTTTTGTTTTATACGGCATAACTTTTCAGATATGGAGAATGGAAATGTATTGGAAACAGCAGCGATAGAATCGCTGATTTATGAAGTCAGAGGACAGAAGGTCATGATGGACAGGGATCTGGCAAAGCTTTATGGGGTTGAAACCAAAGTCCTCAATCAGGCTGTAAAGAGAAACATTAAGAGATTCCCGGAAGACTTTATGTTTCAGATGACTTACGAAGAGTGTTTAAGGTCACAAATTGTGACCTTAAACACTAAGCAGGGACATCATTTGAAATATATGCCTCATGCATTTACGGAGCAAGGAGTTGCAATGTTGAGCAGTGTTTTGAAGTCCGAAACAGCAATAGAAATAAATATCCGAATCATGCGGACTTTTGTAGCTATCCGCAACCATCTGACAACAACTCAGAAACTTAGCTCAGAACTTGAAGCGATCAAGGTGAAGTTGGAACTGCTGGAGAGGAATGACGAGGATAATCTGGAGGCGATAAACGACCTGTCAGAAGACATGAGGCAGGAGATCGACACAATCTATCAGGCTATTGCTGCTCTGTCTGTCAAGGAACCTGTAAAGTCAGACCCGTCAAGAAATAAGATCGGATTCAAGACAAGCGCGGACTGATATATGGAAGCTGGGGGTCTACTGTTCATTCTGTGCGCTGAGTGCAGATTTTTTGGGAGTTAGCGCACGGGGATGTTTTGTAAGAAGTTGGCCTATAAGGAGTTACAGAGAAGCAGCGTGCGCTGAGTCATGAAATTCATGCACTCAGCGCACGCCTTGCCTTTATGATGCTGCGGAATTATTCTCCGAAGAGGTACCTGTGCTGCTCAGGGGTGAGGGTGTCGATTTCGCAGCCCCAGTATGAAAGCTTGCGGCGTGCTACTTCCTGATCGATTTCCAGAGGGACATCGTTGACCATCTTTCCCGGTTCGCGGCTGACCTTGTCGCTGTTGTCTACCAGATACTTTGCGCTGAGTGCCTGGATTGCGAACGACATGTCCATGATCTCTGCAGGGTGTCCGTCACCTGCAGCAAGGTTTACCAGTCTGCCTTCTGCGATGATGTAGATCCTGTTTCCGTTCTCAAGGGTGTATCCGATGATGTTCTTTCGTGCTGGCTTTATGTCTACAGCTATCTCACGGAGTCCTGCTACATCTACCTCACAGTCAAAATGTCCGGCGTTGCAGCAGATGGCTCCGTCCTTCATCTTGAGGAAATGTTCCTTTACGATCACTGCGTCGCAGCCAGTCACGGTTACAAAGATGTCTCCGACCTCGGCGGCCTGCTCCATCTTCATGACCTTGAAGCCGTCCATCACAGCTTCCATTGCCTTGATAGGGTCTACCTCTGTCACGATGACCTCGGCACCGAGTCCCTTGGCACGCATCGCAACGCCCTTTCCGCACCAGCCGTAGCCGGCTACAACAACGTTCTTTCCTGCAACAATGAGGTTAGTCGTGCGGTTGATGCCGTCCCATACGGACTGACCTGTACCGTATCTGTTGTCGAACAGGTGCTTGCAGTCAGCATTGTTGACAAGCATCATAGGGAAACGCAGAGCCTTGGCGTTGTTGAGCTGTACCAGACGGAGGATACCTGTGGTGGTCTCCTCGCAGCCTCCGATCACGTTCGGAATAAGGTCTGTATATTCAGTGTGCATGAGGTTTACAAGGTCACCGCCGTCATCGATGATGATATGCGGTCCCACCTCCAGCACTCTGCGGATATGGGCTTCGTATTCCTCCGGAGTGGCATCATACCATGCGAATACATTGAGGCCTGCATGAACGAGGGCCGCAGCTACGTCATCCTGGGTAGAGAGAGGGTTGCTTCCTGTTACATACATCTCTGCTCCTCCCGCGGCCAGAACCTCGCAGAGGTAGGCTGTCTTGGCTTCAAGATGCACGGAAAGTGCGACTTTCCTTCCCTTGAAAGGGAGGGTCTGACGGAATTCTTCTTCCAATCCGTTGAGGAGAGGCATGTGATGCCTTACCCATTCAATCTTAAGCCTGCCTTCCTGCCAAAGGTCTATGTTTCTTATTTCGCTTGCCATTTCAAAAGATCATTTTATTGTTAAAACGTCGCAAAGATAGTTTTTTTTGACCACACAAGATCTATTTTTACCACATAGACCAGTGTTTTCGCCAATTGTTGCTGAAATGTTTTGGCATTTACCGTGCAAGAGGGTATTTTTGTACAACCAAACTACGATGTCATGGGACTTCTTACAGGAAAGACAGCTCTTGTCACAGGTGCCACAAGAGGCATAGGAAGAGCAATAGCTTTAAGATTTGCAGTGGAAGGAGCTGATGTAGCCTTCACATACCGTTCGCAGCATGAGGCGGCTCAGTCGCTTGTTGCAGAATTGGAGGAAAAGGGTGTAAAGGCCCTGGGATTTGCATCTGATGCAGCCTCGTTCGAAGATGCCCATCGGATCGTAGAGGAAGTGAAGACCGCTTTCGGACGCATTGACATACTGGTGAACAACGCCGGCATTACAAGGGACGGACTGATGATGAGGATGGACGAAGCGCAGTGGGATGCAGTGATCGACACGAACCTCAAGTCGGCATTCAACTTCATCCACGCCTGCACCCCTGTGATGGCAAGGCAGAAATGCGGAAGCATAATCAGCATGTCCTCAGTTGTAGGCCTTTCCGGAAATGCCGGACAGTGCAATTATTCGGCGTCAAAGGCAGGACTGATCGGACTGAGCAAGTCCATGGCAAAGGAAATGGGATCACGTGGAATAAGAGTAAACTGCATAGCCCCGGGATTCATCGAGACGGACATGACAGGCTCCCTTCCTGAAAACATGAAGACCGAGTGGGAGAAGCAGATTCCACTCAGAAGGGCAGGAAAGCCTGAAGATGTCGCTTCGGTAGCCCTTTTCCTTGCAAGCGACATGTCAGCATATGTTACCGGACAGGTAATCAGCTGCTGCGGAGGAATGAATATGTAGAAAGAGACATAAATTTTGACCAAAACCTAAACCGGCGACCCAAAGATGTGAATCTGAGGGTCGCTTTCTTTTTGGGGTATGGATTTCTTTTATATCTTTGCTTCCAAGTTTGAACGCCGTGGGTCGGTGATGAGTAGAGTCCCACAACGCGATATAGGCATAGTCGTATGGCCTGTATTGCGTTTTTTTGTTTTATACGGCAATATAAATATGGTATGGATGATTTAATTGAAATCAATGAAGGAACTGACATTAAAAAACTTATTGTCTTAATAAGAGGCACGCAAGTCATTCTTGACAGAAACCTGGCTCGATTATATGAAGTAGATGTATCGCAGATGAACAGGCAGGTAAAACGTAACATAGAACGATTTCCTGATGACTTCATGTTTCAACTGACAAAAGATGAATATTATGGTTTGAAATGCCAAAATGGCATTTCAAACTCACGAGGAGGAGACCGGTCATTACCTTTTGCCTTTACCGAACAAGGTGTCTCGATGCTTTCTGGATTACTGAGAAGCAGCGTAGCTATCAGGGCCAATATCTCCATTATCAGGGCTTTTACAGCTATGAAGAAACTTGCCGTTTTCAATTCAACCTATTTTGCCAGAATGGAAAGAATAGAAGCGAGACAGTTGGCATCAGAAGACAGAATAAATGAATTATTCAACATGATTTCCGAAAAAGACAAGCAATTGACCCAAGGTATTTTCTTCGATGGACAGATTTATGATGCATATGCCTTCGTGTCCAGACTCATAAGGAGTGCTGTCAGACGAATAGTACTGATAGATAACTATATAGATGATTCTGTATTGACAATGATGGATAAACGTAATGGTAATGTCAAAGCAATTATCTATACGACAAAGGTATCCAGACAACTGCAGCTGGACATTCAAAAACATAATGCACAATATCCTCAGATAGAAATCCATGAATTTTCAAAGTCGCATGACAGGTTTATGATAATCGATGAAGATGTCTATCTGATAGGAGCTTCCATAAAGGATTTAGGGAAGAAGTGGTTCGGATTTACATTGATGGAAAGTATTTCCGCAGAAGAAATCATGGAGAGGTTAAGGCAGGTATGAAACGGATGATATCGAGGGGATTGAGGGCGGCGGGCGACATCCTGCTGCCCAGAACGTGCATAGTATGTGGAAGACCCCTGCTTCTTGACGAGAGGCATCTGTGTCTGGAATGTCTGGCAGACCTGCCGCAGACATATTTCTGGCAGCGCAGCCACAATCAGATGGCTGACAGGTTCAATGAGACGCTGCAGAAGAATGAAGAGTGCTGCAGGGAGCATTATGCCTATGCTGCCGCCTTGTTCTTCTATCACAGCGAGGCACAATACAGACTCATTCCTTATCAGATAAAGTATCATGGGAACATCGCTGCCGGAAAGTATTTCGGAAAGATGCTGGGATCGCGCCTGACCTCGTCCGGATGCCTTTCCGACGTGGATATGGTCATCCCTGTCCCTCTCCATTGGACCAGAAGATGGAAGAGAGGTTACAATCAGGCTGAGATAATTGCATCCGCAGTCGCGGATGCAATGGGAGTGGAGCTGAGAACGGATATTCTCAAGCGCCGCAGACGTACAGCTACCCAGACAAAGCTAAGTGTTGAAGACAAGAGCAGGAACGTTTCCGGAGCCTTTTCTATATCAGACGGGTACGTGCCTTCCGAGGGCATCCGCCACATCCTTCTTGTGGACGATGTCTTCACCACAGGCAGCACCTTGGCAGCCTGTCTCTCTGCCCTGCGGTCAGTTTTCCCGCCGGAAGTCCGCATCAGCATCGCCACGCTGGCGTTTGTGGGACGGGCGTAGGCTCCAGTTGGGCGGTCTTGTCCATGAAAATATTGGTTCTGGTGGACAGAGGAGCGAATTCGAGCCATCTATCCACAGAAAGGGCGGTTTTGATGGATACGAGGACGAAATTATGGCCTCTATGTAGCGCTGCGCTCTGTCTTTCCGCCGTTGGTCCGCATCAGCGTGGCGACGTTGGCGTTTGTGGGTAGGGTCATTAGGTGCGTCGCACTATACATCTGCAGTAGCAACT
>SUYO01000003.1 GCA_015060385.1 Bacteroidales bacterium
GCTTTGTAACATATCACAATATACTACAAATATAGAAATTAAATTTGACAAAAAAAAGACTTTCAACAGAAAGTCTATCAAATATTTACAAAATTTAATTTTTCAAGAAAGTGTCAAACTACCGGGTATGATGTTTCTATATGCAAATGTAGATAAAGTCATTGTAATTTATTATATTTGCGATGGACCAATAAACTGATAACCAATGAAACGTACGATCTTTCTGTTGACATTGGTGGTGGCGATGCTGTCGTCAGTGTCTCTTTTCGCGCAGAATCAGCGCGGTGACCTAAGCTATGATGAAGAAATACTTCGTTACGAGGGCCAGTGGCCCAAAGGACAGGGAATCCTTTATTCCAGCAAGGACGGACTTATAATCGGAACCTTCAACAATGGAGTTCCTGAGGGTAAATGTGTCGCTTATCTTCCTAGCGGTGAAGTCTATTGGGGAGATTACAAGAAAGGAAAGGCAACTGGAAAGGGTCGTCTTTACAGGGACAACGGAATTGTCTTTTCCGGAGACTTCAAGAATGGAAAGTACCATGGTACAGACACGCTCTACCGTCGCAACGGGTCTGTCTATGTAGGCAGGTTCCGTAACGGAAAGCTGAAGTCCAAGATGTTCGAAACGGATACCCCGCCGGTCGGCATGATGAAGCCGCGCTATCCGAGAGTCGACCTTAGGAACAAGCAGGAGGAATTCCTGAAGGCTCTTGAACTTCGCTGGGAGGCGAGGAATCTTATGCTTATCGAGAGTGCAGGATTTGTGACTCCTAGGTTCCAGGGAGGAACTCTTGACGACTTTACGCTATGGGTCAATTCCCAGGTCAAGGTTCCTGAGACTTTTGATCCGACAAGAGGTTCGAGGGCTGTACTTGTGGAGTTTACTGTGCTTGCAGATGGAACTCTTGCTGACATCCATGCCGTATTCGGCTCGAACCCTGACCTTAACGAAGCTGCTGAAAAGGCTGTTGCCAAGTCTCCTGTATGGGAACCGGGAATGTTCGGCGGTGAAAAGAAGAGTACAAGACTTACCGTCCCTATAGTATTCGAGGGAGAATAGCCGTTCCGAAGGTACGGTGTATCATAAAATCTGCTATCTTTGCATATTCGGGCCGTTTTAGGTCCGTGCATTGCAGGGTAGCAGATTTTATTGATTGTCATCCCGAGCTTGTCGAGGGATCTATAGTAAGATATGAGTAAGGATATATTGGATAATATTACGGAAAAGGAATATGAACACGGCTTTGTGACGAACGTTGAGCAGGAGTTCATACCGAAAGGTCTCAATGAAGATATAATCCGCCTTATTTCGGCGAAGAAGGATGAGCCGGAGTGGATGCTCGAGTTTCGTCTTGAGGCCTTCCGCCGCTGGCAGAAGATGCCTCTGCCGCAGTGGGCTCATCTTGATATTCCGGAGATAGATTTCCAGGATATAATATATTATGCGGCTCCGAAGAAGGACGAGGACCGTCCGAAGGAGATAGACCCTGAGCTTGAGAAGACATTCGACAAGCTCGGCATCCCTCTCCATGAGCGCAAGGCGCTCGCAGGAGTGGCGGTAGATGCCGTATTTGACTCTGTTTCGGTCACGACGACCTTCCGTTCGGCTCTTGCCGAAAAAGGCATCATATTCTGTTCGTTCTCGGAAGCTGTCCGTGAACATCCGGACCTGGTGCGCAAGTATCTTGCGTCGGTCGTGCCGGTCGGGGACAACTTCTATTCGGCCCTGAACTCGGCAGTGTTCAGCGACGGTTCGTTCGTGTACATTCCGAAGGGAGTCAGATGTCCGATGGAGCTTTCAAGCTATTTCAGGATCAACGCGGCGGGTACAGGCCAGTTCGAGAGGACCCTCATCGTGGCGGACGAGGGCTCGTATGTAAGCTACATGGAGGGATGTACGGCCCCTATGCGTGACGAGAACCAGCTCCATGCCGCTGTGGTGGAGATCATAGTGGAAAAGGATGCTGAGGTGAAGTATTCGACAGTCCAGAACTGGTATCCGGGCGATGCCGAAGGAAAGGGAGGCATCTTCAACTTCGTTACCAAGAGAGGTATATGCAAGGGTTCCGGAAGCCATCTCTCATGGACCCAGGTGGAGACAGGATCCGCAATCACATGGAAATACCCATCCACCATCCTCAAGGGAGACAATTCCTCTTCGGAGTTCTATTCGGTAGCAGTTACAAACAACTTCCAGCAGGCTGACACCGGAACCAAGATGATACACATAGGCCGCAATACCCGCAGCCGTATCGTCAGCAAGGGTATTTCTGCAGGACGCAGCCAGAACAGTTACCGCGGACTGGTGAAGATGCTTCCGGGTGCAGACAACGCCCGCAACTTCTCGCAGTGCGACAGCCTTCTCATCGGAGACAGGTGCGGGGCACATACCTTCCCGTACATCGAGAACGCTAACAGGACCGCCGTCGTGGAACATGAGGCCACGACTTCCAAGATAAGCGAGGATCAGCTCTTCTACTGCAACCAGAGGGGAATAGGCCCTGAGGAAGCAGTGGGACTGATAGTGAACGGTTATGCACGTGAGGTGCTTTCTAAGCTTCCGATGGAGTTCGCCGTCGAGGCCCAGAAACTTCTCCAGGTTTCATTGGAAGGCTCTGTAGGATGATGGAGTTTTGGAACATCATACTGTTTGAACTGGGCGGGAAGCCGGTGCTGCTGATAGATCTTCTGTCGGCGTTGTTCGGTCTGACCACAGTCTTTCTGGCAGGACGGAACCGTAAGAGCAATTTTTATGTGGGATATGTCTACACCGCTCTACTCTTCTTCATGTTCTGGCAGAAGAACCTGTATGCTAATCTGATACTTCAGCCTGTCTCGCTGGGTATCAATATAATGGGACAGTACAGATGGTCCCACCCGAAGAAGTCCGAGGAGAGCGCAAGTGGAAGCGGCGAACTGAAGGTGTCGATGCTTTCATGGCCGCAGAGGGGACTGATAGCGGCGCTGGTGCTTGTGCTTGCCCTTGTATGGGGCTGGCTTATGAGCATGATGGGAACGAAGTGGTTTGTGGGATATTTCCCAGCCAATCCGCTGCCCTACCTGGACTGCTGCGTGACAGTGCTGATACTTACTGCACAGACCTTGTCTGCGCTCAAGAAATGGGACTGCTGGATAGCCTGGCTGCTGGTGAACGTCGCCAACCTGACTCTCTACCTGAAGGCCGGTCTGGTCTTCATGCCGATAGTCAGCTGCCTCTACCTGGTCAACGGCATCTGGTCTCTGTTCACATGGTATAAACTGTACCGTAAGGACGCATGACCTTTCCGACCATGGTCTTGTCCGTGAAATCATGGATTTTCCCGGACGACTTTATGAAAATACTGACTTGGTCCGGGAAATCGGATGTTTTTCCGGACGAACTATGAATGATAACAATTATTGCGATATGGCAAACGATATATTATTGAAGATTGAGGGGCTTAGGGCCTCGGTTGAGGACAAGGAGATTCTCAAGGGAGTCGACCTGACCATCAGAAAGGGTGAGATCCATGCGGTCATGGGTCCGAACGGTGCAGGAAAGAGTACGCTTTCTGCTGTACTTGCGGGCAAGCCTCAGTTCACGGTCACTGCAGGAACGATCGAATTCATGGGCCAGGACCTTCTGGCGATGTCGCCTGAGGAGCGTGCCTGGGCAGGTATCTTCCTGTCCTTCCAGTATCCTGTTGAGATTCCAGGCGTCACGATAACCAATTTCATGAAGACTGCCGTCAATGCCCATCGTGCCGGCAAGGGACTTGAGCCTCTCAAGGCCGGAGATTTCCTGAAGCTGATGCGTGAGAAGATGGCCTTCGTGCAGATGAAGCCGGAGTTTGCAAAGCGCGAGGTGAATGTGGGATTCTCGGGCGGTGAGAAGAAGCGCAACGAGATCTTCCAGATGGCCATGCTCGATCCGACCCTCGCGATTCTTGACGAGACCGACAGCGGACTCGATGTGGACGCCCTCCGTATCGTGGCAAACGGTGTGAACGCCCTTCATACCCCTGAGAAGGCTGCCATCGTCATCACCCACTACCAGAGGCTTCTGGACTATATAGTTCCTGATGTGGTCCATGTGCTCAAGGACGGAAAGATCGTCAAGACAGCCGGCAGGGAACTAGTCGCAGAGATCGAGGAGAAGGGTTATGATAATCTGTAGGAGGTATTGTCATGACTGAAGTTATAGTTGTTTCAGAAGGCAATCTTGCAAGAAGCATCGAGGTGCAGCCCGGCCAGAGGAAGGACATGGTCCTTCTGATCTTGCCGGGCGTGTCCTGCGACCTTAAGATGGATGTGACCTTGGCCGGCGAGGGAGCGGAGGCGAACATATATGGTGCATATGTGTGCGGCTGTGACGAGAAGGTAAGGATAGCCGTCGACATGCATCATGACCACCCGCACTGCAACTCCCGTCAGCTGTTCAAGGGCATTGCCGGAGGCACGTCAAAAGTTGATTTCTATGGAAAGATAATCGTGGCTCAGGACGCCCAGAAGACCGAGGCATATCAGGAGAACCACAATATCCTTCTTTCCGACGGAGCCAAGGTCGATACCAAGCCTCAGCTTGAGATATATGCAGATGATGTAAAATGCTCTCATGGAGCAACCATCGGCCGTCTCAATGAAGAGGAACAGTTCTACATGCGCTCACGAGGCATCTCTCTTGAAGATGCCAAGGTGCTTCAGATGATCTCCTTCATCGCCCCTGTCCTGGAAAACATCCCGGACGAATCCCAGAGGGAGGCGATGGCTTCCGAAATAGAATCCCAGATAAGGAACATAATCAGGTGACCATGATTACAAATCCTAACGTCAAGATAAACCTGGGTCTGAACGTCCTCCGTAAGAGAGAGGACGGCTTTCATGACCTCGAGACCCTTTTCGTGCCTTACATGGGAATCAGCGATACCCTTGAGATCGTTGTGGGAGACGATTACAGCCGGACTTCTTCTGCAATCTTCGGAAAATATGCTCCTGAGATGATCGCTCAAGGAATCTCGGAGGACGGAAAGCTGATGATAACCATAGCCCGCAAGGAAGGTGTGGACTGGGATCCCCTCAAGGACCTTACGGCAAAGGCGTATCAGATACTGGCCGGGGATTTCCAGCTTCCTCCTGTAAAGATATTTCTGGAGAAGACATCTCCGGTAGGTGCCGGTCTCGGCGGCGGCTCGTCAGACGCCGCCTTTGCCCTGAAGATGCTGAACGAACTCTGCGGACTTGGACTCTCGGAGAACCGCCTCGCCTCATATGCCGCCCGTCTTGGAAGCGACTGCGCCTTCTTCATCTATAACCGTCCGATGATAGGAGAGGGAAGGGGAGAGATTCTTTCTGAAATCGATCCTGATTTCATGGACGGAATATATGCAGGACATGAACTTCAGGTATTGACTCCTGAAGGGGTGGCGGTCTCTACCAAGGATGCCTACGGCGGCATCAGACCCCATCTTCCTGAGGTTGCCCTCAGGGATGCCCTCAGGCTCCCGGTTGAGGAGTGGGACGGTGTTCTTGTCAACGACTTCGAGGAAACGGTCTTTGCAAAGTACCCGGAACTTGCAGCTATCAAACGCTCTCTCTACGACAGCGGTGCCGTCTATGCCTCAATGTCCGGTTCCGGATCGGCTCTTTTTGCCCTTTACAGACGATAAAAAACGGAAAAAAGGCAAAGAAAAAGAAAAATGTGACGAAAGTCCCGGTTTCTGTGACGAACGGAAGCCGGGACTTCGTGCAAATTGCCTTTATTTGCGGCATGAAGAATCATGTATTGTCTATAATGGTTCTGCTCATGTCCTCATGCGGGCTGGAGCAGTTGGGCCACGGTCCGCATTCAGGTGCGGACGGAGTGTGGAAGGGACCTTCATACGGAAGGTATATGTCGGGAACATGTCATGCCGTCTGTCTTGACTATCCTGACGGATATGACTGGATGGCGGACCCCGGAAACGGAAGTACAGACTGTTCGGTCGTCATGTTTGCAGATGCTGTCCCTGTGCTCAGGCTGTCTGCCGGAGATTCCTATGAGGTGTCGGCAGATCCTCAAAGACACAGGATAAGGTCAGGATGTCTGTATACCGACTTTACTGACGGGATGACTACCGTCATAAAGAAGGATGGGGAAGAAATAATCCGTTATGACGGTGCTGAGGAGGTCATGGATCTGGTAACTGTAGGCGGCACCGTCCATATGCTCTGCATGCCTGAAGGCGGTACGGGCTTCGTCTACCGCATTGACGGAAAGGAAATGGTGGCAAGGGAGGACGGGGTCCTGTGCGGAGGTCTGGATGTATCCGGCAGTTCTGTCGGATTCTGCTTTGAGTGCCGGTCGAAATACTATAAGGTAGTTGACGGAAAGGTGTTTCTGATGGAAATGGAGGAGGATATCGGAGAGATCATGGATGTCGCTTTGTACAACGGGGAATTATCACTGCTGACCGTTACCGGGGACAGACCGGAGCCTGTACTCATAAGAAGTGAGGAACGAAGGAGTCTTATGTTCTGGAAAATCTCGGATATTGTCTCCTGCCGTTTCATGGATACGGATTCCTTATGTGTGCGGATCAGATACAGGCATAGAGATACCGGACTTACTTCCGATATGCTATGGTTGGGTGCCCTTCGGATCCTACAGCCGCGTCAGGCATGTCTGTTGTCTTCAGTTACTGTTGACAGGTCCGGATGTCATGCTGTTGCAAATCCTTCCGAAACACAGTCAGGAGCCATATTCTCGAATCTTGAACGATATGAACTTCCTCCGGGTTATCATGTGTACGGTCATGGATGTGCAGTGGTAAAAGACACCGTACTTCATGTGGGGCTGACCTCAGGAAAGGGTATGAGTCCAGTGCTGTGGAGGGATGGCGTTATGGATACTCTGGACGTCAACGGACCTCTTATCTGCCTTCGATGATGTTGCGGGCGAGTGTGTTGGCACACACGAAGTCCCGCAGCTGAATGCAGTCGGTCTTAAGGATAGAATGTCTGTCTCCCTGCCACAGCAGCGAGCCCTGGCTAATGAAACCGATCTTGTCTCCGATTTCAAGGATTGAATTCATGTCATGGGTGTTGACTACCGTGGTCATGTTGAATTCCTTCGTCAGGTCATATATGAGACGGTCGATGAGTATGGATGTGTACGGATCGAGGCCGGAATTCGGCTCGTCACAGAAGAGGTATTCAGGATTCAGGGCTATTGCACGGGCAATTCCTACTCTTTTCTGCATTCCGCCGCTGAGTTCGTTGGGATATTTGTCGTCAGACCCGATGACATTGACCTTTTCAAGACAGTACTGTGCCCTTTCCCGTCTCTGGGCTGCCGACCAGTCTGTGAAGAATTCCATCGGGAACATGACGTTCTCTATCACTGTAGCGAAATCGAAGAGGGCGCTGCCCTGGAAGAGTATTCCGATATTCTGTCTGAGAGCCTTCCTTTCATCGTAACCCATCTGTGAAAGCCTGCGGTCTCCGTAGCAGATCTCTCCGCTGTCCGGTTCCATCAGACCGATGAGGTTCTTCAGCAGGACGGTCTTGCCGGATCCGCTGGCTCCGATTATCATGTTGCACTTTCCGGCCTCATATTCTACGGATATGTCCTTCAGGACAGCCTTGCCGTCAAAGCTTTTGTAAAGGTTTTCTACTTTTATCATATCAGTAAAGCATGAGCTGTGTAACAATGAGGTCCGCCATAAGGATGAGTATGCTGGTCGTGACGATCGCCTTTGTGCTCGACCTTCCTACCCCGAGGGATCCCCCTTTGGCGTAATAACCGTTGAATGCGGCGATGGAAGATATCATGAAGCAGAACAGCGACATCTTGAAGCAGCTGTAGAAGATGTAGAATCCGTTGTAGAAGGCCTTGATGCCGGTTATGTAGGATGCAGTCGGGATGATCTGCGTGCTTTCGACGACCACATAGCCTCCGACCAGACCGAGGGCAAGGCTCAGGAGCATCAGGAGCGGACTGAGGATGGTTGCAGCCGTAACCTTTGGAAGCACGAGGAAACCTGCGGAGTTGACGCCCATCATGTCCATTGCATCGATCTGCTCGGTGATACGCATGCTCCCGATTTCAGACGATATGTTCGAGCCCATCTTTCCCGCAAGGATGAGGGCGACCATGGTCGAACAGAACTCAAGAATAAGGCTTTCCCTTACCATGTATCCGATATACATCTTGTCTATGATCGGATTCTCGAGGTTGGATGCGGTCTGTATGACCAGCACACCTCCGATGAACAGGGATATGACGCCCACAAGCAGTATGGACGAAAGGATGAGCTTGTCCGCTTCGTTTACGAACTGCCTCCAGAATATCCTTCCCTTTTCAGGCTTCCTGAAGACCATCTTCAGGAAAAGGAAGTATCTGCCTATGGATTCGAAGAATGTCCTTATCATCTCGGAATATCATTACGGTTGCAAAGTTACCATATTTTCCATAATTTTGTCTTCATGCATTGAACTAATAAACAATCATATCACGACTATGAAAAAGACAATCATTACAATTGCATCGGTTTTTCTGATGTTTGCTTCGGTGTTTGCGCAGGAAGTCCTTCCTTTCCGCAATCCGGAACTTTCGAGAGAAGAAAGAATCGATGACCTCATCTCAAGACTGACCCTTCAGGAGAAGGTGAACATGATGATGCATGGCTCCAAGGGAGTCGAGAGACTCGGAATTCCTGACTACAACTGGTGGAACGAGGCACTTCACGGTGTGGCGAGGGCAGGTCTTGCCACAGTCTATCCTCAGACCATCGGTATGGCCGCGACCTTCGATCCTGAGACCCACCTTCAGACATTCACATATGTTTCTGACGAGGCACGTGCAAAATATAACGACGCAGTAAGCAGGGGAGAGTACAAGCAGTATTACGGACTGACTTTCTGGACTCCTAACATCAACATCTTCAGAGACCCGAGATGGGGCCGTGGTCAGGAGACCTACGGTGAGGACCCTTTCCTTACCTCAGTAATGGGTGTGGCTACCGTAAAGGGACTCCAGGGAGACCATCCTGACTATTACAAGACCCATGCATGTGCAAAGCATTTCGCCGTGCACAGCGGTCCGGAGTGGAACAGGCACAGCTTCGATGTAGTCGTTTCTTCAAAGGATCTCTGGGAGACTTATCTTCCTGCGTTCGAATCACTTGTAAAGGACGGAGATGTGCGAGAGTTCATGGGAGCGTACAACAGCTACGACGGTGACCCTTGCTGCGGAAGCTCCTTCCTCATGAAGGATATCCTCCGTGGAAAATGGAACTATCAGGGTCTTGTGGTCTCTGACTGCTGGGCTATCAATGACTTCTTTGTGGTAGGTCACCATGAGTCCCATCCTGATGCGGCTTCCGCTTCGGCTGCTGCTGTCCTTACGGGTACCGACATCGAGTGCGGAAGCGCATATGTGAACCTGATGAGCGCTGTCGAGGAAGGAATGATCACTGAAAAGGATATCGATGTGTCCATCCGCCGTATCCTGGGCGGACTCTTCGAACTCGGCTTCTTCGATCCGTCGGAGATCGTTCCATGGAGCAGTATTCCGTTCTCGAACGTTGATTCACAGGAACATAAGGACCATGCCCTCAAGGTTGCACGTCAGTCGGTCGTTCTCCTCAAGAACGAGAACAACCTCCTTCCTGTCGAGCCTTCGAAGGTCAGGAAGATCGCCGTCGTAGGTCCGAATGCCGATGACGACAAGATGATGCTCGGAAACTACAACGGTACTCCTTCGCACACGGTGACGATTCTTGAAGGCATCAGGGCGGCTTATCCTGATGCAGAGGTTACATATGAAAGAGGATGTGACCTTGTAGAGGGTTACGTATATGTTGATCCACGTCTTCAGAGAGGCTTCCGTGCCGAGAATTACGAGGGACTTTCAGAGGAGCAGATGGCTGAGATCAGAAAGATGGAGGCGGAGCGTCAGGCTCTCCTTGCTGCTGCTCCCAAGCCGATCCCTTCAGAGAACTATACTCCTGAGGCTCTTGCGGAATTTGCGGCAAAGACTGCCGAGGGCGCTGATGTTATCTTCTTTGTAGGAGGACTTGCTCCTACCATCGAGGGCGAGGAGATGAGGGTCACGATCGACGGATTCAAGGGCGGTGACCGCGAGAGGATCGAGCTTCCTGATGTTCAGGGCAAGATGCTCAAGGCTCTCAAGGCTACAGGCAAGCCGGTCGTATTCGTGCTCTGCTCAGGCAGTGCTGTAGCCCTCGAGCAGAACGAGAAGGATTATGACGCCCTTGTATGTGCATGGTACGGCGGACAGGCCGGCGGTACAGCCGTGGGTGATGTGGTAAGCGGAAAGGTATCTCCTTCAGGCCGTCTTCCTATCACATTCTACAAGTCTACTGCACAGCTTCCTGACTTCCTTGACTATAACATGAAGGGAAGGACATACCGTTACATGACTGAGGAACCTCTCTATCCGTTCGGCTACGGTCTCAGCTATGCTGACTTCTCTTATGGCAAGGCAAAGCTTTCGTCAAAGTCGATCAAGGCTGGTGAAAGCGTGACTGTAAGCATCGATCTCAAGAACAACAGCGAAGTCGCATCTGACGAGATCGTCCAGGTATATGTGAAGCGTCTGGATGATCAGGATGCTCCGATAAAGGCTCTTAAGGGTTTCCAGAGGGTAAGCATGAAGGCAGGCGAGACAAAGACCGTGTCTGTCGAGCTTCCTGCCTCATCTTTCGAGTATTATGATTCTTCGGCTGATGATCTTGTCGTGAAGCCTGGAAAATATCAGATCCTCTACGGATCCTCATCCGCAGACGCGGACCTCAAGGCTCTTCCTCTTACAGTGAAGTAGACGGATCAGTTACATAATTGCAATGCGAACAGGCTGGCAGATGAAATTCGGTGCCGTCCCCGCAATGCAGAACGAAATTATCTGAAAGTTCCTCATAGCTGATGCTGTGGGGAACTTTTTTGAAGGTATGCCACACTCCGTCTTCCTTGTAGTTCAGTTCACGTTCGCTCCATACGCTGCCTTTGCTTGATGCGAAGGCTCCCGGTCTTCCGTCTTCCTTCTCTACGGCTATGAATACAGCTGTCGGGCCTGTGGCTATGTCGATTATGCGGACCTTTCCATAGTATCCGGAATATTCCGCATTGAAGTCGAAGACCTTTGCCTGCAGGGCAAGGTCTATGGAAATGATTTCAGAACTGTCGCTTACCGCATGACAGGTGTTCTGACCGGCATCTATCCTGATGAGTTCTCCCTTGAGGTCGATATGCCTTCTTCTGGCCTTGTCGAAGGGGCTGTCCCAGAAAAGGACGGTGCCTCCGTCTGCGATGGCGATGATTCCGTCTCCGAAACCATCTATTCCGCGCAGGCGCATGCCTTCCGGAATGTCCATTTCAATGTCCACCCCGTCCAGACGGCATACGAGGGTGGAATCCGTGCCGGTGACCACGGCATCATGGACGGTACAAGAAAAAGTCTCTGACCGGGCCTGAAGCCCGATCAGAGAAATAATAATCATTATGATGGTCTTACGCATCAATGCTATTTGAGACCTGTGCTGCTGATCCTGAACATCTCGAAGGATGCCTTCATCGGCTTAGGCTGGACAGGAGCCTGTGCTCCTCTTCTGAAGCCTCCGAATGAAGGCATGACTCCGTCGCAGGCGATAAGACCTGCCTGGATGTCCTTAAGTCCTGTTTCTACCTGTCCTGCCTCGACGTACTTTTTGCCGTCAGCAGAGTACCATGCGGTGTAGGTGTCACCCTTCTTCTGGAGTCTGAGCCAGATCACATTGTCCTTGATGCCCTCAGGAGTCACAGTCACGGTAGCCTTGCTGTTTCCTCCTTCCTCGCATACGATCTGTACGCTTGCGCCGCCCTGTCCTCCTCTTCTGAACATCTGCGCGCTGTATGCGAACTTGACGAAGTTGTCATCGTCCTGATATGCAACGATACCTGCGTTCTGAGCCGGCGCAGCAGGAGCATCCGAGCAAGTGAGCTTGGTGTCGATTGTCCAGTCTGTGTTTGCGCTCTGTACGAATACATTGGCAGCGTTGTTGTTGGCGACTGTAAGGTCTCCTGTCTCGGTTGTGATTGCAAGGGCTCCGTTCTCGACTGCCCAGTTTGCCTTGTTCTCGTTGAGGATGGTCCATACCGAAGCCGGTGCGCTCTTGAATTCGTCAGACACGGCCTTTGTTCCGAAGTTAACGAAATACTTCTGTGAGTCAGCCGTAACATCGTCGTTCACTGTAACCACAGCTGTACCAGGGACTGCCTCAGCCTGCTCTACAACCACTCTCAGCGATGCGTCCTTTGCTGTTGCGGTAACCTCAGGAGCCTTTGCAGAAGCCTTCCTGAGGAAGCTGTACTGGCTTTCACCGTTCTTGAGAACCGGCTTTCCTGAAACCTTGAGGCTTGCAAGAGAGAGATCAGGCATTACCTTTACAGAGTAGGTGTCGCATACGGTCTTGCCGTCGACGGTCACCTCAACCGTGATCGTAGCAACTCCCTGACCCTTTGCAGTGATCCTGCCGTTCTCGTCGACTGAGATCACAGAGTCGTTGTTGCTTCTGTATACCGCAGCTGTCTTGTCGACGCTGATGAATGCGTCGTTGCTCAGACATGCTGTGTATGAAGTCGCGGCAGTCTCGCCGACCTTGAGGACTGAAACGCCGCAGTCTGCAACTACGGTCTTGAGCTCAGGCTTGAATGCAGAACCGTTCATTGTTGCTGTCACCGTGCCGCGGATGTCCTTTGAAGAAGAACCGATCTCGAATACATATCTTCCGCTGTCGTAAGTGATGCGGTCTGTATCCATGTCCCAGAACCAGAGGTCTTCGCAGTCCACCTCGATTTCGACTGTCTTGGTCTGTCCTACAGGGATGGTAACCCTCTGGAAGCCCTTGAGCCTCTTGATAGGGCGCTGTGCAGAAGCCGGGCTGTCAGGTGTCGAAACATAAAGCTGCACAACCTCGTCTCCGTCGTATGAACCTGTGTTCTTCACATCCACGCTTACGGTAACCTTGTCCTGAGGAGTTATAGCGTTCCTGCTGATGCGGAAGTTCGAGTACTCGAATGTAGTGTATGAGATACCGTAGCCGAACTCATATGAAACAGGCTTTGTGAAGTACCAGAGAGTACGTCCGTTCTTGCCTTCTCCTCCACGGAGGGTATAGTCTGTGATTGCAGGGAGGTCCTTCACGCTCTTGTACCATGTGGCATTGAGCTTACCGCCAGGGTTTACGTCTCCAAAGAGGATCTTGGCGATTGCAGCACCCTGTGCCTGTCCGTTGTAACCTGTCCAGAGGATGCCCGGAACATTCTCAAGGTTCTTGAACTCCTCTACCTCTACGCATCCGAGAGTCTGCATCACGACGATGGTGTTCTTGTTCTGGGCTGCTACAGCCTTGATGAGAGAGATCTGGTTTCCAGGCAGGTCGAGGGTAAGGCGGTCAGCCTCTTCGGTAGCGGTGTTCTCGTCTGTTCCGACGAATACTACGGCTACATCGGACTCTCTTGCTGCCTTGAGCACGCTTTCATCGATTTCGTCATCCTCCGGTGCCTTGTAGACAAGGTAAAGGGTCTTAGGCTCGTTTACACCGAGTCTGAGGACCTTTGCCTCCATAGGTGTGCTGGCTCCGTAAACTCCGCCTACAGGCTTTCCTGATGCCTTGGTGGCTTCGAGTGTACTTACAAGGTTTCCGCTAGGAGAATCCACATGAGCCTCGATGATACCTCCCTCTGTAGGGATGTTCACTCCGATGGTGATCTTGTCTACATTCACGAGGTCGATGTTGTCGTATGCAGTCCATGAACCGTCATCGATCGAACGGACCTGCTCTTCCGTACCCATTCCCGATCCTACGGTGACACCGTCCGAGCATGCGCTGAACTTTGTGGCGTCATGTCTTGTGACAGTGCCGTCAGCCTTGTGGAGTTCGAAGTAAGCGATATATAGAAGATTGCTCTTGCTCTTTGTGCTTCCTCCCGATGCAAGGGTGACCTTTACTTCAGGATTGCGTGCAGCGAGATAATCGGAGATTCCCTTGTATGGGCTGATGCGGCTGCTTTCCTCAGGGCGGCCTGAGTAAGGTCCGAGTTCGACTTCGTCAGCTTGCGGGCCGATCAGTGCGATTGACTTGATTTCAGACGCCTTGATAGGAAGGGCCCTTCTGTCTGTGCCGCTCACGATCTCGTCCTTGAGAAGGACAGGAGTCCTTGTGGCGACCTCTTCTGCCAGTGCCTGATATCTCTCCGCGTTCACTGTGCTTGCAGGATAAAGGGCATACGGAACCATCGGCTCGGGATCGAACTCGCCGGTACGCATGCGGATCGTGAATACGTTCACGAGGGCGCGGTCGATGTCGGCCATTGTGATGAGACCCTGCTCGAGAGCGTTGATTGCAGAACGCTGGTATACGCTTCCGCAGTCAGAGTCCACACCTGCCTTGAGTCCGGCTGCGGTAGCCTCTTCGGCTGTCTCCACATAATAGTGGCCTGTGTATATGTCCTCGATTGCGGCACAGTCACCGGTAACATATCCCTTCATGCCGTATGTGCGGCGCGCAATCGTGTCAAGATACAGGGTGCTTGCAGATGTAGGCACACCGTTCACCGCATTGTATGAAGACATGATCGAAGGAAGGTCGTCGTTCTCGATGAGTTCCTTGTATGGGTAGAGGTAGAATTCCCTCATGTCCCTGCTGTCCATGTTCGAACTGCTGACGTGGCGGTCGAACTCGCTGTTGTTTGCGAAATAATGCTTCGCGCAAGGAACGGCCTTCAGATAGTCAGGGTCATTTCCCATGAGTCCGCGTACATAAGCTCCGGACATCACGGCAGAAAGATAAGGGTCCTCTCCGTAAGACTCTCCGGTACGTCCCCATCTCGGGTCGCGGATCGGCTCCACCACAGGAGACCAGAAGGTCAGTCCCTTGGTTCCGGTCTGGAAGATTGCACGGGCTTCGTCTGCGATTGCGGATGCCTCTCTTTCAAGAAGCTGAGGGTCCCATGAGGAACCGGTGGCAACGCTGTTGGGGTATGAGGTAGGTCCCTGGATGCCGACTGAAGGATTGGCTCCTGCAAGTACGCCATGAAGAGCTTCGCTCCATACGTTGTACTGTTTTACGCCGAGTCGCGGTACAGCTGCCATGTTGTTTCCGAGGAGGCTTTCCTTTTCCTCCAGAGTAAGTCTTGATACCAGATCCACCGCTCTTTCCTCATAAGAGTAGCTGGTGTTCTGATAGATAGGAGTCTTGTCCTCAGCCAGTAGCGGACTGATGAGCAAAAGCAACATTGTCAGAATGTTCATGATGTTTCAGTTTAGTGTTATTGTTTTTTGATATATGGTCAATAGTCCAAAAATACGCAATAAAATTTATTTTAGCATGCAAAGATTTATTTTAGCATCATTTTTTCGTCACATTTTTCTTTTTCTTATCATGTTTTACGCGATCCCTGTCCATCTTTGAGGCGGCCATATCCTTTGGCCGGACTTAAAACATACGGAAATGCTTATAAACATACATGCGGCAAAGTGTATCGGAATAGATGCTGTTCCGGTCACAGTGGAGATAGATGTGACTTCCGGAATCGGAATCCATCTTGTGGGACTGGCGGACGCGGCTGTCAAGGAGAGTCTTCTCAGGACGATCACAGCTCTGCAGTCCATGGGATTCAGAATCCCCGGAAAGAAGATAGTGATAAACCTTGCCCCTGCGGACATGCACAAGAAGGGAAGCGGGTACGATGTCCCGATAGCCTTGGGGATAATAGCCTCCTCGGGACAGATGGACCTGCCCTTGCTGGGCGATTACATGATAATGGGAGAACTCAGTCTTGACGGCAACGTAAGGGAGGTGCCGGGTGCGCTTCCTATCGTCGAGCTGTCTGCCAGGACCGGTCTCAAGGGATGCATACTGCCTGTGGAGTCGGCGATGGAGGCTGTCGAATACGAAAGCGTGGAGGTCTTCGGGGTGGATAACCTCGGCGATGTGCTTAGGATACTTTCCGGGGTGGACCAATGCGGTGACCTGAGGGTTTCGTCGCGTTTCAGAGAGACAGGAAATGTCGGACATGAAGTGTCCGATACGGAAAATGATGTATTCGCTCCGATGGACTTTTCGGAGATTGTGGGACAGGAAGGAGCCAAGAGGGGAGTGGAGATAGCCTGTGCCGGAGGACATAATGTAATGATGATAGGATCTCCGGGATCCGGAAAGAGCTCTCTGGCAAAGGCTATGGCAGGGATACTTCCTCCGATGACACTGGAAGAATCCGTCCAGACAAGCAAGATATATTCGGTCGCAGGAAAGGGCAATCCTCTCGGTGGGCTCATGAAGACCCGCCCGTTCAGGTCTCCGCACTACAGCGCTTCCGTTGCCGCTCTGATAGGCGGCGGTTCGGAAAATATCCTGCCCGGGGAGATATCCCTGGCCCATAACGGGATTCTTATGATAGACGAGTTCTGCGAGGCTCCGAAAAAGGTGCTGGAGGTGCTGAGGGCCCCGATGGAAGACAGGAAGGTGACGATCTCCCGTCTGAAGTCCAAGGTAGAGTTTCCTGCCGACTTCATGCTTGTGGCCGCGGCGAATCCCTGTCCCTGCGGCTTCTATGGCGAGGGGGACAGGTGTACATGTACCCCGTCCCGGCGCATGGCCTATCTCTCCAAGCTTTCCGGGCCCATCATGGACCGTATAGACATACAGCTATGGATGCACCCGGTCGAATCGCGTCAGCTCGTGGAGCGTTGTCCTTCCGAATCAAGTGCCGTTGTAGCTGAAAGGGTTCTGAAGGCCAGGGAAATACAGAGAAAACGTTTTGCCGGTGACGGCATATTCTGCAATGCGGCCATGAACAACCGTCTGATCGAAAGATATTGTCCTCTGGACAAGGAATGCAGGGAACTTCTCGAGGCCATCATTGACAGGATGGGACTTTCCGCCAGGGCATGTACGCGCATCATCAAGCTCGCACGGACGATCGCCGACCTTGCAGGCTCGCCCGACATCCGTCCCGAACATCTCTCGGAAGCGGCCGGCTACCGCTTCCTCGACCGTCAGAACATCTTCTGAACCTTCCTCTTTCTCGGAAAGGGGGGGACTTGCTGTCGGCCTGATGGTCTCAAAAATTATTTGTATTGAAATTTTGTTATTTATTTGATAATATTATATATTTGCGTCATGAGAATAATATCTATCGGCAGGCTGAAGGAATATTGGGAAATGCATCCCGATACGAGGATTCCGTTGAGCGAGTGGTACATAAAGGTCGGAAAGGCAAGATGGAAATCATTCCGGGATATGAAAAATGACTTCAATTCTGTCGATTATGTAGGCAATCAGCGCTATGTCTTCAATATAAAGGGGAATGCCCACTGTCTGGTGGTAGCCGTCAAATTTACTCCTCAGCTGGTATACATACGCTTTGTAGGCACGCATGATGAATATGATGCAACAGACGTTAAAACAATATAAGTATGGCAAAGATAAAGAATCAGGATACCTATGAGGCTGTCATGACAAGAATAGATGAAATCTTTTCCATGACGGATGAAAATACGGATCCGGGAGATCCGAAACTTCTGGAACTTGACATATTGTCGGAATTGGTCGAGGAGTATGAAAAGGAGAAGTATCCGATAGAAGCCCCGTCTCTGGCATCCGTCATTCTATATCGCATGCACGAGATGAATCTTTCCCAGAGGGACCTGGCTTCTCTTCTGGGCATGACGGCTCCAAGGCTATGTGAAATACTCAACGGGAAAAAGGAACCTACATATCAGCAGGCACGACAGATATCTGCAAAGCTCGGGATAGATGCAGACATAGTCCTTGCCTTATAATCTTCATGAATTTACTATCTTTGCGACATGGAAATCACTATTAGGAACACGGCGGACCTCGACAGGGCCGCAGCTGAATTTCTGGAAAAGATCGGAGACAGTAAACTGATCGCATTCTTTGCACCCATGGGTGCAGGCAAGACGACGTTCACCACTGCGATATGCAGGGCTCTTGGCGTCACCGACCCGGTCGGTTCTCCTACATTCGCCATCGTAAACGAATATATGCGTGCAGACGGTGAACCCATGTACCATTTTGACTTCTACAGGATCAACAAGCTGCAGGAGGCTGTCGAGATAGGTCTTTATGACTATCTCGACAGCGGTTGTCTCTGTATCATGGAATGGCCGGAAAACATTGAGGAGCTTCTTCCGGAGGAGACTCTGAAGGTATATTTTACAATAAACCCAGACCAGTCAAGGACTTTGGTCTGGGCCGACTAGGTTATTTACATTGAGCTTGTATATCAGAGTCTGAATCTCAGTCCCATTTCTATTCCCAGCATAAGAGGCTGTGCTGTTCTGATGCTTTTCGGCTGATTGCAGTTGAAATAGTATCGGAGGCTAGGATCCATGTAGATTCCGAGATGCCTTCCCAGAAGGAACTCCACTCCGATTCCTGCGTCTGCCGAAAGCTGTACGCCTTTCACTGCACCTTTATATATATGGTCGGTGTTCATGATGTAATACTTGTCTGACAGGCATCTTTCCACCGCACCGCCGGCATAGGCATAAAGATTCAGGAAATCATTGCTTACGATGTTGAAGAATGCGTTCACCGGTATTCCTATATACTGCTGTACATCGCGGATGTCAGTCGATACAGACTCCATGACATTTCCGTCTTCATCTGCGAGGGTGTATGTTCCGAAGAACTTGCGGGAAAGTATCGAGTAGTTGGCTCCGACTCCGAGGGACCATCTTCTGCTCAGGTCGATCTTCACTCCTGCTCCGAGGGATACCGGAAGACCATAAGTGGATTCACTGCTCTTCTGCACGACTCCTGTCTTGGGTTTCGATGTGGACATAGCCGGTCTTCTGAGAGGACCTAGTCCGCTGCTCTTGGCTCCGTTTGTCCCTGCCACTCCGGAAACTGTAAGCGCCGTACGCCTGGTTTTCCTTGACTTTACAGGCTCTTCCTCTTCCAGACTGTCGATCCACATGTCCTGCGGCGGTGTCTGGACCTCTTCCTGTACGGTCATGCCGATTTCTTCCTTCTGTTGCGGACGGGTTTCCTCTTCGCGGACAAGTTCCTCGGCTATCCTTACAGCCTCCTCAACTTCCTCGGAAGCGTCTGCAACATAGAACTTCTGTCTCTCAGCAAGTCCTGCAGGCTGCTCCAGCCACTCGCCTGTGTTTACCTGAGGGATATCTGCAACGGCTATCAGGCTTCTGTCCGAAGTTGCAGGAATCATGTCTCCGTCTGCGCCCCAGTCTGCGAACACTCCGACGGCAACTGCAGCAGCGGCCGCGACAGCAACCGCAGAGCGCCTGAACCACAGGGTCACAGTCCTGCCCCTTCTGACGCCGTCGATTCTGTCAAGCTCTGAAGAGATGCCCTCCCAGACCGATTCAGGAACTTCCTCCTGACCCTGGGAAAGTATCGATCTCATCAGATCGTCAGATTCCATATATTTGTTTTCATCAGACATTTTCAATCTCCTTTATCTTGTTCTGAAGCCAGGTCCTTGCCCTGCTGAGCTGTGTTCTTGATGTCGTTTCACTTATTCCGAGCATGTCTCCGATATCCTTGTGGGAAAATCCTTCTATCGCATACATGTTGAACACGGTACGGAAACCGGGCGGAAGTTCCGATATCAGTCTCATCAGATCCTTGTATCCGATGTTCTGCATCTGGCTCGTGACTTCGGTCTTCATACCTCTGACGGATTCAAGGTCCTCGCTCATCTTGAGGGTGTCCTTCCGTCGGAGCTCCATCAGGACAGTCGTTACAAAGATCTTTCTGGCCCAGCCTTCAAAGGATCCCTCTCCCTTGTAGCTGTCAAGTCGCGTGAACAATGTTATGAACCCTTCCTGAAGCATGTCCTGGGCCAGGTCCCTGTCTCCGACATAGCGTATGCACAAAGAGAACATGCGCGGTGCCAGACGGTCATACAAGACCTTCTGAGCCGCTCTGTCTCCCTTTCTGCATGATTCTATCAGCTTTAAGTCGAAGTTATCTTTCATTGTTCATGCTATAAAAAGATGCAGAAATGCCCCTGAATGTTGCATCTGCATCACATTTTTTTCAAACTTATGCATTTTTCCCGAATTCCGTATTATTTTTGTATGTTTTCTGTGATTTTTTGAAAGATAGACTATGATAAGCAAAATAAAAACCGCAATACTCGTCCTTCTCCTGTCTATGGCTGTACATGGGCTTGTATATGCACAGGACCGTCCGGGTTCCGATGAAGAGAACAGCATCATTTCGGCCGTGTCCGAAATGAATGCCGGTCGTGTCCGGCAGGCCCGTGACATCCTTTCAGCCGTTCTGGCGCAGAATACGGAGAACGATGCGGCGTGGTACTATCTTGCGATGACCGCGATGATGGAGAACGACCTTGCTGAGGCGGAGGAATACCTCAAGGCTGCGGTAAAGCTTGATCCGGACAACTTCTGGTACAGATACCGTCTGGCCGGTATCTACGGGATGACCCAGAGACAGGAGATGACTGTCGAGATGTATGAGAAGATGCTCGAAGACTTCCCGAAGAGGAGCGAGCTGTATCTGGATATGGTGGACCTCTATGCAGCCCAGGGCGATTATGAAAAGGCTCTGGAGACGATCAATGAGGTGGAGACCGTATTCGGCGTGACCGAGACCCTCGTGATGTACAGGTTCAATCTCCTTAGGACCCTCGGAAAGCATGAGGAAGCATATCAGTCGCTTGAGAAGTACAACAAGGACTATTCGTCCCCATATGTCCTGGCGACATTGGCAGACTGGCATATGTCGATGTACAACGACTCGACGGCTCTTGCTTATTACGATGAGGCTCTGGACCTTGCTCCCGATTATACCCCTGCCGTCCTCGGCAAGGCAGAAACCTACAGGCTGACAAGAAAATATGACGAGTATTTCGATGTGCTTGACGGGTTTGTGAGGTCTGATATGATCCCTGCCCCTGCAAAGAGCGAGTACCTGCTGGCGGTAGTTCAGAGGACGGATCCCAAGTTCATCCTTTCCTTCGCCCCTCAGCTTGACAGCGTCATGAATCTGGCGGTTGCCAGACATCCTTCGGACAGTACCATCCTTCAGACTGCCGGCATATATTATTATTCGACAGACAGGAAGCCTGTGGCAAAGGATTATTTCGCAAGAAATGCCGAAACCTGGCCTGAAAGCCTGTCCGCGAGTGCCACCTTCGTCGAATTCCTGATGTATGCGGAAGACTGGGATGCCCTTTCGCAGGAGGGACGCAAGGCCTTCGGACGCTTCCCGAAGGAGACCACCTTCCTGGAGATGGCCAGCGTGGGAGATTATAACCTGGAACGATATGAAGATGTGCTGGAGATATGTGAGAAGGTACTGGAAGTAGCTCCGAACGACAGTTCGAGCACCCTCAGGTCATGGTCTACCATGGGTGACATTTATTATAAGCTCGGGGAACAGAAAAAGGCCTACAAGGCATATGACAATGCACTGAAGGTGAATCCGGACTATGTCTACGTGCTGAACAACTATGCCTATTATCTGAGTCAGCAGGGAAAGAAGCTGAAAAAGGCATATGCGATGAGCAAGAAGACCATTGAAGCAGAGCCGGACAATTCGACCTACCTTGATACATTCGGATGGATACTGTATCTCCAGGGAAAGCCGGCGGAAGCCAAGACCTATTTCAAGCAGGCGATGATCTACGGAGGCAAGGACAGCCCTGTGGTCCTCGACCACTATGCCGAAGTGCTGTATGCCCTGAAGGAATATGACATGGCTTTCGTATACTGGAACATGGCAAGGCAGAAGAACAACGGTGACATTCCTGACCTGGACGAAAAGATCGAGGCCAGAAGAAAGGCCGCAGACAGATAGGACCTATGGGCAGATACCTGAAACTCATACTTCTTGTTTTTTCGCTCCTGTATTTCTCTGCGGGAGCCGGTGCTCAGGATACCAAGGTCCAGGAAGAACGAAGAGCCCGGCTAGAGAGGGAGATAGCAATAATCGACCGGCAGCTCGCCGAAAACGCATCCAAGAGCAGCACGATGCTTGCCGACCTTAATCTCATAAGGAAGAAGGTGGCCAACAGGAAGGAACTTGTCTCCCAGAGCGACAGGCAGATAAAGAAATACAACGACGACATCTACCTTGCCCAACTTGAAATAAACAAGATAAACCGCAGGATAGAGACTCTGACCGACCATTATTCAAAGCTTGTCGTAAGTGCATACAAGAACAGGGACGTGCGTGTGTGGTACATGTACATGCTTGCCAGCGACAATCTCGGTCAGGCGTTCAGACGTTTCGGATATTTCAAGAACCTTTCCAACCAGATGAAGGATGAGGCGCAGAAGATACGCGCAGCAAAGGACGAACTTGAGCAGGAGAAGGAGAAACTGTCCCAGATGAAGAAGGAAGCCGAAGCCGTGAAGGCGGAGCGCGTAAAGGAACTGGAGAGCCTCCGCAAGGACGAAGCCAAGGCAGACAATGTCGTAAAGCAGCTCAAGAAGAGCCGTAACACATATCAGAAGCAGCTCAATGCCAAGAAGAAAGAGGTTCAGGCCTTGAACAGGGAGATCGAGAGGATGATCGCCTCTGCAATGGGTGAAGGCCCGTCATCTTCAAAGAAGTCAAAGACTGTCGTAGACCAGAAGCTCTCGGCTCAGTTTGCAAAGAACAAGGGCAAGCTCCCATGGCCGGTGGAAGGTGCGATCGTAGGAAAGTTCGGATCGCACAAGCATCCTGTATATAATATAGTCATGCCTCAGAACAACGGTTTCGATCTCGCAGTCTCGAAGGGTGAGCAGGCCAAGGCCGTCTTTGACGGAGTCGTCCGTCAGGTCATGGTCCTTCCGGGTTACAACCAGTGCGTGATGGTGGACCACGGCGAGTACTATACCCTTTATTGCAAGCTCAGGAATGTCAAGGTGAAGGCTGATGACAGGGTAAGCACCGGCGATGTGCTCGGAACGGTCGATACCATCAACGGACAGACCCAGCTCCACTTTGAATTATGGCAGGGAAAGAAGCCTCACAATCCTGAAACCTGGCTCAAGAAATAAAAAAAATCGACCGGACACTTTCAAATTAATGTCTTTTATATATATTTGTAACTGGTTTCTATCAAAATCCAATCAAAAACACTAAACTAATAAAGACATTATGAAGAAAATCTCATCCCTTATTCTGGGACTTGCTTTCTCTGTAGCTGCTTTCGCTCAGGTGCAGGTGAATGTACA
Organism: Bacteroidales bacterium; assembly: GCA_015060385.1. Taxonomy (GTDB): domain Bacteria; phylum Bacteroidota; class Bacteroidia; order Bacteroidales; family UBA932; genus Cryptobacteroides. Next base: position 23,204 of record SUYO01000003.1, read on the forward strand.
CGAAACAGCTGAGAATCAGCAGAAGATTCACAAGGAAATCTATGGTCAGTTCGCCGAGCACCTCGGTCGTTGCATCTATGACGGCATCTGGGTAGGACCGGATTCTGACATTCCTAACATCAACGGATATAGAAAGGATATCGTCGAGGCACTTAAGGTGCTCAAGGTTCCTGTACTTCGCTGGCCGGGCGGATGCTTCGCTGACGAGTACCACTGGATGGACGGTATCGGTCCTAAGGAAAACCGTCCGATGATGATCAACAACAACTGGGGCGGTACAGTGGAGGACAACTCGTTCGGTACCCATGAATTCTTCAACCTTTGCGAACTCCTCGAGTGCGAGCCTTATCTTTCAGGTAATGTAGGATCAGGCTCTGTTGAGGAACTTGCAAAATGGGTCGAGTACATCACTGCTGAAGGCGGTACTCTTGCAGAGCTTCGCGCAAAGAACGGCCGCAAGGAGCCTTGGAAACTCAAGTATCTCGGAGTCGGAAATGAGAGCTGGGGCTGCGGCGGAAACATGTACCCTGAGTATTATTCAGACCTCTATCGCCGTTATGCGACTTACTGCCGCAACTATGACGGAAACGTTCTCTACAAGGTAGCCAGCGGTGCTTCTGACTATGACTACAACTGGACCAAGGTGCTCATGGACAAGATCGGTGACCAGATGCACGGAGTTTCCCTCCACTATTACACAGTAAAGGGTTGGGAAGGTTCCAAGGGATCTGCAACTGATTTTGATACAGACTGGTGGTACAACATGATTTCCAAGGCTGTCGAGGTCGAGGAAGTGATCGAGAACCACAAAGCCATCATGAACGCATACGACCCAGAGGGTAAGGTTGACCTCCTTCTCGACGAGTGGGGAACATGGTTCGATGTCGAGCCGGGTACAAACCCTGGTCACCTCTATCAGCAGAACACGATGCGCGACGCAATGGTGGCTGCGATGTCTCTCAACATCTTCCACCGTCACACCGACCGTCTCACAATGGCTAACATCGCTCAGATCGTGAACGTTCTCCAGTCGATGATCCTTACAAAGGGAGACCAGATGGTCCTTACTCCTACCTACCACGTGTTCCGCATGTACAATGTACACCAGGATGCACAGTTCGTTCCTACAGACTGCAATGCTGCCGATATGGTCGCTCCTTCAGGACGCATCATGCCTGAGGTAAGCGTTACAGCTTCAAAGGATGCTGCCGGCAAGCTCCATGTCTCTATCGCAAACCCTGTCCATGACAAGGATCAGACAATCACGCTCAACTTCGATGAGCTCAAGCCTAAGGCTGTCACAGGTGAGGTTCTCTCAGCTCCTGCACTCCAGTCTTACAACGATTTCGGCAAGGAGCCTGCAGTCGCTCCAAAGCCTTTCACTGCAATCAAGAAGAACGGAAAGTCAGTTACCGTAACAGTTCCTGCAGCTTCTGTTGTATGTCTCGAATTCTAATTCGAAATAACACAAGGTAAATCAGCTGATCTACCCCTCCCGGAACTTTTCGGGAGGGGTTAGGTTGCGTATTAATATTTCTGAACGTGAAAAAGATCATTCTGACAATTCTGGCGCTGTCTGCGGCTGTTGCTGCCGTGGCACAGACAAATGAGATGAAGGTCCGTGTCAACAAGCCTGGAGCTGAGATCCAGCCTACCATGTACGGAATCTTCATTGAGGACATCAACTTTGCTGCAGACGGCGGTCTGTACGCAGAACTTGTGAAGAACCGTTCGTTCGAGTTCCCTAACAACCGTCTTCAGGGATGGACAGTGGGAGGTCGCCTCGAGGTGATGGATGACGGTCCTTTCGAGCGTAATCCTCATTATGTGAGACTTTATTATCCGGGCCATCCTCACAAGCATACCGGAATGGAGAACAACGGTTTCTTCGGAATAGGTCTCAAGAAGGGCGAGCAGTACCGTTTCAGCGTGTGGGCACGTATTCCTGACGGAAAGGAAGCCGGAAAGCTCGGCATCGAACTCATCGACACGGCTTCGATGGGTGAGGAGCAGGCTCATACCACAGCTGAGATCACAGTCGATTCAAAGGAATGGAAGAAGTACGAGGTCATCATGACTTCTGCCGTGACCGATCCTAAGGCAACGCTGAGGGTGTTCCTCAACTCGCCTGTGACTGTGGACGTGGAGCATGTTTCCCTCTTCCCTGTAGATACATGGAAGGGCCATGAGAACGGTCTCCGCAAGGACCTTGCTCAGGCTCTCTATGACCTTAACCCAGGTCTCTTCCGTTTCCCTGGCGGATGTATCGTTGAGGGAACCGACCTTGAGACACGCTACAACTGGAAGAACAGCGTAGGTCCTGTAGAGAACCGTCCGCTCAACGAAAACAGATGGCAGCATACCTTCAAGCATCGCTACTATCCTGACTATTTCCAGTCTTACGGACTCGGATTCTATGAGTACTTCCTTCTTTCTGAGGAGATCGGTGCAGAGCCTCTTCCAGTACTGAGCTGCGGTCTCGCATGCCAGTTCCAGAATGAGACACAGGACGCTCATGTGCCTGTATGCGACCTTGACAGCTACATCCAGGACGCTCTCGACCTCATCGAGTTTGCAAATGGTCCGGTTGATTCAGAGTGGGGCAAGCTCCGCGCAGAGATGGGCCACCCTGAGCCGTTCAACCTCAAGTTCATCGGTATCGGAAACGAACAGTGGGGACCTGAATATCCTGAGCACCTCGCTCCTTTCATCGAGGCCATCCGCAAGGCATATCCTGAGATCAAGATCGTAGGTTCGTCAGGACCTAACTCTGAGGGTGACCAGTTCGATTACCTCTGGCCTGAGATGAAGAAGCTCGGTGCAGACCTCGTGGACGAGCATTTCTACCGTCCTGAAAAGTGGTTCCTCGCACAGGGAGCACGTTATGACAACTACGACCGCAAGGGTCCGAAGGTGTTCGCAGGTGAGTATGCATGCCACGGAGCAGGCAAGAAGTGGAACCATTTCGAAGCTTCCCTCCTTGAGGCTGCCTTCATGACAACAATCGAAAGAAACGCTGACATCGTGCATATGGCAACATACGCTCCTCTCTTCGCTCATGTAGAGGGATGGCAGTGGAGACCTGACCTCATCTGGTTCGACAACCTCCGCAGCATGAAGTCATGCAGCTGGTATGTCCAGAGACTTTATACCCAGTATCAGGGAACCAATGCCCTTGCACTTACTGACATGGCAGGTGCCAACATCACCGGTGCAGAGGGTCAGAACGGGCTTTTTGCAAGCTCCGTATACGATGCTGACAAGAATCAGGTATATATCAAGGTGATCAACACTTCTGATTCTGCCCAGCCTGTAAAGATCAACTTCGAGGGTCTCAAGAAGAATGAGGTTCTCAAGGGTGTGGAAGCTGTAAGCTACCATTCTGACGATCTTGACGCAGACAATACTCTTGACGAGCCGGAGAAGATCGTGCCTCAGACCGGCGCTCTTGATTTCGAGGGCAAGGCTCTTGAGGTGACTGTGGCTCCTAAGACATTCATGGTTTATGTTCTTCAGAAATAAACAACTATCAACCCATATTATTTACTAAAAATCACTAATCATGAGAATCAAATCCTTGATTTTGAAAGTGCTCGCTGTTGCCGCCTTCGTGGCATCGGTTTCAGTCAGCTGCTCGGAGGTCTCGTTCATAGAGATCAATCCGCCTGCTGACCTTCAGAGCAAAATTGATTCAATCCAGGCAGTGAAAGACTCTCTTGCCGCCCTTAAGGGTGACAGGACCGACCTTACAATCGCTACAGGTATCGTAGGTGCAGAAGACTATTCATCAGGATGGTGGTCTGCTTTCTCGGACTACTTCCAGGTACCTCAGGGCAAGTGTCTGACAGTCAATTTCATCAACCACAACGGTGGAAGTGCGAACAACTGGAATAACTGGAACCTCTGCGTCGCATCAGGCGAGCGTGATTCGGACGGCTACAGCGAATTCTTCGTCATCCGTTCGGATGCCTACGGCTGGGGTAACGCAGATTACAACGGAGCCATGATCAAGCAGGACTATCCTGATACAGACGGCGACGGTGATATCTGGCCTGACTTCAGGGCCCATCTCGATGGAGCATCTGTATCACTTCAGGTGGACTATGCTTCTGCAGGTGTAGTGTTCGTCACTGCAACTCATACTGCCGTTGACGGCACTGTCCTTACACAGACTTACGAGCAGCCTGTAACAGGTCCTACAGTTACAGCTTTCCTCATTGCTGATGCAAGCTGGATGGAAGTGAAGGAGGCATATATAGAGCCTTCGAAGATTGCTGAGATTCCTGACGAGATGGCTGCTTCGATTACAGTTACAGGTACTCCTGCAACTCTTGAAATCGGCCAGACTGATTTTTGGGGAAATGGTGTAGCAACAGTTACATTCGCTGACGGTTCTACAACAGTTGCCGATACAGCCGACGTGACTTTCGTGGTTCCTGACCTTACTACTGTAGGTGAGAAGACCATCATCTACTCTTACAGCAAGACTAAGCAGGGCAATTATGGAAAGGCAGTTGCCGGAACCTATACTCTTGAGGTAGTCAATCCGGTTGTGTCTCTGGAGATTACAAAGCAGCCGGCTCTTACTACATATTATGTATATGAGGCAGCTCCGGCTACATTGGCTTTCTCGACAGCAGGAATGGAAGTGAAGGCAACATATGCTGATGGTACATCAGGAGTCATGAACAATTCATCTCTCGTGTTTGGAGAAGTCCCTGTTACTCCTGGCGAACAATCTGTTGAAGTCAAGTATGTGGGAGTTTCTTCAACCGTTACCGCAACCTGCAAGGTCAATGTCGTCAAAGGCGTTGCTGAGGTAGGTCTTCTTGACTGTACAACTCCTTGGTGGACAGCATTTACTCAGGATAAGGTTGTTGCAGCCGGAGAGAGCGTGACATTCAAGATGATGGTATACTCGTTAGGTGGTGAGAATTATCATAGTCCATGTACAATTCTTCGTCAGGCCGATCTTGTAGAAAATGCGGTAGTACGTATGGACCACTTCGGTTGGGGAGCAGGATTTGACGGAAATGATACAAAGGTTGTAGAAAGCAACTGGAATTGGGACACATTCAAGCCGAACCTGAATCTTTCAAATGTTACGATAACTGTAACCAACAATGGTGACGATACTGCTGACATCAGGTATGCAGTAATCTATCCTAACGGTGAGGAGCATTTCCAGAACTATCTTGGTCTCAAGGTCAACAGTGCAGACCTTCAGACAGCGCTTGTAACCGAAGGATCATATCTTGTATTGTACGAGTAATCTTAAGACTATCACATTATGAAACATAATATTGTAAAAATAGCACTTTGCAGCCTTCTGGCAGCCGCTCCTCTTGCTGCTGTCACAGCTTCGGCAGCTTCAGCTGAGGCTATCCAGGCGAACAATGTGACAATCAAGGGACAGGTTGTCGATGAAAGCGGCATGCCTGTACCGGGTGTCGGAGTCGTTGTAGCCGGTACGACTATCGGTACGACAGCCGATATTGACGGTTACTTCTCTCTTGAAGTGCCTGCTGACGCTACCGTACAGTTCATCTCTGTAGGTATGGAGACCATCGAGATGGCAGTAAACGGACGTTCTGATCTCGGTACTATCGTAATGAAGGTCGAGAACACGATCCTCGATCAGGTGGTAGTCGTAGGTTACGGTTCGCAGCGTAAGGTTGACCTTACAGGTTCCGTAGCCATCGTTGACGCTGACGAAATGAAGAAGGTATCTCACTCGAACATCTCTTCAATGCTCGAGGGTAAGGTTGCCGGTGTACAGATCACATCTGACGGTCAGCCTGGTGCAGACCCTTCAGTACGTATCCGTGGTCTGGGCAGCTTCGGAAGCACAGCTCCTCTCTACGTTATCGACGGCGTTCCTATGGGTACTACCATCCGTGACTTCTCACCTAACGACATCGAGACAATCCAGGTCCTCAAGGACGCTTCTGCAGCGGCTATCTACGGTTCGCGTGCAGCTAACGGTGTGGTCATCATCACAACCAAGAGCGGTAAGAAGAGCCAGCCTATGAAGGTTGACTACCGCGGTTATGCCGGTGTAGACCAGATCCGCAAGGGTGTATATGACGTGATGGATGCGACCCAGTACGGCGAGTACGTACGCATGGCGTTCGCAAACAGCGGAATGGAGGCACCTGCAGGTTATCAGATCGGCAACCCTCTCTATCTCGATCCTGCCCAGATCAATACCGACTGGTTTGACGAAGTGTTCAAGACAGGTATCCGTCAGAACCACAACGTAAACGTCTCAGGTGGTGGCGAGAACAATACATACAACGTCGCTCTCGACTACTTCAGCCAGAAGGGTACTCTCGAAGGAGCAGGTCCTAACTATGACCGTTTCACTGTCCGCGTGAACAATACGATGGACGTGAAGTTCCTCAAGCTCCGTACAGGTATCGTATACAGCCACAGTCTCCAGGACAACATGGCTCTCTCGAATGCAAACGAGTATGTGCAGGGTCTCTATGGCCAGCAGTTCCCGATCATGGCTTCAGCCCTTCTCATGCCGCCAAGCATCAAGGCTTATGACGAGTCTACATGGTGTCTCGACGATAAGCTCGGAGCAGCATCGAACTATTCATACGATGCTTACGGATACGGTACATACTATTCTAACCAGCATGGTGACATCCGTATGCAGAACCCTCTCCTTACAAACAACATTCTGGAGAGAAACACTACTGTTGACCGTATAGTTGCGACAGGTTCAGCTACCCTCGATCTTATCGGAATGTTCGGTGCAAAGAGCGAGAACCATAAGCTCGAGTACAACCTCAACCTCTCATACAGCCGTACATATGCAAAGGACTTCACTTTCATTCCTGCATTCATCGTGAGTGAAACGAACTACCTTGCAAAGACAAACGAGACTCTCAACCAGGGTTACCGTTCATACACTGACGGTCTTATCGAGAACTTCATCACATACGACGGAAAGATGGGCAAGCACCATCTCAATGTAGTTGCAGGTCATACATTCCAGCGCGAGAGCCACCACTCTCTCACAGGCATCGGTACTTCAATGCCTGAGCCTTACTACCTCCAGGTAGGAAACGCAGAGACAAGAAACGCTTCAAGCTTTGAAAGCGAGCATGTCCTCACATCTTACATCGGCCGTATCAACTACGACTACGGTGAAAGATATCTCTTCCAGGCTACTGTACGTCGCGACGGTTCAAGCCGCCTTTCAAACGACGGACGTTGGGGCTGGTTCCCTTCAGGATCCCTCGGATGGCGTATCGACAAGGAGCCTTTCTTCAATGTTGACCCTCAGCTTGTAAGCCTCCTCAAGGTACGTGCTTCATATGGTGTACTCGGTAACGAGAACATCGGTGACTACCAGTTCATGGCAACAATGGCAAGAGGAAACTACACCTACAGCTTCAACGGTGACAAGATCACAGGTTCGGCTATCTCTGACTATGTGAACACTGCCATCAAGTGGGAGAAGAAGAAGACTCTCGACATCGGTCTCGACTATGCGATGTTCGGCGGTAAGCTCGAATTCAATGCAGACTGGTACAAGTCAGTATCTGAGGACCTCCTCTACAGCGTTCCTGTTCCGGCAGAGGCTGGTGCAACCAACGGTACCGTTACAATGAACGCCGCTACAATGGAGAACACAGGTCTTGAGTTCGCTCTTGCATGGCATGACTACGGTCACGATCTCAAGTATGACATCTCTGCAAACCTTACTCTTCCTAAGAACAAGGTGACATCTCTCGGTATGGGAGAAGCTCAGCGTATCGACGGAGACTGCATCACAAGAGTGGGCAGCGAGGTAGGTCAGTTCTACGGATATGTATATGAGGGTATCTTCCAGAGCCAGGAGGAGATCGACAACCGTATCAATGACGAAGGTCTTCATGTGAACCAGAACGGCGCGCAGCCAGGTGACGTTGCTTACAAGGATGTCAACAACGACGGTGAGATCACTGCAGACGACCGTACCATCCTCGGCAGCGGTATGCCTAAGGTTCAGTTCGGTCTCAGCTTCCGTCTCGAGTACAAGGGCTTCGACCTCAACGTATCTACTTACGGTGCAGCAGGATATCAGGTGATGGACTTCATCGACAGAACCCTCCGCGGATCATACGGTGCTACCAATAAGAGCGTGGATCTCGTGAATGCATGGACTCCTGAGAACCCAAGCACAACAGTTCCAAGAGTATACTGGGCAAGCACAGGTTCGATTACAAACGACATGTTCAGCTCACGCTTCCTCCAGAACGGTGCATACTGGAAGATCGCTAACGTAGAGCTCGGCTACAACTTCCCTGACAAGTGGTTCAAGGGCGTTATCAGCGGTGCACGTCTCTATGTTTCAGGACAGAACCTTGCTACAATCTCAAAGTATAGAGGATATAACATTGACTTCGCAGGCGGTACATTCACTCCTGGATACAACTACTGTTCATATCCTACTCCAATGACGATGATGGTGGGTGTAAACCTTTCATTCTAAGAGGTCAAACTTGTAATGTGTAAATGAATATGAAAAAAGTATATATAATTCTGTCAGCTTTGGCTGTGGTATTCGGAATGGCTTCATGCAACGACGAGCTTGAACTCAGGAATCCGAACAACCAGACCACCTACGATTTCGGTGACTCTGAATCCGAACTCCAGGAGGCAGTGATCTCATGCTACAACAGAATCCGTCTCGAGGGTACATTCGCCCGCGTAGGTTATACTATGGACGCTGTCCGTGGTGACGAGATCTGGAATGCATCTCAGATATGGTATCTTCCATATGACAACCTCAACATCTCTGCAGGTGGTGATGATATCGGAACACAGTGGATCTGGCGTGACTGCTACCATGTGGTGAACCGTTGTAACTTCGTTCTCCAGAAGGTGGAGACTTGCGAGCTCAGCGAGAAGTCTTATAAGGAGATCAAGGGCCAGGCCCTCTTCCTCAGAGCTCTTGCTTACTACACGATCGCTACATACTATCAGACAGCTCCTCTGTTCAACGACTACGCCCAGTATTCGTCAATGGAGACAATGTATGCTCCTTGCGTACCTCAGGATGATCTCTTCAACCAGATCGACGCAGACCTTGTTGAGGCAATGCAGATCCTTCCTTCACGCAATCAGGGCGGCGAATGGGCAGGCGGTCGCGCAACCTGCGGTGCAGCAGCCGGTTACTATGCACGTTCACTCATGTTCCGTCACAAGTTTGCAGATGCTCTTGTTGTCCTCAAGGACATCATCGCCGGCAAGTACGGTTCATACAAGCTCATGGCTGACTATGGTGACAACTTCCGTGAGGGTGCAGCTTACGAGAACAACGAGGAGAGCCTCTTCGAGGTTCAGTACCTTGACTATGGCAAGGGCGGTGTTGACGAGGAGTGGACTCCAGTAAACATCTCGTCTAATGCAACTCAGGGTCATGCAGTCGAGTCAAACTATGCTCCTACGATGTTCGGTAGCTGGGCTGACCTTTCGGTTTCTCCATGGCTCTACAACCTCTTCAAGGCTGAGAAGTGTACTGACGGTACCCTTGACCCAAGACTCTATTGGACAATCTCTTCTTATGAGCCTGAGTATGACATCTATACAGGCGGCAAGAATGCAGGTTATCCTAACGGAAACGACCCTCGTCAGAATGTCATCTATCAGACAGTTGTGACTGAGACTCCTGTAACCAACGCTACAAACGGCGGATTCTCTTCTGCAAAGTGGACATATGCCCGTCAGGATGTATGCTCTTCTATCGTTACAGGTCTCCACTGCGGTATCAACCTCCGACTCATGCGTTATTCTGACGTGCTTCTCCGCGCTGCCGAGTGTATCAATGAGATCGAGGGTCCTACTGCAGAGGCTATCGGATACATCAACGAGGTACGTCGCCGCGCAGGTCTTGCTGACCTTGCTCTTGCCGACTTCCCTACAGCTGACAAGCTCTTCGAGCAGATCGCCAATGTAGAGCGTCCTAAGGAGTTCGGTTGCGAGAACGGCCGTGGTATCGACCTCATCCGCTGGGGCTTCTTCCACGCATCAGACCGTATGGAGCAGCTCAAGGATCACGGCAGCTATGTACTTGACGGAACCAAGGCCAACACTACTTATCCGGTAGTGAACCCTACAGGTAACACTTTCCAGTACTATCAGCCAGGTCATGAGTATTTCCCTATCTATCAGGGAACCCTCAATGCAAACCCTAACCTCGGTTCAGGTAACTCAGCAAACACAAATACTGACAACAAGGCTGTATTCGAGGCAAACGGCTGGACAATCCGCCCTGTTGTAAAGCTCTAATACAGACCATATTATGAATCTTTATGTCATCCAGGCATTTCAGCCTGGATGACATTTTGGAATATTAAGCGTTATGAGATTTGAAAACCGCTTGCTCAAGGCCCTTCTCGTAGCAGTGGCAGCCGTCGCGGTATCCTGCGAGGATCCTTCCAAGGGAACCGGAATCCAGACAGGTACAGGAAACGGAAAAGACCCGGGAACCGAGGTGGTGATACCTGACTACGAGGATGACTATTCGGCGATTGCCGGATGGGGAGACCATAACAAATGGAACCTTGCCAATGTGCATGACCCGTCCATAGCCTGGTATGACGGCTATTATTACATGTATGGAACCGACGCCTCTTATGGAAATGAGCATCTCAAGGCCACCACAGGCCGTCATTTTCCGGGAAAGCGTTCGAAGGACCTCGTGAACTGGACCTACGTTCCCGGCCCGATGAACGATGCTCCGACATGGGTGAAGGACTCCCTCAACAACATCAGAAAACGCATGAACCTTCCGGCGATTTCGAACCCGAACTACGGATATTGGGCTCCGGTCGTGAGGGAGGTGGACGGTAAGCTCCGCATGTACTACTGCATCGTGATCGACAATCTTATCGGTACAGGCGGCTGGGGCGAGCGTGCCTTCATCGGAATGTGCGAGACTACCGATCCGGTGAACGGAAAATGGGAGGACAAGGGCTATGTGGTATGTTCTTCGAGCGACCGCGGACGTGACGGATGGAAGCGTCCGAGCCCTGACAACTGGGACGGATATTTCTATTACAACGCGATCGACCCTACCTATCTCGTGGACGATCCTTCGGGAAAGCACTACCTTATCTACGGTTCATGGCACAGCGGCTTCGCCCTTCTGGAGATCGATCCTGAGAGCGGAATGCCTGTGAACGCTCCTCTCGGAGAGCCTTGGGCTGATTCTGTGGACGACCTGACTGCGCGTTATGGTGTACGTGTGGGCACACGTACCGCCGGCAGCCGCTGGCAGGGAAGCGAGGCACCGGAGGTGATATACAAGGACGGATATTATTATCTGTTCATGGCATATGACGGACTTGATGTTCCTTACAACACACGCGTGGTAAGGAGCGAGAAGATCGAAGGTCCTTATCATGACATCACTGGCCGTAACTTCACCAACGGTCGCGGAGACTGCTATCCTATCGTCACACATCCTTACCGTTTCAGCGAAGGTCACGGCTGGGTGGGCATAGCTCACTGCTGCGTTTTCCCTGAGCATGATGGAGATGACTGGTTCTACAGCTCGCAGGGACGTCTTCCTGTGAATGTAGGCGGCAATCCGCACAGCAACGCCATAATGATGGGTCATGTACGCCGTCTGGTGTGGTGTCCTGCTTCGGCTGACGAGCCGGGCAACCTCTGGCCTATAGCCCTTCCTGAGCGTTATGCCGGTATTCCTGACGATGAGATCAAGAAGGAAGACCTTGTAGGAAGATGGGAGCACATCGATCTTGCCTATGATTATGCAAAGCAGCGTGTGTCCAAGGAAATGGTCCTCAAGGAAGATGGTACCATGGTCGGTGCCCTTAAGGGTACATGGACCTATGATGCTTCAAAGAAATGGCTTACATTCAATGTGGATGGAAAGAAGGTCGTCGTATGCGTAGAACGAGAGGCTGACTGGGAGGCATCTCCTCGTCGTGCGACCATCGTATATGCAGGAACAGAAAAGTCCCTCAACTCCACATGGTGGGGCAAAAAAGTTGAATGATCATGAAAAACATATTACTGACACTTTGCCTTCTGGCAACCCTTACCCTTTCCGCACAGCCGCGCGGTCCGCAGCAGAATGTCGAATTCGAATATCCTGATGCACATGACCCTGTGGCAGCATTCTGCGACGGACGATACTATGTATTCACTACAGGAATGGGCATAATGTCCTCTGCAGACCTTGTGAAATGGCGCTTCGAGGGCCGTATCCTTGACGATATCCCTCAGTGGGCTGCAGACAAGGGCTTCAAGGGCATGCCATGGGCTCCGGACGTATTCTACCATGACGGTACATACTATGTGTATTATTCATATTCGCACTTCGGCAAGAACGAGTCTGCGATAGGAGTAGTTACCAACAAGACCCTCAACCCTCAGTCTCCCGACTACAAGTGGGAAGACAAGGGAATGATCTTCGAGTCAGTTCCCGGCCGTGACGAGTGGAATGCCATCGATGCCAACGTCATCATGGATGAAAACGGCGATGCATGGCTTGCGTTCGGTTCGTTCTGGAGAGGTCTGAAGATGTTCAAGCTGGATAAGACCCTTACCCGCATGGCTCAGCCGCAGGTATGGTTCCCGATCTCACGCAGACCTGAGGGTACGGCTGAAGACACTTCGAAGACTGATACCGCTGTGACCGCCGACCCACGAGGCAAGGACTTCGATGCCGGAAACGGTGCGGTCGAGGCTCCTTTCATCTTCAGGCACGACGGATGGTACTACCTCTTCGTATCATATGACCTTTGCTGCCGTGGCGAAAAGAGTACATACAACGTTGTCGTAGGCCGTTCGAAGACCGTTACCGGTCCATATTATGACAAGGACGGCGTGTCTATGATGAACAGCGGCGGAACTGTCGTTGCCAAAGGAAACGATCAGTTCGCCGGCGTGGGTCACTGCTCGGTATATACCTTCGGAGACAAGGACTACATCTTCATGCACGGCTATGACAAGGATCAGGACTACAGGTCCAAGCTCCTTGTCCGCGAACTTAACTGGTCTGAAGACGGATGGCCTGTCGTTGAACTCTGATGCCATCCCAAACGATGTCGCAGAAACTTGCTATATTTGCAGTCTGAATTTCAGACTGCATTTTTTTTATCATGAAGAAGACCGTATTTCTTACTGGAGCAACCGGCAATATGGGATGGGCCGGCTTTCAGGAACTCTATGCCCGCAGGGAACGTTTCGATATCCGTCTCCTGGCACGTGACAGCAGGAAGAACCGCAGGATGCTCAAGCCTTATCTCGATGACCCTTCGGTGACTGTCGTATGGGGTGACCTCATGCGGTATGAGGATGTGCTCGAAGGAGTCAAGGGAGCGGATTATGTCCTCCATGTGGGAGGAATGGTCTCTCCTGCAGCGGATTATTATCCTGAAAAGACCCTGAAGGTGAATGTCACCTCCGCTGAGAATGTGGTCAAGGCTGTGCTGGCACAGCCGCATGCTTCTGAAATAAAGGTGGTCTACATCGGTTCCGTAGCCCAGTACGGCGACAGGAACCCGCCTCACCACTGGGGCTGCGCTTCCGAGCCGCAGGTTCCTGCACTATACGACATGTATGCCCTTTCAAAGATCCGCGCCGAGCAGATCTTCGCATCTGCGGGACTGAAATACATCGTCTCGCTGCGTCAGAGCGGCATCCTGTATCCGGGGATACTGAGTGTCGTGAATCCTACGGCCTTCCATGTCCCTATGGGAGGAGTCCTCGAGTGGGCTACGATAGAAGATTCGGGCCGTCTCCTTGCCCAGGTCTGCGAAGACTGGGTTCCGGAGGATTTCTGGAACAAGGCATACAACATAAGCAGCGGTGCCCAGTACCGCATGACCAATTACGAATTCATGACCAGGATGCTTTCTGCCCTCGGACTACCTTCCCCGGAGAAGGTCTTCGAACCTCAGTGGTTCGCCCTGAAGAACTTCCATGGAATGTGGTACAAGGATGCCGACATACTCGACGACATCCTCCATTTCAGGGCGAATGTCCCTGTTGACGAGTACTTCGCCTCGATGAAGTCAAAGCTCCCATGGTTCTACAGCCTTGCCTTCCTTGCACCTGCATGGGCGGTCAGGATGTTCATGAAGCCGTTCGCCTTCGAGAAGGGCCTCGGCACCCAGTGGTGGGTAGCGAATGATCCCGAAAGATTCAAGGCGTACTACGGATCGCGCGAAGCTTACGATGCCATCCGTTCCTGGGATGACATCCGTCCCGCTCCGCTGGATAAATGTAGGCCAAATGATTGACATTCAATCATTTGGCCTCCAAGCCTGCCGCCCCGGGGCGGCAGGCTTGGAGGACAACACGCTGAAAAACAAAGAGTTAAGCTATAAATGAAAATAAGGATTCTGGACATATTGGAAGAGACCATGGCTGACGGACCGGGCCTGCGTACATCGATCTACTGTGCGGGCTGCGCGCACCATTGTCCGGGCTGTCATAACCCTCAGTCGTGGGATTTCATGGGCGGCAGGGAAGTATCGGTCGATGAGATTCTCGAGGTAATAAAGGCCGACGAATTCTCTGACGTCACATTTTCCGGAGGCGACCCGCTCTATCAGGTCGAGGCGTTCACGGAGCTTGCCCGCCGCATCAAGGAAGAGACAGGTAAGAACATCTGGTGTTACACCGGCTTCACATACGAAGAAATCCTCGCAGACGCTCGTCTGAGCATGATCCTTCCATATATCGATACATTGGTTGACGGCCCTTTCATAGCCGGCCTTCGCGACCCGGACCTTCATTTCCGAGGCAGTTCCAACCAACGTATCATCCATCTGACAAAAGAAGAAGACGATGCCGTATCCGGCACCGTCCCTATCATTCCGTATCGATAGATCCGCGATCAGGTCGGGGATGACGTCATTTACACAAGATGACGTCATTGCCGGCTTGACCGGCAACCTCTATTCGTGTACCACGCGGTCGCGGAGTTCGGCGAGCTTTCCGCTGTTCCAGCGGCTTGTGGTTCCCACGAGGTAACCTGTGATGCGCTGGAGCTGGTCGATGTTTTCTCCTCCGCAGTGCGGACATTTCGCAAGACCCTTGTCTGCATTCTCGAAACCGCAGTCCATGCAACGGTTGCGATTGTGGTTCACCGAGCAGTATCCGATATCATATCTGTCCATCAGGTCTACGATCGACATGATCGCCTCAGGATTGTGGGTTGCGTCGCCGTCGATCTCGACATAGAAGATGTGTCCTCCGCCGGTGAGGGCATGGTACGGACCTTCGATCTCAGCCTTGTGCTTAGGGGTACATTTATAATATACCGGCACATGGTTGGAATTGGTGTAATAATCCTTGTCAGTGACGCCAGGTATTATTCCGAACTTCTTCTTGTCACCTCTGGTGAAGCGTCCTGCAAGACCCTCTGCAGGGGTTGCAAGCACGCTGTAGTTGTGCTTGTATGTTTCGCAGAACTCATTGATCTTGCTTCGCATGAAGGTAACGATGCGGAGTCCGAGCTCCTGGGCCTCGGCCGATTCTCCATGGTGTTTTCCGACGAGGGCGATCAGGGTCTCTGCCAGGCCGATGAAGCCGATTCCGAGGGTTCCGTGGTTGATCACTGACTCGATGGTATCGTTGTCAGAAAGTTTTTCACTGTCCATCCAGAGCGCACCCATCAGGAGAGGAAACTGCTTCTTGAGAGCTGTCTTCTGGAAGTTGAAGCGTTCGTTGAGCTGCTTTGCGGCAATGTCGAGCACCTTGTCGAGCTTCTGGAAGAATTCATGTATCCTGTCCTGCTTGTCTTCGATGCCCATGCATTCGATGGCAAGCTTCACTATATTGATCGTAGTGAACGAAAGGTTGCCTCGTCCTATCGATGTCTTAGGTCCGAAACGGTTCTCGAACACCCTTGTGCGGCATCCCATGGTAGCCACCTCCCACCGGTATCTCTTAGGATCGTCGGCCTTCCAGAGTTCGTGATGGTTGTATGGAGCGTCAAGGTTCACGAAGTTAGGGAAGAATCTGCGTGCGGAAACCTTGCATGCGAACTTGTAGAGATCGTAGTTGCGGTCCTCAGGAAGGTAGCTGACGCCACGCTTCTTCTTCCATATCTGGATAGGGAAGATCGCTGTCGAGCCGTTTCCTACACCCTCATACGTCGTGTTCAGAATCTCGCGGATGACGCAGCGTCCTTCTGCGGATGTATCGGTTCCATAGTTGATCGAACTGAATACCACCTGGTTACCTCCGCGCGAATGGATGGAGTTCATGTTGTGTACGAAGGCCTCCATCGACTGATGCACGCGGCTTACAGTCATGTTGATGGCATGCTGTATGACCCTGTCGTCTCCCTGTATTCCCACAAGATGTCTCTTGAGGTAATCGTCGATCTCCACATTGTAGAGTCTCGAGTAGTCCTCACCGTTGATCTCTCCGATCTTGTCAAGCTCTTCCTGGAAGGTCTTTCTCACGAAAGGAGCCATATAGAAGTCGAATGCTGGGATTGCCTGACCTCCGTGCATCTCGTTCTGTACGGTCTCCATCGAGATACATCCCAGTATGCTCGCCGTCTCTATCCTTTTTGCAGGGCGTGATTCACCGTGACCTGCGAAAAAGCCTTCCTCAAGAATCTTGTCAAGAGGATGCTGGATGCAGGTGAGACTCTTGGTAGGGTAGTAATCCTTGTCGTGGATATGGATGTAGTTGTTCCTGACCGCTTCCTTCACATCCTCCGAAAGGAGACACTCGTCCACATATGACTTTGTTGACTCGGATGCGAACTTCATCATCATTCCTGCCGGTGTGTCCGCGTTCATGTTTGCGTTCTCGCGGGTGATCTCTGTCGCCTGGGCGTCGATGATCTCCTGAAAGATCTCGCGCGACTTTGCCTTGCGGGCAAGGTTGCGCTGGTTTCTGTATGCGATGTACTTCTTCGCAACCTCCTTTCGCGGACTGTTCATGAGCTCGTTCTCAACCTGATCCTGGATGTCCTCCACGCTCATGTTGTCCACATTTATCTTTGAGATGGCTGATGCAATCTCGGCTGCAAGAACTATGTCTTCTCCCTCTTCCGTCACGTTCATCGCCTTGAGGATGGCGTCGACAATCTTCCTGTTGTCGAAAATCACGACTCTTCCGTCGCGCTTGACTACATGCTTTACCATATGCTGTTATCCTTTTGTTTTCAGTGTTATTCACAAAGATAATCCAAATACTGAAAGTACAAAGGGATTTGGAGGGAAAAGTTATCAACAAAATTTAAAATCGCCCAACAATCAATTGATTATCAGGCGATTCCAAATTATTTAAATTTTAACTTTTTTAAACTATATGTAACGGATGTGTTTTTTCCATTATCCCACAAGCCATACGAGGACATGGCGGTCGAAGATCATGTACTCGAGTTCGAAATCCTCTTCGTACTCATCCTTGTGGATGAAGGTGGCTTCAAGTTCGCCCTCCTTCCTCACATTGAACTTCTCCACCTCGATCTGCTCGGCGAAGTCCACCCGGTTCTGGGACATCCTCTTGAAGATGGCCTCCTTCGCGCACCAGTAGATGGCGAGCTGCTCATTCTTCTTGTCGTCGTCAAGGTCCTCGATCTCGTCCTCTGAAAGAGCCTTCTTCTCCACTGCGGCGAAGTTCCTGTCCAGAGACTCTATGTCGATGCCGACCTCCTCATCGTCATGGATGATGATGGCCACATAGTTTTCAGTATGGGTGATGCTTATGTTTGTCGCGCAGTTCTCGAGGTAAGGCTTTCCGTTGTCATGGTGGTTGAGGTACATCTTTTCCTCGAACACCTCGTTGATGAGGGCTCTGACTGCGAGCTTCTGCCTTCTCTGACTCTCGCTGCGGAACAGCATTATTTCTTCGAGTTCGTCAGTCGGTACGGAAGTAAGTTCCATCAGTTCCTGTTCCGTTTCGGTCACATGCCATACGGCGATTTCCGCCTTGTTGTCAAGTTTCTTTCTGAGATATAGTGCCATAAAATGTCAAATGTTCTATGAAACCGTGGAATCCGGTGTACCTATATACGACAGACCCGTGCGTGCAGACCATGCACACACGACAAAACCTTCCTGGCTTTCGCCGGAAGTGTCGCCCATAATCATGTAAACGTTGCTGGACAACGGATCTTCAGAAGTCTGATCCGTAGCGATTTTCTGATCTTTTACTATAGGACTGGGAGGTTCCACTGTCTTTATTGTCTTATAATTCAGCCGCAAAGATACTAAATGTTTTGATATCTGAAAATTATCTTTATCACTTTGAGTAATTATTGCTAACTTGCAGACATAATGATGAGTTTCGGAAATGGAAGAAAAGATATATATACTGCTGATATTTGTCCTGATTTCTGCGAATTTAGTGTTTTCGAAGGACATGTGTGGCGAAGGTGACAGGCCTTTTCATGTTGACTCCTTGGACATAGAAAACAGGAGAGTAGATGTCAGATTTTTCAATGACAGCACTGCAACTCTTGAACTACAAGGTGAAACCTACGGAAAGTATTATGTGGAATACCGTGTCTCACAGACAGATCTTATAGCAGATACAGTCAGGATTTCGCCTGAGGAGGAAATTGTAGTCAGGAACAATCATGTATCTCTGAAGGTACTCTATGAGGGACGCACGATATATGACGGTGTCATATGGCCAGGTAGTTTCAAGGGGATAGATAATCCGGAAAGGTATATACTCGCTCCGACAGATAAGGTGTGGTTTGAAGTAAGCGGTGATGTCCTTAAAGTCTCCACTGGCATGTATATGTATGATACTGATTGCGGATATGAGACGGAAATCACGATAACTCCTGATGGTGATATGTTCTTCTGGTACATGGAAAATGAGTTGCTTCTGGGTTTTGATCAATATATGGACCTTGTCAGGTCTCAGGTTCCGCTGACCGAACTTGGCTACAGGACGGTGATTATGGATTTCTATAAGGAAAAGTCATCCTCTCCAGAGGAATATGCCCTTCTGTTTTATCATTATCTTGAAGATAAGGATGAGAGTGCGTCTGAAGGAGTTGCGTATAAAGTTTATGAAATGCTGACAATGTATCCTGAGAAAATCAAGGAACTTGATGCTTATTTAAGTTCTTTGAGTCAAGATCATGTCGGATATATAAAGAAGAAAATTGCTGCAAACCTCGCATTTGAACATTATGCACGTTTTGCCGGTTCGGAGAAGATGTCTGTGGATGATTTCGTCAGTACATTCCCATATTTCAATGAACCTTATTATATTGAAATATATATTCAAACGATAGGTAACCTTTAATGTCAATAAATTTACTATCTTTGCCAAGATTTGAATATCAATGTTAACATTATAGTATATCATGGAATTTTTGACAAATGACAAACTCGTGATCGTAGGTGCCGGTGGCGCTATCGGATCCAACATGGCTCAGACAGCCCTCATGCTCGGTCTTACTCCAAACATCTGCCTTTATGACATTTATGGTCCTGGCGTGAATGGCGTTGCTGAGGAGCTGTATCACTGCGCATTCGAAGGCGCGAACATCACCTGGACAACTGATCCTGAAGTAGCCTTTACAGGTGCAAAGTACATTATCTCTTCAGGTGGAGCTCCTCGTAAGGAGGGCATGACCCGTGAGGACCTTCTTAAGGGCAACTGCCAGATCGCAGCTGAATTCGGTGACAACATCAGAAAGTATTGCCCTGATGTAAATCACGTTGTAGTGATCTTCAACCCTGCTGACGTTACAGCTCTTACAGCTCTCATCCGTTCTGGTCTCAAGCCAAACCAGCTCACTTCACTCGCTGCCCTCGACTCTACACGTCTCCAGTCAGCTATCGCAAAGGAGCTTGGCGTACCTCAGTACAAGGTTGAGAACGCACGTACATACGGTGGTCACGGTGAGGCAATGGCTGTCTTCGCATCCAAGATCACTGTTGACGGAAAGCCTCTCGCAGAGTACAACATTCCTGAGGACAAGTGGGCAGAGATCAAGCATGCAACTATCCAGGGTGGTTCGAACATCATCAAGCTTCGTGGCCGTTCTTCATTCCAGAGCCCTGCATATCAGTCAGTTCTCATGATCCAGGCTGCTATGGGCGGTCCTGAGTTCCACTGGCCTGCAGGCTGCTATGTGAACACTGAGAAGTATCAGAATGTCCTCATGGCTATGCCAACAACAATCGATGCAACAGGTGTACACTTCGGTGAAGTTACTGGTTCTGCAGAGGAGATCGCTGCTCTCGACGCTTCTTACGCACACCTCCAGGTTATGCGTGACGAGATCATCTCTCTCGGCATCATCCCGCCAGTAGCAGAGTGGAAGACTATCAACCCTAACCTTTAGCAGATAGCCGGTCAAGCCGGTTATGACGTAAGCCGTCATTCCCGGCTTCACAATCGTCATTCCCGACCTGTTCGGGAATCCCGGATAATAAAAAAGTGCAAAATTTTGAAAAAAGTTTTGCACTTTTATTTTTTGTGTCTATATTTGCAGTCCCAAACAAAAGGGAAACCAAATAATCGGGGTGTGGCGCAGTTGGCTAGCGCATCTGGTTTGGGACCAGAGGGTCCTGTGTTCGAGTCACAGTACCCCGACTTACAAAAAGCAACCATCTGAATTTCAGATGGTTGCTTTTTGTATTCCCTTTTTCCCCTTCAATCCGGAAATACATCCCCTTTTCCGGACGAACCTTGCAAGGAAAGGTGAGATATACCAAAAATTGCCTATATTTACGCAATAAAATCAAATCAGACAGTCATGAAAGCTCATTTCGTCCTCGGGCTGGTAATAACAGCCGCACTCCTTGCCTCATGTGCAGGAAATACTCAGGTAGGAGTCATTACTGAACCTACGAGTGCAACAACAAATTTCCCAGGTTCTGAATATCCTAAGGTAAATCCCGACCTCAGCGCAACCTTCCGCAACGATATGCCAGATGCAAAGACGGTGTCAGTAAACGTGGGTGGAAAGGACTATAAAATGACAAAGGGTACCGACGGTATCTGGGAGGTGACGACAGATCCTCTCGTACCAGGTTTCCATTATTATACCATGAATGTAGACGGAAAGCGTATAGCAGACCCTAACAGCCGCCAGTACTTCGGCTCCTTCTTCTGGTCAAGCGGCATAGAGATTCCGGAAGCCGGAGTGGACTACTATCTGGAGAAGGATGTTCCCCATGGTGCAATAGAGATCGTAAGGTACGACTCAAAGCTGACGGGAGCAGCCAGAGAGTGCTATGTATACCTTCCTCCTCAGTATCTTTCCGAGCCTGACCGCCGTTTCCCTGTACTTTATCTGATGCACGGAGCAGGCGAGAATGAGACAGGATGGGCTACTCAGGGTATGATGGGCAACATCATGGACAACCTTATTGCAGAGGGCGGATGCGAGCCGATGATCATCGTCTGCGAGCATGGTGTAGCGAATCTGGCCGGTGCAGAACCTGCAGGGGGCTTCAATCTCTTCAATTTCGATGCGTTCGAGAAGGTGATGGTAGAGGAGTGCGTACCTGTATTCGACTCACGTCTCCGTACGATTGCCGACCGTGACCATCGTGCGATCTGCGGTCTTTCGCTCGGCGGTTTCCAGGCCTATACCATCGGTCTGAACCATCCTGAGCTCTTCGGATGGATCGGAGGATTCAGCGGTTCGGGACGTGGACCTATGGACCGTCGCGATGCCGAGATGTATCCTAAGTCCCTTAATGACGACTATCACCTCTTCTATATAAGCATAGGTACAGACGAGCCAGCAGGCATGTATCAGGGAATCTATGACCTCCATGTCGCTCTCGAGAACCTTGGCGTGAACCATGTATATTACGAGTCTCCGGGTACAGGTCACGAATGGCTTACTTGGCGCCGCTCCCTCCACCAGTTCGCTCCTATGCTTTTTACAAAATAGTTGTACCGAGTGAAATGCCCGAAACTGCACTTGATGCCCCAAAATTTCAGGGTATCAAGTGCAGTTATAAAGGGAAAGTGCTCGTGATACCATAAAATATGATACATACTAAAGGAATAGAAAAGTCGTTCGGCGCACTGAAGGTGCTGAAGGGTATCGACCTCAATGTCTCAAAGGCTGAGGTCGTGTCCATAATGGGTGCATCCGGTGCGGGAAAGTCGACCCTTCTCCAGATTCTGGGCACATTGTCGACCCCTGATGCGGGGTCACTCGTGATCGACGGTGTGGATGTGCCGGCCCTGGACAGCAGGGGACTGGCGGAATTCCGCAACCGCAAGCTGGGCTTCGTCTTCCAGTTCCACCACCTTCTTCCCGAGTTCACTGCCCTTGAGAACGTGATGATACCGGCCTTTATCGCGGGACGTTCCCGTAAAGATGCCCAAGCGGCAGCCATGGCTCTTCTGGAAGATCTTGGTCTGGGCGAACGAACTACCCACAAGCCATCCGAACTTTCCGGAGGAGAGCAGCAGAGGGTGGCTATAGCACGTGCCCTGATAAACAGGCCGGCAGTGCTTTTTGCGGACGAGCCTTCCGGAAACCTGGATTCAAAGACCAAGGAGGAACTCCACCGTCTGTTCTTCGACCTGCGCGACAAGTACGGTCAGACCATTGTCATAGTGACGCATGATCCCGACCTGGCGGCGATGTGCGACCGTTCGCTCTTCATGGTGGACGGACAATTTGTCTGAATCACTCAGTTGGTTGATTATCAGTGTTTTGTGTCGACCCTTATTATCTTAAAATGCTAATGCATAGGATTTTAGCTGAATATGAGCATATTCCGGTTCAAGAGATTCGAGGTAATTAACGAGAAGAGCGCCATGAAGGTCAACACCGACGGTGTTCTTCTCGGTGCTTCCATGACCCTTACGCCGACAGACAGGCGGCTTCTGGACATAGGAACCGGCACCGGTACCATCGCCCTCATGGCCGCACAGCGGCTTTCGGCGTTATCAGATGTCACGTCTGACCTTCCGGGCTGGCCTGTCATATCTCCAGATTCCGGTGGAACAGGACATAAAATCTGCATAAATGCTGTCGACATCGATGAGGCTTCGGCGACGGAGGCTGCGGTGAACTTCGCAAATTCCCCATGGCCGGATATCCTCGTCGCCCGCCATGCTTCTCTTGATGAATATGCATCCTCGGATGAAGGACGTGAATATGACCTTATATTTTCCAATCCTCCTTATTTCGAGGAATCGCTCAATGCTCCGGAATTAAGAAGAAACAATGCCCGCCATACATCTACCGGGCTGTCTTACAGGGAAATACTTGATTTTGCCTCAAGTCGTCTTTCCGATGAAGGAAGGGTGTCGCTGGTCCTGCCGTCCGAAACTGAGGCTGCCCTCTGCCGCCATGCCAGGATGGACGGACTGCATCTGTTCAGGATCATACGCGTGAAAACGGTCCCCAGAAAGGAACCGTCAAGAATAATCGCCGAATTTTCACGCAGACGTACGGATGCGGTAAAGGAGGAAACCCTTATAATACAGAATGAGGGAAAGTACACTGAAATGTATCTTTCCCTCATGCATGATTTCTATCTGTTTGCCTGACCGCTCTGCGGTATTCCAGGACCGTGCTGCAGCATCCTGATGTGCTGTCTTCTGAATTTTTCTTCCCCTACGAAGATCTTTGCTACCTTCGTGTCGCTGAGTATCTTTCTGTATTTTGTGACGGATTCCTCGCGGATCTCGTCCTGGCTTGCAAGGGCGTCGAGATATCTCTCAAGACATTTGGTGATTTCCTTTTCAGACTTGTTCTCGTTTATCGCCTTTTCAAGTTCCATATATGAAGAGAAGGTGCTGTAGACGGCCTTGTCAAGCTCTTCGCTTACGGAATTGTAGATCGGCCAGAATTTCTGTGCCTCTTCAGGAGTGAGACCTATTTCAGTCGTAAGGAAGGCGATCTTCACGCTTTCCATTCTTTCTTTCCAGCCGTTCTGAGGATTCGGCTGGGCATCAGCTGTGTGCGCTGCCGCAAGAATAAGGGCAGATACTGATGCAATCAGTGAAAGTATTCTGTGCTTCATGGTCATCTGTTATTTTGCGAGTTCAATATGTTCCGGAGTCACACCTGTATATATAAGGTAGTTGATGATGTCCTCTTCGCTGATCTGGGCATCCGCGAGCTGGTCTCCGAACTCCATCTCGTATGCAATGCTGGTCATCATGTTGTCAGAGAACATCAGATAGTCTTCTTCGGTCATCTGGTACTGAGGTACAGACTTTTCGAGAAGAAGGGTTCCGGCAGTCACAAGAAATACGAACACTGCCGCCATCGCTGCGTATGGGGCCATCCTGTTCCAGAAGCTGAGCTTCCGTACTGCAGGTATGACAGCCTCGGCCTTGAAGGATTCGAAGTATCCCTCAGGTACCTTGTAAGGCATCTGCTTGAGCTCCATGCAGTCTTTCAATATGTCATTTTCCTTTTTCATCGGCTCTTAGACACTTTATTATTAAAAAGGTTTATCCGTTATGTTTCAATTACTTTCTGAATGTCATCCTTGACCTTGTTGTAGGCGTGGTGGTATGAGGCCTTCAATGCTCCTACTGACGTTCCTGTGATTTCGGAGATGTCTTCATACTTCATTTCATCGAAATACCTCAGGTTGAAGACAATCCTCTGCTTTTCCGGAAGGCGCTGGATCGCCTTGTGAAGTTCCCTCTGCAGCTGGTTTCCGTCGAAATGGGTGTCGTCATCTATCAGCCTTTCAGCATGGGCGGACGGCGATTCGAGGGAGACAAGGGCCTTGAACCTCCTTTTCCTGAGATGGTTGAGGACTTCGTTCGTGGCTATCCTGTAAATCCATGTATACATCTTCGCTTCTCCCCTGAATGTAGGCAGGGCGGTCCATATCTTGATGAATATGTCCTGAAGGAGGTCGTTCGTGTCCTCGTGACTGCACAGGAATCTGCGGACATGCCAGTAGAGCCTTTCAGTATAGGCATGCACGATGCCGTTGAAAGCCTCTTCCTGTCTTCCGTCGCAGTAAAGTCTTATGATATCATTGTCAGTCACCTGTACTAAGACACTTTTAGCTTAACATGGATTAAACAAAAATAGGGAAAATTTTTCTATTTTATTATCTTTGCACCGATTATATACAGACGATGAAACGTACAAGAAATTTTTGCATCATTGCCCATATCGACCACGGAAAGAGCACCTTGGCCGACAGGATGCTGGAAATAACGAATACCCTTACCGAGCGTGACATGGAAAATCAGGTCCTCGATTCAATGGACCTTGAGAAGGAGAAGGGTATCACGATAAAGAGCCATGCGATCCAGATGGATTACATGCACGGGGGAGAGAACTACACGCTTAATCTTATCGACACTCCGGGCCATGTCGACTTCTCTTACGAGGTGTCTCGTGCCATAGCTTCATGCGAGGGTGCGCTTCTTGTGGTGGATGCCACACAGGGAATCCAGGCCCAGACGATATCTAACCTGTATCTTGCGATAGAACATGATCTCGAAATCATACCGGTCCTGAACAAGATCGACGTGGAATCTGCCATGATCGAGGTCGTCACCGACCAGGTGGTGGATCTTTTGGGCTGCAAGCCTGAGGATGTGCTTCTGGCTTCGGGAAAGACAGGAGAAGGTGTGAAGGGTGTGCTTGACGCTATTGTGGAGAGGATCCCTGCTCCGACTGGAGATCCTGACGCTCCGCTCCAGGCCCTTATCTTTGACTCTGTATTCAACTCATTCAGAGGTATCATAGCATATTTCAAGGTCATCAACGGATCGATCAAGCCTGGTGACAAGGTCAAGTTCGTGAGCACCGGAAAGGAATATGTGGCTGACGAAATCGGTGTGCTCAAGATGAAGATGCATCCGAGAAATGAGATACCATGCGGAAGCGTGGGATACATCATCTCCGGCATCAAGACTGCCGTCGAAGTGAAGGTGGGAGATACCATAACCCATGTGAGCAATCCATGCGATTCAGCGATCGAGGGATTCGAGGAAGTGAAGCCTATGGTCTTTGCCGGCATGTATCCTGTAGAGACAGACCAGTATGAGGAACTCAGGGCTTCTCTCGAGAAGTTCCAGCTCAACGATGCCTCCCTGGTGTTCGAACCGGAGTCGTCTCTTGCTCTCGGTTTCGGTTTCCGCTGCGGCTTCCTCGGACTTCTGCACCTTGAGATCGTGCAGGAGCGCCTCTTCAGGGAGTTCAACATGGATGTCATAACGACAGTTCCTAACGTATCATATAAGGTATATACTACTCAGGGCGAGTGTCTCGACGTACATAACCCTTCAGGTCTTCCGCCTGCAACCCTCATCGACAGGATCGAGGAACCGTACATCAGGGCGCAGGTGATCTCAAGGGCTGATTATTTCGGACCTATCATGAAGCTCTGTCTGAACAAGCGCGGAGTGCTGATAAATCAGCATTATCTTACCGCAGACCGTCTGGAACTTACATATGACATGCCTCTTTCTGAGATCGTGTTCGACTTCTATGACAAGCTCAAGTCGATTTCAAAGGGCTATGCTTCGTTCGACTATCATGTTACGGGCTTCAAGGAAGCCAAGCTTGTCAAGCTCGATATACTCCTCAACGGAGATCCTGCGGACGCGCTTTCTACCTTGATTCATGCCGACCATGCATATGACTTCGGACGCAAGATGTGCGAGAAGCTCAAGGAGCTTATCCCAAGGCAGCAGTTTGATATCGCAATCCAGGCGGCAGTCGGAGCAAAGATCATCGCCCGCGAGACTGTAAAGGCAGTACGTAAGGATGTGACTGCGAAATGTTACGGAGGTGATATCTCTCGTAAGAGAAAGCTCCTTGAGAAGCAGAAGCAGGGAAAGAAGAGGATGCGTCAGATCGGTACGGTAGAAGTACCGCAGAGTGCCTTCATGGCAGTATTGAAGCTGGACTAGTCCAGCTTCAATACTGCGACAGATGTTTCAAAAGCACAAAATCGCCTGATTTTGTGCTTTTGACGTATAAAAATGGCTTCAAAAGAACAAAAACATAGGTTTTTTGTTCTTTTGAAATCGGTGTCGGTCACGGAACAGGATCGTAACCGTGACCGCCCCAGGGATGACAGCGGAGGATGCGGCGTACAGACAGGTAAAACCCCTTGAAGGGACCGTGCTTACGGAAGGCTTCGAGGGCATACTGGGAACATGTGGGAGTGAAACGGCATGAGGGTCCGCCCTTGAGCGGAGATATGCATACCTGATAGAAACGGATCAGGAAGACGAAAGGAGCGATCGCCACCTTCTTCAAAATAGTCAACATATTCCTGACCTCCATACCTAAACTTCTTCCGGAGTGCCTTCAGCTGGACTCTTCGCCCCGAATCGTACATTCAGAGCCTCTATTATCTGACCCATGGCTGCATAGATCTCGTCATAGCTGAGGACATCCTTGACGGAATACATGAAGAGGATATCCAGATTTCCTTCTGCTGTAAGAAGGTGCTTCTGACGACGCCAGCTTTCGCGGATGCGGCGCTTGAGAAGATTTCTCTTGACCGCTCTCTTGAATGATTTCTTCGGGACAGAGACCATCATGCGGCTTGTCTCCGCGTCATTTCCATACAGACACAGATATCGAAGCCCCGGCACACTGCCGTGCTTCCCTTTGGCAAGAAGCCTGGAAACAGCTGTCTTGCCGCACAATCTTTCTTTTTTAGGAAGAGTATTACGAACCTCCCCTTCCACGGCTAGTTCTTGGAAAGATAAACTTCAAGAGCCTTTGCCACAGAAGGCATCTCAGGGGTAGGTGCGGAAATCTCGATTGCAAGCCCTGCATCCTCCATCGCCTTTACGATAGACCTTCCGTAGGATACGAACTTAAGTCCATCCTGCTGGAAATCAGGATAGTTCTCGTAGAGAGACTTCACATCTGCAGGATTGAAGAGCACAACAAGATCATAGCCATGAAGGTCAATGTCCTTTATATCCTGAGCTACTGGCTTGACGAATACAGCTGTGGTATAAGCAAACTTCTGGGTCTCGAATATCTTTGTAACCGCATCCTTGCTCGAAGACTCTGCTGTCGCAATAAGGAAATTCTCACCCTTGTGCTTTGTTCCGATAAGGCCTATGATCGAATCCGGAGTACCGTCACCGAAAAAGATCTTCCTCTTTCTGTAGACTATATGCTTCTGAAGATAGTTTGCAACCGCCTCGGTCGTACAGAAATACTTCATGGTTTCAGGTACCTTTACACGAAGTTCCTCACACAACTGGAAGAATGCATCAATTGTGGTTCGTGCTGAAAAGACTATTGCCGTATAGTCAAGTATGTTTATCCTCTGTGCACGGAACTCTCTGGAAGTCAGTGGTTCCATCTTGAAAAACTGTCTGAAGTCAAACTCAGCTCCAAACTTTTCTGCGACTGCGGTATAAGGAGAAGCCGTCTTCGGCTGCTGCTGTGAAATCAATATCTTCTTTACGCTCATTCCTGTCTAAAAAATAATAGCCGAAACAACCAGAATTCCGGTAGGTATCATTTCGAGGGCGCAAAGGTACAAAAAAGCAGCGAAAACGGAACAAGATGTCGAAAAAATTTGCATTTTTCTGATAAGAAACAACATATATATGAGTGCTGATATCCAAAGCATTGCGTTTCTGACATAGTCATCGGCCACATCTGCTACGCTCGTTACCCCGGCCACAGCCAACAGAATCAAAGTACATATGATGAAAAAGCTGTACGATGCCTTGACTGCAGTGCTGAAAGTCTTTTTCGGCATTTTGTGCGGACGGAAAGTCATCGTGACCATGACGCGCAACAGGATATATGCAATAAAGATCGCGAAATACAGCCCAAGGGCAGAGTTTTCCGACATGGATCCGATAAATCCCGGAGAATAGAGCCTGTACCGGAAGGCCACAAGACAGAATGGAACAATCATTGCGAGGGCCAGATAGTTCCTGTCACGGCTGAGCTTTACACTGGCTTCCAGATTGAAACTTTCCTTCCACCTGATCATACAGGCCAGAAGGGAAGGCACGATATTGATCAGCTGCCTGAGCAGAAGCAGCACGACCAGAAATGAAAATATGACCAACAGGTTGAACAGCATGTCAGTTTCCTCTCTTTGCCCTATATCCCATATCCTTGAGTATAGCTACGACCCTGTCCCGGAAATCACCCTGAATGGTGATCTCCCCATCCTTTGCACTACCTCCTACCCCGCATTTAACCTTAAGTGTCCTTCCAAGGTCTGCAAGATCGTCAGACGAACCTACAAAACCGCTGACGAGGGTAACCTGCTTGCCGGCCCTTCCCTTTCGGTCTATCGACACGATAAGGTTCTGTCTTGCCGGTTCAAGGGTCTTGACCTCCTCTTCGGCCTCCTCTTCATACGCGAAGTCAGGATTGGTGGAGAATACCACCCCAAGACGCTTCTTCCAATCGTTATCTGCCATAGCCAAGTAATTTATTTTGCAAATATAGCGATAATAGTCGTATATTTGTCAGTTTGTAAAAGACATATAAATGAACAATAAGAGATTCACATTATGGAACAGGCTGACCGCGGCAATGGTTTTTGTCATATCAGCCGTCACCTATCTTCTCACGATTGAACCGACAGCCTCATTCTGGGACTGCGGTGAGTTCATCGCTTCGTCATATAAGCTTGAGGTGGGACACCCGCCGGGAAACCCGGTGTTCCAGCTTTTCGCGCGATTCTTCACGATGTTCTCTGACAACATGCACGCAGCGGTAGCAGTGAACGCGATGAGCGCGATATGCTCGGCCCTTACAATCTTCTTCCTCTATCTGACCATAGTATTCCTTGCAAAGAGAGTGGTCAGACCGTCGGAAGACGGCACATACTCCCTCGCCAAGGCCATCACGATCTTCGGATCAGGCGCAGTCGGAGCCCTCGCATACACATTCAGCGACACATTCTGGTTCTCTGCAGTGGAAGGCGAGGTGTACGCCATGTCCTCGCTTGTGACCGCCCTCGTGTTCTGGGCGATGACAAAATGGTACGAACAGGCCGACACCCCATATGCAAACAGATGGATAGTTCTGATCTCATTCATCATGGGTCTGTCCATCGGTATCCACCTGCTGAACCTTCTTGCCATACCGGCCCTCGTGTTCATGTTCTACTACAAGCAGCGCGAGAACGGACACTACTCTTTCAAGGAGTATATCAAGATATTCGCGGTATCTGTCGTCATACTTGCGGTGATCCTCTTCGGAATCATCCCATACCTTCCGAAGATCGCCGCATATTTCGACCTTTTCTTCGTCAACACGCTCGGGCTTGGCTTCAACAGCGGAGCGACATTCTTTATGGTGGCCCTTCTTGGTGTATGCTTCTGGGGACTTTTCAGGACCATGAAGAAACAGCAGGTATTCGTCAATACGGTGCTCCTCTGCTTCACGATGATAGTGATCGGATTCTCGCTTTTCTCGATCGTGATCATCCGTTCGGCTGCAAAGACCCCTACAAACGAGTACCAGCCTGACAATCCGTTCACCCTCGTGCGCTATCTCGGACGAGAGCAGTACGGAAGCAACCCTCTTATCTACGGAGAGTACTTCGACGCACCATACGATATCGAAGAGACCTATTACTGGGCCCCTATGGGTGACAAGTACATAAAGGCGGAAGGTCCGGGCAAGATCGTCTTCAAGTCTTCGGGCAAGATGCTCTTCCCTAGAATGTGGAGCAGTTCGGACCCTCGTCACATCTCGTTCTATCAGGCCTATATCGGCAAGGGCGGCAAGACCGTCATGGGAGCCGAGCACAAGAAGCCGACATTCTTCCAGAATCTGTCATTCTTCTTCGACTATCAGATGAACTGGATGTATTGGAGATACTTCATGTGGAACTTCGCCGGACGTCAGAACGATGTCCACAGTCCTTCTCCAGGCGACCTCTTCGCAGGAAACTGG
Organism: Bacteroidales bacterium; assembly: GCA_015060385.1. Lineage (GTDB taxonomy): Bacteria > Bacteroidota > Bacteroidia > Bacteroidales > UBA932 > Cryptobacteroides. The sequence continues at coordinate 54,033 of SUYO01000003.1, forward strand.
GAGTCCGGCATTCCTCTGCTTGACGAATTCCGTCTCGGAGACCAGTCTGATGCTCCGGGATATCTGAAGGACAACAAGGGCAAGAACCACTATTACATGCTCCCTCTCCTTCTCGGAATCCTCGGAATCTTCTATCAGTTCCGAAAGGACGGAAGAGGCTGCTGGCTGACTTTCCTGATGTTCTTCATGACAGGTATAGCCATAGTAATCTACCTCAACCAGCCTCCTCTGCAGGTACGCGAACGAGACTATGCATACGCAGGATCGTTCTATTCGTTCAGTATATGGATAGGACTCGGAGTCGCAGCTCTTTACGGCTGGCTTCAGAACATGCTCGAGAAGAAGAACAGGAAGGATAATGTAGCGGTGGCATCTGCGGTTGTCGTGCTCACCCTCGGAGTTCCTGCCCTGATGGCGGCAGAGAACTGGGACGACCATGACAGAAGCAACCGTTACACCGCCGTTGAGATGGCGAAGAACTACCTGAACTCAGTAGGAAAGAACGGTATTCTCATCACCCATGGTGACAATGACACCTTCCCTCTATGGTATGCACAGGAGGTCGAGAATATCCGCACCGATGTCAGGATAGCCAACACCTCCCTTCTGGGAACCGACTGGCACATCGACCAGATGAAATGGGCTATGAACGAATCGGCTCCTCTTGACCTTGCGGTGGGACCGGAACAGTATCTTTACGGTACGAACGAATTCACATATATATACGATACGCGCGAGAGCACTATTCCGCTTGCTGATGTGATGCGCGTGTTCAGGCATCCGGACGCCAAGATTCCTCTATCAAGCGGAAAGATGGTGGACTATATCATGTCACGCAAGTTCACGATACCTGTCGACAAGGAAAATGTCCTGAAGTACGGTATCCTTGATGAAAAATATGCGGATCTCATCCCTGAGGAGATAACACTCACCATCCCACAGGACAAGGATTATCTGACCAAGCCTGAAATATTCATGCTCGACCTGCTTTCAAACTACAAGTGGGACCGCCCTATAAGTCTGCTCAGCATGGGTGGGGATATAAACATAGGACTGAAGGATTACCTCATGTATGACGGGTTCTCATACAGGTTCGTTCCGATAAAGAACAGGATGAAGAGCACAGATATCGGCTTTGCAGATGCGGAAGATCTTTATGACAAGATAAAGAACGTCTATTCATGGGATGCCCTCAAGAGGACTGACTACTTCATCGACTATCAGCATTATTACACATTCTGCGGCGTGCTGTCCCAGAGAAACCTCTTTGTCAATGCAGCCAAGGAGATGCTGAAGATAGACGACAAGGAAAGGGCTGTCGAACTTCTCGACATGTGCCAGGAATACGTACCTGCAGAGAATTTCCCTCTCGACATGACCTACCTCGGATTCTCGAACGAGTACATGGTCATCGACATGATCGAGACATACTACGATGCCGGTGCTGACGAAAAGGCGCTTGATCTTGCGAAGCGTTTCTGCGACGAGCTCTTCGTATCGACGGAGTTCTTCCTGAACTACTATGACTTTGCGCAGAAGGAATTCGAGAACTGCTATAACTGCATCTCGTATATCGCCGACCTTACAGACCACTTCGGAGACAACGAATTTGCGGATCAGATCAGGAACAGATTCAACGCCCTGCTGGATATGGAATAGTGACGTTTTAGGCAAAACATCGGTTTAAACAACGCCAGAGGGCTAAAACAACGACTAAAACAACAGAGGATACAACCCGAGAGACGGAAAAGACACCGATCTTTGCACTCGGTTAAGAATCTTATTCGTCTCTTTCTGCACTCCTGATTTTTCTAAGAAAATGTGTGCAATTCCTATTCAGGAAGGCAGAAGACATACAAAAAAGGGAAGCCGTGACGGTTTCCCTTTTTTGTTGTATCTTTCTACGGAGTCAGGACCTGACCCTGGCAGTATCGGTTGCGGTTACCTCGTCAGTCTGACGAAGACGCTGAGCGGGAGGTTCTTGCCGTAGCTGTCTCTCAGGACGAGTTCACCGAAGTCGAGTGACTTGTATGCGGTCTTCATGCAGAAGGCCTGCTTGACTATGGTCTCGCCAAGAACTGCTGAATATCCGTTTGAATAGAGGTTCAGGACCATGAAGCTGTCCTGAGGGGCAAGGATGGCGGCAACGCACTGAAGCATTTCGTTGAGACATTCGTCGAGTTTCCACTTCTCTCCGTCTGGTCCGTGTCCGTATGCCGGAGGATCAAGGATGATACCCTGATAGGTGTTTCCCCTCTTCGCCTCCCTGCGTGCGAACTTCAATGCATCCTCGACAACCCATCTGATATTGTCCATGCGGCTCGCTTCCATGTTTCCGCGTGCCCATGTCACCACCTGGCGCACCGAGTCGAGGTGGGTAACATCGGCTCCTGCCGCCTTCGCCGCGAGGGATGCGGCTCCTGTGTATGCGAAGAGATTCAGAACGCGCGGCTTCGGTTTTCCTTCTTTTTCAGCCTTCTCGACCAGCTCTCTGGTCTGCCTGTAGATATATTCCCAGTTGGATGACTGCTCCGGGAAGACGCCTACATGCTTGAATGAAGTCAGTCCCAGGCGAAGCGAGAAGTTCAGACCTTCCTGCGCCCCGTTGTAACGGATGTACCACTGGTCATCCATCTTCTTGCGACGTTCCCATGTTCCGCTGTCCTCCTTTCCGGCCTTGCCGAATCCGGCTCCGGTCTTGAAGCGGGTGTGGATGAGCCGGTTCCATTCGCCGTCCGACAGCGATTTGTCCCACAAAGCCTTCGGCTCGGGACGGGCCATTATGAACGGTCCGAACCTTTCGAGTTTCTCGAAATTTCCGGAATCAATGAGTTCGTAATCCTTCCAGAATGTACCTGGGCTTTCAATAGTCATCATAATGGTCGCTTTTTACCTCGCAAAGATAGGTAAATTCTTGTATTTCCCCGAAATTTATTAAATTTGCTCGGATTTAGGAATTATCAACAAAACAACTATACATATTATGCAACAGTTTATTGACACTTACGATTTCGCCGGCAAGAAGGCGATTGTACGCGTTGACTTCAACGTTCCTCTCAACGAGAAGATGGAGATCACTGACGACACACGTATCCGTGCAGCTATTCCTACCCTCAAGAAGGTACTTGAGAAGGGTGGTGCGCTCATCATCATGTCACACCTCGGCCGTCCGAAGGGAGTTACTGAGAAGTTCTCTCTCAAGCACATCCTCGGCCGCGTTCAGGAGCTTCTCGGAGCACCTGTGAAGTTTGCTGATGACTGCCAGGCTGCTGATGAGCAGGTTGCAGCCCTCAAGATGGGTGAAGTCCTCGTTCTCGAGAACCTCCGTTTCTACGCTGAGGAAGAGGGCAAGCCAAGAGGCGAGTTCGCTACAGACGAGGAGAAGAAGGCTGCAAAGGCTGTGGTAAAGGAGAACCAGAAGGCTTTCGTGAAGAAGCTCGCTTCTTACGCTGACTGCTACATCAACGACGCATTCGGTACTGCACACCGTGCACACGCTTCTACAGCCCTCATCGCAGAGTACTTCCCTAACGACAAGATGTTCGGTTATGTGATGGAAGGCGAGATCAAGGCTATCGACCACGTCCTCAAGACTCCTGAGCACCCTGTTACAGCTATCGTAGGTGGTGCAAAGGTATCTTCAAAGATCACCATCATCGAGAAGCTCTTCGACGCAGTTGACAACATGATCATCGGCGGTGGTATGGTATATACATTCAAGAAGGCTCAGGGCGGTAAGATCGGCCGTTCTCTCTGCGAGGACGATCAGATGCAGCTCGCTCTCGACACTCTCAAGAAGGCTGAGGAGAAGGGCGTGAAGATCTATCTCTCGAAGGAGGTTGTCATCGCTGACGATTTCTCTAACGATGCAAACACAAAGATCTGCCTCAATACAGAGATTCCTGACGAGTGGGAAGGCATGGACGCAGCTCCTAGCACTCTCGCAATGTGGGAGGAGGTTCTCATGAACTCAAAGACCATCCTCTGGAACGGTCCTGTAGGTGTGTTTGAGATCCCTGCATTCGCAAAGGGTACAAACCGCATCGCTGAGATCCTTGCAAAGGCAACTGCTGAGAACGGCGCATTCACCCTCGTCGGTGGAGGTGACTCAGTTGCAGCTGTAACACAGATGGGTTATGCTGACAAGGTAAGCTACGTATCTACAGGTGGTGGCGCAATGCTCGAGTACCTCGAGGGCAAGGAGCTCCCAGGCATCGCAGCAATCCGCAAGTAACATCGCACGTATCAAGTGCATTTTCATAAGGAAAGTGCGCGCGATACCCCGGATATCCGGGGTATCGCGCGCACTTTTCCTATGTTTCCGCACTCGGTTAAATAATCTATCTATATATTTGTATGACATTAGACAGGTATGTTTCATAATAAGACGATGATGAAAGAGATATATTTCGCAGGAGGATGTTTCTGGGGTACGGAACATTACATGAGACAGTTCGAGGGTGTAGTGGAGACCATGACCGGCTATGCAAACGGAACCATCCCGCATCCTGCGTATGAGGAGGTATACACCGACCGGACCGGTCATGTGGAGTGTGTCAGGGTTATATATGACCCGGAGATCATATCACTGACCACATTGTGCCGACTCTTTTTCCGTTCGATCGACCCCTTGCTTAAGGACAGGCAGGGAAACGATATCGGCACAAGATACCGTACAGGCATCTACTGGCTGGATAATGACGACATGGAGATCGTGGAGGAAGTCTATGAAGAAATCCAGACAAAATATGAAAGTCCGCTGATGGTCGAGAAATGCCGGCTGGAATGTTTCTTTCCTGCAGAGGAATATCATCAGGACTATCTCCTTAAGAATCCTTCGGGCTACTGCCACCTTTCTCCTTCAGAACTCCAGTTTGCGAAGACTTATGCACGCATCACAAAGGCTCTCAGGGCATGTTCTGACGAAGAAAAGAAGGTCGTTCTTCCCCGTTTCTTCAAGACAGGAAAGGGAGAGTACGGCGAAGGGGACAGGTTTATGGGAGTTATTGTTCCCGACACACGGAAAGTTGCCAGGGAACATGCCGGCGCATCTTGGGAAGTCCTTGAAGCTCTGCTGGAAAGCGAATGGCATGAATGCCGGTTATGCGCGTTGCTGATTCTGGTGGAAAGATACAGGAAGTACCCTGAAGAAACCGTCAGATTCTATCTGGAACATACCAAAGGAATCAGCAACTGGGATCTTGTAGACCTGTCTGCCCCGTACATCCTCGGACGCTATCTGACCGGATCTGAGAACAGAACGATTCTGTACACTCTGGCCGGATCTGACAATATGTGGGAGCAGCGGATAGCAGTGGTCTCCACCTTGACTCTCATAAGGGACAATCAGTTCAGCGACACGATGAAACTTGCCGGAATCTTCCTTGACACGCGGCATGACCTTATGCGGAAGGCCGTCGGCTGGATGCTCCGCGAAGTCGGCAAGCGCGACGAGCGGACTCTTACGGATTTCCTTGACAGTCACTGCCTGCAGATGCCCCGGACGATGCTCCGTTATGCCATTGAGAAATTAACTCCCGAACAGCGCGCCCATTATATGCGTCGTCCTATGTAGACAGATTTTGCGGACAGCTGTGTCATTTGAACTGAAAAAAACGGAGCAGTGGTCAGGGAAATTATTATATTTGCATGATTTAATAGAGAATTTATGTTTGAGACACTGGCAGTACATTGGAGCATGAATCCGGAGATCTTCAGCATCGGACCGGTTTCCATAAGGTGGTATTCGCTTCTTTTCATTTCGGGATTCATACTCGGTTGGTTCATATTCAGAGGCTTCTTCAGGAGGGAGGGCGTGCCCGAGACCCTTCTTGATCCGCTTCTATACACCCTTCTTATCGGAACCATCGTAGGTGCCCGCCTCGGTCATTGTCTCTTCTACCAGCCTGACTACTATCTGGGCAGCTGGCAGGGATTCACTGAGATATTCATGCCGTGGAAAGGCGGTCTCGCCAGCCATGGAGGTACGATAGCCCTCTTCATAGCAATGTGGTGGTTTGCAAAGCATTACGGAAGAAAGTATGATTTCGATTTCGTGTGGATTCTGGACCACCTTGCAATAGCGGTCTGCTTCGCGGCTACCTTCATCCGTCTTGGAAACCTCTGCAATTCAGAAATATACGGAGACGTTACCTCCCTCCCTTGGGGCTTCATCTTCGAGCTCAGGGGAGAGACAGAGCCAAAGCATCCTACCCAGCTGTATGAGGCGCTCAGCTACTTCCTCCTCGGTGTGTTCCAGATACTCATGTACAGGTACAGGCTTGACAAGCTCTATCGTGGCTTCTTTATCGGAACCTTCTTCATCGGATGTTTCGGAATGCGTTTCCTCATCGAGTTCATCAAGGAACCTCAGGTAGGTTTCGAGCAGGATATGGTACTGAACATGGGACAGTGGCTCAGCATTCCTTTCATCCTTCTTGGAATAGGTTTCCTCGTCTACAGTCATATAAAGAAGCAGCCTGCAGCCATAGTGCATCCTCAGAAGAAGAAGGCAGCTCCGACCCACTACGCAAAAAGCCTGAGCAAATGACCGGAAACGAAAGAATAGACGGAGTACTGCGCTTTCTGGAAGAACATGGGATGGAATATGAACTGCATGTCCATCCGCCCCTTCCTACGATAGAACTCGCCCTGGAGTACTGGAAAGATCTCGATTCTGTCCACTGCAAGAACCTCTTTTTCCGCAACCACAAGGGAAACAGACATTATCTCGTGGTATTCGAATGCCATAAGGAAATGCAGATCCATTCTCTCGAGCACATGCTCAGACAGGGTAAGCTCTCGTTTGCTTCTGCGGAAAGAATGGAGCGTTGTCTGGGACTTCTGCCCGGCTCGGTATCGCCTTTAGGACTTATGCATGATCCTCAGGTACAGGAACTTACAAAGGAACATTTTCCTAACGGACATAGGGTCAAGCTGTTCCTTGACCAGGACCTCAGGACTGCGGAAAGAATCAGTTTCCACCCTTGCGACAACACTGCAAGCGTAATCATCTCCAATGAGGATTTCATGCGCTTTCTTGAACTCTGGGGAGGAGAGTGGGAATGGCTTGACGTGACCGCTCAGGTCTAGCGCAGGGTAAGGAGGGTCTTCCTCAGGCTCTGACGGTATTTCATCGGGGTCATGCCCGAGTGTTTCCTGAAGAATTTTCCAAATGAGGACTGGTCCGAGAAGGACAGGGCCTCGGCTATCTGCTGCAGGGTCAGTTCCGGATTCCTGAGCAGCCTCGATGCTTCCTCCACCCTCATTATGGATATGATCTTTCCGACGCTGACCTGAGTCTTCTCCTTGACGATAAGAGAAAGGTATTGCTTTGATATACAGAGTTTTTCTGCATAGAATTCCACGCTGGTCTCAGTGCGTACATTCTCTGCCAGCAGGTCTGCGAAATCCTTCATGATGCTGCTTGAACGTTTCATGTCCGTATTGTGGGACGGTATTCCGGCATCATACTTCTTCCACATCATGTCGGCCATGTCGGTCAGCAGGATATAGAAATATGCATAGTTGATTTCCTCGGCGAATCTGTGATCCTTGTTCGAAAGGGATTCTATCATGTTGCTTATGTCCTTCTTCAAGGTAAGGACATCGTTCCTGTCCATTATCTGCCCTCCCAGACTGTGGTCCAGAGCGAACTTCAATGTAGGGGGAAACGGGTTCCTGTTGCGGAATATATCCTCTGCCACGCTCCTGTCCGTCGCAGTTGCCATCGCATGGAAGCGCTTGTCATATCGGATTTCATAGATGTCCGACCATGTTGGAAGGTTGATGTATGTGTTCTTTTCGAACGAGAATTTCTTTCCGTTAATGATGATCTCTATGTTTCCTTCGAGTACAAGGATCACGAGGTGGTATTTCGGCTTGCGCGGAGGGTCGTAACTGATGTGGTCAGCGCCCTTTATCTCACATGCGAAGATATAGTCATCGATGTATCCGACGCGGGTGATGTTCCTGGCGCCGAAAATCACTGCGGGCTTTCCCTGTTTCTGTCTTATTTCTCCCATTTGTAGTCTATGTTGGTACAAAGGTACATAAATTAGCAAAATGAACCAAATCTATATCATATCAGACCAAAATAAGAGTTCGGGTGGCTTGAATTTTGTTGTAAATTTGCGCCTTGAAAAACGAGTATTAAGTGTATATTTAAAATGATGAAAAAATTAGCGGTAACAACAGCGATCATAGCAGGTTTACTTGCCGTGTCTTTTTCTGCGTCAGCCCAGTATGCGGAAGACAACGAGACCGTGAAGGCTATTCTGGAGGCAGCGGATTCCGCCGACGTGCCTGTCGTGATCACTTTGGAAGATGCGCTCAAGATCGGATTGAGCGAGAATGTGTCGGTAAAGGTTGCTGACATGGAGATCGAAAGGACCGGATTTGCGAAGAAAGGAACATACGCGGCCCTTTTCCCTCAGATTGATGCTTCAGGATCGTTCCAGAGGACAATCAAGAAGCAGGTGATGTACATGGACTTCGATATGGGTTCGCTTGGCGGCGGAGCCATGGGAGGCGGTTCGGCCGAAGGTGACGGAACCCAGCTTCCTGAAGGTGCTGACACCCCGGCGACAGCGGCTGCAAAGGATGAGGGAGGAGCTTCAAACGGCGGTGGATTCGAGGTGGGTCGTTGGAACAACTGGAGTGCAGGTGTTTCGGCAGCGATGCCTCTCGTCAACGCCCAGCTCTGGCAGAGCCTCAAACTTTCGGGTCTTGATGTAGAGCTTGCTGTGGAGAAGGCACGTTCATCACGTCTTGACATGGTGACTCAGGTAAAGAATGCATATTATTCTACCCTTATGGCTAAGGAAGCTTTCGATGTATATAAGCAGGTGTACGAGAACGCAATGCAGAATCTTTCCGAGACACAGAAGAAATATGATGCTCAGAAGGCTTCCGACATGGATCTTCTCCGTGCGAAGACTACTGTGGCAAATGCAATACCTAACGTATACAATGCGGAAAGTTCGGTAATCCTCGCATTGTGGCAGCTCAAGGCAGTCCTTGGTGTCGATCTCGACATGAACCTTGATGTATCCGGTAAGCTTGCTGACTATGCGGACCAGATGATGCGCGATGTGAACGAAGGCAGCGATGTCTCTCTTGACCACAATACAACGATGAAGCAGCTTGCTATCCAGGCTGAGATGCTCGCGGAATCCATCAAGGTCCAGAAGTTTGCAAACATCCCGTCGCTTTCGGTTGCATTCAACTTCAGCATCAATGCGATGACGAACGACTTCAAGTTCAGCCAGTACAGGTGGACTCCATATTCATTCGTGGCCCTCAGCCTCAACATCCCTATCTTTGCAGGAGGAAAGCGCTATCAGCAGATCCGTCAGGCGAAGAACCAGTATGAGCAGGTACAGCTTCAGGTGACCAATACCCAGCGTCAGCTCCAGATCGCCATCCGTCAGAGCCTCGCGACGATGGAGACCAACATGAAGAGCTATTATGCGGCTCAGGATGCTGTTGCAGCAGCTCAGAAGGGATATGACATCACGGAGGTTTCATATAAGGTGGGACGCAGCACGCTTATCGAACTTAACGATGCACAGCTTGCGCTTACACAGTCACGCCTGGCGGAATCTCAGGCTATCTTCAACTTCCTGACAGCAAAGGCTCAGCTCGAGCAGACTCTCGGACAGGATTTCATCGCCGAGTAGACGACAATCAAACGATAATAATAAAACAAAAGATATGAAGACTATTTTCAGAACAATGTGCGCTGCAATGGCTGTACTGACAGCCGTGTCATGCGGAAACAGCGCCAGCAACAATGCTCAGCAGACTGAGACTGTCGTAGAGGATCCTACGGTAGCGGTTGAACAGGTATTTGTCAAGGAAGTGCCTCAGACAGCTGTCTATACGTCTACAGTACAGGCTTATGTGAAGAACAATATCGCTCCTCAGATGGCAGGACGCATTACAAAGATAAATGTAGAGATCGGTGACAATGTCAAGAAGGGCCAGATCCTTGCCGAGATGGACAAGTCATCCCTCCTCCAGGCACAGCTCCAGCTCCAGAACCAGGAGATCGAGCTCCAGCGTCTGAAGTCTCTCTATGAGACAGGCGGAATCTCCCAGTCGGATTACGAGGCCGTGGAGCTTGCATACAACGTTGCAAAGACACAGGTCGAGAATCTTGAGGAGAACACTATCCTCCGCAGCCCTGTGAACGGAGTGGTTACTGCAAGAAACTACGACGCAGGCGACATGTACGCAATGACATCACCTATCTATACAGTCGAGCAGATCAAGCCTGTAAAGCTTCTTGTAGGTATCTCAGAGTCAGATTATACAAAGGTGAAGAAGGGTGATTCAGTGCAGATCACCGCTGACGCTGTCCCTGGAAAGACATTCTACGGAAAGGTAGGAAAGATATATCCTACAATCGATCCTTCTACCCGTACGTTTACAGTGGAGGTTGTTGTAGAAAACAACTACAGCACACTCCGTCCGGGAATGTTTGCACGAGTTGAGGTGGACTTCGGTTCCAACAATAATGTAGTGATCCCTGATGTGGCTGTCGTGAAGCAGCAGGGTTCAGGAGAGAGATTCGTGTATGTGCTCAACGAAGACGGTACGGTTACATATCAGAAGGTCGTTCTCGGCCGTCGCATGGGTACCGAGTACGAGGTTCTTGAGGGCTTATCTGACGGAGCTAAGATAGTGACCGGAGGTCAGATCCGTCTCAAGGATGGTATTAAGGTTATTGTAAACGAATAAGGTAAGGAAATATGAGTATTTACAGAAAAGCGGTAAACAACCCGGTCACCACGGCGCTGGTATTCATCACGCTGGCGATCTTCGGTGTTTTCTCGCTGATTAACATATCTTTGGACAGGTTCCCTAAGTTCGATGCGAACGTGGTCATGGTCATGTCTTCGTATCCGGGAGCCAGTGCGGAGGATATCGAGAACAACCTTACCAAGGTTCTCGAGAACTCCCTGAACGGTGTGAGCGACCTCAAGAACTTGAGTTCTACTTCGAAGGAGAACATTTCCCTCATCACTCTCGAGTTCGTTGAAGGTGTCGACATCGATGTAGCTACAAATGATGTCCGCGACAAGCTGGACATGGTCAATTCGGTCCTTCCTGACGGAGCGTCGCTTCCGGTGATCTTCAAGTTCAGTGCGGATGACATGCCTATCATGATCATGGCCGCTACTGCGGACGAGAGCCTCCAGGCCCTTGAGAAGATTCTCGATGAAAAGGTTGCGACCCCTCTCGCCAGAGTATCGGGCGTAGGTACCGTGTCGATCGCCGGTGCCCCTCAGCGCGAGATCCAGGTTTATTGCGACCCTAACAAGCTTGAGGCTTACGGACTTACCGTAGCCGGAATATCGAACATCATCGCGGCTGAAAACAGGAACATTCCTTCGGGTACCATCGACATCGGATCGAATGCATATTCTCTCCGTGTCGAGAAGGAATTCAATGCGGCTGAGGAAATGATGAATGTCGTAGTGGGTCATGTGAACGGCAGGACCATCTACCTCCGCGATGTGGCACGTGTTGTCGACGGAGTCGAGGAAAGATACCAGGAGGCATATGTAAACGGTGTCCAGGGTGCTCAGATCGTGATCCAGAAGCAGGCTGACGCCAATACGGTCAATGTGATCAAGGGTGTGAAGGAAGCTATGAAGACTATCTCGAAGGGCCTTCCTTCAGACATCGAGATCAGGACTGTCGTGGACAGTTCGGACAACATCCTCAATACTCTGGATTCATTGAAGGAGACCATCCTCGTGACCTTCCTCATCGTGATGCTAGTCGTTTACCTCTTCCTCGGAAGATGGCGCGCGACATTCATCATCGTACTTTCGATCCCTATTTCCCTCCTTGCTTCGCTCATGTACCTCTGGGCGACAGGAAATACCCTGAACATTGTCTCTATGGCCTCGCTTTCAATCGCGATCGGTATGGTCGTGGACGACGCCATCGTGGTATTGGAGAACATTTCCACCCATCTCGAGAGGGGTGCGAAACCTAAGGAAGCGGCAGTACATGCGACCCAGGAGGTGGGTATCTCGGTAATCGCATCTACACTGACAATGCTTGCCGTGTTCCTCCCTCTTACTATGATCAAGGGAATGGCAGGTCTGATGTTCAAGCAGCTCGGATGGATCACCAGCATCATCATGATAGTTTCAACTATCGGTGCGCTTACCCTCATCCCTATGCTTTGTGCCCAGTTCCTCCGCTTCAAGCCTAAGACTGGAAAGGTCCATGACCTTATCTTCGGAAACTTCAACAGGTTCCTCGACCTCATCTCAAGAGGATACGGTCGTCTGATCAACTGGTGCGTAGGTCATAGGACTGTCGTGGTGCTTGTTTCGCTGGTTGTTTTCGTAGCAACCGTAGGAGGTATCGCTCCTGTGATGAAGACCGAGTTCATGCCTAAGTCTGACGACGGACGTATCACTCTCCAGCTCGAGCTTCCTGCAGGTACAGGACAGGATATAACAAGGTCTGTCGCTCACGAGCTTTACGGAAAGTTCACAGCTGCCATACCTGAAATCATAAACTGCTCGTTCGCTCTCGGACAGGCGGATTCAGACAACTCTTTCGCTGCGATGCAGAACAACGGTACGCATGTCGTTTCATACAACATCAATGTCGGAAGTATGGAGGACCGTGAGCGTTCTACCGCTCAGATCGCCGATGTTATCCGTGACATCCTTGCTGACTATCCTCAGTTCAAGAAGATCCGTGTGACCGAAGGTGGCGGCGGAATGGGTGGAGCTTCCACAGTAGATGTGGAGATCTACGGATTTGACTTCGAGACTACTGACCTTGTCGCTCAGGAGGTTCAGGCAAAGATGATCGCTACAGGACTCTTCCCTCAGGTTCTTCTCAGCCGTGACGAGTACATCCCTGAGTATCAGGTGGATTTCGACCGTGAGAAACTTGCTGTGAACGGTCTCAACAGTACCACTGCGGCTTCTTACCTCAGCGCAGCGATGAACGGTTCGACAATGTCGTTCTACCGTGAGGACGGTGACGAGTACGACATCCGTGTACGTTATGCCCCTGAGTTCAGAACCAGCATCGAGGATATCGAGAACATCATCATCTATAACAACATGGGCAAGGGCGTACGTATCAAGGACCTAGGTACCGTAGTAGAGTCCCTGACCCCTCCTTCGATCACAAGAAAGAACCGTGAGCGTCTCATCACCGTTTCCGGAGTTGTTGCAGACGGTGTCGCCCTGTCTGATGCAGTTGAGGCTACAGATATCCTCCTTGCCGATACGGAGATCCCTTCAGAGCTTTCAATCGAGATCGGAGGTTCATACGAAGACCAGCAGGAGATGTTCGGAGACCTCATCATGCTCCTTGTAATGATCATCATCCTCGTTTACGTCGTGATGGCTTCGCAGTTCGAATCGTTCATGAGTCCTTTCGTGATCATGTTCTCGATTCCGTTCGCTTTCGTGGGAGTGCTCCTCGGTCTCTGGGTTACCGGAACGCCTCTCGGTGCGATGGGTATGATCGGTATCCTGATCCTCATGGGTATCGTGGTTAAGAACGGTATCGTGCTCATCGACTACACCATCCTCATGCGTGAGAGAGGAAAGAGCATTACAGAGGCTTCTGTTATAGCAGCCAAGTCCCGTCTCCGTCCTATCCTCATGACGACCCTTACGACAGTTCTCGGTATGATCCCTATGGCTGTGGGACAGGGTGAAGGTTCTGAGATGTGGCGTTCTCTCGGTATGGTAGTGGCATGGGGTCTTTCGGTTTCGACTCTCGTGACCCTCGTCATCATCCCTACCGTATATGCTTCGATGGCGACATGGCAGGATCGCCGTGCAGCTAAGAAACTTGCAAAGAAGGCCGCCAAGGCATAGTTGAATAAAGAAATAATGTTGAATACTTTGAGCGAAGCGAAAGCAAGTCCCCTCTCCGAGAGAGGGGATTGCACGACCTTCGATAAAGCGAGAAGTTGACAATAGTTGAATAAAGAAATAATGTTGAAAATATGAAGTCTATATTTATAGCGTACGACCAGGCATACAACATGGAGATTGCTGATGCGATCCAGGCTCTAGGATGCAGGGGATTCACTATGTGGCAGGACATTGCAGGCTGCGGAGGATATGAGGGTGAACCCCATCTGGGAAACCATGCATGGCCTACAATGAACAACGCTATCCTCACATTTGTTCCTGACGAAAAGGTGGATGACATCCTTGCTAAGCTTCGGGCCATGGATGAAGAAACTCCTAATCTTGGTATCAGGGCTTTTGTCTGGAATGTCGAGAAACACTATTAATTCAAAAATAGAATAGGTATCAATATTGTAAATCCAGTCGTAAATTTTTATATTTGCGACTGGATTATTAAATTTTTAGCTATGGCACATGTAATTACTGACGCGAATTTCGCGGAAACTTTGAATACTGACAAGCCTGTCCTCGTTGATTTCTGGGCAACATGGTGCGGACCATGCAAGGCTATTACACCGATCATTGAGGAAGTTGCGGCTGAATATGAAGGCAAGGCCGTTGTCGGCAAATGCAATGTGGATGAATGCGATGATGCACCGATGAACTACAACATCAGAAGCATACCTACCCTTCTCTTCTTCAAGAACGGTCAGCTTGTAGACAGACATGTAGGAGTCATCACAAAGGCAGAACTCACTGCAAAACTTGATTCACTGATGTAATTGAAACAGTTATGAAAAAGTATCTTATCGTCATTGCGGCAGCAATATTGGCTTTTTCCGCAACTGCTTCGGCGCAGATGAATTTCGGTGTTACAGCCGGTATGAACTTCAATTCTGCAAAGATCGGGGATGTGAAGATGGATGCAAGGGCAGGATGGAATGTAGGTGCTACAGTCCAGTTTGACCTTCCGCTCGGATTCTCTCTCCAGCCTTCCCTCGTATATATGCAGAAGTCTGCAGGATATGAGACTCCTGAACTTTCGTCAGGCATTCTTGAAGACCTGAAGGCTCGCTTCGTTCAGACAGTGGGTTCGCTGGTACTTCCTGTTTCAGTCCAGTGGGGTCCTGACCTTCTCGTGGCAAGACCTTTCCTCGATGTTACTCCGTATGTAGGCTATTCGCTTTCGAACAAGATAAAGAAAGATGTAGCCGGTCTTGAGAAAGTTGTCAAGGGCGGCAACGGTCTTGATTACGGTCTTGGCCTTGGTGCAGGTATCAACGTGTGGAAGCTTCAGGCAATCGTACGTTACAACTGGAACTTCGGAGTTCTTGGCAGCTATGAGGATTTTGCCGATATCGACCCTTCAGGTATAAAGTTTGAGGACGAGACTTTCGGAGGCATCACCGTAAGCGTTGCGTTCTTCTTCTAAAAATCTGAAGATGGAGAAAAAGATAGCAGTTTTCTGCTCAGCAAGCTTTGAAATAGATCCCAAGTACAACAAAGTCGCCCGCGAATTCGTCAGGGCGGCTTCGTTGTGTGGATACGGCATCATTACCGGCGGTACCGTCAAGGGTACGATGGGCGAAGTTTCTGATGAACTTGCCTCCATCGGAGGCTGGCACAGAGGCGTGATCCCGACATTCATGGCGGATAAGGTTTATCCGGGTCTTACTGAGACTGTCTGGACGGAAACTATGGCTCAGAGGAAGGTCCTTCTCAGGGAAGGAACCACTGCGGTCGTGGCTCTTCCGGGTGGAATCGGTACCTTGGATGAGGTCATGGATACCTTTGCATGCATCCACCTCAAGCAGTATGACGGAAGGATCTTCATGCTGAATTACGACGGATTCTATGAGCCGCTGAAGGCTTTGCTTCAGCATTATGTGGACCATAAGATGCTTGTCCCTGAGACCATGGCGAAGATCAGGTTTGCTGATACGGTAGAACATCTTATTGAAATGCTGCAGGATTGATATGGATATAAAGACGATAAAGGAATATCTGGGCGTGGACTGGCTTGCCGTGCAGAACAGGATAGTATCTTCTCTGAAGAGTGACATCGGACTTCTGAATTCGACCAACGATTCTATCCTGTCCCATTCGGGAAAGCAGCTCCGTCCGATGCTCAGCCTTCTTATGGCCAAGGCCTGTTCGGGAGGCAAGGTGACCGAGTCGGCCATCATGTATGCAGCAGCTTCGGAACTTCTCCACAACGCCACCCTGCTTCATGATGATGTGGCAGACGGCAGCGACAAGCGCAGGGGGGTGCCTACAATCATGTCACTCATGGGACCATCGGTTTCCGTGCTTGTAGGTGACTACTGGCTTGTAAAGGCCATGGACCTTATACTCGAAGCCCCGGATGATTCGTCATCAAGGGTGATGAGGATATTCGCAAAGACCTTGAGCGATCTTGCCGAAGGCGAGATGCTCCAGCTGCAGAAGGCCCAGAAGGGGGATACCGATGAGAACGATTACCTCAGGATAATCTACAACAAGACAGCCTCCCTTTTCGAGGCAGCCTGCGTCTCGGCTGCTATAGCGGCAGGCGCGTCCGACGATATGATCAAGTCCGCAAAGGACTATGCAGTCGCTTTGGGACTTGCCTTCCAGATAAAGGATGACATCCTCGACTATGCAGGTACGGATGTGGTCGGCAAGCCGCTGGGTGCTGATATCCTCGAGCAGAAGATAACGATGCCTCTCCTTGGCGCTCTGGCTTCTGTGGACCAGCGGAAGAATGATGAGGTCAGGGCTATGGTTTCCGATATAGTATCCAATCCTCAGTACAGGGACGATATAGTTTCATTTGTAAAGGAAAACGGCGGTTTGGAGTATGCCGTGTCCAGACTGAATGTATATGTGGAACAGGCGGTGAAGGCTTTGGACGCCTTCCCTGATTCCGAGGCCAAGGACAGCCTTGTCGAACTGGCCCACTTCACGGCAGACAGGATAATGTAATGAGATTTGCAGATATCATAGGAAACAAGGTGGCGTCAGACGCTCTGCGGTCCATGGCGGACAGCGGAAGGGTTGCCCATGCCATGCTTTTCTATGAAAACGAAGGTTGCGGAGCCCTGCCTCTTGCGCTGGCATATGTCCAGTACCTGAACTGCAGGAATCCCCATGACGGTGATTCATGCGGCGAATGCCCTTCGTGCCGGCAGATGGCAAAGCTCATACATCCGGATGTACACTTCGTCTTTCCGGTGAACAAAGGCCCGAAGTCTTCGGATGACAAGCCGGTTTCGGAGTCATATATAAAATATTGGAGGGAGCTTGCGCTTGCAAATCCCTATTTTGTGGAAGCCGATCTTCAGAAGGCGATAGGAATCGAGAGCAAGAGTGGGCTGATTGCGGTGCCCGAGGCAAAGTCCATCCTCAGCAAACTCTCGCTGACAGCCGTATCCGACGGATATAAGGCTGTCATCTTCTATCTTCCTGAAAAGATGAATCAGGAAGCAGCAAACAGGCTTCTGAAGATGGTGGAGGAGCCTCCGGTGAAGACGATCTTCCTCTTCATCACACATGCTCCGGAAAAGGTGCTCCAGACCATCTTCTCGCGCTGCCAGAGTCTCAGGGTTCTACCTTTAAGCAAGGAAGAAAAGGAAGCTGTCCGTGCGATGGCTCCTGAGGAGGACAGGGAAGAGTATGAAAACTTCATGGGACTTTTCACTGATCTTATGAAAGCTCTGACGGCACGTGACCTTCTGGCGGCATTGGAAGGTGGAGAGCAGATAGCTTCTCTGGACTCACGTGAAAAACAGAAAGCTTTTTGTACCTTTGCAGGCGGGTGTATAAGAAAGATATTCATGCTTCAGCAGAAGCTTCCGCAGATAGCCGACATTCATCCTGAAGAAGAAGCTTTCTATGCGGAAATGGCAAGCAAGTGTGGAAGAAAGTTCTGCTCGAAGACAATTTCAAATATTGAGAAGGTCGCATACATGATAGACAGGAATGTAAATTCGAAGATCCTGTTCTGTGATCTTGTCAACCGTATGTTTTTTAGTATATGATGGAATCTTCTGAATCAAAGAGATATGACTGCTCACGCGGATGTGTGGTAGAACGTTCCGAAACAGGGGAACTTGACTGCACATATCGTCAGGGATGCTGCAAGCTTGAGGTCTATGACTGGCTTGCGGGCGTGAATCAGGAGCAGTTCAATGAGTATTTTGAGGTGCGTTTCAAGAATACCCGCAAGGGTATATTCCGCAATGCATCCGGTCAGAGCATAAAGATCGGAGACCTTGTCATTGTTGAGGCCGCAAACGGTCATGACCTGGGTATCGTTACGCTTGAAGGCCCTATTGTAGGACGTCAGATGAAGTGCAAGAGGGTCAATCCCGAGACCTTCGAGTTCAAGAAGATATATCGCAAGGCAAAGCTTTTCGATGTCGAGAAGTGGCAGGAAGCCATAGCACGTGAGCATGAGACCATGATCCGTTCGCGCCAGATAGCTGCAGAGCTGGGCCTGGAGATGAAGATCGGAGACGTGGAATTCCAGGGTGACGGCACCAAGGCTATTTTCTACTACATTGCAGATGGTCGTGTGGACTTCCGTCAGCTCATCAAGATCTTTGCTGAGGAATTCCGTATCAGGATCGAGATGAAGCAGATCGGTGCCCGTCAGGAAGCCGGACTTATCGGTGGTCTGGGTGTATGTGGACGTGAGCTCTGCTGTTCGAACTATATTTCAAGTTTCCAGTCGATCACGACCTCTGCAGCGAGATGTCAGGATCTTTCCCTGAATCCTCAGAAACTGGCAGGACAGTGCGGAAAGCTCAAATGCTGCCTCAATTATGAGACTGCCGCATATATGGATGCCCAGTCCAGGATTCCTAAGGTCTATAATCCTCTCGAATTCGAGGATGGACTTGCATATCTGATGAAGACGGACATCCTGCGCGAGATCATGTATTTTTCATATGATCCTCAGTCTCTTGCCAACCTGTATCCTCTATACGCCGAGGATGTATGGGACATCATAAAGATGAACCGTAACGGCGAGAAGCCTGCTTCCCTCAAGGAGGATTCGGAGCAGGTAGCTCCTGAGTTCGTGACTGCGGTGGGTGATGATGCGATAAACCGTTTCGACGAGGCCCGCAAGCGTAAGAAGAAGAAACGCTCACGAAGTGGCCAGAAGAAGACTTCCGCCCCTGCAGAAGCGGCTGCTCCAGAAAAACATACTAACAAAAGTGGAAGAAGCGGAAAGGGCCGCCGTGGTCCTAAGAATCCAAATCAGGAGCAGCAGTAATGGGAAAGGACAAACTTCGTAAATTCAAGGAAAACGAGACTTTCAGGTGTCTGATCCAGCCGGCCACCTCTGAAGTCTTGAATTGTGATCACCCTTTGAAGGGGTGTTGGGGAAAGGAATTCTTCGGCAACGATAACCCCATCATCCTCGAGCTGGGTTGCGGAAAGGGAGACTATACAGTAGATCTGGCAGAAAGGAACCCTTCATTCAACTATATAGGAGTGGACATCAAGGGTGCCCGTCTGTGGAAAGGTGCCAAGTATGCCGAGGAGCATGGTCTGAAGAATGTGGGTTTCCTCCGTACACGCATCGAGTTCATCGAATCCCTGTTCGCTCCCGGTGAGGTTTCTGAAATCTGGATAACCTTTGCGGATCCTCAGATCGGTCGTGAGAAGAAGCGTCTTACGGCTCCTCTGTTCATGAACCGCTACCGTAACTTTCTTAAGGAGGGCGGAATCGTCCACCTTAAGACCGACAGCAGGTATCTCCATGAGTATTCCCTTGCCATGGCTCAGCAGAATGGTCTTGAAATTCTGGCTGCAGCTACCGATATCTATGGTGCTGACCGTGAGCGTCTTTATGAAAGCGGACTTTCTTCGCTTTGCGGCCGCGATGCCGTGGATGCCCTTTTCGAAGTGCAGACCTTCTACGAGGCCCAGTATCTTGCCCAGGGGTTCGAGATAACCTATCTTTCCTTCCTTGCAGACCACTCCGGAGACTATATTTCTCCTGAATGGAATGAGGACCGATGGAAGGATGAGGGACATCATTTCGTCATTCCTTCCGGCCTTCCTGTGGCATCAAAATTTTATCCTATCGAGCAATAAGGCAGAAGGTCCTGCGGGAAGCCCGCGGCTATACGTTGGTCCAGTGGATGCGGATGCCTTTGCGTTCCATTCCGCGGAACCAGGTCATCTGACGTTTCGCGAACTGATGGATGGCGGTCGCGAGCTGGGTCCGCATCTGTTCGAAGGTAAGTTCTCCCGTAATGTACAGGGTCACGAACTTATATTCCAGTCCATAATATATAAGGTCATCCGCCGATACGGGACCATGGCCTTCCGTCAGTGCCGGGTGCGTGCCGTCCATGAGGCTGCGGATCTCATCGACCATGCCCTCGTCGAGACGTGCATCGAGCCTGCGGTCGATGCGGGCGTTCCTCTCCTCGCGGGTTACCAATGTACCTATATAATATGTGTTCTTCGGAAGGAAGGATGTCCTTTCTACGGGATGTTCCGCTTCATATATCGCAATCTCGAGGGCGCGGATCAGGCGTTTGCGGGTATCGTAGTCGGTGTTGTTGTGGAGCGGCTTGAGGGAGGCGAGCTGCGCGATGAGTTCTTCATCAGACTTCTTTTCGAGTTCAGCCCGGAGCTGCGGGTCAGGAGGTACCTCCGGAAGGGAATATCCGCATGTGGCGGCTTCTATGTACAGGCCGCTGCCTCCGCAAAGGATAGGGATGCACCCTCTTTCACGTATATCCCTGTAGGCCTTTTCGAAGTCGCGCTGGTATTCGAAGATGTTGTATTTCTCTCCGGCGTCGACGATGTCCATAAGGTGGTAGGGGATTTCTTCATATTCGGCAAGGTCCTTTCCGGTGCCTATGTCCATACCGCGGTATACCTGACGTGAGTCGGCTGAGATTATTTCCACCGGGTATCCGGAGAGCAGGGAGTTGATCTCCCTTGCAAGCCGGACGGCATAGCGGGTCTTGCCGCTGGCCGTCGGGCCGAGGACGCAGATCAGGTCGATTTCTCCGGCGAGATATTTGTCAAGGATTTCCCTGACATTTATTTCTTCAGCAGGAGGGAGTTCCGCCATCGGGGGAATGGGTGTGAAAGGTTTCTTTGCCATAGTGATGCAAAGATAGCATTTTATGATGCATTTGAGAAAAAAGCACTAACTTTGCAGTCCCTTATCGCATCTTTTGGATGCCGGAATAACCGATGTACCAGAAATTGCAAGTTTTTTGGCACATCACCTGCCGAAAACTATGAAAAAGTCTGGAAATCAGAGGTGATGCGCCAAGAATCCGTGGTTTTATGGTACATCACTTTTAGAGGATACGTGAGGCGGAAAGTGTTTTAGAAAATTAAGATTATGCCGAAAGCAAAAAGCAGTGTAGAGATAAAGAACAGGAGGGCTTCGTTTGATTATGAATTCATCGAGACCTTCCAGGCGGGAATGGTGCTTACTGGCACTGAGATAAAGTCCATCAGGGCGGGTAAGGCCTCGCTGGTGGATGCTTTCTGTTATTTCAACGGCAATGAGCTGTATGTCAAGAATATGCATATAGCTGAATACTGGTGGGGAAGCTGGGGGAAGCACGACCCTCGTCGTGAGCGCAAGCTCCTTCTTACCCGCAAGGAACTCAACAAGCTCCAGAGAGCTGTAAAGGAAAAAGGCCTCACTATTGTCGGCGTAAAGCTTTACATTGCAGATAACGGATACGCCAAGCTTCTTATTGCGCTTGCCCGAGGTAAGAAGGAATATGACAAGCGCGCTTCGATAAAGGAGAAGGACCTTCGCCGCGAAATGGAGAGAATCTGATTTACCGATAGTAATTATAACTATGAGAGTTTTCTATAGACTGTTAGCCTCAGCAGCAGTTCTTATTGCTTCTGTGTCATGTGACCTGATTGATCCTGATGCCCCGGACCGCGATCCGGTGGAAAAGCCGGATTCTTCTGAAGAAGAGAAAACGCCTGAGGATCAGGACGGGCCGGTAATCAGCAAGCTTAGAAGATCCAGCGGAACACTGGAAGTCTCCATGACTTTTACAGCGGAGGCATCTTCTTCCTCCAGTCGCCTTCATGTGGCATTGCCATGTCCTCAAAGTGGTGATTATCAAGATATTTCCAATCTTGAAACCGATGGTCAGTCCAAGATTACCGATAAGGGTGACGGGTATCTGACCTGGAACGAGACATATGAAAGAGGAAGTAAGGTCAATCATACCAGCAAAGTAGTTTTTGATTACGTGACTTATAGTGTTTCTGTAGATTTTTCAAGAATTCAGGAAATCTACCCATATGATACGGAGTCTGACATTTATATGAATTATACTTCGTCAAGTGGGGAATATATTGACCCGATGAATCCGAAAATCAAGTCCATAGCTTCCTCGTTGTGGGCTAAAAGTTCCGATGTGGTCGATTATGCCTATAGGTGTTACGAATATGTGGCATCGAAATACAGCTATCTTAATCCAAATACCGGTATACATACATTGGAGGATAATCTGAGGGCTGGTGGAGGAGATTGCGGCAATCTTTCTGCAATTTATATTTCCCTGCTCAGAAACAGGAACATCCCTTCACGACCTGTCGTATGCATCAGACCGGATTCATCCTTTCATGTCTGGAGTGAGTTCTATCTGGAATCGTACGGCTGGATACCTGTGGATGTAACATACAAGAATTCTGATCCGAAAGGCGATTACTTTGGAATCTACCCTGGAGACGGAATAGTGGTGTCAAATGAGTATGACCTGTTGCTGGAGATAGGGGACAGATCCTTCAACATACCTCTGTTGCAGACCTATGCATATTGGTATTGGAATATGGCAGGTCCGGAGGACTCTTACACAATTACCTCTATGCGCAAATCCAAGTGATTGACCCCCATCGCAAAATACAGTAAGCGCGTACTCCCAAAAGGGAGTACGCGCTTACTGTAAATATTTGATGCGCAACGTTTTATATGCTGCGCTTGTTCTATAGGTTGAATGTAGCTTTTACCATATCGACTGAGTCGAGGAGCTCCCATCCGAAGAACTGTACGAGTTCAGGGACGAACTGGCCGTTCTTTCTGATCATCACGGTAGCCTTGTAAGGGTCACGACCGACATGACCGTATGATGCCGTAGGCTCATAGATAGGCTTCTTGAGACCGAACTTCTCGATGATCTTTGCCGGACGCAGGTCGAAGATTTCCTCGATCTTCTTTGCAATCTCAGCATCGCTGAGTCCGTTGACTGCTGTACCGTAGGTGTTCACGAAGATGCTGAGCGGACGTGCCACTCCGATTGCATATGATACCTGGACGAGCATTTCGCGCGCTACGCCTGCTGCCACCATGTTCTTCGCGATGTAGCGTGCAGCATATGCTGCCGAACGGTCTACCTTTGACGGGTCCTTGCCGGAGAAGGCTCCGCCTCCGTGTGCGCCCTTGCCGCCGTATGTGTCCACGATGATCTTGCGTCCGGTAAGACCTGTGTCTCCGTGAGGACCTCCGATCACGAACTTTCCTGTAGGGTTCACATGCAGGATGTGGTCTCCCTTGAAGAGAGCTGCGGTCTCAGGTGCGAGAGTCTCGATGAGCATTGGAAGGAGGATGTTCTGCACGTCTTCGCGGATCTTCTTCTGCATTTCCTCGTCCACGCGCTTCTGTCCGTACTGGGCACATCCGTCCGCATAGCTCATGTTGCCGAGAGATGCAGGAGTGAATTCGTCGTGCTGGGTCGAGATCACGATGGTATGCACACGAACCGGCTCGTTTGTGTCCCCGTCGTATTCTATGGTGAACTGCGACTTCGAGTCCGGACGGAGGTAAGGCATGAGCTCCGGCTGAGTCTTGCGGATCTTTGCGAGCATCAGGAGGGCCTGGTGGGCGAGTGCGAGAGGAAGAGGCATGTACTCTTCCGTGTCGCGGCATGCATAGCCGAACATCATTCCCTGGTCGCCGGCTCCCTGTGCGTCTGCGTCTTCTCCGACCACACCACGGTTGATGTCCACGCTCTGCTCATGGAGAGCCGAAAGGATTCCGCATGAATTGCCGTCGAACATGTATTCCGCCTTGTTGTAGCCGATCTTGTTGATCACGCGGCGGACTGTCTTAGGGATGTCCACATATGCATCTTCGGAGCGTACTTCGCCGCCCACTACCACGAGACCTGTGCTGCAGAATGTCTCGCAGGCAACCTTTGATTCCGGGTCCTGACGGAGGAATTCGTCGAGGATTGCGTCTGAAATCTGATCCGATACCTTGTCAGGATGTCCTTCAGATACTGATTCTGATGTAAATAAGTAATTCATATCGTATAAATAAAATAAGCCCCACAAGAAATGCGGAGCCGTCACAAAAACACAAAACATTTGATGATTTTAGCATTTTTTAACGTGGTTGCAAGCAGGCAAATCTCTCCACATATCTTATTTCAGGGCGCAAAGATATATAAAAAATTTCATATGCAATCATTTGTATAAATTGTTATCTGTTAAATATTTGTTTCGGGATGATTAAAATTATCTTTAAAATTTCATATCATCATTAAAATGTCGTATCTTCGCGGCATAAAAACCTTATTATTATTATCTAAAGTGTTATGAAACAAGCAATTAAGTGTCTTATTGCTGCTTTTGCAGCGATGCTTATGGCGGTAGTTGCCTCTGCACAGGTGACTACTTCTGCTCTTGGTGGACGCGTTGTAGATGCTGCTGGAGAGCCAGTGATCGGTGCGGCTGTTGTCGCTACCCACACTCCTTCAGGTACAGTTTACGGCGTGGTTACTAACGAGGCTGGACGTTATACCATCAACGGTATGCGTGCCGGCGGTCCTTACAGCGTTGAGGTTTCATGCCTCGGTTATCAGTCAGTTCTTTATACTGACCTGACTCTTCAGCTCGCCGAGACTTTTGCCCTTGATGCAGAGCTTAAGGACGATTCTGAAATGCTCAGCGAGGCGATGGTAATCGCGGCAGCTGCGTCTAAGTTCTCAGCCCAGAAGATGGGTTCTGCTACAAACATTTCAGGCAGCCAGATCACTGCGATGCCTACAATCAGCAGAAGCATTACTGACGTTACAAGACTTTCTCCATACGGAGGTAACGGAATGAGCTTCGCAGGACAGGACGGCCGTACAGCGAACTTCACTGTCGACGGTGCAAACTTCAACAACAACTTCGGTCTCAGCGACGGTCTCCCAGGTGGTGGAAGCCCTATCTCAATCGATGCTATCGAGGAGATGCAGGTGGTTATCTCTCCATATGACGTACGTCAGACAAACTTCATCGGTGGTGGTGTGAACGCTATCACAAAGTCTGGTACAAACACATTCAAGGGATCGGCTTACGTATATCACCGCAACGAGAACCTCCGTGGTGACACAGTTGAGGGTGAGATGATCTCAGGTGCACGTCAGAAAGACAGAAACACAACTTACGGTTTCACCCTCGGTGGTCCTATCGTAAAGAACAAGCTCTTCTTCTTCGTGAATGCAGAGTACGCAAAGATCCCTACAGTGGTTAACCGCTGGAGAGCATCAGTAGACGGTGAGATGGACGCTGACAACTATGTGTCACGTACTACTCTTGCTGACCTTGAGAAGGTTTCGAACTTCGTAAAGGAGAAGTATGGTTACGATACAGGTTCATGGACTGACTATCCTGCTGACGAGAGCAACATGAAGCTCCTCGCACGTATCGACTGGAACATCAACGACAACCACAAGCTCGCCCTCCGTTACAACTACACCCTCAACAGAGGATGGAACAGCACTAACGGTTCTTCAATGGACGGTGGTTCACGTTCAGGCTTCAGCCGTTTCTCAGAGTACGGTATGGCATTCGCTAACTCGATGTACTCTATGGACAACGTTGTGAGCACAGTTTCACTCGACCTCAACAGCCGTCTTTCAGACAACCTCTCAAACCAGTTCCTTGCTACATATTCAAAGCTTGACGATATCCGTGGAACAAACTCTGAGGATATGCCTTTCGTCGACATCCGTAAGGACGACGGCAGCGCAGTTCTTCCATACATCGCTCTCGGATACGAGCTCTTCACATGGAACAACGGTGTACACAATACCCACATCAGCGTAAAGGATGACCTTACATATTATGCAGGTAACCACAAGCTTACTGCAGGTGTGAACTACGAGTACCAGATGGCCGACAACTCATACATGAGAAACGGTACAGGTTACTATCGTTACAAGAGCCTTGAAGATTTCATGAGCGGTGCAGCTCCTGAGGTTGTATGTCTCACTTACGGTTATGACGGTGAGGCTAACCCTGCAGCCCGCGTACGTTTCCACAAGGCAGGTGTATATGCACAGGATGAGTGGAATGCTACTGACAGCTTCAAGCTTACATACGGCCTCCGTCTTGACGGTCTCTTCTTCGACAATCAGGACCTCATGACCAACAAGGCTATCTACGAGCTTGCATACACAGTTGACGGCGTTGAGCGTCACATCGACACCGGCAAGTGGCCTTCAGCTGCAATCACAGCTTCTCCACGTGTAGGTTTCTCATGGGATGTACTCGGAAACAACAGCCTCAAGGTACGTGGTGGTACAGGTCTCTTCTCTGGCCGTCTCCCACTCGTATTCTTCACCAACATGCCTACCAACTCAGGTATGGTTCAGTACCAGGCTAAGATCGGTGAGACTCAGACCATCATCCCTGGCTATACAGGTGCTTCAATCGAAAAGAGCGGCAAGAACTACTACGACATGAGCGCATTCGCTGGCGGTCTTCTCAAGCGTGAGGAGCTCCTCGCAAAGCTGAACTCTCTCGGATTCCCTAACACAATCTCTCCAGAGGACGGTACAGTTCCTTCAGAGATCTCAGCTGTGGATCCTAAGTTCAAGATGCCTCAGGTATGGAAGACTTCACTCGCTCTCGATTACAACTTCCCTACATCATTCCCATTCTCTATCAGCGCCGAGGGTATCTTCAACAAGACTATCAACGGTGTGATCATCAGAGACTGGAGCGTAAATCCTGTACACGGTTTCGCAAGATTCAACGGTGTTGACAACCGTCCTATCTTCCAGAACTACAAGCAGACTTACGAGTCAAACGGCAAGACTGTAAACCTTCCTAACGCTTATGTTCTCGAGAACACAAACAAGGGTTACGGTTACTCAGGTACATTCACTATCAACATGCGTCCTATCGAGGGTCTCTCTCTCATGGCTGCATATACTCACACTGTAAACAAGGAGCTCACAGGTATGCCTGGTTCAAACGCTTCTTCAGTGCTTAACTACATGGGTACTATCTACGGACCTAACGATCCGGGTCTCCACAACTCACAGTATGTGACTCCAGACCGTTTCGTGGCTTCACTTACCCACAGCGACAAGAGCGGCAACCACTTCAGCTTCATCTATGAGACTTGGAGAGGCGGTTATAACTACACTTACATGACTGCAAACGACATGAACGGTGACAGCTATAACTACGACCTTATCTACATCCCTACAGACCAGCAGGTTGCTGACAGAGAATTCCGTTTCGTATCTCAGGATGACGAGCAGCGCTTCATGGATTACGTTCATGCTGACAAGTATCTCAGCAAGAACCAGGGCAAGTATGCAGAGGCTTACAGCGTATACTCTCCATGGGTACACCGCCTTGACTTCAGCTACAAGCACGACTTCACTGTGAAGACTGGAAACTCTGTGAACAAGCTCCAGCTCAGCCTCGATATCAAGAACCTCCTCAACATGTTCAACTCAAGCTGGGGTGTGTCAAAGTACATGAACCCTGCTCTTGCAGAGGGACGTATCCTCAAGTATGAGGGTGTTGACGCTGACGGTTATGCTACATTCTCTACTCCATCAGCTGTTTCAGGTGATGTTCAGCAGTGGCAGAGAAACCGTGCTCTTGGTCAGTGCTGGTACGCTTCTATCGGTATCAAGTATATGTTTAACTAATTAATTGCAGGAATATCATGAAACTTAGAAATATTTTCACAATTCTCGCAGCTGCTCTTACATTCGCATTTGTCGGATGTCAGGAGGAGGAGAGATTCCTTAGCGAGGTTAAGGTGTCTTCATCTTATGTTGCACTTCCTGCAGAGGGTGGTTCACAGACCATCGACGTAACTGCTGTAGGAGCATGGGAGTTCACAGGAATTCCTGAGTGGCTTACAGTGTCTCCAGCTTCAGGCTCAGGCGATGCTACAGTAACTTTCACAGCAGGTAAGGCTGAGTCTACAAACGAGGCTGCTCTCGAGCTCGTATGCGAAGGTGCAGTTCAGACCATCAACGTACTTCAGATGACAGAGAAGCTCGAGGTTCCTATCTCGACATGTGCTGAGGTAAACAATGGCCAGGATGGTGTCGTTTACCGTGTAAAGGGTACAGTCACTTCAATCGCTAACACTACATATGGTAACTGGTATCTCCAGGATGAGACCGGTTCTGTATATATTTACGGAACACTCTATGACGGTGCCGAGAAGCAGTTTACAAAGCACGGCATCGAGGTTGGTGACATCGTTACTGTAGAGGGTCCAAGAAAGGACTACAACGGTACTATCGAGCTCGTTAACGTTACAGTGATCGAGATCGAGAAGTCACTCATCAAGGTTGACGAGGTATCTCCAGAGGATGCAACTCTCCCTATCGAGGGTGGTGAGTTCACAGTTACCCTTACTGCAAAGGGTGAGGGCGTTACAGTTGTCGTTCCTGAGGCTGCTCAGTCATGGCTTTCTGTAACAGGTGTATCTGCATCTGCTTCTACTACAGTAGTTACCTTCACAGCTGCAGCCAACGCTGGCGGCGACCGTGAGACTGAGCTTACATTCAAGACTACAAGCAATGGTGTCGAGTATACAGCTGTTACAGCTCTCAAGCAGACTGGTTCAATCGTTGAGTGCTCGGTTGCTGACTTCCTTGCTCAGCCTGTAGGAACAGCTCTCTTCAAGCTCACAGGTAGGGTAGCAAAGCTCCAGACAGGTGACTATGGTAACTTCGACCTTGTTGACGGAACAGGTTCTGTATATGTATACGGTCTTACTGCTACAAAGGTAGAGAAGAACGACAAGTCATTCCCTAGCCTCGGTATCAAGGAAGGTGACGTAGTTACCCTCATCGGTACAAGAGCTGAGTACAATGGTACAGCTCAGGTTGGTGGCCCTGCATACTATGTAAGCCACATCGGCCACAAGACCGCTACTGTAGCAGAGTTCCTCGCAGCTGCAGAGGACGATACAAGGTACATGCTTACAGGTATCGTGTCGAATATCGCAATGGACAAGAACGATCCTACAAAGCAGAGTGCATACGGTAACTTCGACCTTACTGACGAGACAGGTACTGTATATGTATATGGTCTTACAGCCGGTCCGGTTGCAAAGAATGACAAGACATTCCCTAACCTCGGTATCAAGGAAGGTGACAAGGTTACCCTTATCGGTACAAGAACTTCATACAACGGTACAGCTCAGGTAGGCGGTCCTGCTTACTACATCTCTCACGAGACTCCAGCTGAAGGCGGTGACGACACCGGCAACGAAGGCGGCAATGAGGAAGGTGGTGACGACGAAGGCGACAACACCACTGGCGAGACAGGTCCATTCACAAGCAATATCACATGGACTCTCGGAGCAGGTTCATATGACGGTTCTTCGGATACAGCACAGACCGGTACTATCAACGGCGAAGAGGTTAACAACATTCTTAAGTTGGGAACATCAAAGGCTGGTGGTTCAGCTACCCTCACTATCCCTGCAGGTACCGTTAAGGTAGGCTTCTGGGGTGTTGCATGGAAGAACAAGAAGGGTACCCTTACTGTCAAGGCAGGTGACACAACTCTGTTCGAGAAGGATCTTGCATCTAACGACGGAGCTTCAAGCAATCCTCCTTATACCATCACAGCTGCTGATTCGGATTACTATGAGATTACTCTCGATGCAGCTCTTGCAGCTGACACAGAAGTAACTGTCAGCACAACAGACAGCGCACCAAGAGTACTCCTTTGGGGTCTTAACTCTTACTCGAAGTAATTCATTTGAATTGATACATTTTTCCGGCGGAAGCACCACAATGCTTCCGCCGGAATTTTTTGTGATCGTATTTGTCTTTTTCGAAAATATGTAGAGGAATATTAGGAATTAATTCAAATAAATAGTAAGTTTGCCACGCTTGGTAGAAAATCCAAACCATATTAATAAATAATTTATAAATCTATGACTACAAAGACAATTTGTAGGGGGGGGCAGAATTATGTCTCTCCTGATCTCAATGTAGTGGACATTGAGGTGGAAGGTGTACTTTGCGCCAGCGGTGAAGGTACATTCGGAATCAACGATTGGGAACGTGATAACGATTCTCTTGACTGGTAATTAACCCTAAAATCTAATGATTATGAAAAAGTATTTTCTTTCTTTAGGGTTGATCGTGGCAGCCATGTTTACCCTTACCAACTGTACTGAGCAGATCGATGCTCCCGTTGAACCAGCAAAGGTTCCGTTTGAAATCATTGCATCTACCATTGAGACCAAGACAGCAGCCGGAGATAATCTTTCGACTGTATGGACTGAAGGCGATGCACTCAATGTCTTCCATGTAGTTTCAGGAAAAACAGAATATCAGAACGACGGAAAGTTCGAGCTTTCTGGAGACAATGTTTTCAAGGGAGAGTTGTCTGAAACTCTTACTGAAGAAGTAAGCTATAATTGGTATGCGTTCTATCCATATAAAAAGAAAATTATAACCCCTGCAAATACAGGTGATGAGGATTCTTATGTAAATGTAGGATCTTCAGGTAGTGGAGAACAGATTCAGACTGGTAATAACTCAATGGTTCATATCTCTGGACAGAACTATCCGCTTGTTGGCGTTTGTGAAGATGTTGAGTTTTTCCAGGAAGATCCTATTGAGATCACTATGAGTCATCTTACATCTCTTGTAGAGTTTGTAGTAAAGAATGATAGTGATAAGCCTCTTATAGTAACCAATATATCATTGAATGCAACAGAAGATATCGTGGGAACGTATTATATAGACTTTACAGATATAGATAATGTTGTATTCACTTCGTCGGGAACAAACTATGTGTCTTCTGTTGCTAAGCTTAAAGTTAATGAAGGTGAAGCGATAGCTGTAGGAGCCACAGCAAAGTTTTATATGGCTATAAAGCCATTCACAGCACCTTCAGGTCAGACACTTACTCTATTGATCAACGATTGTGAGGTAGAAAAGACTTTGTCAGCAGATCTGACCTTCACGGCAGGTAAGATAAAGACGATAAATTGTTCATATACTGTGCCTGAATCCGCTCTTGTAGGTATTGCTGGTATTAAAGCTGCTGCAGATGCTGCAGGTTCTGAAGGAGGAACATTTGTTGCTGATGTAGAGAATGCTGTCGTTACTTATGTTAATGGTAAGAATGCATTTATTCAGGATGAAACAGCCGGTATTCTGATTTTTGCTAATAATCATGGTTTGAATGTCGGAGATGTTCTTACAGGACGAATTTCAGGATCAGTAAAAATATACAGCGGTCTTCGTGAGATTACTGCGTTTACCTCTTCTGCAACAGTTACTACTACAGATGATATTCCAGTAACAACTCTGACTATAGATCAATTGAATACTGATTTTGATGAGTATGAGAATATGAGAGTGAAGTTGGTGGATGTTGAGGTTACGGAGAATTATAATTTTACTAAGGGCGGAGCAAGTATTACTTATTATAAAAAGAACAACTCTGTTACGGGATTGGATATTTATAATTTAGTAGATGTTATAGGATATCCGGGAAAATACAACACTGCAAAACAGTTTAATGTTTGGGAGAGTCCAGAAGTCAAAGGAGCAACTAAGACTACTTTCTCCGGATTCTCAGCAGAACTTAATGTTGCAGTAGGAGCTTCTGTCCCAAATAAAGCAACGGCATCTTCTGGAGCAACCGTTTCATATGAATCTGCTAATGATGCTGTAGCTACCGTTGATGAAGAAGGAAATATTACAGGTGTTTCTGCAGGAACTACAACAATTACTGCTTCAGTAGTGGAATACAATGGTTATCCTGCTGCGTCTGTTACATGCAACGTTACTGTTACCTCTGATGCTCCTGCAGCAAAGTATTATGTAAAGGTAAAAGAGGCTCCAGCGGATTGGAGTGGAAAATACTTAATTGTATTTGGAAATGCAGCGCACGCAACGTTGTCAAATAAGGATTTGCTCGCAACTGTGTCGAATTTAACGATAACGGAAGATGCGATTCTTGCTACAAATCTTTTGAATGATGCAACATTTACTGTAGAGAAGTCAGGTGATTCATATACAATGAAATATCCTGATGGCGTTACTTATTTTGCACCAGCTCATAATTCATCATCATCATCATCATCTGCGTTTAGTTTATCATTTAACTTCACTGATAATGGTATAGAAATAGGTGGTTATCTCACGGCTAAACAAAATACTTACTATTTGTATAATAATCAAAATAAGTATTTTAGATGTTATACTAGCAAAACTAATAATGATGGAACATTGACTGCAAATTATTGGTTACCTGAACTATATAAGCTTGAAGACTGACCATCATCCGGCGGAGGCGCCGGGGGTGATGAACCTACGGACGATGTACCGGACGGTACGGAACCAGATGGTACAGACCCGGACGACCCTGACCAGGATATAACCGACCCTGATGGAAAGGATCCGGCCGTTGACGAGCAATGGCCGGAGCTTCCTTCGGGACTCACAGGAGACAGGTACGTAGTCAACACCTTGTATTCTTCAGGCGAGCGTAATTACACCCACCTTTACGACAAGGATACCTACCTTTCCCTTTGGACGGCTTATCCGTTGAAGTCCAGCCATATGGGGTCTCTCAGCAGACCGTCAAGCTGGTCGTATAATCCGAATATTGACTCTAAGTATCAGGCTGATCTTCGTAGCAACAGCTACGCTACCGGAGATAATGGTCTGGCGTACTCGAGGGGTCATATGATACCTAACGGCTCGCGAAACGGTAACAGCGGAATGCAGAAGCAGACCTTCCATGTCACGAACTCTGTTCCTCAAAGACAGGATAAGTTTAATGGAAGTATCTGGAATAGTCTGGAGGCCGCTGTGCAGGCTGAAGCTTCAGATGAGGAGATATATGTGGTGACAGGAGTGGCCTTGAACAAGGTCGGAGAGACCAAGACGATTCATTATGTCTCTCCGAAGAATTCATCGCAGGACTGTGCAATACCGAACTATTTCTACAAGCTTGTGCTGAAAGTGAAGTATACCGGCGGAACCGTGACCTCTGCATCTACTATAGGTTTCTGGTTTGTACATCAGGATTATTCGGACAGTGATTATACGAAATATGCAGTGTCAGTAGATCAGGTGGAAGAGTGGACGGGATTTGATTTCTTCGTGAATGTTCCGGATGCTGTCGAGGCGGCAGCGGAAGCAAATGCTTCCTGGACGGAATTCCAAAGTTTCTGATAGGACTATGTCCGGAAATTCCCCTTCTTTTCCGGATAAGACGATGAAATATAAGGGGCTGTCCGGATAAACGGTCAGTTTTACGGACAATTTATATAAACAGGCTATGTGACCCGCTTAGGAAGTTGCATAGCCTGTTTTGTTGATTGTATGCCGGATTTTTTTTGTGCATAATCGCGGATGTTTCAGGCTTTTTCCATAAATTTGCTTTTTGGCAACATTTGGTAGAACAAAAATAAACATATTATGAAACTGATTAAATGGATTACGGCGACATGTCTTGCCATGGCGGCTGCATCGGCTGCTTTTTCATGTGATGAACCCGATCCGGAGCCAGTGAAGAAGGATCCGGAACTTAAGGTTACTCCGGCTGACCCGGTATCGATGTCTGCTGCGGGGGGAGAGGCAAAACTCTCCCTGATGTCCAACGTAGACTGGACAGTCAGCGGTGCCCCCGCGTGGCTCGTGGTATCCCCGACTTCAGGAGCAGCTTCAAACTACAAGCAGGAAATCACCCTTACTGCCCAGCAGAATACAGCAGGGGCAAGGGAAGCTGTGCTGACATTCAATGCTCAGGGTGTGACTCAGGATATCACTGTCAAGCAGGCTCATGCCTTTGACTCTTCGGCTCCTGCCAATGCACTTTTCTATGAGACTTTGGAAAAGAGTGCCGGAAGCTTTACCATCAAGGATGTAAAGGTTCCCGAGAAGCTGGGATTTGTCTGGGAGCACTCGGACCAGTATAAATGCATGAAGGCTACAGCCTACGAGAACAGCACCACAAATAATTATGAATCTGAAAGCTGGCTCATCTCTCCGGATATCGACCTCACCTCGGTATCGTCTGCCTATCTTACTTTCGAGCATGCAGGAGGCTATTTCGGAACAGCTTCAAACGAGGCTACCGTATGGATTTCGAAGGCTGGCGGAGAATGGGAGCCTCTTCTTATAGACAAGGACGATTATCCTACCAGCTGGACATTCATCGATGCCGGCAACTGGGACCTCAAGGACTATGTGGGCAATGTGGTGAAGCTCGGCTTCAAGTACAGCAGTACCTCGAAGAAGGCAGGTACATGGGAAATCCGCAATGTCGCAGTGCTTTCTGGTTCGCATGAAGATGTGACCGTACCTGAAATCGACCCTACCAAGACAAAGTGGATGGAGCTTCCTGCTACCGACGATGACGCTTACGGATATTATTCGCACAGCTTCACCATGAAGGACAAGGTTTACAGGAACTACTCTTTTGCATGGAGCCAGAAGGACCTTGTATCGGTATGGGTTGCCTATCCTCTCAGCGAGGATTATCTTGATAAGGTAGTGGACAGGACTGATGCATGGGCATATGACCCTATTCTCGGCAGTGAGCTTTCGTCAGCTCCATTCTCTTACTATGCGGATGACTATGCACGAGGCCATCAGCTTCCGTCTGCAGACCGTCTTTGCTGCAGGGATGCCAACGAGCAGACCTTCTATGGTACCAACATCGCCCCTCAGCTCAATGAACATAACGAGGGTATATGGACAAATATTGAAAACAAGGTAAGAAGCGTTGCCAAGGATTCCGATACAACCTATGTGGTAACAGGCTGCGTCGTAGCTGACTCACAGGAATTCAGCACGGATTCGGACGGCAAGCAGATCACTGTTCCTACAGCCTTCTTCAAGGCAGTGCTCAGATACAAGGCATCCGACAGCTCGCCATGGACAGCTGCAGGATTCTTTACCGAGCACAAGAAATACTCAAGCAACGACCTTAAGCCGATCTCAATGACCATCGACGAACTCGAAGAGAAGACCGGTCTTGACTTCTTCGTGAACCTTGCAGGCAAGATCGGAAAGGATGAGGCTGCCGCAATAGAGGCTGCGGATCCTTCTGATTCTTCAGTATGGGGATTATAAGCAAATAACATTTACAACATGAAAAGAATACTTATCGCAATTTCAATCATCATGGCTGCAGTGTCATGCAACAACAAGAATCCGTTCTTCTCGGAGTGGGACACTCCGTACGGAATTCCTGATTTCGGTCAGATAGAGGAGGCACATTATATCCCTGCAATCGAGGAGGGAATCCGTCTGCAGGAGGCGGAGATCCAGGCGATCATCGACAATCCGGATGCTCCTACATTCGAGAATGTCGTCGAGGCATACGATAAATCAGGTGCAGTCCTCGGAAGAGTTACAAGCGTCCTGTTCAATGTTTCCGAATCAGACGCTACTGAATCCCTCCAGGCTATCGTGGAGCAGGCACTTCCTCTGATTTCTGTCCACAGCGACAACATCATGATGAACCCTGACTTCTTCGCAAAAGTGGATGTGCTTTTCAAGGACATCGACAACCTCGGTCTCACCCAGGAGCAGAAGATGATTCTGAAGAAGCTCCACAACGGTTTCGTGAAGAACGGTATCGCTCTCAATGAGGAGGATCAGGCACGCATGCGTGAGATCAACCTTGAGCTCTCGTCTCTTTCAAACACCTTCGGAAACTACCTTCTTGCAGAGAACAATGCATTCGCAGAGGAGTTCGGCGTCACTATCTCCGAGTATCCTGTGGCAATGGCTTCTGAGCAGGACCGTGCAGTGCGCGAGAAGATGTTCAAGGCTTACTCTTCAAGAGGAAACAACGGCAACGAATATGATACCAAGGAACTCATTGTCAAGATGATGGCTCTCCGCATCGAGAAGGCCAAGCTTCTCGGTTACGAGAATCCGGCTCAGATGATTCTTGCAGACAAGATGGCTGGCAATCCTGAAACCGTGGACCAGTTCCTTTCAAGCCTCATGGCTCCGGCTGTAAAGAAGGCGAAGGAAGAGATCAGGGATATGCAGGTCGAGATGGACAAGGACATCAAGGCAGGAAAGGTCGCAAAGGGTTCGAAGATCGAGCCTTGGGACTGGGCATATTATACAGAGAAGGTGCGTATGGCGAAGTATGCACTCGACGAGGAGCAGACCAAGCCTTATTTCAAGATGGAGAATGTGCGTCAGGGCGTGTTCGACCTTACCACAAAGCTCTGGGGACTCCAGTACGAGAAGCTCGAGGGCATTCCTGTATATCATCCTGACGTCGAGGGATTCAAGGTATCGGATGCTGACGGCTCGCTTATCGGAGTCATCCTTACAGACTATTTCCCACGCAGCACAAAGAGAGGCGGTGCATGGATGACCAATTTCGTTGAGCAGGAACTCGGTGTACGTCCTGTCATCGTGAATGTCGGCAACTTCGCAAAGCCTACGGCTGACAAGCCTTCGCTCCTTACTCTCGACCAGGTGGAGACCCTCTTCCATGAGTACGGACATGCTCTCCACGGCCTTCTCAGCCAGTGTACATACAAGAGCGTATCGGGAACTGCAGTAGCACGCGACTTCGTCGAGCTTCCTTCCCAGATCATGGAGAACTGGGCGTTCCAGAAAGAGGTCCTTGCTGACTATGCACGCCATTATGAGACAGGTGAGGTGATTCCTGACGAGCTTGTTGCCAAGATCGAGGCAGCCGGCACATTCAACCAGGGCTTCATGACTACTGAGCTTGCAGCTGCTTCAATCCTTGACATGAAGTGGCATGAGCTTACCTCTGTAGAGGGACTCGACCCTATGGCTTTCGAGGCTCAGGCATGCAAGGAGATGGGACTTATCGACGAGATCATCCCACGCTACCGCAGCACATATTTCGCCCACATCTTCAGCGGCGGATACAGCGCAGGCTACTACAGCTACCTCTGGGCTGAGGTGCTTGACAAGGATGCCTTCGAGCTCTTCATGCAGAAGGGTATATTTGACAAGGCTACTGCGACATCATTCCGTAAGAATGTCCTTGAGAAGGGCGGCAGCGACGAGCCTATGGACCTTTACCGCCGTTTCCGCGGTACCGATCCTGACTCAGGTGCCCTCCTCCGCGGTCGCGGGCTGTAATAAAAAATCCGGTCGAGAGACCGGATTTTTTATTTACGCCAGTTTGTGGATTGCGAGGCCGCTGCGGAGCTTCGGCTCGAACCATGTGGTCTTCGGCGGCATGATGTTGCCGGAATCCGCAATATCCACAAGCTGTTTCATCGAAACAGGGTAGAGCGCGAATGCGACCTTCATCTCTCCGCTGTCGACGCGGCGCGAAAGTTCTCCGAGTCCACGGATACCGCCCACGAAATCGATCCTCTTCGATGTGCGGAGGTCGGTGATGCCGAGAATCTTGTCCAGGACAAGATTCGAGAGTATGGTCACGTCGAGGACACCGATAGGGTCACCGTCGTCATAACGTCCGTCCTTCGCAACGAGGGAGTACCACTTTCCTTCAAGGTACATTGAGAACTCGTGGAGCTTGCCCGGCTTATAGATTTCCGTACCTTCTTCGCGTACATCGAAATCCTCTGCAAGGGCAGCGACAAGTTCTGAAGGGGTGAGGCCGTTGAGGTCCTTCACCACGCGGTTGTAGTCGATGATCTTGAGCTGGCTGTCAGGGAAGGCGACGGTCATGAAGTAGTTGTACTCTTCCTCACCGGTGTGGTCAGGATTCTGTGCGCGTTTCTCTGCTCCCACAAGGGCTGCTGCTGCCGTACGATGGTGGCCGTCAGCCACATAGAAGGCCGGAATCTCTGCAAATATATCCGTTATACGGTCTATGTCGGCCTGTTCGTCGATCACCCAGAAATGGTGTCCGAAGCCGTCCTCAGCCACGAAGTCGTATTCAGGCTCCTGTGCTATGTATCTTGCAACGATGGCGTTTACCTCGTCATTGTCAGGATATGAGAAGAACACAGGCTCGATGTTCGCGTTCTGGATGCGGACGTGGATCATGCGGTCCTCCTCCTTGTCCTTGCGGGTGAGCTCATGTTTCTTGATCTTTCCTTCTGCATAGTCATCGGTGTGAGCACATACCACAAGTCCGTACTGCGTACGGCCTTCCATGGTCTGTGCATATACATAGTAGTATGGCTTGTCATCCTGTACGAGCCATCCCTTATCCTGCCATGCCTTGAAGTTCTCGACTGCCTTGTCGTATGCCGGCTGGCTGTGCTCGTCGATGATAGGGTCGAAGTCGATTTCAGGCTTTGTGATGTGCAGGAGGGATTTTTCGCCCGCCTCAGCCTTTGCTTCTGCCGAATTGAGGACATCGTACGGTCTTGCCGCAACTTCCTCTACATACTGCTTCGGCGGACGTACCGCCGCAAATGGTCTGATCCTTACCATAATCTTACTTGTTGACCCTGAATTTTGTACTTCCTGTTTCAAAGAAATCGCAGATCTGCTGTGCTGCAGCAAGACCGGCGTTTATATTGGCCTCTCCTGTCTCCGCTCCCTGCTTCTTTGGAGTTGCGAAGATCTGCTTTCCGAACTTCTCCTTGAGTTCGGCGTACCTTGTAGGAGCGATGTCTGTAACATACTTGAGGTCAGGTCTTTCTGAGAGTGCCTGCTCAAGTCCGTCCTCGCAGATGATCTCCTTGCGCGAGGTGTTCACGAGGCATCCGCCCTTAGGCATCTTCGAGAAGAGGTTGTAGTTCACGCTTCCTACCGTGAAAGGAGTAGCCGGAATGTTGATGGACACGAAGTCGCATGAGCTGTAAAGGTGCTCGAGAGAGAATGTAGCCTTCCATCTCTGGTGCTTCTCCTTTACCTCGTTGGTGTAGATGACCACGTCCATTCCGAGAGCAACAGCCTTCTTTGCCACGAGCTGTCCGATGTTGCCGAAACCCTGGATGCCGAGTCTCTTGCCGCTGAGCTCGCTTCCGGTGCCCGGAGTGAACTGGTTGCGCGACATGTAGATCATCATTCCGATTGCGAGTTCCGCAACTGCGTTTGCATTCTGTCCCGGAGTGTTCTCCACGACGATGTCCTTTTCTGTGCAGGCCTTGAGGTCTACATTGTCATATCCTGAACCTGCACGCACTACGATCTTGAGATTCTTCGCTGCAGCCACCACTTCCTCGGTAACCTTGTCAGAACGTACGATCAGTGCATCCGCATCTGCAACAGCCTCAAGAAGCTGTGCCTTCTCTGTATATCTTTCGAGAAGGCACAGCTCATGGCCTGCATTCTCGACGATTTCCCTTATGCCGTTTACCGCAACTGCTGCGAACGGCTTCTCTGTCGCCACTAATATTTTCATCGGTTATTTTTTTTAGATCCCCGGTCGGGCCGGGGATGACGTATCTGTTATTTATGAAGCTGTTCAAATTCCTTCATGCAGTCAACGAGTGCCTGTACGCTCTCGACAGGGCATGCGTTGTAGATGGATGCACGGAAGCCTCCCACAGACCTGTGACCCTTGATTCCGGTCATTCCCTTGGCCTTTGCAAAGGACATGAATTCGTCCTGGAGATGTTCGTATCCGTCAGCCATCACGAAGCATACGTTCATGAGCGAACGGTCCTCGACGGCTGCTGTACCCTTGAAGAGAGGGTTGCGGTCGATCTCGCTGTAGAGAAGGGCTGCCTTCTCCTGGTTTACCTTCTGGATGGCCTCGACTCCGCCGATTCCCTTGAGCCACTTGAGGGTCTCGTTCATTACATAGATAGGGAATACAGGAGGAGTGTTGAACATCGATCCGCCGTCAATGTGTGTGCGGAGGTCGAGCATTGTAGGGATGTAGCGGCTCACCTTGCCGAGAAGGTCCTTCTTCACGATGAAGAAAGTCACGCCTGCAGGACCTACGTTCTTCTGTGCGCCGCCGTAGATCATCGCGTACTTGCTTACGTCTACCGGACGGCTGAGGATGTCAGAAGACATGTCGGCGATAAGCGGAACAGGGCAGTCGATATCCTCATGGATCTCAGTACCGTAGATGGTGTTGTTTGTGGTGATATGGAAATAATCCAGATCGGCAGGGATTTCATAACCCTTAGGAATATAGTTGAATACTGTCTCTGCAGATGAAGCTACAGCGTAAGCGTTTCCAAGTCCCTTCGCCTCTTTGAGAGCCTTCTTTGCCCATACGCCTGTCTCAAGGTAGCCAGCCTTGTTCTCGAGGAAATTCATAGCTACATAAAGGAAGCCCATGCTTGCTCCACCTCCAAGGAAAAGGATTTCATAATCTTCAGGAATGTTGAGAAGTTCTCTCCATAGAGAGCGGCATTCGTTCATCACTGCCTCCCACTCCTTTGTCCTGTGCGAAATCGAGATGACAGGAATACCTGTTCCGTTGAAGTCCTTCAGAGCTTCGATCGCATTGTCGATCGCCTGCTGTGGCAGGACGCATGGTCCTGCGGTAAAATTATGAACCTTTTTCATTGTATAGATAATTATAGTTTATAATCAAAATCGCGTCTAAGATAATGATTTATTTTAATAAATATACTTTGTTGTTGTGATTTTTTCACAGAAGTGACAAAGAAGTTGGATTTCGTTATTCTTGACCACTGTCGCGAACCTTGTCTTGATCGGCTGATGATTGGTCACGCACTTAGGATTCCTGCACTTTGCTATGCCTATTACCTCCTTCGGCATCTCCAGTTTCTTCTTTTCCACGACCTTGAAGTCCCTGATGACATTGACTGTCGCATCAGGAGCTATGAGGGCCAGCTTGTTGAGCTCCTCGTCCTCGAAGAACTTGTCAGCTATCTTGATGATTCCCTTTTTACCGTGGACCTTGCTTACAAGGTTGATTCCTATTGTGATCTGACTTTCGATACCTTTAAGGTTGAGGATCTCCAGTGCCTTATATACATTTTCAGCGGGTATATGGTCCAGTACGGTACCATTCTCCAATGCGCTTACTACCAGTTCCTTTCTACTCATGATTGTTTCTTTTTCTGTCATTGCGAGGGCGCAAGTCCCTTCTGTCATTGCGAGGGCGCAAGCCCGTGGCAATCTCCTACCTATATCCCAGCAGATATGAAATGATCGCCATCCTGACATAGAGTCCGTTCTCGGCCTGCTTGAAATAATAGGCGTACGGAGTCTCATCTACATCCTGGTCAATCTCGTTCACTCGTGGGAGCGGGTGGAGGATCTTCATGTTTTCCCTTACGCTTCCCAGCATTGATGCTTCAAGCCTGTATACATCCTTGACCCTTTCGTACTCCATAGGATCGGTGAACCTTTCCTGCTGTACACGGGTCATGTATAGGATGTCGCAGTCGTTCAGGTGCTCGTCCAGCGATGTGGTCTCGATGTACTCGATGTCCTTGCTGTCCAGGAAGTCCTTGTACTCCTGAGGCATCTCAAGCTCCCTCGGAGCGGTGAATATGAACCTGGGATTGAAGTGGGACATGGCCTGAAGGAGGGAGTGGGTCGTGCGGCCGTACTTGAGGTCTCCGACCATGTTTATGGTAAGTCCTTCGAGCTTTCCCTGGGTCTTGAGTATCGAATAGAGGTCCAGAAGAGTCTGTGAAGGGTGCTGGTTCGCACCGTCGCCTGCATTCACAACCGGTACCGTAGCCACTTCAGATGCATAGCGGGAGCTTCCTTCGAGCGGATGCCTCATCACGATCATGTCCACATAGTTGTTGACCATCTTGATCGTGTCCTTGAGGGTCTCGCCTTTGCTTTGGCTTGTGTTC
The DNA here is from genome assembly GCA_015060385.1 of Bacteroidales bacterium. GTDB lineage: Bacteria > Bacteroidota > Bacteroidia > Bacteroidales > UBA932 > Cryptobacteroides. The sequence continues at coordinate 95,892 of SUYO01000003.1, forward strand.
GTTGCATCAGAGAAGCCTATTACCTTGGCTCCCAGGCGGTTGATTGCAGTTTCGAAACTCAGCCTTGTCCTGGTCGAAGGCTCGAAGAAAAGGCTGGCGATCACCTTTCCTTCCAGGAAGTTCTGGACACGGTCCTGTTCGAACTCCTTGGCGGTTTCCAGGACATGGAGGATCTCCTCCTTGCTGAAGTCCCAGATCGAAATCAAACTTTTCTTGCTCATATTGCTTATGTTGTTCTATAAATATTCGTAAGTTAACATTCTTCGACACGGCAGCCTTCAACATCGTTCATCCTTTCAAGGAAGGTGTCCACGAGGGAAAGCCTTACGCTTGTGTCGAGAGTACATTCCATGTCGAACTTCTGGTTCTTCTGTTCCAGCCCCATGTCCTTGAATACCTTCATCACGCTGTTCATGCTCATGTATCCGAAATGGACCTTGTACATCTTCGAAGCTATCTTTTCGACGATCTCGGCGTTGGCCAAAGCATCGGCAGTCGAGGTCTTGTACGCCCTTATCAGTCCCGGGATACCCAGCTTTATGCCTCCGAAATACCTCACTACCACCACCAGCACGTCGCTGAGTCCGCATGAATCTATCTGCCCCAGGACCGGCCTTCCAGACGAGCCGGAAGGCTCTCCGTCGTCGTTCGCACGGAACCTGTCGCCTTTGTAACCCAGCCTGTATGCATATACATGATGCCTTGCATCGTAGTATTCCTTCTTGAGGGCCGCCACGATTTCCTTCACTTCTTCTTCTGTTTCGACGGGATATGCATGGGCAATGAATCTGCTTCCATTGTCCTTGAAGAGTCCTTTCGCTTCCGCTGCGATGCTCTTATACGAATCCTGGATGTGGTTGGTATCCATACAATCACCAAAATTAATCATTTTTTGAAAGAAAATGAAATAAAACTACTATCTTTGGTTCCGCTTCCGGAAATTCCGGAGGCTATTTTTAACCCGAACAATTCTAACTGTCTATGATACTGAAATATAAAGTTTCCCTTCCCGGCATCAAGGGATTTGCGAGAGTATATGAGGTAAAGGCGACTGCCTCGCTTTACAGCCTTCATAAGCAGATGAGGGCTGATATGGATTTTCCGCAGGATCAGGTTGTGCTTTTCAAGGCTTTTGCTGCAAATGGTGACGTGGCTGCCAGATACAGCGTGTTCACTGATTTCGGTTTCGGAACGATCGACAACGTTACTTTCGGAGAGTGCCATAAGAGGGGAGAGGACAAGTTCATATATTTCTATGATACGACAAATGTCAAGAGTGTAATCCTTACCCTTGAAGGTGAGGCTGAGGAACGCAGGAACGTCCTATATCCTATCCTTGTTGAGACAAAGGGCCCCAACCCTATAGAATTCGAGAACGGTTATGTTGCCTTCGAGGACCTTCCGGACGAGAAGAAGAAGGATCCGGATGACGAGGACTTCGATGACTTTGACGACGACGAACCTGAAGAGGAAGACGACGAGACCGAAGAAATCTTCGGTGATGACGATGACGAATGATCGTCATCCATCCAGCTATCCTGAGGACCGAACCAGATTGTCATCCTGAGGAACGAAGCCGGTTGTCATCCTGAGGAACGAAGTGACGTGAGGATCTCCATATGAAGAAATTGAAAATCATCCTGGGCCCGACAGCTGTAGGCAAGACTGACTACAGTATCGAGACTGCGCTCAGATATGGTTCGCCGGTGATCTCATGCGACTCGCGTCAGATATATAAGGAAATGACCATAGGCACGGCTGTGCCTTCTGCTGAACAGCTTTCCGCTGTTCAGCATTATTTTATCCATTCACATACCGTAGAGGAACTCTATACGGCAGGAAAGTATGAACTTGAGGCTCTGGAACTGATAAACCGTCTCTTTGCGGAAGGACATGAGACCCTGGTGATGGCCGGAGGTTCGGGCTTCTATATAGATGCCCTTGTGAACGGGCTCGACGACTTTCCTGCAGCTGACCTTCAGCTCAGGAATGAACTGATGGAGCGTCTTCGCGAGGAAGGGGTCGAGGCCTTGCGCCTGGAACTCAAGGCACATGACCCCGAGAGCTATGCTACCATAGACATAGCCAACGGGCAGAGGGTCGTAAGGGCTCTGGAGGTCTGCCTGATGACGGGAAAGCCGTTTTCTTCCTTCAAGACATCGACCCGCAAGTCCCGTGATTTCGAGATCGAGAAGATAGGCCTGACCAGACCTCGGGAGGTACTGTATGACCGCATCAACAGACGTGTCCTGCAGATGATAGATGCGGGGCTGGTGGAAGAGGTGCGCTCGCTGACCGGGTACCGTGACCTTGCGGCGCTCCAGACCGTAGGTTACAAGGAAATATTCGAGTGGTTCGACTGGCAGGATGGTCTTGTAGACGCTGCCCTTTGGGACCCTCTCTCTCCTGGCGACGTACCGGTCACCTCGCTGGAGCGTGCCGTGGAACTGATTCAGCGCAACACCCGCCGCTATGCCAAGCGCCAGCTCTCCTACTGGGGCCGCGACAAGGACATCCGCTGGCTCCAGCTTTAGCTCTATGACTCATTTGGAGTTCAAAAGCACAAAAACGCCCGTTTTTGTGCTTTTGACTCGGAAATCATAGGTCAAAAGAACAAAACACCCCCTATTTTGTTCTTTTGGCAGTTAGAGAAATTGTTTTTAGTTTTGCAGAGACGATTGCGCGTACGATGTTGTGTACGCTTGCTCTGCAGGTCATTCTGACCGGGGTATCTGAAGCCCCTTTCATGTCGCGCATCCATTACAGTTTAACTTAATATTGCGTAATGATGAAGAATGATCCTGCTGCAGTTTCATTCCGTGATCTGGAATGGGAGTGCGAACTCAATTTCAAGAAATACCCACACTGCTGGCATCTGTATACAGATGGCCGTGATGCAGATATAATCTTCCGTGATCAGGAAGATATGAAAATAGGGATGAACCTTATGGGGATATCAGCCCTGTGCTTTTCCGATGTGAAGATATTCACTTTCGAACTGATGAATAATCATCTGCATATTATACTTGCCGGACTACGGAGCAGGTGTGAGGACTTGTTCAACATGTTCAAGGGCAGACTCTGGAAATGTCTGAGCAGGAACGGCAGGGTTGTGGATATGCATAAGTTCAATTGCGAGATGATAGAGATCACATCTCTTCAGAGCCTTCGCAATGAAATCATATATGCAAACAGAAACGGATATGTGGCCAGACCGGACTGCACACCGTTTTCATACCCATGGGGTGCAGGTGCCTGGTTCTTCAATCCTTTGCTCTCCGCCTTGCAGTGTACCTTTTTCAAGGATATGACAATCAGAGAAAAGCGGGCAATATGTCGCAGCAACGATGTTGATGTTCCCTCAGGTGATGGCATAAAAGTCCATGACGGAATGATTCTTCCATCATGTTTTTGCGATATAGCTGCGGCAGAAGCTTTCTTCAGAAGTGCACATCATTACTTCCAGCAGCTGACGAGAAAGTTTGAAGCCTATGGTGAGATAGCGGAGCGCCTGCATGAAAGCGTGTTCATCGCTGACGAGGAAATGTATTCTGCAGTCTGCATGCTGTGCATGAGGCTGTATGGTGTAAAGCATCCCGGACTGTTGGCAGCAAAAGACCGTGTGGAGATGGCCAGGAAGATGAAGCAGGACTACAATGCTTCGAACCGCCAGATCAGGAGCATCCTCAAACTGGAAAAGGACTTTGTCGACCAACTTTTCCCTAATATGGGTTGATACGCACTCTCTCCGGGACCACTGCCTAGGATTCAAAAGCACAAAAACGCCCGTTTTTGTGCTTTTGAAGTGCAAAAAAAGCGTCAAAAGAACAAAACACCCCCTGTTTTGTTCTTTTGACGGGTATTGGTTAACTTCGCAGGCGTTTTCTGAAGGAAATTGATGATGCAGCTTTTCGACAATCATAACCATAGTCAGTTTTCATTCGACGGCTGGAGGTCCTCCATCGAAGGGTGCGCCAGTGCAGCGCTGGAGGCAGGCCTGTCGGGAATTGCCTTTACGGACCACTGTGACTTCTTTATCCCTGAGGCGAAGATCCTCAGCGGAAATCCTGTGTCTGAGACCTTTGATGTAAGTCTCCAGCAGGAAGAAATCGACAGGGTGCAGGGCCTTATCGAAGCCGGCCCCATCCCTGACAGCCAAAGACTCAAGCTGCTGAAGGGAATCGAGATCGGAATGCATGAGAACCACCACGAGGACATCCGCAGGGTACTTTCTGAAAACTGTTTCGACCAGGTCATTGCATCTGTCCACTACATTGACGGAGTCGATCCTTATTATGGAGTCTATTATGAAGACAAGGACTGGAAAATGGCATATGGACATTATCTGGAGACCATCCTGACGGAGATGAAATGGCTGGAGGACTTTGATATAATGGGCCATTTCGACTATATAGTAAGATATGCCCCATACCCTGAAACCTGCCTGCGGTACATGGACTTCTCCGATATCCTGGATGAAATGATGACCTACATCATCCATGAAGGCAAGGCGCTGGAAATCAATACCAAAAGCTATCAGGACCATAAGGGCAGACTCGTGACCCTTGACACTGACATACTCAGACGCTATCGGGAACTTGGAGGCGAGATAATAAGCCTTGGCTCCGACTCGCATGCTCCGTCGCGGGTGGGATACGGCTTCAAAACCTTTGCACAGCTTCTGAAATCCTTCGGCTTCAGATGGACGGCCCATTACGAAAAACGGAAGCTTGTCCAGCTTCCGTTGTAATCCAGATTAAAAAGGGAGGTCATCCTCATCAAGAGGCGAGCTGTATGCACTTGAGGCATACGGATCATCCTGTGTTACAGGCGGCGCGTCCTGGACTGGAGCTGGAGCCGCTGCAGACTCTATCCTCCATGCCCTCACGTCGGTGTACCAGCGTCCGTTGTATTCACGGCTGCTGAGGTTGAAAGAAATCTTCACCTTGTCGCCGACCTGATACTTCTCAAGTTCCTTCACCTTATCTTCTCCCCACACGTTCATGCATACCTGAGAAGGATAATTGCCTTCCTGATATTCGAAAATGAAGTCCTGTTTAGCCCAGGCACCTCTTGCAGAGGTACCTGTCTGAACATTAAGCTTGCGGACAATCCTGCCCTCCAGTTCCATTGCCATATTACTTCTCTGCTGGAACGTACTTACCTACCTTGAGAACCTCAACGTCGAAGATGAGTGTAGAGTTCGGAGCGATAGCCTGGTTTCCTCTTGTACCGTATGCGAGGTCTGAAGGGATATAGAGTGTCATCTTTCCGCCCTCACCTACGAGACCGAGACCTTCTGTCCATCCTTTGATAACGCGGTTAGCCACAAACATGATACCTTCCTCAGAGTCGTCCTCGTCGAATACGGTGCCGTCAAGAAGAGTACCCTTGTAGTTCACCCATACAGTGTCCTGAGGAGCGATCTTCTCAGCTGCACCCTCTGCGATGATGGTGTACTGGAGTCCGCTTGCAGTTGTGTCTACGTCAGCTCTCTTGGCGTTCTTTGCAAGGAAAGCCTTACCCTCGGCTGCGTTCAGCTCAGCCTTGTAGGTCTGTCTCTTCATGATGAATGCATCGAGAACGTTGCCCATCATGTTAGGATCGATGTCGAACTGCTCGCCGAAAGCAGGGTCTGAAGGCGAACCCTTTGCCTGAAGGAAGTCCTGCATACCCTTCTTAAGCTCAGCAACATTGAGATCGTTGAGGTTATCGGCAAAGTTGTAGCCCTTGATCATTGAACCGAAGTTCACACCGAGAAGGTAGCTTGCTGAGTCAACCTCTGCTGCTGTAGGGAGCTCTGCCTCTACATTTACATTGCTCTTCTGAGTACCGCATGCAATTGCAAGTGTTGCTGCGAATGTAACTGCCAAAATTTTGATTGTCTTCATTTCTTTTTATTGTTTGAATTATACTTGTTCTTCAATACAAACTGCAAATATACGGAATTTTTCGATTCGCTGTAATTTTATGAAAATTTGCTGAGACTCTGCAGAATTTTTTTGAAGACTCGAAAAAATCATTTAATTTAGTAATCCAAATATTTCAGGATATGACGATAGATTCTGCGCTACTTCATGGGAAACTGAAGGAATTCTTCGGTTTTGACTCATTCAAGGCCGATCAGGAAAAGATCATCATGCATCTTGTCGAGGGCAGGAATGCCTTTGTACTCATGCCTACAGGAGGTGGTAAATCGCTTTGCTACCAGCTCCCGGCTCTTGTCATGGAAGGTACGGCCATAGTCATATCCCCTCTGATCGCCCTGATGAAGAATCAGGTCGATGCAATCCGCGGATTCGTTGCAGGCAACGACGGAATCGCACACTTCCTGAACTCATCCCTGAACAAGGCTCAGATCACTGAAGTGCGTAATGACCTTCTTTCAGGAGCCACAAAGCTTCTTTATGTGGCTCCTGAGTCTCTGACTAAAGCGGAAAACGTCGCGCTTCTCAAGGAAATCAAGATTTCCTTCTACGCCATAGACGAAGCACATTGCATCTCGGAATGGGGTCATGACTTCAGACCTGAGTACAGAAGAATAAGGAACATCATAGAAGAGATAGGTGTATCTCCTATAATAGCCCTGACCGCGACAGCGACGCCGAAAGTGCAGAGTGACATCATCAAGAACCTCGGCATGACGGATGCTACGGTGTTCAAGTCTTCATTCAACCGTCCTAACCTTTATTATGAAATAAGGGACAAGTCAGACCCGAAGAGGGATATCATAAGATATATAAGACAGAACGCAGGAAAGTCCGGCATCATCTACTGCCTCAGCAGGAAGAAGGTGGAGGAGCTTGCGGAACTGCTCAACATAAACGGTATAAAGGCTGCTCCTTACCATGCAGGTCTGGACGCAAAGACCAGAGCTGACAACCAGGACCGCTTCCTGATGGAGGAAATCGATGTGATCGTTGCGACAATCGCCTTCGGAATGGGAATCGACAAGCCTGACGTACGCTTCGTCATCCATTATGACATTCCTAAGAGCATCGAGGGGTACTATCAGGAGACCGGACGTGCCGGACGAGACGGTCAGGAAGGCCAGTGCATAACCTTCTACAGCTATAAGGATATACAGAAGCTGGAGAAGTTCATGCAGGGCAAGCCTATAGCCGAGCAGGAGATAGGCAGGCAGCTTCTTATGGATACGGTGGCATATGCCGAGTCGAACTCATGCCGCAGAAAGCTGCTCCTGAACTACTTCGGAGAGACATATGAAGCCGAAAACTGTGGAGCCTGCGACAACTGTCTGCACCCTAAGAAGCAGTTCGACGGCCGTGAGGAAATGGCTACAGTCATAGAACTTATCCAGACTCTGCCTGAGCACTTCAAACTGGAGCACCTGGCCAACATCCTTGCGGGCGAAATGAACTCGATAATAAAATCCTACAAGCATGACAAACTGGAACTGTATGGCGCCGGAAAGGACCGTTCAGTAAAGTTCTGGTGTGCTGTGATTCATCAGGGACTTATTCATCATCTTCTCCATAAGGATATCGAATCATACGGACTCATATCCGTTACAGAAGAAGGATTCAGGTTCTATAATGACCCATACCAGCTCATGCTTACCGAGGAGAGGGAGTTTGCCGAAGGTGAGGATGACGATGACGATTGCGCTGCTGTTGCGGCTGCCAGAGGAGGCGGAGGAGGAGACCCTCAGCTGCTCGCCATGCTGAAGGATCTCAGGAGGGATGTCGCAAGAAAACTCAGGCTCCAGCCATGGGTGATCTTCGGAGATCCGTCTCTGGAAGACATTTCGATCATGTACCCTATAACGATAAACGAGCTCAAGAACTGTCAGGGAGTCGGAGAAGGAAAGGCACGTAAGTTCGGAAAGGAATTCCTCGACCTTATCGCCAAGTATGTGGAAGAGAACGAAATCTCACGTCCTGATGACTTCGTGATGAAGTCCCTGGTCAACAAGTCTGCAAACAAGGTCCATATCATCCAGAGTATTGACAGAAAGCTTCCGCTCGAGGATATTGCAGAGGCAAAGGGTATGGATATGGAAGAACTTATGACCGAAATCGAAGCCATCGTGTATTCAGGTACGAAGCTCGATCTCGACTATTACATAGAGCAGACCCTTGACGACGATGTCGTGGAAGAGATCTTCGACTATTTCCATGATGAGGCAGAGTCGGATTCGCTCGAAGCTGCCATGGAGGACCTTCGAGACGATTATGACGAGATGGAAGTGAGACTCGTCCGCGTCAAGTTCCTCTGCGAAGTAGCCAACTAAAGCCTTGAACAGCATACGACATCGGTCAAAAGAACAAAACACCCCCTGTTTTGTTCTTTTGACGCTTTTTTTGCACGTCAAAAGCACAAAAACGCCCGATTTTGTACTTTTGACAGATATGTAAATTTTTAGTATTTTTGCAAGTTGGATTAAATGTATTCTTATGATTACTTTCGGTTATAAAAACAAGTTCAACGGTCCTATCAGGGCCTTGACAGCACTGGCTATCGGTATCGTGATGGTAGTTAGCAAGACAAACGCGCTGGAACTGGCAGTAAAGATAATTGCAGCCTTCCTCCTGGCTTCAGGAATCGTATCTCTGATAGTAGGGTACAGGAACAAGGCTAACGGAACCATGGGGCTGATGGGTGTGAACGGAACAGTGGATATCGTTATCGCAATAGCTCTCTTCATGTTCCCTGGCTTTGTGGCAGGACTTCTCATATATTTCATAGCCTTCATCCTCATAATCTTCGGAGCCTTCCAGCTTGTCAGCCTCCTGAGCATCAGGGGAGCGGCAGGTCTCGGTCTCGGTTCCTTCATCATGCCCGTGCTCGTGCTGGGCTGCGGACTTTTCCTTGTAGGAAAGCCGGCGTTCGTAGGTGAGGCAATAGGAGTGATAGCGGGTGCATCGCTCATTGTATACGGTGCTTCAGAACTTCTCTCGTCATGGAGGATGAAGAACGTCATCGACAAATACGAAAGCAACAATAACGTAGACGAACAGTAGGATGATTCCTCAGGAGACGGTGAACAGGATTCTGGACGCGGCACAGATCGTTGATGTCGTGGGAGACTTCGTGACCTTGAAGAAGCGCGGAGCCAACCACATGGCATGCTGTCCGTTCCACAATGAGAAGACCCCGTCTTTTGTGGTTTCGCCTTCGAAAGGAATATTCAAATGCTTTGGCTGCGGCAAGTCCGGTACTGCCGTCGGGTTTGTTATGGAACATGAGAACCTGTCCTATACCGAAGCGCTGAAGTATCTTGCAAAGAAATACCATATCGAGGTTGTCGAAAAGGAGGAGACGGCTGAGGAAATCGCCCAGAGGCAGAGGAACGAGAGCCTTCTTCTCGTGTCCGAATATGCCGGCAAGTTCTTCCAGGACAGCCTTCAGACTCCTGAGGGACAGGCCATAGGCTACCAGTACTTCAAGAGCCGCGGTCTCGAGGACGAGACCATCCGCAAGTACGGCCTTGGCTGGGCCCCCGTAAGCCGCAGGGCTCTGTCCGATGCGGCGAGGGCGGCAGGATATAAGGAGGAGTTCCTTACCGAGACTGGTCTGAGCATAAAATACGAGGACGGCCGTCTGGTGGACCGTTTCTTCGACAGGGTCATCTTTCCGATCCATTCGGTCAGCGGACGCGTGATCGCATTCGGAGGACGTACCCTCAAGACCGACAAGTCAGTCGCAAAATATGTGAATTCTCCCGAAACGGAGATATATGTGAAGAGCCGTTCGCTTTACGGCATCTGGTTCGCGAAGAACGAAATGTCCCGTCAGGACAAATGTATCCTGGTCGAGGGCTATCTCGATGTGCTTTCGATGCATCAGCTCGGTCTGAAGAACGTCGTCGCTTCGAGCGGCACGTCACTTACGGTCGAGCAGATACGCCTGATCCGCAAGTTCACGAATAACGTGACCATCATCTATGACGGTGATGGGGCGGGAATCAAGGCCGCCCTTCGAGGCGTGGGACTCGTGCTGAAGGAGGGACTGAACGTGAAGGTCGTGCTCCTTCCGGAGGGCCAGGACCCCGATGACTTCGCACGCAGACATACCCTGGAAGAGGTTCAGGACCATATCGCACGCAACGAGCAGGATTTCATCAGCTTCAAGACCGACCTTCTTCTCGGAGAGGCGGGAAACGATCCGATCAGACGTGCCGGCCTCATCAACGACGTGGCCGACACGATAGCGCTCATACCGGATGCGGTGGTGCGTGCCGTGTATGTTCAGACGTGTGCGGACAAGTTCGAGATCGACGAACAGATTCTGACCGAGAGGGTGAGCCGCTCGAGGTCGGACATGCTTATGGCGGAGCAGAAGGAGAGAGAAAGGGCACGCCAGCGGGAGGAGAACCGTGCTGCTGCGGCTCCGGTGCCTGGTGGGAGCGATGTGCCGCCTCCGGCGTATGAGGATTATGGACCCGAAGCGGATTCATATCCGTCTGCGGACATTCCGGCAGAGCCGGTTGTGGAGGAAGGTGTGGTCATCAACGAACCGTACCTCGCTCCATGCGAAAGGGAACTTCTCGGATTCATCCTGGAGGAGGGCTGTACGGAGCTTGATTTCGACAGGGATTCGAAGTTCTATGTAGAAGGGGAGAAGGTGAATGTGGCGGAATTCATTGACGGGATACTTGCCGATGATGAGGCGGATTTTGTAAACCGTTCATACAGAAAGGTATATGAAGAGTATTTCCGGATGTATGATGAGGGACTTACCCAGCAGCAGATGCAGAAGCGTCTTCTTGACAGCATGGACATGGAGGTGGCGGCTGTTGCGCGTGACCTTCTTATCGAGAAGCATCAGCTGACCGTGAAGAACTACGAACAGTCCCTGACATCGGTCTCTACAAGACTGGTGATCTATGTGCCGAAGACCCTCCTGACCTATCAGGTGAAGAAGGTGGAGCTCTTCCTGAAGGAACTTACTCGGGAACTCTCCCGTACTGAAGACCCTGACCGTCAGGTCGAGATAATGACCAGGATCGGTGAGTTCAACAAGGCCCGTGCACGCCTGAACAACGAGCTGGGAAGGGTATGACGGACGTCATCCCCAGGGCTTTGCGAAGTGAATGAAAAATATGTAAAAACAGATAATATAATGGAAAAGAAATTCAACAGAACGCTTGTGACCTGCGCGCTTCCATATGCCAACGGTCCTGTGCATATCGGCCATCTGGCCGGTGTATATGTGCCTGCAGACATTTATGTAAGGTACTTGAGAATGAGGGGAGAGGACGTGCTTTATGTCTGCGGATCGGATGAGCATGGAGTTCCTATCACCATCAAGGCACAGAAGGAAGGCTGCACGCCTCAGGATATCGTCGACAGGTATCACAAGATCATCAAGAATTCGTTCACAGGTCTCGGAATAAACTTCGACATCTATTCCAGGACCTCTTCAAAGACCCACCATAAGAACGCAGCGGACTATTTCCGCAAGCTCTATGATGAAGGCAAGTTCATCGAGAAGGTGAGTGAGCAGTATTATGACGAGGAGGCCAAGACCTTCCTTGCTGACCGTTACATCACAGGTACCTGCCCTCGTTGCGGCGCTGAGGGTGCATATGGAGACCAGTGCGAGAAATGTGGCGCTACACTCAGCCCAGACGAACTCATCAACCCTAAGTCGGCTCTCAGCGGAGGCGAACTTGTGAAGAAGGAGACCAAGCACTGGTACCTCCCGCTTGACCAGTATGAGAAGTGGCTTTCAGAGTGGATCCTTGACGGACACAAGGAGTGGAGGAGCAACGTGTACGGCCAGTGCAAGAGCTGGATCGATGGCGGTCTTCAGCCGCGTGCGGTGAGCCGTGACCTGAACTGGGGAGTGCCTGTCCCTGTGGAAGGCTCGGAGGGCAAGGTTCTTTATGTCTGGTTCGATGCCCCTATCGGATACATTTCCAACACCCAGGAACTTCTTCCGCAGAGCTGGGAGAAGTGGTGGAAGAGCGAGGATACCAAGCTCGTCCATTTCATCGGAAAGGACAATATCGTATTCCACTGCATCGTGTTCCCGTCCATGCTCAAGGCTGACGGAAGCTACATACTTCCTGACAATGTACCGGCAAACGAGTTCCTCAACCTCGAGGGCGACAAGATCTCTACTTCACGCGGTTGGGCGGTATGGCTCCACGAGTACCTCGAGCAGTTCCCAGGACAGGAGGACGTGCTCCGTTATGTGCTTACAGCCAATGCCCCTGAGACAAAGGACAACGACTTCTCATGGAAGGATTTCCAGGCACGCAACAACAGCGAGCTCGTGGCTATCCTCGGTAACTTCGTGAACCGTGCGGTAGTGCTTACCCACAAGTATTTCGAGGGCAAGGTTCCCGCTGACCTCAAGCCTGAGGCAATAGATGCCGAGACTCTCGCTCAGATCCAGCCTTTGCGCGAAGCCATGGAGAAGTATCTTGACGGCTACAAGTTCCGCGAGGCTCTCAAGGAGGCTATGAACATCGCCCGTCTGGGAAACAAGTATCTTACTGATACAGAGCCATGGAAGGTGGCAAAGACAGATATGGACAGGACTGCTTCGATCCTGAATGTTTCGCTCCAGATCTGTGCAGCTCTCTCTATTGCATTCGAGCCTTTCCTTCCGTTCTCATCTGAGAAGCTCCGTGGTATCCTGAATGTCGGCATCGCTGCCGGAACAGACCATCGTGCAGGTGAGGAGGGTTCTGTAAGCGAGAACATCTATAAGGCAGGCGAAGGTGCGGCGCTTCATACTACTTCTGTCGCATGTCATTGCGAGAAGCGAAGCGACGTGGCAATCTCATTGTCATGGGATGACCTTGGAAAGGCATCGCTCCTCCCTGCAGGCCATCAGCTCAACCCTGCAACCCTTCTCTTCTCCAAGATTGAGGATGAGGTTGTGGACGGTCAGATCGCACGTCTTGAGACTATCCGTGCAGAGCGTGAGGCTGCGGCAAAGACTGCAGAAGCTGCTGTCGTAACTCCTCAGAAGGAGGAATGTACCTTCGATGATTTCCAGAAGATGGACATCAGGACAGCTACCGTACTTGAAGCCGAGCGCGTTCCTAAGACAGACAAGCTTCTCAAGCTTACTATCGATACGGGTATCGACAAGAGGGTGATCGTTTCGGGAATTGCCGAGGAATATGCTCCTGAGGATATGGTCGGCAAGCAGATATGTATCCTTGCCAACCTTGCTCCGCGCAAGATCCGTGGCATCGAGTCGAAGGGAATGATCCTCATGGCCCGTCAGAACGACGGCAAGATGCGTTTCGTAACTCCTGTCGAGACTCTCTGCAACGGAGCTGAGATAGGTTAATCACCAGTCATCCCCGGCTTGACCGGGGATCCGAAAATACTATGATAAAGACGGAGTATTATAAGGACCTGACGAAGATGAACACCTTCGGAATGAAGGTGAAGGCACGCTGTTTCATGGAATATGATTCGGTGGCGGATCTTGTGGATATCGAGTTTGAGGAGCTGGCACGTCCGGTACTGCATATCGGAGGTGGCAGCAACCTTCTCTTTACAGATGATTTCAAAGGTACCGTCCTGCATTCCAAGATCAACTTTATTGAAATATTGGACGAGTGTCAATGTGCTCCATTGGCCCCCTCCCACTCCGTGGGTCCCTCCCCCTACCCGGGGGTGGGGAAATGCCAATTCCGCACAACTGACACATCGTCTGAATGTGTCGATTCTACGGATACAGGAACTAAAGACGCATCTGGGATAGTCCTGGTGTCGGTCGGAGCGGGAGTCGTGTTCGATGATTTCTGCGAATGGGCTGCAAAGGAAGGACTGTGGGGAGTAGAGAACCTGTCGTATATTCCTGGTGAGGTAGGAGCTTCGGCGGTGCAGAACATAGGGGCCTATGGAGTTGAGGTCAAGGATGTGATCCGCAAGGTATACTGCTATGACACCGTTGAGGAGGAGTTCGTAAATTTCTCCGTTGAGGAATGTGGCTACGGCTATCGTGACTCTATCTTCAAGAATCCGGAGATCAAGGGACGCTATATCGTGACCCATGTCGTCTTTGCCCTTTCGCGTGAGCCGCAGCCGAAGCTGGACTATGGCCACCTGAAGGATGCAGTTGTAAAAGCCATCGGCGAGTGCCAATGTGTTCCGGAGACCCCCTCCCGCTACCCTGGCTTGGAAAAATGTCCCCTCCACACAAGTGGCACGTCGCCTGAATCGCCAGATTCATTTTATGCTGATCTGACGCCGGCGCTGATAAGGAAGGTGATAATAAAGATCAGGAAGGAGAAGCTTCCCGAGCCATCGGTGAAGGGAAGCGCAGGAAGCTTCTTTAAGAATCCTGTCGTTACTCCTGAGCACTTCGCACGCATCGAAGCGGCTGCCAAGGCCGAACATGGTCCTGACTACAAGGTTCCGCACTATGTTATTTCTGATCCCGGTACTGTTATCCCAAGTCCTCTATGTCATTGCGAGGAGCAAGGCGACGTGGCAATCTCCTCTCCGATGGTAAAGATTCCGGCGGCATGGATGATAGAGCAGTGCGGATGGAAGGGAAAGCGCAGCGGAGGCGCTGCAGTTTGGGAAAAGCAGCCTCTGGTCATCGTCAACTACACCGGCGAGGCCTACCCTGAAGAGATCATAGGACTGGAGAAACGCATAATCGCCTCCGTCAAGGCTAAGTTCGGCGTCGATCTCCACCCCGAAGTAGAACATTTGTGAGCGTAGGTGCGTGATTCTGCAAAAACACGTACCGACGCTTATCCTAGACGGTGTTTTACGCAGATAATTAATACCGTCGGTGCCAGTTTTAATTGATTTATGTACCGACGCTATCTGTAGAATAAGGTTGCCATGAAGAAGTTTTTGTTTTTGATATTGATGATATGCTGTGCATGTGATTCCTGGCAGACCCAGGTCGGGAATTACTCCATCAGCGGTGTGGTCAGTGATCAGGAAGGAAGTCAGGAACGTCTGATTACCGGCGTGTCAGCTGTAGTTACAAGCAGTGCAGGTGAGAAGATATATGAGGGTGATGTCATTCCGGAAGGAACTGTCGGAGGCAGCTATTCGATAAATGACATACCTCAAGGTGAGTATGAAGTCGTTTTCCGGGGTGATTATTATAAATCGGGATCATATGTCGTATCTGTTTCCGGTGATACTGTTCTGGATGTGGAACTTGAGCCGATACGTATGATGACGGTGGAACAGGATGAAATCCGCTTCGAATCACGTGTCAACGAACAGACCCTCACGATAAGGAATCTCAGTGAAACGCCGATAAGCTTTGGCATAAGGTCAGATCTGCCTGTAGGAGACCTGTTGTTCCTTGATATGTCTGCTCCGGGCCTGAAACCAGGTGACAGAGGATGGCATGGCACCATTGACCCTATGTCCTCATCGGATATCAGGATAAAGATATCGAGGGCTTCAATGGATAATGTCGAAGGCACGCTCCAGATATTCTCCACGGCTCCATATAATTGGGAAAGATGTGAGGTGCCGGTGGTTATAGAGACATCGCAAAAGGATGTATGTGCAGATCTTAGAGGAACGGTGAGGGATTCCGATGGTAATCCTCTCGAGGGAGTGGCCGTATGGAACAGTTGTTCGGAAACAGTTACCTATACGGACGGAAACGGAGAATACAGTTTTGAAGCCTTGCCTTATCTGAGCATGATAAGTACAGAGGTATATTCGGAATATCATGCTTTCCAGTCACAGTCAGTGGAATATGCCGTAAAGGAGTTTGTGATGGATTTTACGCTGGAACCGGTACATAAGCATATCACTTTCGACAGAAAGCATGTAGATTTCGGTGAAGGCAGGATCGTGGAAGGAGCGGAGAAAGAGAAGATAGAAGTCAATGCAGTTTCCGATACCGGAGAAATGGTAGTGTTCAGCATAGTCAGTACGACAAGAGAAGCAGATTTTGCTGTAAACTGCAATCCTGCATCCGGAACAATCCGGAATACCAGGAAGTTTGAGTTCACTCTTGCACGTGAAAGGTCGGCCGGCTTGGGCGAATACATGAGGAACCTTGTTGTCCGCACCGAAGATGCAGGATCATATGTCTTCAAGGTTACCTACACGAATGTTGAATAAAATACGAAACAGATAATATGAGTTCATTTGTAGTTGAAGGCGGGCACAGGCTCAGCGGAACCATCAGACCCCAGGGGGCGAAGAACGAAGCGCTCCAGATCATCAGTGCGGTTCTCCTTACCAAGGAGGAAGTGCGCGTCGAGAACATTCCGGAGATCCTTGACATCAGGAACCTGATTCTCCTGCTCGAAGGCATGGGTGTGAAGGTGAAACGCCATGACAAGGGTGTCTATACCTTCAAGGCTGATGAGATTGACCCTGAGTACATCCTGAGCGCTGATTTCGTCGCAAAATGTGCGAAGCTCAGAGGCTCAGTGATGGTGGTAGGACCGCTTCTCGCCAGATTCGGTAAGGCCTATTTCCCTAAGCCGGGTGGAGACCAGATCGGCCGCCGCAGGGTTGATACCCATATCCTCGGATTCATGAACCTCGGTGCCGAACAGGAATATGTCACCGACAAGCGTGCCTTCTATCTTCATGTGCCGGAAGGCCGTACCCTTGAAGGAAAGTATATGCTTCTGGATGAGGCCTCGGTCACTGGAACAGCCAACATCGTGATGGCCGCGACCCTTGCCAAGGGAGTGACCACCATCTACAACGCGGCCTGCGAACCGTATCTCCAGCAGCTCTGCCGTATGCTCGTACGCATGGGTGCGAAGATTGATGGCATAGGTTCTAACCTCCTGACCATCACGGGCGTGGAGTCGCTCGGCGGTACGGAACACACGATACTTCCGGACATGATCGAGATCGGTTCATTCATAGCCCTTGCGGCAATGAACCGCAGCAGCATAACCATCAAGGATGTAGCATATGACGAACTGGGAATGATTCCGGAAGTCTTCCGTAAGCTTGGAGTGAACCTTGAGAGAAGGGGAGACGACATATATGTACCGGAGCAGGAAAGCTATGTCATCGATTCGTTCCTTGACGGATCCATCCTCAATATAGCGGATGCTCCATGGCCGGGTCTTTCTCCTGACCTTCTGAGTGTGATCCTTGTGATGGCGACCCAGTGCAAGGGAAGCGTGCTGATCCACCAGAAGATGTTCGAGAGCCGTCTCTTCTTTGTCGACAAGCTCATCGACATGGGAGCCCAGATCATCCTCTGCGACCCGCACAGGGCGGTCGTGGTGGGACATGACCATAATTATCAGCTTCGGGCAGGCAAGATGTCATCTCCTGATATCCGTGCCGGTATCGCCCTTCTTATCGCAGCGATGTCCGCAAAGGGTACAAGCGTCATCAGCAACATCGACCAGATCGACCGCGGTTACGAGGACATCGACACCCGCCTTAATGCACTCGGCGCCAGAATCATCCGTCAATAGTTCGATTAGTAGCCGTCTGATTCTCAGCGGATAATGCAGACTGCGTGCTCCCTTTTGGGAGCACGCAGTCTGTGTAAGTAGTTGAATTACAGGGTGTTATATTTTACGGCGGATAAGGTTGAGACCGTCGCGGAGGGGGAGGATCACGGATTCGACGCGCGGGTCAGCCGATACCATGTCGTTGAACCGGGCGATTCCGAGGGTCTGCTTGTCCTGAGGCATGGGATTCTCGCATACCTTTCCGTCCCATAACACATTGTCGGCCAGGATGAGACCTCCGGGACGGACCATATCGAAAAGAAGTTCATAATATTCGCAGTACTCCCTCTTGTTGGCGTCCATGTAGACAAGGTCATACTGCATCGCCGGGTCGGCATGTCCTCCCACTTCAAGCCCCATTTCGCAGCGCAGCCTGCGGAGGGTGTCCTTGCAGTCTCCTATGTGGAGGTTGATTCTGTCAGAGAGGTCGGCGCGTTCAAAGCCTTCGAGAATCAGGTCTTCGAGTTCGTCATTTATTTCAAGGGTATCCAGATGTCCGTCTTCTGGCAGGGCAGAGGCAAGACATATGGCGGAGTACCCTGTAAACGTACCCAGCTCCAGTATGCGCTTTGCTCCGCTTAGCTGCACCAGCATACGCATGATCTGTCCCTGTACGGCTCCGGAGAGCATGCGGGCATGGTTTGTCCTGATGTGGGTCTGTCTTTCCACCCATGCGAGAGCCTCGCTGGGCTCGCTCGCATGCTCCTTGATATATTGATAGATCTTTTCCATGGTCTATATGTAAATCAGTCTTGACAATTTTTCCGGGGCAAATATGACCTGTGCCATCTCTCGTACGTCCTCGGCTGTGATTCCCTCTATGAGTTCCTTGGTCTTGCTGTCGCCGCTGATCTTTCCATAGGCAAGCAGACTCTTGCCCATCGAAAGACACTGCGTCTCGCCGTTGTCCCCGCTGATGGCAAGCTGTCCCATCAGCTGCTTCTTGGCGGCCTTCAGCCTACGTTCGGTCAGAGGTGCTTCCTGAAGCTTCCTGATTTCCTTTTCTACTGCATTGATACATTTGTCAAGATTGCTCTTGTCACATCCCAGACTGATTGCCACCATTCCTGTATCCGCGAACTGGGTATAGCCACATTCGACTCCGTATACCCATCCGTTCTTCTCCCTGAGCACATTGTTGAGGATGGAATTGCTGGCAGGACCTCCCAGAATGTTGCACAGAAGCACCGTGGCAAGCCTTTCCCTTTCCTGGTAAAGCGACGGAGCGAAACCTCCTATCACACAATTGGCCTGGTGATTACGCTTGTTCAGAGTCTTCTCGAACCTTTTGCCGGGGACAGGTACGTATGAATCCGAAACCTGCTCAGGTACATTTCCTGGGGTATCATCGGCAGTCCGGCCGAAGAACTTTCCGTCCAGTTTCAGCACATCACGTTCCATCTTCCTTTCGTCGATGTCGGCCACCACGGTGAAGGCCATCTTTTCAGGACGGAACTTCTCCATGACGAACCGTATAAGTTCGTCATGGCTTATCTTCTTGACAGAAGCTGCAGTTCCCAGGATGGGACGGCTCAGTGGATGTCCTTCGAAGAGCAGTTCCTCGAATCTGTCGTAGATATCCTCAGAAGGCGTATCCTTATATGAGTGTATCTCATCAACAACAACCCCTTTTTCTGTATTTATTTCATGTTCAGGGAATGTGGGACATGTGGCGAGTTCGAACAGAAGTGCAGAGGCTTTGGGAAGATCCTCCTTGAGTACGGTTGCATGAAAGACTATCTCTTCCTTTGTGGTGAAGGCATTGAGCTCACCTCCCAACTTGTCGAGATATCCGTTTATGACCGATGCGCTCCGTCGCTCGGTCCCCTTGAAGATGGTATGTTCCACGAAATGGGCGATTCCGCTGTGGAATCCCGCTTCGTCGCGTGTGCCGCACCTTATGCTCAACGCGCAGTATCCGACCGATGAACCGCTTCTTTTTACAGCATATCGCAGACCGCTTTCTGTCTTTCCGCTTATCATACTATCTGACGTAATAAATGCGCTTCAGGTCTTCCTTGAGAAAACCGGGACCGTCCTTGTCAGTAATCTTATGCCTCTTGTAGTAGTAGAGCTTGTGGCTCTGGGTATCGATGAGCATCTTGTAGCAGTACATGCCGTTCTGAGGCTCGAAAGGAGCCACCACGTAGCTTACCAAAGTGTTTTCAGCACCGTTCATCATCAATGCATCCACTTCATCTTCCTCCATCAGCATCATATCCTTGCCGAAAGATTCAGTATCTTCGTCAAGGCTCTCAAGGGATACTGCAAGGTCATCCTTGGAGAAAGCGACCTTATGGTCTTCCGAGCGTACGATATTGGCTGTATAGTTTGTGAGGCCGCCATATGCATTGGCGTCCTTTTCCATCGAGTCGAGAGTATATTCCTGAATGATATCCAGAAACGCAGGTATGTAGGTTATCTCCCTGCCTGAAGGGAACTGGGCCGATGCGACCGGCAGAGATACGATTTCAAGCATTCCGTTGATTCCCTTATCCGCACCATGACCTCCCTTTATCAGAGTCATGAACTGGATGGTCGGACTCTGGTCCTTCTTGAATTGTCCGTTTGTGATGATGAGGAAATAGTATTCTTCGCTGTGCTTGAGACTGTTGAACTCTTCCAATGTGCAGAACTCGTACGGTGATATGCGCCACCTTGCGGTTATCTCATCCTTGAAGACCGTGTCAATGAATTCGTTGCCTGAGAGTACTATCTTTGTCGTCTTTTGTGTGAAGTCTCCTATCTTGACCTTCTTTGTGGTGATCTGTGCCTGTCCCCATGTCAGTACCGGCAGGAGGACCGCTGCCATTATAGCCAATGCTTTTTTCATCATTATCCTGGATAAACTTTTCGTATATGTGATTTCGGGTGCAAAGTTAACAAAAATAGTGCTATATTTGTGAGTTGACGAATGAACGTTTATGGCTCAGTATATAGTATCGGCAAGAAAGTACAGGCCTGATTCCTTCGGGACCCTCATCGGCCAGGATAATATAGCCCAGACCCTCAAGAACTCGATTCTCAGGGGGCAGCTGGCTCATGCATACCTCTTCTGCGGACCGCGTGGAGTCGGCAAGACCACGACTGCACGCATCTTTGCAAAGATGATCAACTGCTCCGATCCTTCGGAGGATATGGAGCCGTGTGGAAAATGTGAATCATGCCTTTCTTTTGCGGAAGGCCGTTCGTATTGTATCCATGAACTCGATGCCGCTTCCAATAACGGTGTCGACGACATCAAGGCACTGATGGACCAGGTGCGTGTGCCGCCGCAGGTAGGACGCTACAGCGTGTACATCATCGACGAGGTCCATATGCTTTCGCAGGCAGCGTTCAACGCTTTCCTGAAGACTCTGGAGGAACCGCCTGCGCATGCGATCTTCATCCTTGCAACGACCGAGAAGCATAAGATCCTTCCGACCATCCTTTCGCGTTGCCAGACCTACGACTTCAACAGGATCACTGTCGACAACATCGTGAAGAACCTGCGTATGGTGGCTTCCAGCGAGGGAATCAGCATCGATGACGAGTCTCTCCATGTGATCGCGCACAAGGCTGACGGAGCCATGCGAGATGCCCTTACCATCTTCGACCAGACAGTCGCATTCTGCGGCACTGACGTCAAGTATCAGGATGTTCTCCGTAACCTCAATGTCCTTGACTACGAATACAGTTTCTCGCTGGTGGATGCCTTCCTTCAGGGAGATTATCCTAAGGCTCTGATGACGTTTGACGAGGTGCTGACCAAGGGATTCAATGCCCTTCATTTCGTGGCGGCACTGTCTTCGCACATGCGTGACCTGATCGTGAGCAGGAGCGGGGGCCTCGATGCCCTTCTGGAACTTCCGGATTCATTGAAAAAGAGATATAAGGAGCAGTCTGAGAGATGTTCTCTCCCGTTCCTCTATGAGGCACTCTCGATAACGACCCAGTGTGAATCAGGATACAGGGCAAGCGTGAATCCTCGTCTGCATATAGAGTTCGCTCTCATGCGTCTGAGCTTCATCGTTTCCAAGCCGGCACCGGCAGCCTCTGTCCAGGCTCCGGCGGCGGCTCCGGTCGTGGCGGCTCCGGCCGCTTCGCAGAAAACCGGAGATGTGCTCCGCTCGCCGGAGCCAGCGCCGGAACAGCCGGCCCCGGCCGCCGAGCAGCCGCGCGAACGCCGTTCGCGCGCTGCTCGCGGCGGAATGTCCCTGAAGTCTGTTATGGATGAACCTCAGGCAGAGACCGCAGCGGCTCCTAAGGAGGATATGCTTCCTTCAGATGAACAGATCAAGGCGAAATGGCCTGAGCTTGCAAAGCTTTACGGTGACAAGCCTCGTCTGGCAAGCATGCTGACTACGACCTCCCTCGACATTGCTGAAGCTGACGGTTCCAAGACTGTGACATTCCGGGTCGTGAACGATGCCCAGAAGGATTGGGTGGAGTCCAAGCTCCTGCATGAACTTGAAGGAAACTTCCGCAAGGTAGTCGGTTCGATGAAGGTTTACCTTCGTGTTGATGTGGCTCCGGATGACAGCCCTCAGGAAAAGAAGATATACATGCCGAGCGACCAGGCCGCCGAGCTGATGCGGCAGAACGAGCAGGTGAAGAATCTCGTAAAGGATCTTGAACTCGATATAAAGTAGAAGGAAATGAAGTTACGTTGTGAAAATCTTGTAAAGAAATATGGCCCCAGAACTGTTGTAAAGGGGGTTTCGATGGAAGTGAGCCAGGGAGAGATCGTCGGCTTTCTCGGTCCTAATGGAGCCGGAAAGACCACCAGCTTCTATATGATAACCGGTCTCATTGTCCCGAATGCCGGAAGGATATTTCTTGATGATGAGGAGATTACAGGCCTTCCGATGTTCAAGCGTGCCCAGAAGGGAGTCGGATATCTTGCCCAGGAGGCTTCAGTATTCCGTCATATGACTGTCGAGGACAACATAATGTCCGTAATGGAGATGTCGAAGCAGTTTACCAAGGAAGAGCGCAAGCAGCGTCTCGAAGACCTTCTTGACGAGTTCAACCTCCACAAGGTCCGCAAGAGCAAGGGTATCCAGCTTTCCGGAGGAGAGCGACGCCGTTGCGAGATCGCACGTGCCCTTGCCATCGACCCTAAGTTCATCCTTCTCGACGAGCCTTTTGCCGGTGTTGACCCTATCGCTGTCGAGGATATCCAGTACATCATCGCAAAGCTGAAATACAAGAACATCGGTGTCATCATCACTGACCATAACGTCGGCGAGACACTTGCCATCATAGACCGTGCATATCTCCTCTACGAAGGATCCATCCTTCAGAGCGGCACTCCGGAGGCCCTCGCTGCCGACGACGACGTCCGCACCAAGTACCTTGGTTCGAACTTCGTCCTCAAACGCTCGGCCGCCTTCCTCCGTGCCGAACAGGGAGGCCCCCAGCGTATAAACACCCAGGAGGAGCATGATGCTGCCGATGCTGGAGCAGATGTAATTTCAGAATAAGCATATATACATACAGCAGCCTGCTGATTCAAGACGACATTGGCTCCCGAAAAGGGAGGGGACCCGCAAGCGGGGAGGATCGTCGGAATCAGCAGGCTGCTGTATGTGTTGTGGTGCGGGAATTACTTCACGCGCTCGCCGTATGAACGGTCAGTTGTGTTCACGCGGATCTTCTCTCCGATGTTGATGAAGAGAGGTGCCATGATGATAGCTCCAGTCTCGAGAGTGATTTCCTTCTGAGCGTTGGTAGAAGCTGTATCACCCTTCACTGCAGGCTCTGTATAGGTAACCTCAAGCTCAACATATGTAGGGAGCTCGCAAGTGAGGCAACGCTCCTCATCAGCGAGGAACATCATCTCTACGTGCTGTCCTTCCTTCATGAGGTCAGCGTTGTCAACAAGGTCAGTATCGAGGTGGATCTGCTCGTAAGTCTCCTCATGCATGAAGTTGAATCCGTCCTCATCCTTGTAAAGGAACTGGTAAGGTCTTCTCTCCACGTTGATGGTCTCGATCTTTGCACCTGCTGTGAAAGTGTTCTCGAGGATACGTCCGTTCTCGAGGTTTCTGAGTTTTGTCTTTACGAATGCAGGACCCTTGCCTGGCTTTACATGCTGGAACCATACGATCTGGCATGGCTTTCCGTTGTAGTCAAGGTAAAGTCCGTTCTTGAAATCAGCTGTTGTTGCCATAAGAAATATAAAGTTTTAAAATAATTTTCGTGAAATCGGCTGCAAAAATATAAAATTGTATCTATCCTACAAAATTTTAAATGTTTCTTCCCACTCAGGTACGAACTTATTGAGTTCCAGAACATGTTCAGCAGTCTCCTCCAGCAGCCATTTCGGAGTAGATGTCGCTCCGCATATTCCGACCTTGTCATCAGCTCTGAACCACTCTCTCTTGATTTCCGCTGGCGAATCTATGTGGTATGTGCGGATGTTCAACGACTTGCAGAGATCGCAGAGAACCTTTCCGTTCGAGCTGGCCTTGCCCGCCACGAATATGATCATGTCATGTTCCAGAGCGAACCGGGACAGCCTTTCATGTCTTGTCGCGACCTGTGAACATATGGTGTCATGTACAGAAAGCATCTGCCTGCCCTTGAACCTTTCTACAGAAAGCTCGTTGTAACGGGCCATCTTTTCTTCGAGCCTTGCGCAAAGATTCTTGTATTCGGCAGGGCTTTTTGTGGTCTGGCTGAAGACCTCTGTAGAAACGTCAAGCCTGATCATTCCGTCCTCGACAGCTTCTTCAAGCATCAGTACGTCTTCGACCACTATAGCTGTTCCGTCCGTCTGTCCTATAAGACCGAGAACTTCGGCATGACCGATCTTTCCGAAGATGATGATCTGTCCGCTGCCTTCCTTCTGCTGTCTCACATACGCTTCCTTGATGCGCTGCTGCAGCTTGAGCACCACTGGACAGGTACAGTCGATAACCTGGAATCCCAGGGTATCCGCACGCTCGTATGTCTGAGGCGGTTCTCCATGAGCCCTGATCAGCAGGACCTCACCTTCGGCACTGACCATCTCATCGAAATCCTCCTTGTCGATGGTCACCAGACCCTTTCCCGAAAGTCTTTCAAGTTCGGAGTCATTATGCACTATGGCTCCAAGCGAGTACAGGCGTCTGTCGTCGCTGTTGTCCAGAAATTCTTCTGCCTTTCCGATGGCCCTTATCACTCCGGCGCAGAAGCCTGAGTTCTTGTCAATGTCAACAGTAATCATAAGATCAGAGTCCGAAGCGTTCCTTGATGATGTTCTTGAGCCACTGGAGCTGCTCTTCCATTGTCATATGTGAGTTGTCCAGCACGATGGCGTCTTCTGCCTGAGTGAGGGGAGATACCTCTCTGTGTGAATCTATATAGTCTCTCTCCTGAAGATTCTTCAACACTTCCTGAAGGTCTGTCTCCATGCCCTTGGCCCTCATCTCGTCAGCCCTTCTCTGTGCTCTCACGAGAGGGTCAGCGGTCATGAAGACCTTCAGCTGTGCATCAGGGAATACCGTGGTTCCGATGTCGCGTCCGTCCATCACTATCCTTCCGTTTCTGCCGAACTCGCGGAGTTTCCTGTCCACGAATGTGCGTACCTCAGCCACAGCGGCTATAGGGCTCACCTTTCCGGCCACTTCCATGGAACGGATTTCTTTTTCTATACATCTCTTGCCGATATATGTTCCATTCGGGCCGAAGTGAAGGTCAAGACCAGACAGTGCCTTGTCAAGTTCAGGCACATTAATTGTATTGTCGTCACCGATGTATCCGTTTTCGATGGCGAAAAGGGTGACACCTCTATAGAGGGCACCGGAATCCAAATACAGGAAGGAAAACTCCTTTGCGATGATTTTGGCAAATGAACTTTTGCCTGTGGACGAGTATCCGTCGATGGCGATGATTATATCAGGTATCTGCATCAGTACACATTAATGGTATATAACAAAGCAAAAATATAAAATATTGTGTAAACTCCCAAAAATGTCGATATTTGTAGAGGTAACGTGGACATATCTTCATATTTCCGTACGACCTCCGATATATAGAAAAGTTGACAGACATCCGATAATGAACAAAAGGTAGAAGATATGAAGATTCTTATTATTGACGACGAAAGATCCATCCGCAATTCCCTGAAGGAGATCCTGGCAGACGAAGGCTATGATGTTGATGTTGCGGAAAACGGCGCACAGGGCTGTGCAATGGTTGACAAGGAAAAGTACAGCGTCATATTCTGTGACATAAAGATGCCGGAAATGGACGGCATGGAAGTCCTCGACCGTCTTGCTCAGATGGGAGTAGATTCTGCGGTGATAATGATTTCGGGACATGGAGACATCGATACTGCAGTGGAATGTATCAAGAGAGGTGCCTTCGACTTCATCCAGAAGCCGCTTGACCTTAACAGAATCCTCATCACGATCAAGAACGCCACAGAAAAGGTATCTCTCGTCAAGGAAACCAAGATTCTCAAGAAGAAAGTCTACGGACAGGAAATGGTGGGAGAATCGCCTGCACTGATCCATGTGAAGGACATGATCGACAAGGTGGCTCCTACTGATGCCAGAGTGCTTATCGTGGGTTCTAACGGAACAGGAAAAGAACTTGTCGCAAGAAATCTTCATCAGAAAAGCCCGCGTTCTTCCGCACCATATATAGAGGTCAACTGTGCGGCCATTCCTTCCGAACTTATCGAAAGCGAACTTTTCGGACATGAAAAGGGAGCCTTCACATCTGCAATCAAGCAGCATAAAGGCAAGTTCGAGCAGGCCGATGGAGGAACCCTTTTCCTCGACGAGATCGGAGACATGTCCCTTGCTGCCCAGGCCAAGGTCCTCAGGGTACTTCAGGAAAAGAAGCTCTCAAGGGTAGGAAGCGACAAGGATATAGTTGTAGATGTCAGAGTCCTGGCAGCTACCAACAAGAATCTTAAGGAAGAGATCGAGAAGGGCCATTTCAGAGAGGACCTCTACCATCGTCTCAGCGTGATCGTGATCAACATGCCGACGCTTGACGAACGCAAGTCTGACATTCCGCTTCTCGTAGAATATTTTATCGGGCAGATATGTTCGGAAACCGGCATGCAACCTCGTGAAGTCGACGCAGATGCGATGCAGCTTCTGGTTGACAAGACGTGGACTGGAAACATCAGAGAGCTTCGCAACGTTGTCGAGCGCCTTCTCATCCTTTCCGGCACCCGCATAACAGCAGCCGATGTAAACGCATACGTTCTTTAGGTTGCATCAAGTGCAGTTTTAAGGCAGAACCGCCCGCGATACCCTCGAATTTCGGGGTATCGCGGGCGGTTTCCCTATGTTTTTGCACGCGATGCTGGAAATAGTTATCTTTGCCAACATGAAATTTATAGGAAACATATTGTGGCTGCTCCTTGGCGGACTTGTCATCAGCCTTTATTATGCAGTCATGGGACTGCTGTATTGCATCACGATCATCGGCATCCCTTTCGGACTTCAGCTGTTCAAGATGGCAGGTTTCGCGCTTTGGCCATTCGGTCATGACGTGCAGTCAGATACAAATGACGGCGGATGTCTTTCCATACTGATGAATGTCATCTGGATTCTTTGCGGAGGAATAGAGATAGCGATGCTCCATATAGCATTCGGAGTGTTCTGCTGTCTGACCATTATAGGAATTCCTTTCGGGATGCAGCACTTCAAGATGGCTCTTCTTGCTCTTGTCCCATTCGGCAAGAAGGTGTCTTAGTCACACTATCTTTGCTACCATGTCAGGATCAAGACGGGTTACTCTGGCTATCTGCTTGACTCCTGCATTGAAATTCCGTTTCAGCAGCAGGCATAATTTAAGACGCTGGTCCATTGAAAGCTGCACAATGGAATTCTTGCGGTATTGCTTAGCTATCAGTTCCTGCATCTGAGTAAGCAGTTCCTGATCGGTCAGGGTGACATTATCAGACATTCCCAATCTTATCTCAACGTCATTTTCAATTCTTTTAGCCAGAAGCATCATCAATCTTGAAGGATGCCTGAATGTCTTTTCTACGGCATCCACATCCACGTAACATGACGGAAGAATCATTCCTTCAGCATCAACCATATAGCTGTCTGGAAGCGCCACTCGGGATTTCAACAGACGGAAACGCTTTCTCTCGCTCATGTCATTCAGTCTCTCTCCAGTCCATGACTGCTAACATGATAATATCCCTTCATACTTTTTTTTGCCCCAAGATATGCATGTTCCTAGGAAAAACATGTCAATACTAAAAAACATTCATAAGATTTTTCAAATTTAATCAAGTGCAGTTTTAAGGTTTTCCTATGATTTTGCACGCGATGCCTGCAATGGTTCCGGGAAAATGGCTATCTTAGCGAAAGATAAGAGAAGATGACATATGTATAAGTTCATTTCATGGAATGTGAACGGCCTGAGGGCTGTGTGCGGCAAGGGCTTTGCCGATATCTTTACAGAACTGGATGCGGATTTCTTCTGTCTCCAGGAAACCAAGCTGCAGGAAGGTCAGATAGACCTTCAATTTCTCGGTTACCGGTCATACTGGAACTATGCGGACAAGAAGGGATATTCCGGAACAGCAATCTTTACAAGACATGAACCTGTCAGCGTAAGCTATGGCATCGGAATAGACGAACATGACCATGAAGGAAGGGTGATAACCCTGGAGATGGAGGATTTCTTCCTGGTGTGCGTGTATACTCCGAATGCACAGGACGGTCTGAAGAGGCTGGACTACAGGATGAGGTGGGAGGATGACTTCAGAGCCTATCTGAAAGGGCTTGCGGTAAGGACAAACGCCAAGGGAGAGGCCATGGGAGTGATCGTCTGCGGAGACCTCAATGTGGCCCATAACGAGATAGACCTGAAGAATCCTAAGTCAAACCGCATGAATCCGGGATTCACGGATCAGGAGCGCGGTCAGTTTACCAACCTTCTCGGTGCAGGTTTCATAGATACGTTCAGATTCTTCTATCCGGACCAGACAGATATCTATTCATGGTGGTCATATCGTTTCCAGGCCCGTCAGAAGAATGTCGGCTGGCGTATCGACTATTTTGTGACTTCGGAAAATCTCAGGGACCGTCTTGCTGATGCAAGGATACATACGGAAATTTACGGTTCGGACCATTGTCCGGTAGAACTGACGCTGAAGTAGGCTGCCGCGTTGCCAGGCTACCGGAACTGACGAAAGAAGGCTGCCGGACGGCAGCCTTCTTTCGTCAGTTCATGCGCTCTATCTTCAGATGCTGGATCTTGTAGTCCGTGTCGGTGTAGTTGACGAATATAGTGACGACAAACATCTCTCCTCCGGCATTCAACGTGCCCAGAGCATATTTCTTGTTGGAGCGTCCTGCCCTGTGGGTGATTTCAAAGGAACGCGGGGTATATGACCTGAAGAACGACTTCATGATCTGTTTTGCCTGATTCCGGCTCGAGTCATTGGAGTTTGCGAATATGGTCACCTCCAGGTTGTCGGAGAACCATGCGGAAAGTTTTTCCGCATCTCCCGTAGCCAGATATTTTGAAATCGGATTGAACACATCGTAGCTGCTGTCCTGTGCAGAGAGGTCTGCATGATGCACGAAGACGGCCAGAGCTGCGGCCAATATCCCTATTAATCTTTTGTTTGACATAAATCTACCTTGAAAAGCCGTGCAAATATACTGCAAATTTCGAGCCGTGCAAAATGATTCTTTTTTACTATATTTGTACAATCTTGGCTTTTGCAAGTGCGAAAGTACTTTGTTTTTGAGACCTTCAGGTCGATAGTAAGTCCCCTTTCCGAGAAAGGGGATTTAGGGGAAAGGTAACGTGAATACAGAAAGTGCGGTGGGAAAAACTTGAGTTTGTACAATTATTGCAGTATGAAATGAAGATCACATTACTGACGGTCGGAAAGACCGACAAGGACTGGGTGAGACAGGGAATGGATATATATGTTTCAAGACTGAAGCATTATATTCCGTTTTCTGTTGTGGAGATACCCGAACTGAAGAATGTATCCGCATTGACAAAGGATCAGATCAAGGTACGTGAAGGCGAACTTATCCTGAGGCAGGTAAAGCCGACGGACGATCTCATCCTTCTGGACGAAAGAGGCAAGGAATATACTTCGGTGGAACTGGCAAAGGTGATTCAGGACAAGATTTCATATGCGGGAAAGGATATGACATACGTCATAGGCGGAGCATATGGATTTTCAGAGGCAGTATACCAGAGAGCCAATTCGAAGATATCGCTTTCCAGAATGACCTTTTCCCACCAGATGGTAAGGGCGATCTTTGTGGAGCAGATTTACAGGGCATTCACCATCATGAAAGGTGAACCCTACCACCATGAATAACGATGAGAAACAATATTTTCATAACAAGGAGACTTCCTCTGATCATTCTTTTTCTGGCTTTTGCGCTGTTCATGCTTTCGATGGTAGGAAACAGCGGAGAGATAGAATCTGCAGAAATCGCAGAGAGGGCTACAGACAGACTTGAGAAGAGGCTGGCCAACCTGGATACCTATGCGTATGCTGCATTGGAACGCCATGACGACGGATGTCTGGAAGGACTTCCGGAGGATATGGTCATCTACATTTACCAGAACGATTCCCTTAAATTCTGGAGCAATCAGTTTCCCATCATCAACGACGACATAAGCCGCAGGCTTACCGTACAGAGACTCACCAGCTACAGTAACCGTCTGTCTTCCCCTCTCACTGATGTAACTGAGACTGTTTCATATATGAACCTCGGTCCGAAATGGTATGTGATCAAACTTATACCGGGAGGCGGCAACACGAAGATAATAGCTGCAGTAGAGGTCAAGAACAATCTCATCGCAGAAATCAGCAGTGCCGATAACGGAACAAATCCATATCTTAAGATAGGTGGCAGATATACCGTCTCACCGATAACGACCAGCATCGGTTCACCGGTCATAATTGATGGTGTCCCCCTGTTCAAGGTCCTTTACGACACCGACCAGACCTCTCATTTTTTTGATAATTCATTACTGAGATGGACGGCGCTTCTGTTGCTTGCGATAGCTACCATGCTGTTCCTTTTCGGTCACAGGTCCTTCAAGGTGTTCTTCATGACCTTGGCGTCCCTTACTGCGCTGGCGATAGTCGCATATTTCTGGGAAGTCCAGATGAGCACCTCTATCGAACTCTTCTCTCCTACGCTTTATGCTGACGGACAGATATTGTTTTCGCTTGGAGCGCTTCTGCTGATCAACAGTTACCTTACCCTGCTCCATGTGAGCTTCTACATGATGAGGGAGAAGATCGCCGAGCTCATCCGCACAAATAAAAGGTACCGCAGAAGAAATCTTACGATATATGGAATCATATGCCTGCTGGCAATAGTCGGCACATTCATATACACGCATGCAACCCTGAAGAGTCTCATCCTTAACTCGAACATCAGCCTTGAGCTGTACAGGGAGAACAATCATGTACATTATACGATCCTGGTATATCTTTCTTATACCGGTCTCCTTTTCTGTCTCATGCTTGTGATCCAGTCCGCCCAGCCGGTGATAAGAGAAATCACAGGCTTCCGGTACAATGTCTTCAAGGCAAGGAATCTGGCCATATTTGCTTTCTGCTGCTCACTATACTTCACATTCAATGCAGCGACATTGGGCTTCCGCAAGGAACAGGACAGAGTTACCGTTTGGGCCAACCGTCTTGCTGTCGAGAGGGACCTCGGCCTTGAGATTCAGCTCAGGAGCGTAGAAGATGCAATAGCTTCAGACCAGCTGATAGCAGCACTCACGAGGTTGGACAATACCCAGTCCATGATCCTGAGCAGAATTTCGGAATACCATCTCACAAGGACCAGACAGGGATATAATATCAGCGTGATGATGTTCCGCGACAATGACAGGAACGGTCTCGCATACTTCAACAACATACTCAGGTCCGGAATACCTATTGCGGCAGGTTCCAACTTCCTTTTCCTGACAGACAGCAACGGAAGAAGCCGTTATGTCGGAGCATTTGCATATTACTCCCAGGAAGACGGCCTTGCCAGGGTGCTCGTGGAGCTTGAGCCGGAATCCAACAGGGAAGACAGAGGATACTACAGCATCCTCGGGCGTTTCTCAAATCCTGGAGACATAAACATTCCGACCCTGTATTCTTATGCCAGATATGCTTCCGGCAAGCTTACTTCATACAAGGGAAACTATCCTTATCCTACGATATATTCGGGAGACGCGGGCGAGCTTGAGGAAGATAATGAAGAGGTGCTGCGCACCAACGGACATGTACATTTCCTCCATCTTGTGGGAGACGGGGAGATGATCATAATATCCCGTCCTCAAAGAGGTGTGATGGTGTATTTCATATCCTTCTCTTACCTTTTCCTCGGTCTATGCGCCATGCTGTACTTCTTCAGGAAGAGGGATGAAAAGAAGGTGACGTTCAAGAGGAACTACTTCAGGGCAAGGATAAACATAATACTTTTCGTATCCTCGTTCATGATTCTTGTCAGCATGACGGTGATCAGCGTCCTGTTCGTCTACAAGAGGAACCAGGTCAACATGCAGAGCCTCATGTCCACAAAGATCAATACCATCCAGGCCCTTATCGAGAACCGGGTAAGACAGGCTGAATCATGGCAGGACCTCAGAGGTCAGGAATTCTCATCTGTACTGGAAAACATAGGAAATACCACCAAGTCCGACATCACCCTCTACTCGCCTGAGGGAAAGGTCTTCGTTTCGACAACTCCCGAAGTCTTCGACAAGATGATCATAGGAAGCAGGATCGACCAGGAAGCCTTCCATAACATCTGCCACATGAACCAGAGGTTCTTCATCCAGAGGGAAACGATTGACGACTACAGCTACTGGTCTATGTATGCGCCTGTATTCAATGACCAGGGAGAGATGATCGCCATAATCAGCTCTCCTTATACGGACCAGAACTATGACTTCCGCAGGGAAGCGTTCTTCCATGCGGCTATGATCGTAAACCTGTTCCTCCTGCTGCTTATCGGAACCCTCCTGTTCAGCACAAGGGAGGTGAACTCCATGTTCTCTCCTCTTCTGGAGATGGGTAAGAAGATGAATGTGGCCGACGTACATAATCTTGAGTACATCATATATAAGGGAGATGACGAGATCTCGTCGCTTGTGGATGCATACAACCGTATGGTCCATGACCTTTCGGACTCCACCAGGCAGCTCGCCCAGGCTGAAAGAGACAAGGCGTGGAGCCAGATGGCCCGTCAGGTGGCGCATGAGATCAAGAACCCTCTTACGCCTATAAAGCTCCAGCTCCAGAGGCTCATCAGGATGAAGGCCAACAACAACCCGGCATGGGAGGAGAGGTTCGACGAAGTTTCAGCAGTCGTTCTGGAACATATAGACATCCTTACGGAAACCGCCAACGAATTCTCTACATTCGCCAAGCTTTACAGCGAGGAACCTGTACTCATGGACCTTGACAAGACCCTCAAGGACCAGCTTGTCATCTTCGACAACAAGGACAATGTCAGGATCCGCTACATCGGACTGGAGGGAGCCTATGTCATAGCTCCTAAGCCGCAGCTCATCCGTGTCTTCGTCAACCTCATAACCAATGCCATCCAGGCTGTCGAGATCCAGCAGAAGGAAGCTGAGGAAAGAGGGGAGAAACCGGTACGTGGAGAAGTTCTCATATGTCTGCGCAACAGCATCAGGGACGGATATTATGACATCGTCGTTGATGATAACGGCCCGGGAGTGAGTGAGGAGAACCAGAGCAGGCTCTTCACCCCTAACTTTACAACAAAGAGTTCCGGCACAGGCCTCGGTCTGGCCATATGCAGGAACATCATTGAAAAGTGTGACGGAGAGATAGGATATCAGAAATCCTTTGCCCTCGGCGGAGCCTCATTCTCCGTAACACTCCCTAAACATCAGACTGTCTGATTTGCCGGTGCGGCATCGCGTGCCTATTCCAAAGTCCACTCGGTGCCTTCCTTGGTGTCCTTTATCTGGATGCCAAGAGCCTTGAGGTCGTCTCGGATGCGGTCGCTGGTAGCCCAGTCCTTTGCAGCCTTTGCTGCCTTGCGCTGTTCGAGGACCATCTGCATGAGTCCGTCGATTGTCTTGACAGCCTTGCCTCCTTCGCTCTCCTCGTCGCGGAGTCCCAGAACTCCGAACACTATATTGTCGAAGAGGTCTACAAGAACCTTGTAGTCGGAAGCGTCAAGAACGAGCTTCTTATCCTTTGCTGTATTTATTATACGTACTACGTCAAAGATATGCGAGAGGGCGATAGGAGTGTTGAGGTCGTCGCAGAGAGCCTCATATACCTTCTCTACGAGCTCGCGTACCTCAGAGTTGGACGCCGTGATCTCGGAAGGCGCTGTAGCGGAAACGAATTCTCCGTAAGCAAGAGAAGGAGCTGCCTGGACACCTGCTGCAGCGGCAAGCGCCTTAAGGTCCTTGGCTGCTTGGGTGATTCTCTTGAGACCCTTCTCCGCAGCCTGGAGGGCTTCGTTGCTGAAGTCAAGCGTACCGCGGTAATGAGCCTGGAGAATGAAGAAGCGTACAGTCATAGGAGTATAGGCCTGCTCGAGCTTCTCATGCCTTCCTGCGAAAAGTTCCGGAAGTGTGATGAAGTTGCCGAGCGACTTGCCCATCTTCTTGCCCTCGATGGTGATCATGTTGTTGTGCATCCAGTACCTTACTCCGCTGCATCCGCGTGAGGCAGTGTTCTGAGCGATCTCGCATTCATGGTGCGGGAAGAGAAGGTCCATTCCGCCTCCGTGGATGTCGAATTCCTTTCCAAGGTACTTCTCGCTCATTGCGGAGCACTCGAGGTGCCATCCAGGGAAGCCGTCGCTCCATGGCGAAGGCCAGCGCATGATATGTTCAGGCGATGCCTTCTTCCAGAGGGCGAAGTCATAGGATGCGCGCTTGTCCTGCTGTCCGTCGAGGTCGCGTGTACCTTCCTTCACCTCATCCAGCGTGCGGCCTGAAAGGATGCCGTATCTGTGGTCCTTGTCATATTTGAGGACGTCGAAATATATCGAACCGTTGCTTTCGTAAGCATATCCGGCATCGAGGATCTTCTTCACGAGGTCGATCTGTTCGATGATATGTCCCGAAGCGCGAGGCTCGATCGAAGGCGGAGCAACGTTGAGCATGCGCATTGCCTCATGGTAGGCGAGGGTACATCTCTGCACCACCTCCATCGGCTCGAGCTGCTCGAGCCTTGCCTTCTTTGCAATCTTGTCCTCACCCTCGTCAGCATCGTGCTCAAGGTGTCCTACATCGGTGATGTTGCGGACATAGCGGACCTTGTAGCCGAGATGTCTGAGCAGTTTCACGAATACGTCGTATGTGACGCCGGGTCTTGCATGGCCCAGGTGAGCGTCTCCGTAAACGGTCGGACCGCACACATAAAGACCCACATGACCTTCCTCAAGCGGCTTGAAGATTTCTTTCTTTCTTGAAAGCGAATTGGTTATATATAAATCTCTCATGTCGTAACTTTTACAGCCTGCAAATATAGTGAATAATTCAGTCTCTTGAGAAAAAATGAGTTGTAAGCAGTGATTTTGTGGATTTTACCCGATTGGGGGGGGGAATTTTTACTTGCATTTAACTATTTTCTTACTACCTTTGCACTCCAAGGCTGCAATTTAAAACGATTATTGTGTCCAGAATTCTACCTGAAAAAATTATTGAGGCTGCGGTATTGGCAGCTTCACTGTTCGTGTATTCGGCTGTGGCGGTTGCTGCTGCCGACTCATTGAAGGTAGGAAATGCTGAGGTACATAAGGAGGCCAAGACTGCTTTCATTGACCGTATTGCCGTCAAGACCAATGCCTTTGACTGGATGCTTACGATACCTAACATCGGTTTTGAATTTGATCTCACAGGTTCGGAATTCAACTCGATGACCTTGGGTCTTTCGGCAAAATACAACTGGAATACTTCCCATAAGTACTCGCCGCCCCTGCTGTTCAATCTGATGGATGTAAGGCCGGAGTTCCGTTATTATTACAGGACAAGGACTCCAGTCCGTGGCGATAACACGGGATGGACTCTGGAGAAGTTCCTCAAGAACAGGAAGAATCCGAAGTACTGGCGAGCCAATTATGTCGGAGCATATGTGAATTACGGAACATATGCGTTCAAGTTCGGAAAGAAAGGTATGCAGGGAGATGCGGTAGGTATTGGCGCTTCGGCGGGCTACAGCATACCTATGTATGAGTATAAGAGTGGTGTGGTCGATGTGGAACTTGGATTTTCGGTAGGTTTCCAGGCTTGTACGAGGGATATGTTCATACACAACCCGAACGGATACTTCTATACAAAGGTAGAGGAAGGCAGCAAGGGAATCCATGTCACTCCTTATCCGGTAGTGTCCGATGTGCGTGTGGCCTTTGTGTGGAGACATAAGTCCATAAAGGATAAGGTCAAGGAGGATGCGGTAAGGAACAGGCTTGAGCTCCAGTTCAACAGGATTGAAGGGGACTACAACTATAATGATTGCAGCAAGAGTAAGTATGACACGACTCTCGAGAATACGATGACAAGCAGCGAGAGGCGTAAGGTGATGGAGAGTGACTCTCTTTACCTGAGCGGATTCATAAGATTGCTCGACGAGCAGGAAATGACGCTTAGAAGTTATCTTCCTAATGCCTTCCCTGCAGAGGATGATCCTCATGCGCAGTCCATCATAGAGGAATTCCAGCAGAATCTGGAAAAGCGTATCGTCCAGCGTAAGAAGGAGGCGATGAAGCTCTTTGAGAAGGATTGGAGCGCTGCAAAGTCGGAGGCAGCCAAGAAGGCTAAGGCGGCTCAGACCGAGAAACCGGCCAAATCACAGCAGGAAGCTAAACCGGAAAAGGTAGAGAAGACGGAAAAACCTGAAAAGGAAAAGAAACCTGAAAAGGAAAAGAAACCTGAAAAGCAGGCTAAGGATAAAAAGGAAAAGAAGACCAAAACCAAAGACGATGAGTAACTTCAGAGGCATAGGAACCATGCTGATCTCTGCTGCAATCGTATTGCTGCAGGGATT
This sequence comes from Bacteroidales bacterium, assembly GCA_015060385.1. Classification (GTDB taxonomy): domain Bacteria; phylum Bacteroidota; class Bacteroidia; order Bacteroidales; family UBA932; genus Cryptobacteroides. The sequence continues at coordinate 132,275 of SUYO01000003.1, forward strand.
TGTCGTATCCTGTGCCAAGGTGGAATTCACCGGTGACTCCATCGATACTTTCGAAGGCGCGGAAACTCTGGAGCAGGACAGGATGTCACGTGTCAGCTTCAACATCAACTGGCCTGAAGGTATGGCCGAAGAAGACAAGCCGCAGTTTGTCACTGTTGTGATGAACAGGATTCAGAACATCAACACCCGCTATACCTTCCTGCTGGATAATGCCGGAAACATACTCAGATCCGCTACCAAAGTTGAAGAGGAGGGGGAAACCGCTCCTGAGACCGACAGTCTGGGCATAGTCTATAGCGGTTACTATTCCGTTGCTGCTATAGCATGTGCGGATGACGACTGCTACGATATACCGAACCTTGCAGAATTCGAATCCGACCTTGCCATAAGCATGAGTTCCTTGTATGTAACGATACCGGAGATTCCGGCAGCGGAGAAGACTGAAAACAAATACATCAACTTCAATCCTATCTATCCTTACATCAGGCACGGAAGTCCGTTCTACTTTGTAAGATCTACGATGGACTCTCATGCTCTTGTGTTGTCAGGATCGGACGACAATCTGATCACTCTGAATCCGATGCTTCTTACAAGAAGGATATATATGTCGGTTCCTATCGACATTGAGGAAGGTGTGGTTGTGGACCGTTTTACCGGAGTGATTTCCGGAGTGCCTCAGCAGGCCCAGCTCATGACAGGCTTCGTAACGGACAGGGGACTGGGAAAGCTTCCGTTCGAGATGTATCCTGAAGAAGGCAATGTATACAAGGGCTATATGAACGCCTTGGGGCTCTTTCCGTCAGAAAGTGAAAACATGATCGTCGGACCGGGAGTCTTTACCATCATCCTCCATGCCCATACGACAGATGACAAAGGAAAGACGCATAACCGTATCTTCCATGCCAGCCTCAACATCAAGCCTCTGATAGACAAGGCTGAGATAATGATCCAGACTCAGGACAGGACGGGATATGTTTTCAGTGATATGGAAAATACGGATGGAAACGGACGTCCGTTGGAAATCAGGACATACGATCTGGTGTATCCTCAGGAAAACGCATTGAAACTCACAAGAGAGATGGTGCTTTCAGGAGGAGGACAAGGCTTTGAAATATGGCAGGTCGGAGAAGATGACGACAATCCGGAAACCAATCCGGGACTGAATCCGGAAATGTAATGAAGAAAGGTACCCTCATATCTGTTTTCGTACTGTCTGTGAGCGCTTTGCTGACAGGTTGCGTAGACGATTCCTACAGAGGATTCGTCGATGTCGACATGTCTGTCGACAACGACGTTCCGCATGAGGTGTACATGACTCTCGGAGAACCGAGCGATATCACTAACGGAGTGTCTATAACCAAAGGAACAGGTGTCATAGGTTCTGTCGACGGCTTTACCGGCAAGACCTTCCATATATATGCGTTCAATCAGGATGACTTTACTTCCATGGAAACGACGGCAGTTCAGGATACGATACGTTGTCTCGTGGACGGATCGCTGGACGACCCCGAGTCGCTGATGGGAAGGGAAGCCAAATGGAATCCTCAGACGGAATTCGTGGAATGGGCGTCAGGAGACAGACCTATATATTACCCGATAGGTGAGGGCTCGGGCCACATCTATGACTTCTTTGCCTATTATGTGGATGACATGGAACTAACCAACGAGGATTTCCACAGGACTGAAAGGTCTGTCATGATTGACGTCGAGATCGACGGAAGCCAGGACCTCATGTCGTCGAAGGCGGCTCCTACTGAGGAACAGCTTGCGAAGATCGAGGATGAGAAGGAAAGAGTCTACAGGCAATATTGTTCATACAGTTATTACACGGCATCGAGGACCATTCCTCTTCACCCTAACTTCATCTTCAAGCACCATCTTGTAAAGCTGAGTTTCAGGATCGTACCTGGAGGTACTCCTGGTATGACAAAGGATGTGATGGTTGAAAGGATAGACCTGGAGTCAAAATACAAAGGAAAGTTCACGGTAGCGGACAAGAACAATCCAACAAATGTAGGAGTAAGGTTCGACAAGGATCTCAAGCTTCTGACTCTCTCCGAAAAGGATGGTTCCGAGTTTGTTCCGAGACTTGTCTCTACCTTCAGTAACGGCTACGTTGAGTCAGGGGTCATCAATGACCTCGGCTGCCTGCTGGTAGCACCGGCAGAGTCATACAGAATGTTTGTCACATTGTCCGAAACCCGTGATGGTCAACCTATCTCTGGCAGTGAGACAAATGATATTCTTATTTACAACACCTCAGCAGAGGAAACTTCAGATTTCGAGGCCGGACACGAATATCTGATCACTCTTACGGTTTATGGTAAGATGGATATCAGGGTAGGTACGGAGATGATAGAATGGGGTTCTGGAGGAGAAATCATTGCGGATCCAGAATATAAGCCAGGAGAGAAATAATTTTCAAATTCACTATAAATTACAAACCTTTTAATTAACAAAACAATGAAAAAGTATTTCGTTTTTGCAATTGCAGCTCTCGGAATGATAGCTGGTTGCCAGAAAAACCAGATCGAAACCACACCTGTGGAGAATGATGATCCGGTAGCTGTTCAGTTTGGAATCAACGCTCCTTCACTCACAGTTTCCAAGACAAAGGCTTCTGTCAATGAGTGGGGTGGTCAGACTGTTTATGTTTATGGCTTTGCCAATAAGAATGCCGCACTTGGTGCAGGAAAGTATGATGTTACAGCTCCGTTCATCAACGCTGTTTCTGCAGTTGCAAATCCAGAGGCATCAGATAACAAGCTCGCAAAGCTTGAGGTGTATAATGCAGCTGCTGGTGTAAATGTGCCTTATTACTACTCGTTGAATGACACATATGACTTCTATGGTTTCTATCTTGGTGGTATCACTCCAGGAACTCCTGTGACAGCAACAGATAAGGTTTCTTATGCTGTGACTATCGACGGAAGTCAGGATCTTATGTATGCCAAGGCTAATCAGGTTGATGATGTAAACAAGGCTGTGGCAGCAGGAGAGAGCATTACAGCAGATGATGCACAGTATGCTTATAGTGCATGGGCAGCACGTCGTGGTGTTCAGCCTACACTCGTATTTAACCATGCTCTTACCCGTTTCAATTTCTATATTCAGGGTAAAGGCACTAAGTTCAATACTGTTACAGTCGATAAGATTCAGGCAAAGTCTCCGGCTTCTGGTGTACTTACCGTAGTAGGTTCGGATCTTGGTTATGTTGCTGACGATGTAGCTGCAACTGCACTCGACCTTAAGAATGCTGATGGATCTGCTTTTGCTGGTCAGGCCGTGACAGCTACCGCAGAGCTTGCAGGTGACTGCATTATGGTTGCTCCTAATATGGAGGAGATTCAGTTCGTTGTTGAAACAAGCGATGTTACTGCTGGAGTACTTCCTCAGACAACAATCACTCTTACCCCAGATATGATTGATGCAGCTCTTACAGAATTCGCTGCAGGTACAATGTATGATGTAACAATCATCGTTTATGGTCCTGAGGCAATCGAAATCACTGCAGAACTTAAGCCATGGGTAGACGGTGGAGACTATGAGTATGATCCAGATAACGAAATGAAGCCAAATAGCGGTTCAATCCCTTCAACACCTGTAACTACAGAAGCACCTGTAGTGCTTGGTACTAGCGTGACTGAGGAGGATTATAATGCTTTCTATGATGGTAGCAGCGCTCCTTCATATGCGGATGCTGTTGCATCTGGCACTCTTCCATGGGTAGGATTCAAGTTTGCTGAAAGAGCTACTGATGCTGTTTTCTATGTAAAGTGTACTTATGATGGTACTCCTGTAACATTTGCTGAGAGAAGTTGGTATACAAAAGTTGATGCCAATACAGTCAAGGTTCCTGTTCCTGCAGGTTGCACTGTCGTTTCTTTTGAGGCAGTTGCTGAGTTGGGACTCTCTGCAGACATCGATGCAGCTAAGGTCGTATTCACTGTTACTGAGTAATTTCTTTAATTTTCAATCAAATGAAGAGATTCAGTATTATACTTCTTGGAGCACTTGCCATCGTGATGGCAGGCTGCTCTAAGAATATTGAACCTACTTCTCCGGATCCGGATGCATGGATGCATGATGCTTCCCTTCCTGTACCAGTCCTTTTCAGCACCGGCAGCCAGCCGATGACCAAGGCCACTGCCATCGATGCGGCTGCTGATATGGTGGGCAAGGACTTCGGCTTCTTTGCTTTCCATCAGAATATGGCGAGCTGGGGATCCAGCAGCGGCAATACTTTCGCTGATAACGGCATAGTAGGATGGAAGCAGAACCTGAAAGGTACTATAGCGACTGTTCCTGCGACAGGCAATGTGCAGTTTACCTTTGATGATGGTCCATATTATTATCCTCAGTCATCAGTAAACAACTATACCTTCTACGGCTATCATGCGCATGTGCTGGATGAAGAGGTAAGACCTCAGTCTGGTTCGGTAAGTGTGGTTGTTGCGCTCGGACATAATGACATCCTCTGGGCAAAGGCTGCTGCTGAAGATATAACTGATGCAGAAGGTACTACCTATCAGGGATTCAATGCAAGATATATCAGGAAGTCTTTGGAAAACGGTGCGGTACAGCACCCTCTCATGGCTTTCGAGCATCTTACATCTGCTGTCTCATTCAGCGCAAAGACTGATAAGTCTGTCTTTGCGGAAGAGAATCCGGGAAAGGACATCGTGACGATCAACAAGATTTCCATCCTTAACACAAATCTTAAGGCAAATCTTTGCATTGCCCACAAGACTGATGAATCTAAGGAGGGAACTCTCGCTGAGAGGACAAGTGATATCGGAGCAATTGATTCAGGTAACATCACTGTCCAGCTCGATGAAACACCTAAGCCTCTGATCGGTCAGAACAACTATTTCTTCATCATGCCGACAGAGGAAGGTGAAGGAATTACTGTCCAGTTGGACTATACGGTGGATTCAGGAGAAGGCAAGGTGATAACTTCGTCATCTACCTACGAACTCAAGCCTGAAGTACAGAAAGGCGATATGGCAGGCAAGGTAGGATTCTTTGCCGGATACAGATATGACTATAACTTCATAGTGTATACACCGGAGAGAATCGTTATCGAAGCTACTGTCGAGCCGTATGAGGAAGCATTCAACGGACCTGTTGATGTTCTTCCTAAGGACGAGTAAAATATTTTTGTCTGGCGGCGCTGATCCGCCGCCAGGCAACCAATAAAACATGAGAAGACTACATTTCATATTGCTTGCTTTGCTTGCCGCATCCCTCGTGGCAGGCTGTTCGAAGGATGTTCCTGTCAAGGGAACGGATTCTTCGGATGATGCATGGCGTTATGATGAGAGTCTTCCTGTACCTGTCGAGTTCGGTACCAGCTCTTTAGCTACGAAGGCACCGATCACCACTGTCCAGGACCTGTATGGCAAAAGGTTCGGCATCTTTGCCTACGACAAGTCTGCAAGAAATCTGAATGTGGATGACGGATTGATGATGCGCAATGCCTTGGCGGTATGCGGGATTGATGGTGCCACAGGATATCTTGAGACGGATCAGGCTTGGTATTATCCTGTGGATCAGGATGTTGAGTTCGCATTCAGGAGCTATTATCCTCGAAACAATGACGGGTATGAACAGACTTCCACCCAGATGACGGTACAGGTCCCTGTGACGAATGTACATGATGTGCTTTGGGCTGAAGCAAGTGTGGACGGAGGTTATAATGCAAGCTATCTTCGCGCAGACGGTCCAGCGCCGGTATTCGAATACAAACATAAGACTGCATGCCTTTCCTTCAAGGCATGTACGGATCTGGATGACGTCGATGTGAAGATAATGTTCCTCTCTTTCGTCGACGTTCCGACGTCCGCTACTCTCTGTATCGCTGATACCAGAAACAAGACAAATGTGGGCGAATTCATAGCCTATTCTCCGAAAAGTAACTGGACTGCCAAGAAAATAGGAAATGCCGGTACCGGAACGCTTGACTGTGCCTTGACAACGACACCTCAGGATCTCTGCCAGCCTACTTTTGTAGCTCCTTGCGAAAGGCTGACCGTGAAAGCCGATGTGAGAGTTGCGGGAAGCAATGAGTCAAACTGGGTAGAGTTCGTGCTTGACCCTGCCGAACTTGGGGCTGAAAAAGGTGATGAAGGCTTCCTCGCAGGCTACCATTATGCGTTCAACCTGAAAGTGATTGCTCCGACCAAGGTGTCGCTTACCATCGATAAGCAGCAGTCAGGGGCGGGAAGTATATTTGACTTTGATGACAATCAATGGGAGAATGCCTTTAACTGATGATTTGAATGAGACGTTTCGATATCATATATATAATTGGTGTCTTGTCCTGCGTGATGGCTTCATGTACGAAGCAGGTCGAGGTTGAGATCCCGGACAAGGATGTTTCAGAGGTGCCTGTAGAGTTTGCCTTTGCATATTCCAAGGTTGCGATCAGAGGCGAAGAGAATCTTAAAGACAACTCTTCCATTTTCGGAATGTATGCGGTTGACCCAAGCTTAGGCAGTCTGTCCGCTGACGACGGACTGAACATGCGTAATCAGCTCTGTCGTTATGTCGCTCCGACAGACGAATCGAACTCCGCGCTACGTTTCGGCTACAAGTCTGAGGACAGGATAATATATTTTCCGATGTCGAACGAAAATTCCTACACCTTCTATACGTATCACAGCTGGACTTCAAATATCATAGATGTGGCAACCGGCTCGGTTTCCGTGTCCGAGCCTGATGATATGCAGACCGTCAGCGAAACATCTTCGACCGACACACAGGTGTGTGCTGCAATCAATCTGGCCAATCCTAATGATGTGCTGTGGGCAAAGTCTGATCCAGGTTTCAACGCCGCATATATAAGGGAAACAGGCAATGTACCTACATTCTCGTTCAGACATCCTGCTGCAGGTGTGAGTTTCAAGGTGGTGCTTGACGATGATTCCCAGCAGAATATTTCAAAGTGGGACCACCTCACTCTCATGCATCTTACTTATACCGGTAGCGAAAGCGGAAAGATAGCTTCAAGCGCAGCCCTATGTATCATCGATCTTGAGGATGAAGCCAATGAGGGTAAGTTCCTGGAGCCTTTAAGCTTCAAGGATAATGTGCTCTGGACAAATCCGGGTGCCGGTTCAGGTAACCTTGTTTTTGATGTTCTTGCGGATGCTGACGGAGACGGTGTGACTGAAACCTGTCTTACAGAACCGCAGCTGCTGTATTCGGAGAATTTCATCATGCCTATGGATGAGCCTCTGAAAGTTACGGTTTCGCTGAGAAAGAGGCGTATAACTGCGACAGGCAGCCTTACGGGAAACAAGGATATGGGTACGTTCACCTTTGTTCTGGATCCGAAGGATTTCGGAGCTTCCGAAACAGGATATAAGGCTGGAATCATGTATAACTACAAGATCGTCGTGAAGTATGCCAACGGTAGTCTGAGCAACTTCAATACGGGAGAGGTAGATGTGGCGATCGTTCCGGAGACTGCACCAGACAAGGTTGATTAAGAAGGTCTAAGCATACAGGATGATGAAATCGATGAATTCATACAGGTTCGTGGTGATGGCATGTGTCTTCATGTTGTCCCTTTTTGTGGGCCAGAGAGAGGCGCAGGCACAGCAGGTAGGTGTGAAGACCAATGCGCTGATGTGGGCGGCACTTACTCCGAACATCGGTTGCGAGGTGGTGGTGGGAGAACATTCGAGCATCGACATATCCGCTTTCGGACACAAGAATCCGTATGGCCTCAATTCCAAGGTGCTCGCCTTTCAGCCGGAGTACCGTTACTGGTTCAATGGACGTCCTATGGTACGTGAGTATATCGGAGTGTCTGCAATGCTTGTGGGCTATGACATGACGATGCGCAAATATGTGTACAACGGCAATGCGGCATCTTTAGGCCTGTCCGGAGGTTATGCATTCATACTCGGTTCCAACTGGCGTCTGGAACTCTGCGGAGGATTCGGTTTCCTTTTCTTCCGTCAGAAGCAGTACTATGAGACCGACGATTTCTATGTCGACAAGACCATCAAGGCCAATGCCATGGGCTACAAGCTCTTTCCAGCCAAGCTAGGCGTATCCTTCACCTATATCATAAAATAAACTCATATGAAACGTATCTTCATTATTTTTTCGTTGCTGGCTCTTACTGTGTTCTCTGCTCAGGCGCAGGAGAAGATTATGGTGATGGGTGAAATTACAAGTAAGGCCAATGATGAACCGCTCAATTATGTTCAGGTGTTTGCATATAATACAGTAGCGGAAGGTCGTGATGCATATAATGAAGCAAAATCATATTTTGACCAGCAGATGTCATGGGTTTCAGACAGACAATATGCTGCATTGTCTAATCCGTCCGGATATTATGATGTCAATTTAATTCCTGCAAATGGAGCGTTGTTATTCTATTTGGATCCATATGAACCTGTCTTGGTTCAGATTAAGGGAAAGAAGAAAATCAATGTGCAGATTGATGCGACTCAGATGCTTGATGAGGCTGAATTGGTGGCTGATGGTGGAAAGGAATTAAGGGAAGAGGAGACAGTTGTATTCGGTAAAACCATAAACATCAAGAAGGTTTATGATCTGGACAAGACAAGGATGGGTGAGGTTGAGAAACTTGGAAAAACCAATGCCCGTCTGGTAGCACAGATGTTTGTGGTAAACGCAGACTTTTCTGATACCTTGATGTATTATCCGCCTATGGTATATGACGGAAAGCAGTTCCATAAGACACAAGAGCTTTGGAGTCTTGATACATTGTACCAGTCTGCTGGAAATCTTGAAGATGTTGCTGATACCTTGGTGTTTTCAGGAGTCTTTGAAAATAACGATGAAAAAAACATTTATTTCGCCAAGGCTCATATTTGGGTAGAAGATTACATCAAGACATATTATAGTGATACCATTGATATCATGAATACCGGCCGACTTCAAAGACCTTTTGAGTTTCTGGAGTACGAATTTGATGAGTATCACCTAGACCGTCAGAAATATAAGAAGGATCCTAGACGTGAACAGGTCGATGATGCCAAGAAGATGAGCCTTAAGTTCAAGGTGAATTCGGCAGAATTGGATATGACGGATGAGGCAACGGTAGCTGACATAACAAACCTGAAGAAAGTGCTGAAGGATCTGAACGATGATCCTACGGCAACCCTTAAGGAACTTCATGTCAACGGATATTCTTCTCCGGATGGAACTTATGCGAAGAACCAGGATCTTTCCAATAGAAGAACCAAGACAGTAAGGGATGAATTATATTCGGTCCTTTCTCGAAGCGTATTGGAAAGGATGTATAAGACTGATAAAGGACATGTTGCGGGATGGAATGATCTTGCTGATGTTCTTGAGCGTGATTCGCTTGTATCGGAAGCTGCTGATGTAAGGGAAATTGTTGAAAAATATCCGAACATCGATCAGCAGGGCCCTAAGATGAGAACGCTTCCATACTATTCAAAGCTTATATCTCCCCGTCTTGATTCTTTGCGTACGGTAAGTTGTGCGTACAGTTTTGAGATGCTGCGTTTTCTTGAGCCGCATGAGATTCTGGAGAAGTATAATAATGATAAAGATTACCGATCTGGAAACAAGCACATGTCTCTGAATGAGTATTGGAATCTGTTTGAACTGGTAAAGGATGAGAATGAGCTGGAGAGCCTGTATAAAAGAGCTTTGGCAGCTTCCATAAAGTCTGAGAAGAAGCCTTGGCCGTTGCCTGCCAATCTCCTTGCTGTTTCTTATCTGCGCAAGGAACAAGTGGATACAATGCTCTTGAAGCCGTTTATTGATGAGACATTCAGCGCCAATTTCGAAGTGAGGAATATGTATGACAAGTCGCAGGTTGATGAGATCATAAATGATGAATCAATAGTTGCCAATCAGGTCAAGATGTACATGTTGGCTAAAGATTATACATCTGCTGCAAAATGGTCTTCCTTGATTGAGAGTAAGTATCCTATGCTCCGTGCTGTAGCTCGTTGTTTGGGCGGAAAGCTGGACTACAGGAATCCGGAAGAGAAGGGTGCGGTTGACATGATCAAGAATTCTTCCCCAAGGAATGAGGTCATAGTGAATATGTATATGCAGGTGTTTGATTCGACGTCTGTTGCAGCATTACAGAGAATGCCGGCGGAAGATCCGCTTACCGATTATATCAAGGCTCAGTATCTGTGCCGAAAGTATAAGGCGGTCAATAGAATGACTGGTGCAATGTTCAACAGAGAAGATGATCCGACTTTTAAGCATCCTGATGATAAGGAGATACCTATCGGCAGTCCTGAGGATATTGAAGCCTTGAAGCAGTCGATCGCTGGAAAGCGTGAAGAGGCAGCCTCATACGAAGGTATGGGAATGGATGATATCATAGAGGAAATCAAACAGGAGATTGCGAGGGATGAGGAACAGCTGGCAAAGATGGAACGTGGTGAGGTCGTGATAGAACAATGTGAATGTACTGTGTACAGTGCCGCGTATAATTATCTGAAGCAGTGCTTTGCCAAGGATAAGGAGTTTGTTCTTACAGCAAAAGCAGATGCATATATCTGTGAGGAACTCCTGAATGATGTCTTAGGTATTGAAACCAAGAAGAAGTGATGCGAAAATTTAATATTCTGCTTGCCATATTAATGTGTCTTTGCCTCGATGTGAATATCGCTGGGGCAAAATCACGGTTAATGCTTTCAAGAGATTCATTGACTATGTCAGTAGCTGTTCCGGTTACTGATTCTTTAGCTGTTTCCGATACGTCAGAAATGAATCTGGATTCTCTTTACAACCAGATATTCAGCCAGAAGCAGGATACGGCTGTTGTTTTTGACCGAGGATATGATGCGGGAAGATTTGTCAACGCCCGCCGTCAGCGTTCGGTGGATATTACGCCGTTCAGTGCGAAGCCTTTTCTTGCGAATACCTTTGTTTCCGCCCGCGTGACCACAAACAAGATCATGACGGAGGATTATGGCTTCGGTCTGCTCGGAGGTCTGTCCTTCGGAAAGTGGGTCCATGAGGACCATGCTGTCCGTATCACAGCTTCGATGGGTCAGTGGCAGGACAACTTTGACGGAAATCCGATCACCGGTGTAGATGCCAGCGCTTCATATATCTTCAACATGAGTTCATATGTGGGCGGTTACCGTACGAACAGACTGGCTGAGGTGATGATTGTGGGAGGTCTGGGCTATTCATATTCGATGCGTACGGGCAGTTTCGGACATGCCGGAAGCGCCCATGCCGGTGCAAATCTCACCCTGCGCCTGTTCAAGGGAGTGGATTTCTTCATAGAGCCTCTCGTAAAGATATATACTAACGGTGTAGCTGTCTCATATGCAGGAAACTGGCGTACATGGATGACTTCCGTAGAGGCGTCATGTGGTCTTTCATATAACATCCGGCAGTCCAAGTCGCCATATTCCAGGAAGTTGGTGCCGATGTCTGAGGGATGGTTCATATCGCTTCAGGGAGGTCCTCATTTCCAGAATTCCGCCCTTGTCTACAATGTCCTCGGACTTGAGAACTCTCTTGGAGTCCATGTCGGCCTTGGCGTCGGAAAGTATTACAACGACTTCTTCGCGATGCGTTATTCGGGTGCCTATTCCCGCGGACCTTGGGTCATTTATGAAGGAGAGGATTTCCCATGCAACTATTTCTCCCTCAGGGCTGAGGCGATGGTCGACTTTGTCGGTCTGATACGTACGGCAATGAGGAAGGAGGGAAGGGCCTTGTTCTCGGCTGCCGTGCTTCTGGGACCTGAATTCGGATATATGTACAAGGTGGACGAGAAGTTTGAGCTTGCTGACCATGAACCTGTTGTACAGTCGGCATATTTCGGACTTACAGGAGGTGTGCAGGCCAAGTTCCGTGTGACCAGGAGACTGTCCCTTTTCCTCGAACCAAGATTCTCTATCATGGCGTATGATGCGCCTCTGCATGACCTTACAACTCAGAACGATTTCAGAAATTATTACGACGGTATTTTTAATGGCAATCTAGGCATTGAATTCACGCTTTAAAACAAAACTTTCATTATATTTGCGACTTAATTCGCATTTATATGAAAGTAGCTGTCATCATGGGGTCGACCAGCGATCTTGACGTTATGTCGCAGGCGATCAATGTCCTCGAAGGATTCGGTATCGAGGTTGTAAAAAGAGTAATCAGTGCACATAGAACTCCCGACCTGATGTGTGAGTTCGCGAAGTCCGCGAAATCCGAAGGCATCGGAGTCATCATTGCGGGAGCAGGCGGAGCAGCCCATGTGGCAGGCGTTGTGGCGGGAATGACCACTGTGCCTGTGATCGGTGTGCCTATCCAGACCAAGGCTCTTGGAGGAATGGATTCCCTCCTGTCTATCGTGCAGATGCCTGCAGGCATCCCTGTGGCTACCATGGCCATCAACGGAGCAAAGAACGCAGGTCTGTTTGCAGCCCAGATCCTTGCCCTCTCGGATGAGACCCTGGCAGCAAAGCTCGACCACTTCAGAAAGGAGCAGTCCCAGAAAGTACTAGAAGCAACCATATAGACTATGAAGAATTACCGCATCTACGTAGAAAAGTATCCTGAATTTCAGGTAGAGGCACGCAGCCTCCTGAGCGAACTGAATGAAAACCTCCAGCTCAGTCTTCCGTCTCTGCGTTATCTTAATGTGTATGACCTTTTCGGCTTTTCTGCCGAACTTCTCGAGAAGAGCCGTTACAGCGTGTTCGGCGAGATCGTGACAGACAGTGTCAACGATGAGTGTGACCTCTCGGGTGTCAAGTACATAGCCGTGGAGTATCTCCCAGGTCAGTTTGACCAGCGTGCCGCATCTGCAGTCGACTGTGTGCGTCTGATCGACCCGACTGCAAAGGTAAGCATCAAGAGCTCCAAGCTCATCATCCTTCCGGGGGACACTGATGATGAGATAGTTGAAAGAATCAAGAAATATTATATCAATGCAGTGGAGTCTCGTGAGAAGGACCTTGCGAAGCTGACTGCAATGGAACAGCCTGAGGTGGTGCCTGTCCATGTCCTGGAAGGACTTACCGCACTGACCGAGGAGGAACTTGCGCCGTTCTGCAGGAAGATGGGGCTGGCGATGAACGCCGACGACCTCCGCGAGGTCGTCAAGTACTTCAAGGCCGAAGGCCGTGATCCGTATGAAACAGAGCTCCGTATCCTCGATACATACTGGAGCGACCATTGCCGCCACACTACCTTCACTACCGAACTCGAGGAGATCGATGTCGAGGAATCGTTCATGAAGGAGGAGATCGACGGTACCTTGAACCTTTACATGAAGATCCGCAAGGAACTCGGACGCGAGCACAAGGGTCTGAACCTCATGGATATGGCTACTGTGGGTGCGCGCTATCTCAAGGCCAACGGCTACCTCGACGACATGGAGGTCAGCGAAGAGAACAATGCGTGCAGCATATATGTGGATGTGGACATAGTCGATGACGAAGGTGAGATGACCACAGAGAAGTGGCTCCTTCAGTTCAAGAACGAGACCCACAACCATCCTACTGAAATCGAACCGTTCGGCGGAGCGGCGACCTGTCTCGGAGGTGCTATCCGTGACCCGCTTTCAGGTCGTGCGTATGTGTACCAGGCCATGCGTGTGACAGGTGCCGGTGATATATGGCAGCCTGTTTCGGAGACTATTCCGGGCAAGCTCCCTCAGAGCATCATTTCGCGCAAGGCGGCCCACGGTTACTCAAGCTACGGTAATCAGATCGGTCTTGCCACGACCCATGTGCGCGAAGTCTACCATGAGGGTTATGTAGCAAAGCGTCTCGAAGTGGGTGCTGTCGTAGGTGCAGTGAAGGCTGACAGCGTACGCCGCGAGAGTCCTGCCCCTGGAGATATCGTCCTCCTTCTCGGAGGCCGTACGGGCCGCGACGGAGTCGGTGGTGCGACAGGTTCATCGAAGGAGCACACAGAGGAGTCGCTCGAGACATGCGGAAGCGAGGTTCAGAAGGGTAACGCACCGGAGGAGAGAAAGCTCCAGAGGCTTTTCCGTCGTCCGGAGGTTACAAGACTCATAAAGAAATCAAATGACTTCGGTGCCGGCGGTGTCAGCGTAGCCATCGGCGAGCTCACCGACGGTCTCGACATATACCTTGACAGGGTTCCGACCAAGTACAGCGGACTCAACTCTACCGAGCTTGCGATCAGCGAGTCTCAGGAGCGTATGTCGATAGTCATCGAGGCAAAGGACAAGGACGAGATGATCGCCTACTGTCTGAGCGAGAACGTAGAGGTTACCCATGTGGCTGACGTTACTGACAAGGGACGCATGAGGATGTTCAACGGAGAGAGACTCATAGTGGATCTTTCACGCGAGTTCATCGACAGCGCAGGAGCAAAGCACTATGCGAAGGCTACCGTGGGTGCCGTAGAGGATAAGAATCCGTTCGAGCGTACCGTTCCGGGCGACAATCTCAGGGACAAGGTGTTCTACAACCTTCAGGATCCTAACGTGACTTCGCAGAAGGGTCTGATCGAGATGTTCGACTCGACCATCGGTCGTTCGACAGTGCTCATGCCGTTCGGAGGTCTGCTCCAGACCACTGAGACCCAGGTTTCTGTCCAGAAGCTCCCAACCGACGGATATACCGACACGGCTTCGATCATGGCCTTCGGATACAATCCGTTCATCGCAAGCTGGAGCCCGTACCATGGTGCTGCCTATGCGGTTGTCGAGGCTTGTGCGAAGGTGGTGGCAGCGGGTGCATCATATGAGAAGATGCGTTTCTCATATCAGGAATATTTCGAGCGCATGACCGACCGCAAGTCATGGGGCAAGCCGCTTTCGGCCCTCATGGGTGCATTGAAGATGCAGGTGGAATTCGGTCTTCCTTCGATCGGAGGAAAGGATTCGATGAGCGGAACGTTCGAGAACATCAATGTTCCTCCTATGCTCATGGCCTTCGGTATCACTACCGTCGATGCCGGTCAGGTGATCTCTCCTGAGCTCAAGTACGAAGGCAACAGGCTTTACCTCATCAAGCATACTCCACTTGCCAATCATATGCCTGACGTGGAGCAGCTCAAGGCGAACTGGAAGTATGTCCACGAGCAGATACAGGCCGGAAACATCGTTTCAGGCTATGCTCTCGGATTCGGAGGCCTGGCTGAGGCTGTCTGCAAGATGTCCTTCGGTAACGCCCTCGATGCTAAGATCAGATATGAAGAGTCGGAACTCTTCAACTACGGATACGGTTCTATCCTTGTCGAGGCTGAGGAAGCCCTCGATTATCCGAATGCCATCCTCGTGGGAGAGGTGACTGACGGAGAGGAGAGCGAACTCGTGATAAACGGCAAGAAGTTCGATATCTTCGAACTCATGGCTGTAAACGGAGCGAAGTTCGCCGAAGTCTATCCTGACACAGCGGAGGCTTACCACAAGAAGATGGTGCCTGCAGGTCTTGAGGGCGTGAAGCCTTTCAAGGCAAGGAAGGCAGATCTGAAATACAAGGGTGAGCCGGTCGAGAAGCCGATAGCCTACCTCCCTGTATTCCCTGGAACGAACTGTGACTATGATTCTGCCAAGGCATGGCGTAATGCAGGCGCAGAGGTGCGCATGAGCGTGTTCTGCAACCTTACCGAGAACGACATCTTCAGGTCCATCGCAGAGATGAAGAAGAATATCGATGAATGTCACATCCTCATGCTCTGCGGCGGATTCTCAGCAGGAGACGAGCCTGACGGAAGCGGAAAGTTCATTGCAAACGTGCTGAACAACAAGGATATCGCTGACGCCATCCACGCGCTTATCGACCGTGGCGGCCTCATCCTCGGTATCTGCAACGGTTTCCAGGCACTTGTGAAATCGGGTCTTCTTCCATACGGACGTCTTGGTCAGGTGACCAAGGACAGCCCGACCCTCTTTCGTAACGACATCAACCGTCATATCTCGCAGATGGTGACCACACGTGTCGGTACGACCAATTCCCCATGGCTGAAGGACTTTGCCGTAGGTGACCTCCATACCATTGCGGTGAGTCACGGCGAGGGTAAGTTCGTGGTGAACGAGGAGTTTGCACGCGAGCTGTTTGCCAACGGACAGGTGGCGTTCCAGTATGTCGATCCTATCGACGAAGTTCCTACCATGGATTCTCCATACAATCCTAATGGTTCGTATTATGCGATCGAGGGAATCATCAGCAGGAACGGCCAGATCCTCGGAAAGATGGGTCACACAGAGCGTTTCGAGGAGAACCTTTTCAAGAATATTGATGACGATACACGCGAACAGCCGCTGTTCCACAATGCTGTTGCGTATTTCCGTGGTGAATAGTTCAAATGTCATCCCCGACCTGATCGGGGATCCAATCAAGACGGACAAAGATGTGTAAATGTAATAATTCATACAGGGATGACAAGCCGCACCACGAGTGTGGTGTGCTTGGTATCTACGGTGTTGAGGATGCTGCAGGTCTTGCATATTATGGTCTGCATGCCCTCCAGCACAGAGGTCAGCAGGGATGCGGTATAGTTACCGTTGATTCCGAGGGTGTCTTTCATAGGGTAAAGGGAGACGGGCTTGTGACTGAGGTCTTCAATGAAGTGAAGATGACCAGACTGCCCGGCAAGATGGCCATCGGCCATGTGCGTTATGACAACGCAGGAATCAGGGGTACTGAGAATATTCAGCCTTTCCTCTTCCATCACAATTCCGGTGACTTTGCAATGGCCAATAACGGAAGCATCGTGAACTACCGCCAGCTCCGTAACGATCTGGAGGATAGGGGAAGCCTTTTCCAGTCTTCTTCAGATGCGGAAGTTTTGGCACACCTTATCAAGAAGCAGGGTACCGACAAGACCCAGCCTCGAATCTATGCGATCAAGGATGCGCTCAATCAGATGGACGGTGCCTATTCTTTCGTGATCATGACCGGCCGTCGAATATACGCCTGCCGCGACAAGTACGGATTCCATCCGCTTGCCCTCGGTAAGATCGGCGACGGTTATGTGGTTGCGAGCGAGACCTGCGCCTTCGATGTCCTTGGTGCCGAGTACATCCGCGACATCGAGCCGGGTGAGATCGTGACCATAGACCATCACGGCATCCGCAGCCAGTTCTATTCAGAGCCTCAGCGCCATGCGATGTGTGCTATGGAATATGTGTATTTCGCACGTCCGGACAGCGATATCGAAGGATGCAATGTGCATAATTACAGGAAAGAGTCGGGAAAAATTCTCTATCAGGAGGCACCGGCTGATGCCGATATCGTGATTGGAGTTCCTGATTCGAGTCTAAGCGCTGCTCAGGGTTATGCAGAGGCCAGCGGTCTTCCGTATGAGATGGGACTTATCAAGAGCAAGTATGTGGGACGAACCTTTATCCTTCCGACCCAGAGTCTTCGCGAGAAGGGTGTCAAGATGAAGTTGTCTCCTGTAAAGACCATAGTGAAAGGCAAGAGGGTAGTGCTTGTGGATGACTCCATCGTCCGTGGAACTACGTCGCTCAAGATCGTGAAGATGCTCAGAGAAGCAGGTGCTTCGGAGGTACATGTGCGTATTGCCAGCGCTCCGCTCAAGTATACCTGCTATTATGGCGTTGACGTCCATACTCCTAAGGAACTTATCAGCAATGCCAACGATGTGGATCAGGTGTGCAAGCTCATAGATGCCGACTCGCTCGCCTTCCTCTCTCACGAGGGAATGCTCGCGGCCGGCCATCGCGACGACCTTTGCCTTGCCTGCTTCAACCACAAGTATCCTACAAAGCTTTACGAGGACTAGGGTTATTTGAATCCTATCTTTCTTACAGGTTCATGCGGCTCTGTCGGCTTTGCTGACAGAGCCGCAATTGCCAGATAGATGTTGTCAATTTCCTTTCTGAGGTCTTCTGACAGGTCATTGATGGCCTCAAGATTTTCTTCATCATTCCTTTCCAGCATATGCAGCTTTGCCTTGACTTTTTCAAGTTCCGTTTCAAGATGTGTGGTTGACATGATATAGTTACGCATGGCTACAAAGGCTCTGGTAATCTTGATACTTGTTTGAATAGCAATGTTACTTCTCAACAGGCTGGCAAGCATTATGACTCCATGTTCTGTAAAGGCATATGGCATGTACCTTCTGCCGCCTTTTTCGTTTGAGGTCACAATC
>SUYO01000013.1 GCA_015060385.1 Bacteroidales bacterium
ACCGTGCCTTCTGAAGAGCCAGCGAGATGCTGTCAGCTCCCTCCTGTGCCATCAGGCTGTCGACGATATGCACCGCCTCCTTGTAGTCATACATGTTCAAGGCTTTCTGCAGCCTGTCCTGTGCATGGCATGTGATGCATCCGGCCAGCATGATCACTGCTGTAATGATTTGAAGCTTCATATCAGCGGAGCTGGAAGATTACAGGGAATGTGAATGTTACCGGAACATTTCTGCCGTTAGCTTTTCCAGGAGTCCAGTCCGGTGAGAGTTCAATGATTCTCAAAGCCTCTTTATCGAGAAGAGGGTCGACGCCTCTCAATACTTTGGCGTTTGTGACTTTTCCTGTTTCAGAAACTGTGAATTGGAGTGTGATACGGCCCTGGATCTTATTCTCAGCAGCTTCTTTAGGATAAACGAGATTGGTGTTCACCCATCTTGAGAAAGTGTTGGCATCCCCGCCCTGGAAGGTCGGCTTTACATCCACCAACTGGAAAGGAATCGCTTCAGGTGAAATCTGAATTCCGCTGATTTCCTTGTTTATCTCCATATTGCGGATTCCTTCTTTAAGCAGCTCAATCATTCTTTCATCAACATCAGAGCCATATGTTACATTGATTGAAATCTCTCCCGAATGGCGTGCGGTGTTTATGATATCTTCCAATTGTGATATCCCGAAATCCCTTAGGGTAGCGCCGATATGTCCGTCAGAAGATGTGATCTGAGCGCTGCAGTTGGAAAAAATAAGCTCAAAAGGTATAGGTTGTTCTTCTTCATTTACGCTGTTGTTCCTGTTCGAACAGCAGCACATTGCTCCGATGAGTGCAGGCACGCAGAGTATGTATGCCAGCCTCATCCATTTGTTTGTCTTGTTCTTGTGCATCATTGAAATACGGTTTTTAAGTTTCGAGTGATTGAAGCCGTTGGCCAATCGGAAGCGTTTCGCTCCCACAGCTTTCTTCACCAGAAGCAGTTGATATTGAGTTGCATCGATGCCTTTTTTGATTGTAAGTTCGTCAGCCTCATATTCATGGAGCATCTTGAGCTCTGTGCGTGCAATCCAGATGAGAGGATTGAACCAGTGCAGTGTGGTGATGACGGTATAGACCATCAGATCGATCGAATGTCCGCATTTCACATGCATGGTTTCATGAGTGAGGATCGCCGGATTTTCCATCAGATCCTTCCTGCTTATGACTATTGTCTTTCCCCAGCTGAATGAAGGGAAATCCTTGTCTATGACTTTTATGCACATGCCGTCAGAAGTGGTTCCACGGACTGTATCCATCATTCTGCGCATTCCTGCATAGGATGTCGCGGTAGTCACGAATGAAATCAAAGCCCCGGCTATGAATAATACATCTATGATACGGATGTCTGTCAATGGCGATTCTCCGGCGGTTATGACTGAACCGGGAAGAGCAGTGATTTCAGGACTCAAGGCGCTTTCTAAGGCCATTATAGGTGCATTGATGGCGTTGCCGGCCGGCAGTTCTATGTTCATGAACGGCAGCACCATGCATATGGCTGTGCCCAGAATGAAAGCAATACGGTTGAACCTGAAGAATGTCGTCCTTCTCATGACGAGCATGAAGAAGGAGTAGAATATCGTCAGGAACAGGGTGCTCTTTATTATATATAATATGAATCCGCCCATCGAGGTGTTATTTACGACGTTTTTCGATTTCTGCTATGAGTGCCTTCAATTCGTCGAGATCCATCTTTTCCTCCTCCACGAACTGCGATACGACGCTTGCGTACGAATTGTTGTAGTACTGCTTCACTGCATTTCCTATGGTGTGGCCTCCGTACTCCTCTTCTGATATGGCAGGCACATAAAGGAAAGTGTTCGCAATCGGTTTACGTGTTAGGAATCCCTTGTCCTCCAGGAACTTGACCTGGGTTGCAACTGTGTTGTAACTAGGCTTTGGTTCCGGGATATATTTCAGGATATCTCTTATGAACATCTCTCCGTGCTCCCAGAAGATGGTCATTATCTCTTCTTCCTTTATAGTAAGCTTCATGACATTCATTTTTACTAGATTATACTAAAGATATGTTTCCCACTGCAAATATAGTCATAAAAAATAAAACTCCTAATATTTTTAGGAGCTTTACTAAAAATTTTCGGAATAGTGTCTATCTTCTTGTATTTCAGCGATTTACCCGCATAGCCTGCCGCCCCGGGGCGGCAGGCTATACGGGTAAATCGCTGATTGATAGCGAAATAGCTGCCACGGGCTATTCCAGTACAAGACCGTCGTAGGCAGGGTGGATGCCCTCGGGAAGCTCTGCGGCCAGTTCATTGTAGGTCGGCAGCTGGTGAGAGAGGTGTGTGAGCCATGAATTCCTGGCTCCTACCCTTTGAGCTACCTCCACTGCCTCCTCAAGGGAATAATGAGAAATATGCTTTCCGTATTTCACGCAGTTGATGACGAAATGGTCAAGTCCCTGAAGCTTTTCGAACTCCTCTTCCGGGATATGGTTCATGTCGGTGCAGTAGGCGATGTTGCCGAAACGGAAACCAAGGACGGGGAGCTTGTAATGCATTCCTCTTATCGGGACGATCTCTACCGACTTTACCGGCTCGTCATGTCCTGCCATCGAGCGGATATAACCTTTCCCATGTTCCCATGTAAGGACTTCATAGGGCCCTCCTGCATTGATTGTAAACGGTTCGGAATCAATGTTATGTACGTGCCACTCGGGAGCCCCCGGATATTTCTTCTCGGCGAAGGCATAGCCATATTCCATCCTCAGGGAATCCTCGACATATTTCTCACAATATATTTCAGAAGCTTTCTTTTCAAGATAGTTGAAGGCACGGATATCGTCAAGACCTCCAGTATGGTCCTTATGATTGTGGGTGAGCAGGATGGCATCCACATGAGACACTCCTGCGCGCAGCATCTGCTGTCTGAAGTCAGGGCCGGCATCCACAAGGATCCTCAGCCCTTCATAGTCGACAAGAGCGCTGGCACGCAGCCTCTTGTCGCGAGGGTCCCGGCTGCGACATACGTCGCAGCCGCAACCTATCATCGGCACACCCTGTGATGTGCCCGTTCCCAGAAATGTAAGCCTCGCCTTTCCCATTTGCGTATTACAATATGACATCCACAATCTTGCCGATCAGATCTTCATCGTACTCTCTTGATATCCTTATATAATTACCCGTGTATCCCTCCATCATACCCTTTCTGTCTGTACTCTCGAACAGAACCTTCTCGGCCACTCCCTTGTTGGACTCCAGGAACTCCTGATGAAGGCCTGCACAAAGATCTTCCAGCATCTGAACTCTCTTTGTCTTTATGCAGTCCTGCACCTGATCCTTTCGCTCTGCAGCTGGAGTGCCGGCACGACGTGAATAAGGGAATATATGGATGAAGGCAGGACGTATGACATCGCGAAGGAAGGTGTATGTCTCCATGAACAGTTCGTCTGTCTCTCCAGGAAATCCGACGATCACATCGATGCCGAAGAACACCTTCGGTCCGCCGGGCACCTCCGAACGCTCGCGGATGTACTGTATCTTACGGGCAAATGCAGCCGTGTCATATCGTCTGCCCATCTCGCGAAGTATGGTGTCGCAGCCTGACTGGAGCGGAATGTGGTAGTGAGGAAGGAACTTCGTGCCTGAGGTTATCCAGTCTATCATCTCTTCTGTCAGAAGGTTAGGCTCGATGGACGAGATCCTGTAACGCTCTATGCCTTCGACATCATTGAGCCTTTTTATGAGCTCGAAGAAGGTCTCTCCTGTGGATTTTCCGAAATCTCCTGTGTTCACTCCGGTCAGCACTATCTCCTTTATTCCCTCTGCCGCAATCGCTTCCGCCTGCGGGATGATCTCGGCAATCGGAATGTTGCGGCTCTCGCCACGGGCATACGGCACCGTACAGTAGTGACATTTGTAGTCGCATCCGTCCTGGACCTTCAGGAACGAGCGGGTCCTCTCGCCGCTGGAATAAGCCGGGAAGAATGTGCTCATGTCGCGGCCGCAGAATTCCTGTCCACGGATACGGGAAAGTATGGTCGGGACTATTAGGCTTTTCTCTGTCGCGCCGAATACCGCGGTCACGCCTTCGATCGCTTCGATCTCCGCCTTCTTGAGCTGTGCGTAACATCCTGTCACATAGATCAATGCATCAGGATTCTGGCGATGCAGCTTCCTGATGATGTTACGGCTCTTCTTGTCGGAATGCTCTGTTACCGTACATGTGTTGACAAGGAAGACGTCAGCTCCCTTGCTCCACGGAACTGCCTCGAGACCTTCCTTCAGAAGTTCCCTTTCATATGTGGATGTCTCAGCATAATTCAGCTTACATCCCAATGTAACGAACGCTACTCTTATCATTGAGTGATAAAGATGTGTAATCAATTTAAGTTGTATGACTAATGTACGGAATTGGCATTTTGCCACCCCCCCCGGCTAGGGGTCGTGAGCGACCGGGCAAACAGTCCAGCGGACTTTTGCAGCGAACAGCCTGCGGCAGCAGGACCGGTCGGGGCCCACGGAGTGGGAGGGGGCCAATGTAGTACATAGTCATCAACTTTGATGAAACAAAGTAACTCTTGACCACTGGGCCACGCCGTCCACCGGCGGCCTCTTCTTGGAAACCCTTACGGAAAATGATGCAAGCTCCGGGAAGCGTACTTCTATAGCCTTGACTATACGCCCTGCCACGTTCTCAAGCAGTTCTGACGGAACTGACATCTCATCTGCAACTATCCCGTATATCTCTCCATAGTTCAGGGTGTCATTCAGATCGTCACTTTCTGCCGCAGCGGACAGATCAAGCTCTCCGCGGAAATCCACAGTGAACACATTGCCGCGCACCTTTTCCTGCTCGAGGCAGCCGTGGTACGCCTTGAATTCCATTCCTTCAAGTTCTATGACTCCTATATTCTCCATATGTCTCTACACTCTTAGCATGACAACAATAAAAACACACATGGCCTTTTACCGATCACAAGGCCCTCCTTCTTCCATTCGGACACCTTCTTTGTCATGATATATGCATCCGGCATGGTTATGTTTGCGGCAACGCATACCTTGGTCGACCCTCCGCATACAGAAAGGATGTCAGCAAAGAGGGAATCGTTTCTGTACGGGGTCTCGATAAGGATCTGTGTCTGGCGGAACTGGGCTGACACCTTCTCAAGGGTCTTCAGGCGGCTTCTTCTTTCATCAGTCTTTGCAGGTATGTATCCGCAAAAGGCGAAGGACTGGCCGTTGAGTCCGGAAGCCATCAGCGCCAGCATGAGGGATGACGGACCGACAGCGGGCACTACCTTGATACCGTGTCTGTGTGCCAGCGCTACAAGCTGAGCTCCGGGGTCTGCCACTGCTGGAAGTCCGGCCTCCGATATAAGGGCGACATCGTTCCCGTCGTCGAACAGCTTGAGATAGCTCTCTACGGTAGCTGCGTCTGTGTGCTCATTAAGCTCATGGAAACTGAGCTCTCCTATCTGTCCTTTCAGACCTGCCCTTGAGAGATACCTCCTTGCAGTGCGTACCTCTTCGACCACGAATGTCCTGAATCCTTTAAGCGATTCAAGCACAGGAGCCGGAATCACCTCCGACGGATCGTTTTCCCCGAGAGGAGAGGGGATAAGATATAATGTACCTTTGTTATTTTCCATTGGTTCTGTCTTTTCTCTTCTTTTTGTCAGGTGCCTCGATCTGTATGTTCACCTTCTTTCCCTGGATCATCGCCTGTTCCTCCTCCATCTTGGCCTGCTGTCTCTTGGCCTTGCTGGTGAAGATGTTGCGTATGAACTTTCCGAAGGAATTGAACTCCGTCTGGTACATCAGACCGACTCCGTTCCTCTGGGTGTTGTCCAGATAGTTGGAGAACTGGTCCGCCGAGTGCGAGAACAGGTTGAGTCTGAATGCTCCCGAACGGTTGAGCTTTATCTCTATGTCAAGGTCGCCTACGACATCATTCTGGTTGCCGGATGTCGTGTACTGCTTGTTTCCGATGTTTCCGTTCACGACCACCCTGTTGTTGAACAGCTGGGTTGATACCGCAACGTCGAAGATGTCGTTTCCGCTTTCATTCGGCTGGTAGTTCAGTCCGAGGTCAAGAGGAATATCGAGCTTCTGGAATATGTTGTTCAGCTGGTTCGCGAGGATCTCGGTAACATTTGAATACAGTACGGACGAGTTGTTCACGATTCCTGACTGTTCGTCAGGAAGGAAGTTGTTCGATACTATGAGCGAAAGGAACTGCTTCTGGATCTTGTCTTCCGTGCTGAGAGCGCTTTCCACCCTTGACTGGATCATAGGGTTGAGGTCCGGTATCTGGATAGAGAATTTGAGTTCAGGATTGCTGAGTCTCTCCGTAATGCTGATGCCGCAGTTCACGTTTCTCTTGTTGGATACGGATTCCTCATCTGCGAGAAGAGTTGAAAGCGATGCCTTTGTCCTGTATACGGCGTTGATGTCCAGGGTGCTGTTCATTATGTCTCCGTTGAACCTTATGGAGCTTCCGTCCTCGATCTGGAAGTCCTTCCTCACCAGTCCCATTGCAACGAAAGTATAGCTTCCGCTGTTGAGGATATAGTCTCCGTTGATGCTGAACCTGTCGTCTCCGGCTTCAATATCCACTATTCCGTTTCCACGACCGGTAAGAACGTTGCCTGATGCCTTGTCGATTTCTACAAACGCTTCCACATCAGGCTGGGCGTTCACCCTGAGCTTTACAGTGAAGTCGTTCTCCTCCTGCCTCTTCGCATCCATCCTTGTCATCATCGCCTCATATGGATCGATTCTCACGATCTTTTCTTCTTCCTTGAACTGAAGAAGGTTGGTTATCTTTCCTGCTGCAGCCGCGCTCGACACAGGAACATGGAGCTGCCCCGCCTTTGCGGTCACGGCATCAACAGTAAGGAGAAGCGATTTCATAGGACCAGTGATGCTCACATTACCTGTGCCGAAGATTCTTCCGTAGAAGCCGGAACCGTTGTCTTCGATGATGTTTATTCCCTCTATCTCATTGACATTGATGAGGGTGTTGAAGCTCATGTCGCGGAAATGATCCCAGTTTATGCTACCGTTGACGCTTCCTGTACCAGTGTAATTGTCTCTGAGCGTGATGTTGTCAAAGTAGGCGCCGGTCTCGTCCAGGTGGAACGGACCGTCGGCATGGTATGGTACATTGGTGTATGCAACGCGGAGCAGACCGTCGTCAAGTCTGGTATTCTGACTGAGGATACTCAGGCCTGACAAAGGACCAGCCACATCAATGCGTCCGGATATGCTGCCGTCCATCTCGCTGAATATCTCCGTTAGAAGCGGTTGTGCATAACTTATGCTGAATCCGTCAAGGTCGGCAGAGGCATCAATGGTTTTTCCGTCAGGCTTGAAGGTAGCATATGCGTCTATACTGCTTCTTCCCTCAAGTTCATTCTTCAGCAGGATGCCGAAGCTCTGCTCGTTCTCGTTCCACTTACTGCCGATGTTCAGGACCCCAAGAGGTCTGCCGGCCAAATATGTGGAGTCACAGATAAGGTCTGCGAGGATTCCTTTGTCTGTAAGGGGAGAAGTGATCTGGACTGCACCGGTAGCGGCTCCCTTGATGCCGAGATCTTTTCCGATGGCATCATTGGCGACTGACAGATCGAAGCGGTCAAGACTGAGGGTAAGGGTGTCAGCCTCATCTCTCGATGCCTTACCTGAAAGACTGATCTTTTCATCTCCGGATGTTATGGAGAATGTATCGACATCTATCTTTCCAGGTCTCCACTCCATCGAAGACGGCTGGAAGTTCCATTCCTTGGAATTTATGAACAACGATGACGGCAGGAACTCGATTCCGATTCCCAGACCGTCTTCATCACGTCCGAACGAGCCGTGCAGTATTACTTCACCGGTGTTCGTAAGTTCGCTGTCGTTGTGGTAGTCGAATTTGATACCCACATGGTTGTCATCTCCATGAAGATTGAGGTGGCTGTCCTTGAGAGAGAGAGCTCCTACCTTGATTTCTGAACATTTCATCAGGGCGTTCAAGCCGTCATCCTTATTGTCAAAATCCGCTTCGATGTTTCTCAGATAATTCTTGTTGAAGGCAAGTCTGTCTGATTTCAGGGATGCAGAAAGTTCTCCATTCTTGTTCAGGTCTGCCTTGAGATGGGTTCCTTCATCAATATACAGACCCGGCATGACAAAACTCAAAAGATCCATCGAATCATGGAATCTGAGATCCAGTCCATATGAATTACCCATCCAAACGTAGGTCGAGTCGGTGAACAACACAGGAATCTCGGTCTTCAATGTTATGTCTTTCAGATCTTTCAGGAATGTCGTGACAGGAGCGGTACCTGCATATGTGCCATCAGCAAACCTCGACTTAAGCTTGATGGTATAGGTGCCGTCACTGCTGTATGAACTGAGACTTATGTCGCCGATGTTATTCCTGCCCATGCTGTTCTGAAGTCTGACGTCGGCAATGTCGATCTTTCCTCGAAGGTTACCGGAGCCGGCACGGGTAAAGTCCGCACTGGCTCTTAGGTTAACTCTTGATGTCCCTCTCTTGTCAATTTTGATTGCATGGAGGTCAGCATGACCTAAATTAACGAAGAATTTGTATCTGGCATTCTGTGTTTGAGGTGATAGTGCAAAGGCTCCCTGAAAAAGGAAATTCAGATTAGGATCATTACACACGATTGTTCCGTCGAAGCCTGTAGACGAAAGATGACCTAATGCAGTTATATCGCTGTAGTCGTATCCGTTTGCATAGAGCCTGTCGATCTTAAGGGTGTCAATGGCGACGTCTATGCCCTCTTCCTTGCTTCCAAGTTCAGTTTTCATGACACTTTTCATCGTCAATGGACCAAGCGTTTCGGTACCGATGATCTTTCCGATGTCAAGATCGTCCGAACTTATTTTGCCTGATATGCCGAGCCTGCTGGTCTTTCTTACCAGATTATCAAGTCTGACATCTGCCCTCACATTTCCCAGAAGGGAGGTCAGGTCCACATTCACCCTAAGACTGTTCATAAAGCCGGAACCTTTACCGTTGATATGGAACGAAGTACCTCTGGCATATCTGTCTATATCCGGTTTTTTCTCACCCTTGATCCATTGGGAAATGAAGTCCTCAAGTCCGGTGCTGGTGACTGTAAAGTCATTAAGATCTGCGCTCAGACGTGTATCTTCAATTTCAGGCAGACCTGTCATTCTTCCGCTTGTACGCCCCTTGAAGCCTCCTGACTCTGATTCTACTGCTACATCAGTGAATGTGAAGTCCTCTACATATCCGGACATTTTTCCTGAAACTGCCAGCTTCAGCCTGTTGCCGGCAAGCTCAGGAGCGAAATATGACAAGGTGTTGAAGTCAAGCAGACTGCCGGAGATATCTCCGTCTATCTTCACCTGAGCAATGAAGTCGTTGAAGGCCTTGACGTTCTTGTAACTCATCATGAAGAGGGGAAGGTGTACTTCAGACAAGGGGTCGTCAATCAGCAGGTCTTCCACTATGGTCCTGCCATTGCCGACCTTGACGGTTCCGCTCATCTGTTCCACGAGATAACCGCTCTTCTCCCTGAAGGTCAGGTCAATGAGTTCACCGGTCATGATGCCTCCCTTGAACTGAAGTTCCTTGGCGTTCAACTGAATTCCTCTGATATCCATGTCGTTCCAGTCAATGCCGCCGTCCGAATGATCAGGCTTTATGCTCTTGTAGCTCTTCATGACAAAACCCATGTCATGGATCTCGACCTTTCTGATATGAAACAGTTCCTTATCATCCGGTTCCTTTGGAACCTCCTTTTTCCTGATCCGGAATATCCGGGAGAGATTGTTGGTGGTTTTTGTGTCTGAAGTATCTTCTATGACAAGGTTCATCTGTGCATTGTCGATGAATACCTTGTCAATATGGAGACCCTCCTGCCTGAAGAGACCCTCCATAGTGAATCTGGCGATTATGTACTCGGACCGGAAGAAGGTGTCGATCCTGACGCTGGTGGAATCTGTAGGGTCAAGGACAGGGTTTCTGTCTGTGATGACAGCATTTTTAAGGACCAGGGTAGTGAAAGGTTTCAGGTGTATCTTCTCAAAGGTTATCTCACCGTCAAGCTTGTCTGAAACGATTCCTACGAACTTGTCTGCCACATATGTCTGCACCTGCGGGAGCTGTATTGTCAGAGCTGCCGCAAAGATGATGCATGATGTGGCGACAAGGACGCGCCAGAATATTTTGATGGCTCTTTTGATGACCTGAATGCTTTTTAATGTCCAACTTGCAAAAATAGTAAAAATATCGGATAAAATCCGTAATTTTGTCCCTGCTAAGGAAAGCATAAAACATGCCTTTATGTCAGAAATCATTTTAGGAATAGAATCGTCGTGTGACGATACGTCAGCAGCAGTCATAAAGGACGGGTATCTCCTGTCCAATGTGCTTGCAAGTCAGGATGTTCACAAGGCCTATGGCGGTGTGATTCCGGAGCTTGCTTCCCGTGCCCATCAGGTCAACATAGTACCTGTCGTAAGCGAGGCGGTCACTCGTGCAGGAATCCGGCCGGAAGATATAACCGCCATCGCATTTACGAGAGGTCCGGGCCTGCTCGGTTCGCTTCTCGTGGGTACCTCCTTCGCGAAGGGACTTGCCATGTCTCTGGACAAGCCGCTTGTGGAGGTCAACCATCTCCAGGGCCATATACTTGCCAATTTCATAAAGCAGCATGACAGCGAAAACCGTCAGCCGGAATTCCCTTATCTCTGTCTCCTTGTGTCAGGAGGCAACTCGCAGATAGTAAAGGTGAACAGCCCTCTGGAATATGAGATACTCGGTCAGACCATTGACGATGCTGTCGGCGAGGCATTCGACAAATGCTCCAAGATGATGGGTCTTGGCTATCCCGGCGGTCCTATAGTAGACCGTCTTGCAAAGGAAGGAGATCCTCTTAAGTTCAAGTTCTCGAAACCACATATCCCAGGACTTGACTACAGTTTCAGCGGCATCAAGACCTCGCTGCTGTATTTCGTACGTGACCAGATGGCCCTTGATCCAGAATTCATGGAAAAGAACAAGGCCGATATCTGTGCAAGTTTCCAGAAGGCTCTGATAGACATACTTATGGACAAACTGATCAAGGCTGCAAAGCAGACGGGAATCAGGCAGATCACCATAGGTGGCGGCGTTTCCGCAAACAGCGGCCTGCGTGCCCGGATCGAAGAGGAGGGACGCAGGAGGGGATGGACCACCTTCCTTCCCGAGTTCAAGTTCACGACCGACAATGCGGCGATGATCGCGATCGCCGGATGGTTCCATTACCGGAACGGCGAGCGCTCGTCCCTTGACGTTGCTCCTGTCAGCCGTCTGGCGGAGTTCTGATCCTTACATTAACATGAATTGAAATGAAAGAAATAGAGATAACCTGCAAACTGGGAAGGGAACTGTCTGAGGATGAGATAAGGACAGCCGCAATAAAGGCCCTTGGAATGTCGCCGAAGGTGAAGACCCAGGTGAAGTACCGAGTGATGCGCCGCTCGATAGATGCCCGCAATGACATCCTGTACAGATACAGACTCGAAGTGTACAAGCCGGATGAGACAGTGCCTGAATATGTGCTTGAAGAATACAAGGACGTATCTGCTGCCGAACCTGTTATAATCATCGGGGCCGGTCCTGCAGGAATGTTTGCTGCTCTGAGGTTGTTGATGCGCGGTTTCAAACCTGTGATCCTTGAAAGGGGAAAGGATGTCCATGCCCGCAAGTTCGACATGGCCAAGCTCTCCAAGGAAGGTACAGTCAATCCTGATTCCAACTACTGTTTCGGCGAAGGCGGTGCAGGTACCTTTTCTGACGGAAAGCTG
Source organism: Bacteroidales bacterium (assembly GCA_015060385.1). Taxonomy (GTDB): domain Bacteria; phylum Bacteroidota; class Bacteroidia; order Bacteroidales; family UBA932; genus Cryptobacteroides. The sequence goes on from SUYO01000013.1 coordinate 11,817, forward strand.
TATACCCGTTCGTCAAAGAGGGGTGACATACGTGAAGTCCTTCACCAGCTTGTTCGTTTCGGAGCTGATCCTGCCATCCTTATAGACGCCCACCCGCATATAGGAAGTGACAAGCTTCCGGTCGTAGTGGAGAATATACGAAAGTGCATAACCGAGCATGGCGGCGAATATCATTTCGATTCGCGTGTCACCGATATCGTGAAGAAAGGGGACGGTTCATTTGATGTCGTATGCAATGGCGGACAGATCTGGTCGTCCCGTAAGGTCATCCTTGCCACAGGCCACTCTGCCCGTGACATCTATGAGATGTTCGACCGGAAGGGTTGGGAAATCCAGGCAAAGGGCTTCGCTCTCGGAGTACGTGTGGAGCATCCTCAGTCCCTGATCAACAAGATACAATACCACGGCAAGTACCAGCCGTACATGCCTACTGCAGAATATTCCTTCGTCACCCAGATAGAGGGAAGGGGAGTCTTCTCGTTCTGCATGTGCCCGGGAGGAATACTTGTACCGGCGGCGACTGCGGAAGGCGAGCTTGTGCTTAACGGAATGTCGAATTCCGCGCGTAATTCGAAATGGGCCAATTCAGGTGTGGTGGTGCAGATCGAACCTGAGGATTTCCCTGAATATGCCCAGCATGGACCACTGGCCCTGCTGCAGTTCCAGAAGGATGTTGAAAGAAAGATGTTCGAGTATACGGGATCCCTGAAGGCACCGGCTCAGAGGATGATGGACTTCTGCAGAAGGATACCTTCGACAGGACTGCCTCAGACATCCTATCATCCCGGTGCTGCTAATGCCCCTCTCCATGAGCTCCTGCCTGAACATGTGTCGCTCAGACTCAAATATGCCTTCCCGGAGATCGGCAACAAGAAGATGCACGGTTACTATACCAACGATGCCCTCCTTCTGGGAGTGGAGTCCCGCACATCTTCTCCTGTACGCATACCGCGAGACCCTGATACATTGGAACATACCCAGGTGGCCGGCCTATACCCTTGCGGCGAGGGCGCGGGCTATGCCGGCGGCATAGTTTCGTCCGCCCTCGACGGAATCAACTGCGCCGCGAAGATTTAAATATTGGCTAAAACATTGCTGCCCAGTGTTTTAGCCGATTAGCCTGCCGCCCCGGGGCGGCAGGCTAATCAGGTAACCTTGTGATTATTAGTTTGTTATGAAAACTTGTGTTTTAGCCCTGATTTTAACCTTGATGTCATTGCTTCATGCTTCTGCCCAGGAGCGGACCTTGAGAGTTGATTATGTGTTTTCCGGAACAGACAAGGCTACGGAGATTTCCCTGGCAAGGCTGAGCAGCTTTGACTGCTGGGCCGGACGCAGGGTGAATCTTGACGAGGCTCCTCTCAAGGGAAACGGACAGATCTGCATGACTGACCTTTCTTCAGGAGAGGTGGTCTACAGGCAGGCATTTTCAACCCTTTTCCAGGAATGGAAGACAACAGAGGAGGCAACCCGTCTGCGTAAGGCCTTCGAGAATACCTTCCTTCTTCCGATGCCTTCCGGAAAGTCGAAGGTGCAGGTGGAACTCTATGATTTCTACGGCAATGTGTCTGCATCTCTCAGTCATGTGGTCGATCCGGAAGATATCCTCATAAAGCATGTCACACCGGAAGTTCCCCGGCACAGGTACCTTCTCGAAAGCGGAACCCCGGAAGATAAGATAGATGTTGCCATAGTAGCGGAAGGATATACCGCAGCAGAAACAGAAAAGTTCTATACGGATGCACAGACGGCGGTCGATGCGATACTTGCCCATGCTCCGTTCTCCGACTACCGTGACAGGTTCAATTTTGTCGCGGTTGCTCTCGAGTCAGAGGACAGCGGAGTGAGCGTCCCTCGAGAGGGACTCTGGAAGAACACAGCTGTGGGCTCGAACTATGATACTTTCTATACCGACAGATATCTGACTACCTCAAGCGTGTGGAAGATGCATGACGCTCTTTGCGGCGTGCCGTATGAGCATCTTGTAATCCTCGCTAACACAGATACTTACGGCGGTGGTGGAATCTTCAATTCATACACTCTCACTACGGCGGGACATACCGCATTCAGACCTGTCGTGGTCCATGAGTTCGGCCACAGCTTCGCCGGCCTCGCCGATGAGTACTATTACGACGACCAGTTCGTTGAATATTATTATTCCGAGAGCGAACCATGGGAACAGAACATCACGACGCTTTATGATTTTGAATCGAAGTGGGACGACATGCTTCCGAAGGTCATCGTCATACCGACTGAGCCGGTGGATGGAAACATATGGGAAAAGTTCCATGACGGGGTGTCGATGGAATCGATGATCGGTGTGTACGAGGGCGCGGGATATCAGTCGAAGGGTGTGTACCGCCCGTTCCCTGACTGCCGCATGAAGACAAACGCGGCCGAAAGCTTCTGTCCTGTGTGTCAGAGAGCTATCGCCCGCATAATAGAATTCTATACCGAAGAGAAATAGCTTTCCCTGCATATACGAAAAAAGGGAAAGCTTGATACATCGCACCGCTACGACCTCCTACCCTTGCTGCGGTCAAGCCCTGGGGGAATTCAGAGGGAGCTGGTCGTGTATGACTTTCCCGAGTGCAAATATACGCACTTTTTATTATTCGGCAAAAATAAATGTCCGAATTGTATCAGATGCTGTCGAAGATAAGAGGCAGGAGATCGTCTACCTTATCGAAAACCCATATCTTTTCAGAACCTACAAGGATGACCTTCATAGGTACTCCGCCCTTTGTCTGGTACTGGGCCATGACCTGACGGCAGGCTCCGCAAGGCGTTGCAGGATCCGCACACAGCTTTCCGTTCTGTCCGGCTGCTATGGCGATGCCTGTCATCGCCTTGTCGGGCCGGCTTGAACTTGCGTAGAACAGAGCGGTCCTTTCTGCGCACAGACCGGAAGGATAGGCCGCATTCTCCTGATTTGCTCCCTTTATGATGACTCCGTCTTCAAAAAGTACGGCAGCACCTACATTGAAATTCGAATATGGGGCATATGACTGCCCTGTAGCTTCGATGGCCGCTTCGGCAAGAGTCCTGTCACATGCTTCCAGCTGGTCGAGGGACTCATACTCCTTAAAGGCGATTTTTATTTCTTTGTTTGTCATAACAGATCAATTGAATTATCTTTGCAGACTTCACAAATATAATGCTTTTTGTCAAATAAGACCAAGATATGACGGAAAATCAGAAGATTAAGGTATGTATAGGCCTGTCCGGAGGTGTGGATTCGAGTGTTGCAGCCCTCTTGCTGAAGCAGCAGGGATATGATGTCTTCGCCCTTTTCATGCAGAACTGGCACGATGCATCCACGACCCTCCACGGAGACTGCGAATGGGAAGAAGACCGTTTCGTGGCTGAAATGGTGGCAAGGAAGATCGGCATACCTTTCTATTTCGTCGACCTGAGTAAGGAATACCGTCAGAGAGTTGTCGATTATATGTTTGACGAGTATGAAAAGGGACGTACGCCAAATCCGGACGTGCTCTGCAACAGGGAGATAAAGTTCGATGCCTTCCTTAAATGTGCTGAAAAGCTTGGAGCAGACTATGTGGCTACAGGACATTATTGCAGAAAGGAGACTGTGCAGGGTCCTGACGGACAGACGGTGCATAGGATTCTTGCGGGTACCGATCCTAACAAGGACCAGAGCTATTTCCTCTGTCAGCTCTCCCAGGAGCAGCTCTCAAAGGCGATGTTCCCGATTGGCGATATTGTCAAGCCTGAGGTAAGGCGTATAGCCCATGAGGCTGACCTGCCTTCCGCGGACAAGAAGGACTCTCAGGGAATATGCTTTGTCGGAAAGGTAGATCTTCCGACCTTCCTCCAGCAGAAGCTCAAGCCGTGCGAAGGGGATATTGTAGAGGTATATGATGCATATTATGCTGAAAACGGGCAATATGCATTCATAAGGGAGACTCTTGCATCCATCATGAAGGAAGAAGGCGAGGTCAAGATGATAACTGATTATGTATCGGAAGACAAGGCGGTTTCTGTTCCGGTGCCGGGATGCCCGTTCTCGCAGGAAAAGATTGCCGCACTGTCGGATGATGACCTGCTGCGTCTATCCCTGCCGGTGCGCTATGATATCAGATTCGAGACCGAGACATACAGGAGCGGCCGGAAGCATATAAAGAAGACCCGCTATAAGGAAAATCCGTTCGGAAAGATAGTTGGAAAGCACGATGGAGCACAGTTCTATACCATAGGACAGCGCAAGGGCCTTAACGTAGGCGGACACAAGGATTCCATCTTTGTGATCGAGACAGATATACCGGACAACATAATCTATGTCGGAGAGGGTCACACCCACAAGGGACTTTCACGCAGCTGTCTTCGCATCGCTCCAGAGGAAATCCATTGGATACGCCGGGACCTGAAGATGGTTCCCGGTGAAATACGCCGTTACCGTGTCAGGATCCGTTACCGCCAGCCTCTTCAGGATGCGACTGCTGTCATGCGTGACAACGGACTCTACATCCTCTTCGATACACCTCAGAGAGGCATCACTCCGGGACAGTTCGCGGTATGGTACGACGGTGATGAGATGCTCGGCTCCGGAGTCATCTAAGCCTTGGCAGCGGAAATGCCTGCGAGATAGCCTGTAGAGAAGGCGATCTGAAGATTATAACCTCCTGTATCTGCATCAAGGTCAAGTACTTCGCCGGCGAAGTACAGACCTGGGACAAGCCTGGATTCAAGAGTCTTGGCTGTAACTTCCTCGAGACTTACCCCTCCAGCAGTAACTACGCATCTTTCATATCCTACATATCCCGAGATCTCCATCTTCCAGTTCTTGAGAGCCTTTGCCAGCGTCTTGTGGTCTACGTTAGGGTTGAGACTTGAGAATGCAGGGATAAGGGACATAGGAAGCAGCTTTGTCAGGAGTATCCTGAACCTGTCCTTGTAAAGTCTGTTCGCATTCCTCTTGTCCTTTGATATCTCGTTCCATAGAGTACCGATACGTACCGTCAGGTCCTCCAGCTCTACAGCCGGCTTGAGGTCTATGACTGCAGTGACCTTGGAGCCGTTGATGACGGCGTTCACACATCTCCGGCTTACCTTGAATCCGATAGGACCTTCGATACCTCCGTCAGTGAAATCCAGGTCACCGAATTCACTCTGGACCTCATTCCCGTCCACAAAGATGCTCAGCCCCACATTCTTCAGCTGGTTGCCGCAAAGGCTTGAACCTGTTTCAGACAGCTGTACGCTCCTGTCTATATGGCCTTTCCCTGCGTTGCCCGTCTGTTCGGAAACCTTGTATCCCTTCGGAACGACAGCGGTCAGGGAAGGGAAGAGCGGGCGGATGGAATGGCCCATTTCCCGGGCCCATATGTAGCCGTCTCCTGTGGAGCCGGTCTTCGGGTAGGAAAGTCCTCCGGTACATATGATCAGTTTCCGGCAGTCATAGGTCGAGCCGTCGGCACATCCGATATTGAAGGAGATCCCCACGTCGGCAATCTCCACGACCTCCTTGCCGCAAAGCAGCTCGGCTCCTGCCTCGCGAGCTGCCTTTGCGAGGGTATCGACTACATCGGAAGCGAGATGCGATGCAGGAAATACCCTGTCTCCTCTTTCAACGACGGTCTCAAGTCCATGGCTTTCCAGAAACTCCATCATCTTTTCAGAAGTCAGATTATGGAAGGCCGGCTTGAGAGCATTTGGCTTGGGGTGGATGTGCCCAGAGAACTCGTTCCACGCCTTTAGATTCGTGAAGTTGCACCGTCCCTTGCCGGTTATCATTATCTTTCTGCCCGGGCGAGTCATCTTTTCAAGTATGATGACACGTCCCTTGATCCCCAGCGATGCATATGTCCGGGCGGCGCCTGCCCCGGCCATCAGGCCGGCAGCGCCGCCTCCAATAATTATAATATCTGCCGAATTGTTTTCCATGATTCCGCAAATTTATTCAAAAATTCTCTATATTTGCAGTCCCTTTGCAAAAAGGAGTTTCGTTGCCACTTTAGCTTAGTCGGTAGAGCATCGCATTCGTAACGCGAAGGTCGTGGGTTCGAATCCCATAGGTGGCTCAAAAAAAAAATCCGCTCGTGACGTCGTCCGAGCGGATTTCTTTATTTTCCAAGGAGTATCTTGTCGATTTCCCCTTTAAGCGTTGCCTTGTCGCGAAGACCGATCAGCATCTGAGGAGTACCGTCCTTCGGGATGAAGAGCATCGCAGGAATCGAGCTGATCTTGAATGCCTCAGCCAGATCTCTGCACTTGTCCACATCTACCTTATATACATCCACCTTGCCCTTGTACTCCTTTGCAAGCTCCTCAAGGATAGGTGCCAGTCTCTGGCATGGTCCGCACCATGTCGCTGTAAAGTCCACAATTGCAGGCTTGTCGCCAAGAAAATCTGCGTCCTCCTTTGTAATGTCACATATCTTTGTCTGGAATGTCTCGGAATTCAGTTCCACGACTGCCTTTGAGTCGGAAGCCTTCTTCCTGTCGTTTCTTGCACCTGCATTTCCACATGCACAGATGCTTATCATAGCGGCCATCACGAGGGCCATTGTCTTAAGATTCTTCATGTTCAATATAGTTTTAAAATGTTCAGGTAATCAGCAAATGACATGCTAGAATATCAGCTTGAAGCCATATGTGACCTCTCCGTTGAGCCGGCCTTCAATCCTTGCCTCCGGGTCTTTCTTCGAGGCAAGCGGTCTGACAGGCCCCATCTCTACAGCAACAAAGTCACCTATACGCAGGGAAGTCGTTCCTGAAGCCATGCAGATCGTATCCTCGATCAGGGCCCTTTCTGCAACTCCTGTAAAGACGGCCTCTCCGTTTACGGTTACACTGTACTCCTTTCCTTCATCAAGGATATCAGGTCCGTTAAGCGGGAACGGAAGACGGGAAGTGTGGTCGGCGCAGGAGGTGAATGCAACAGGTCCGTCGTTGCAGTACAGCAACGCACCGAAACCATATCCGTCATAATAGCGGGACGCGAACTTCTGTCCTATGCATTTCCCTGCCTTGCCTATGCGGGCAAACACTACCGGTGCCCAGTAAAGGACCTCCACGCTGTCAGGGACATAGAAATCCTTGTCCTCCCTCTCCCATGTCGTGTCGGGACGGCAGTAGCAGGAACTGCTTCCGTATGGTCTTGTTATGATGTTCATATCCTAGTCCTTTTCCTGTGAGAAAAGGTCACCGAGTCCTTCGAACGGAGTATATCCCTTTGTCCTCGGAATCGGTGCAGCAGTCTTCCTTTCCTGATATGCCGCCTTTCTTTCAGCTTCGAACTGAGCCTTCAGCAGGGCGAACTGACGTTTGGTGTCAAGGGTGAAGTCTCCGTTGTCTATCCATGCGAAATACGACGGCTCGCTGAAGTAGACCTCCCTTGCAGTCTTTCCCTTATGCTTTCCGAAGCTGACTACAGGTTCGTCCTTGTCGTTGAGCACGAGCCTTCCTGCGTAGTCCACAGTCCTCTGCTTGGTCGAGAATTTTGCGAGCTTGTCGACGTTGTTCTCTATGCGTGGGTCGCCTGCATATCTGTCGAGCTGGCCCTTGAGCACTTCGTAGGTCGCAAGGGTATCAGCTTCAGCTGCATGGGCGTTTTCAAGGTCGCGGCCGCAGTAGAAGAGGTATGCCGCCTTCAATGTGCGTGGCTCCATCGCGTGGAATATGTTCTGTACATCGACCATCTTCATATGGTGGAGGTCGATCGGAAGCTCGCGGCTTCGCCACCTGCGTACACGTTCGATCTCCTCTGCAAGCATCGGAAGATCGAACTTGGCCGAATTGAAGCCGGCAAGGTCACTGTCAGCGATCCATTCGACTACTTCGTCAGCGATATCGCTGAAAGTCGGACAGTCCGCAAGGTCTTCAGCTGATATTCCGTGAACTGCCTGGGCTGAAGGGTTGATTGCCCTCTGACAGTTGTGTTCATAGTCCCAAGGCTTTACACGCCAGGTCTTTACCCTTTGTTCTCCTCCGGGCAATATCTTGACGAAGCAGAGCTCGATGATCGAGTCTGACGCGATGTTGAGCCCTGTGCTTTCTATGTCAAAAAACAATAACGGTCTTTCAAGATTCAGTTCCATGATTACGAAATCATAATAGGCATGATGATACCGCAGATCTTTTCGCTTTCAGCCTCGTCTTCAGCAGGAACTACCAGAGCCGCCCTCTTGCTGTCAAGGAACTTCATCACAACCTCTCCGCAACCCATGTTCGAGAGGATCTCTATGATGAACGGAGACTTGAATCCTATGGTCAGGTCATCTCCTTCATACTGGCACTGCATTGTTTCGTGTGCTGCGATTGAGAAACCGAGATCCTGGGCCGATATCATCAGCGATCCGTTCTTCAGGTCGAACTTGATGTGGTTCGATGCCTTGTTCGAGCATACGGATACGCGGCGCACGGTGTTGAGGAGCTGCACGCGGTTGATCCTGAGGATGTTCGAGTTGTTCTGAGGGATCACGTCACGGTACTTCGGATATTTTCCTACGACAAGACGGCAGATCACTGTTGTCTGACCGAAGCTGAATGTGGCGTTCTTTGAGTCGAAAGCGATCTCCACGGTCTCCACATCCTTGCCGATGATCGCCTTGAGGATTCCTGCCGGCTTCTTGTGAAGGATGAAAGATGCCTTCTCCGAAGCGTTCACGTCTGCTGTGGTGTAGCATATGAGCTTATGAGAGTCCGATGCCACGAGGGTGGTCGATGCCGTGTCGATATCGAAGAGGATACCGTTCATCGCAGGGCGTATCTCGTCGTCTGCAGTCGCGTATATCGTGCTTGCAATACCGTCCACAAGGCTCTGTGCAGGGAACTGGAGTGTGACTGCAGTGTCGTCTGTGCCTGTTATTTCAGGATAGTCTTCTGCAGGGAAGTATGGGAGGGTGGATTCACCGCTTGCCCAGCTGCATACGAAAGAGCTGTCGCTTGTGGTGCTGATGGTCAGAGGCTGGTCAGGAAGCTCCTTGAGGAGGTCCATCATGTGCTTTGCAGGAACTGCTATCCTTCCTTCTTCAGAAGTGCTCTCCACCTCTACCTGGGTCTTGAGGGTGAGCTCCGAGTCTGAAGCTGTGATCTCCAGTACATTACCCTTGAGGTCGAAAAGGAAGTTCTCAAGGATAGGGAGCGGCGACTTTGCCGGAATAGCCTTGGCAACAGCCATGACTGCTCTGAGAAGTTCTGAACTTGAAATGATTACCTTCATAATTATATCATTTAAATTATCATCTTTTTGAGCGCGGCATAATACCGCATATTAATCGAACAAATATAAGAAATAATTTCCAATGGTGATGGCATATTTTTTGAAAAATTATGCCATGATTTATCAATACTGCTTAATAAAAACAAGTTAATACGATATTTATATGAGAAAAGGCATTTTGATTACATTGCTTTCCGCATTGGCAGGAGGCTTAACGGCTTATGCTGTCGTTAATTTCATGGCATCCGACAATGTCGTTACCGTAGAATCGCGTGCAGACGGAGCCATGTTCCGCACGGTCAATCTGATGCAGGACGACTGGCCTGACTTCACATATGCTGCCGAATCGGCAGTCGATGCTGTCGTATATGTCAAAGTGACATCCACCCAGACCATGCAGCAGGCTCCAAGTTCGATATTCGAATATTTCTTCGGATTCCCGCAGGGTGGCGGCGCTCCCCAGCAGAGGGAAAGGGTCGGCAGCGGTTCCGGCGTAATCATCCGTGAGGACGGATACATAGTTACCAACAACCACGTCATCGACGGTGCGACAAAGATCGAGGTGACCCTCAACAACAACCAGACCTATCCGGCTACCTTGGTAGGAACGGACCCGGCAACGGATGTCGCTCTTCTCAAAGTGGAGGCGACCGGACTTCCGGTAATTCCTTTCGGAGACTCTGACAAGCTCCGTCTCGGAGAGTGGGTGATCGCGATCGGATCTCCATATGATCTCCGCTCGACCATCACTGCCGGCATCGTCAGCGCCAAGGGACGCTCGATGCCGAACTATACCGGCGAATTCAAGATCGAGTCATTCATCCAGACAGATGCTGCCGTGAATCCTGGAAACAGTGGTGGAGCCCTTGTAGACAAGTCAGGAAGCCTGGTCGGCATAAACACGGCCATCTATTCCCAGACCGGTTCATATTCAGGATATTCGTTTGCCGTACCTGTGAACATCGTCAAGAAGATCGTCTATGACCTCATGGACTTCGGAACAGTCCAGAGAGCCGTACTCGGAATCACCATGGGACCTATCGACGACAAAATTGCAGAGGAGTTGAAACTTTCTTCAAGAAACGGCGTATATATTAGCGAGGTTTCAAAAAGCAGCGCCGCTGACGTGGCCGGAATCAAGGCTGGTGACGTGCTCATCGCCATAGATTCCGTCAAGGTTACAGGAGGTCCTTCGGTTCAGGAAACCATCAGCAGATACTCTCCGGGAGACAAGGCTGTGGTTACTGTGATCAGGGACGGAAAGGAGAAGACCTTCGACGTGACCTTCAAGGGTATGGCCCAGGAGAACGGTGTTGAGACAGGCGACGGTTCGGTTGCGTTCTACGGTTCTTCAATAAAGGAAGCGGATGAAGAGACTCTCGCGAAGTTCGGCATAAGGAACGGAGTCGAGATCGTCGAGCTCGGACCTGGAAAACTCATGGAGGCAGGTGCGACCGAAGGATTCATCATCATGTATGTGAACGACCATCCGGTGAAGACGCCTCAGGACGTGATTGACATAGTGAAGAAGTCGAAGAGGACGGTTTTCATCGAAGGTGTGACCCCTTCCGGAAGAACAGGTTATTTCGGCTTCGGAATATAGGAAGCAGAATAAACTTATATATTTGGAATGAGACAGTTAAAGATTACAAAATCGATTACCAACCGTGAGAGCGCATCTCTTGACAAGTATCTTCAGGAGATCGGAAGGGAAGAACTTATCACTGTAGAGGAAGAGGTAGAGCTTGCCCAGAGGATCCGCAAGGGTGACCAGGCGGCCCTCGAGAAGCTGACAAGGGCAAACCTCAGGTTCGTGGTTTCTGTTGCGAAGCAGTACCAGAACCAGGGACTCAGCCTTCCGGACCTCATCAACGAAGGTAACCTCGGCCTTATCAAGGCAGCTGAGAAGTTCGATGAGACAAGAGGATTCAAATTCATCTCGTACGCAGTATGGTGGATCCGTCAGTCAATCCTTCAGGCTCTTGCAGAGCAGTCGAGAATCGTGAGATTGCCTCTCAACCAGGTGGGATCGCTCAATAAGATAAACAAGGCTCTTCAGAAGTTCGAGCAGGAGAACGAGCGTATGCCTTCAAGCGAAGAACTTTCCGAGATGATCGACGTACCTAAGGACAAGATCGCAGATACCCTCAGGGTTTCTGGAAGACATGTCTCTGTGGATGCACCTTTCGTCGAGGGAGAGGACAACAGCCTCCTCGATGTGCTTGTGAACAATGATTCTCCTAGCGCTGACCGCGGTCTCGTGAACGAGTCGCTCAACAAGGAGATCGAGCGTGCACTTTCGACACTCGCCACCCGTGAGAGAGAGATCATCAAGTCATTCTTCGGCATCGGTTGCCAGGAGATGACCCTCGAGGAGATCGGTGAGAGATTCGGACTTACAAGGGAGCGCGTACGTCAGATCAAGGAAAAGGCAATACGCAAGCTCAAGAACAATTCAAGAAGCAAACTTTTGAAAAGCTATTTAGGATAATGACTCCAGAAACATTCATCATAGCTAAAGCGTCTGAAGCAATTCAGGCGCTTTACGGCGTTGAGGTACCTGAGGCTCAGCTCCAGGTCCAGGTGACACGCAAGGAATTCGAGGGTGACTACACTCTTGTAGTGTTCCCTCTTTTGAAAGTATCAAAGACCACTCCTGAGAATACAGGAAACGCGATAGGAGAGTGGCTCAGGACAAACGTGGCGGAGATAGCAGGCTACAATACCGTGAAGGGCTTCCTCAACATCTCATTCTCGGAGGTGTATTGGAACAATGTATTTGCGGAGATTGCTTCTGCAGAGGATTACGGACAGCTCCCTTCAACGGGAAAGACCATCATGGTCGAGTATTCGTCCCCTAACACGAACAAGCCTCTCCACCTCGGACACATCCGCAACAACCTCCTCGGATGGTCGGTTGCAAAGCTCCTTGAGGTATGCGGCCATAATGTAATGAAGGTCAACCTCGTGAACGACCGTGGTATCCATATCTGCAAGTCCATGTATGCATGGAAGGTCCTCGGTAACGGCGAGACTCCTGCATCGAGCGGCAAGAAGGGTGACCACCTTGTGGGTGACTACTACGTAGCCTTCAACAACCTCTACAAGAAGGAAGTCGACGAGCTTGTCGCTTCCGGCATGACCAAGGAGGAGGCTGAGAAGAACGCTCCTTCCCTCAAGGCAGCCCAGGAGATGCTTTTCAAGTGGGAGAACGGCGATGCGGAGGTAGTGGAACTCTGGAAGACCATGAACGGCTGGGTTTACGAAGGCTTCGACAAGACTTACGGAGACCTCGGAATCAGCTTCGACAGGACATACTATGAATCCCAGACCTATCTCTTCGGAAAGGCTCTCGTGCAGAAGGGACTTGAAGCAGGCATCTTCGAGACCCAGGAGGACGGCTCCGTATGGTGTGACCTTACGGCAGACGGCCTCGACAGAAAGCTTCTTCTGCGTGGCGACGGAACTTCGGTATACATGACCCAGGACCTCGGAACAGCTGAGCAGCGTTTTGCTGAGTACAGCCTTGACGAGCATATCTATGTCGTAGGAAACGAGCAGAACTACCATTTCCAGGTGCTCAAGCTCATCCTCGGCAAGCTCGGCTTCGACTGGGCCGATAGCATCTACCACCTTTCATACGGCATGGTGGAGCTTCCTGAAGGCAAGATGAAGTCACGTGAGGGAACAGTCGTCGATGCAGACGATCTGATTGCAGCCATGTACAATACTGCAAAGGAGACTTCGCTCGAGCTTGGAAAGATCGACAACCTCTCTGAGGAGGAGCAGGATGCACTCTTCAAGATGATCAGCCTCGGTGCCCTGAAGTACTTCATCCTCAAGGTAGACCCACGAAAGACAATGCTCTTCGATCCTAAGGAATCGATTGACTTCAACGGTAATACAGGACCTTTCATCCAGTATACCCATGCACGTATCAAGTCGATCCTCCGCAAGGCTGACGAAAAGGGTCTCTCCCATGCGGCAGCGGCTGTCAGACCGGAGTCGGAGCTTACTCCTAAGGAGGTCCGTATCATAAAGATACTCAATACATTCCCTGCGAAGGTGGCTGAGGCCGGTGCGGCACACTCTCCGGCAGTCATCGCAAACTATGCATACGAGCTTGCAAAGGAATTCAACCAGTATTATCACGATACTCCGATCCTGCGCGAGGAGAATCAGGCGCTTCTCGAGTACAGGCTTGTCCTTGTCGAGACGATCGCCAAGGTTCTGAGCAAGGCGATGTCAATCCTTGGAATCACGCTTCCGGAAAGGATGTAGCATAAATAACTGAACGCCCCGTCAAGGGGCGTTTTTTTATTCCTCCGCATCGAGCATCCTGTTGAATCTGTCCCGTACCGACGAGGCCAGCTCATGGTCTCCCGAATCGTCCGCGACAGCGGCGAGATATGCAAGGATGTTATAGCATGATTCGAAATATCTGTTTCCTTCCTCGTAATGGTTCAGGAAGAAGGCTGCGGATTCCATGACCGACGAAAGCAGTGCTTCCCCCAGCTGCGATGCCTTCGAAGGTGCTCCTGCAAGATAGTAGGCCTCCACCATGCCGACTACATCCATCTCGTTGTTCAGACCGTATATCGTCAGGTCCAGAGGAAAGTTCTCTTCAGGAACCACCTTCCGGCACATGTCAAGCATCCCGACTGCCTTCTCATTCTCACCTGCCTTTATCAGTTCCTGTGCAACCAAGGTGAACATCTTTCTTTGTGACATGACTCCTGTAAAGGTGTAGGTGTTCTGGTAATCCACCAGCCAGTCCTTGTCTTCAAGGCTCTCCCATGTGTAGAGGGAGGTCATCTTACGATAAAGCTCCTCCGGATCGGTAAACCCGTTTTCATGAAGGTTTGTCCTGTTCCTGATAGGAACGAAGCGGTATGTGAAGCCGTCGTACATCAGATAGTCCTTGATGCCTATCTGCAGGTCTCCTCCTGCGCTCAGGAGGTTAAGAGGTCTGTCCCACTCATAGTTTGAAAGCAGGTCGAGCATGAAGAGCTCCGGCTTAGTGATCCCGTTCTTGTCCTCTGGTATTGTCAGCACTATCTCGGAAGGGATCAGGTCTGCGTATTTCTCGTCGAGTATTCCGTATCTGATCACATTTTCCTTGTTGACCGGGATGGAGAACCTTCTCGATGCGATATAGTTCGCGTATTCTCCGTTTGTCAGAGGAATCTTCGCATCCGGATGTCTGAACACCCGCATCACATCAGCCAGAGGATAGACGCTGTCCCTCGGGTCATAGATGAGCACATATTCATTCTCTCCCAGCATGTACTGCCTTTTCCCGATGCTCAGGTCCAGCGGTGCGGATCCGTTCGCTGCCTGCTTCATCTGGTCTATGTGCCAGTCCGCACCAAGCAGCGATGTGTTGACGACACGCACGTCCGTCCGGAAGCCCTCGACTTCCTGCATGTACCATATCGGGAAGGTGTCGTTGTCTCCGTGGGTGACGAGGATCCCGTTTTCCCCGACTCCACGCAGATAGTTCATTCCCAGTTCGCGGGCCGTATGGCGGTTGCTGCGGTCGTGGTCGTCCCAGTTCTCGGCTGCCATGAGGGCCGGGACTCCGAGACAGGCGGCGACGAAGGCGATGCATGTGAGGAGTCCCCGGCTTCGTCCGGTATGAAAAGCCAGCCCCATCACTCCCAGACCGATCCATACGCTGAAGAAATAGAATGAACCGGCGTAGGCATAATCCCTTTCACGCACCTGAAGGGGAGACTGGTTGAGGTAAAGGACTATGGCTATGCCTGTCATGAAGAACATGAGGAAGTTCAGCCAGCAGCCTCTCCTGTCCTTGGAGTATTGGGTGAAGATACCTATGAGACCAAGTATCAGAGGAAGCATGTAGTAGTGGTTCTTACCCTTGTTTCCGGCAAGATAGGCAGGAGCGTCTGACTGGTCGCCGAGCCTGAGCCTGTCGATGGGTCCTATGCCGCATTCCCAGTTGCCTTTGAATATGTCTCCGGGCAGCGGACTGTGGATCTCGTTCTGTCTTCCGGCAAAGTTCCACATGAAGTATCTCCAGTACATCCAGTTCAGCTGGTAGTCGAACAAGAAACGGAGGTTCTCGAAGAAGGTAGGCTTGCGGTTCTTCTCTTTCATGTACGATCTGTAGATTTCTATGTATGAATCTTCTCTGTAGTCCCACATCCGTGGGAAGAACATCTTGGATTCAGGGGTGTACCTGATATCCGGGAACGATGCCTTGACGTATCCGTCATCCATTCTCGCCCAGTATTCCTTGTCCGTTATCTCATAGTCTGAATCGAAGTATTCCCCGTATACGACCGGCCCCTTCGGGTACTGGTCACGGTTCAGGTAACTCATCAGAGTGAAGGGATTGTCGGGCTTGTTTTCATTCATCGGGGTACCGGCGCTCGAGCGTATGATGACGGTCGCATACATGGAAAAGCCGATGATTATGGCCGTAAGGCAGAGAAGAACCGTATTGGCGACGGTCTGTCCGCGCCTGAGGGTCGTGGACAGACCGACGAAGAGGCCCGCCAGCAGCAGGACCATGAACGTGGCTGCGCCGCTGTTGAACGGAAGTCCGAATACATTGACGAACAGCAGGTCGGAATATGCCGCGGCCTTCGGAAGAAGCGGGATGAGCCCGAAGAGGATTGCGGCAAGTATCGCACATGACAGGATGAATATCCCGAGCAGTTGCCTGAGGCTGTATCTTCCGTCCTCCTTCATACGGTAGAAGTACATGAAGACTATTGCAGGAATGCTGAGGAGATTCAGCAGGTGCACTCCTATGGAGAGTCCCATGAGGAAGCAGATGAGCACTATCCATCTTCCGGAATAGGGCTGGTCAGCTTCTTCATACCAGCGTGTCATCAGCCAGAATACAATGGCTGTGAGCAGGGAGGACATTGCATAGACCTCGGCTTCTACGGCGGAGAACCAGAATGTGTCGCTGAAGCAGTATACCAGGGCTCCTGTAACTCCGGCTCCGCAGATTGCGACTGTTTCAGAGAGACTGTATTCCTTCCTTGCTGTCATTCTTCTTGCGAAGAATACTATTGTCAGATACAGAAAGAAGATCGTGAAGGCGGAGCAGGTCGCGCTGCAGGCGTTTATTGCCGCCGCAGCGTGTTCGGGACCGGTAAGAAGTGTGAAGACTTTTGCGAATATCTGCCAGACAGGGTTTCCGGGAGGATGGCCTACCTCCAGCTTGTAGGAAGATGCTATGAACTCTCCGCAGTCCCAGAACGAGACCGTAGGTTCGATTGTGAGAAGGTAGGTAATAGTCGCTGTTGAGAGTACTGCCAGCGCTGCAGTCCTGTTGATTTTCCTGAAACTTTTCTCTGTCATGAATGTGTCGGTTTTGACACAAAATTACCGTGGAAAAGTTTTACATTGATATCTTTCGTGAAAAATTATGGCTATGTAATATGCAGTGTATCAGTGGTTTGTGGGAATGTGACGAAATTCTTTCCGGTGAAAGTCTTACATCCGGTCTTTTGAGGGGCTTTCCGTATGCGACATCAGATCGCGGAGCCAGATTCCTATGTTCGTGTCGTGTTCTCCCAGACCGAGTTTCTTTCTTATGTCGCTGCTGATTATATAGTGGCGCTTCTTCTGGATGAACTCTCCGACATCCTTGCCCTTCAGCCCGAGGGTGTAGAGGCAGCAGTAACCGATCTCCCAGTCTGTGAGACCTTTCTTCTCCAGTTCGGATATGAAGGCAGGGTGGCTTTCCTTGAACACGATCTTTGTGGAGATCAGGAAGGATTCCCTGTCGGACATCAGGCTCTCTATCTCCTCCTCGGAGATCTTCCAGGCCTTGTCGTCGGATGATATGTGAGAGGCAAGAACCTTATCCAGCACACCAAGCCGCTCACGGATCAGTTCCATGGACCTGTCGTCAGGTTTGCCTTTGAGTTTCCTTGCATATCTTCTGATTAAGGCGATGCACAGGGCGATTGCTGCGAGAGCTGCAAGGATGACCGTCCAGGTCAGTCTTCTTTTCTCGACCAGCTCCATCTTGTCGGCGTACCTTTCCTGGATTATCCTGGCATTCTGTCTCCGGAGTGTATCGGTATGGGATACCTGACCGGCATGTTCCAGGATGCGTGATCTCCAGAGTTCGGCATTTTCGGAATTGACCTTGTCATTGGTCCTGGTGTAGTAGTCGACTGCAATGTTTATTATGCTGTCGCTTGTCATCGCTATGCCGCATTTCTCGAGTGCAATCGAATAAAGAAGGGCATGGCGGGCACGGAGTTCCGGGGTGTTCAGACTGCTTCTGTCAAGTGAGTCTAGAGCGACGAAGGCGCTGTCAGGATGCATTTCCAGCTGCATTTCAGCCTGGTCAAGCAGGCATCCTGCGTCCGCGACAGCGACGCAGGATGCCATGCATGCCGTAAATATCAGGAAGAATATGACGTTGGAGATGCGGGACATGTCTCAGTTAGAAAACATAGATGAAACCGATGGACAGGTCTTCCCCGAAGTTGATTGCATCGTCACCTCCGACAGCTGCCGCAAAACCGAAGGTTCCGTTCGATGTGCCGCTTACTGCAAGTTGTGCGAAGCTGAGTTCAGTCTTGAGGACCAGATGCTCGTTGATGCTGTAGGTCAGGAGCGGCGTGATGTAGGCACCGAAGGTACTGAATTCTACACCAGCCTGCTTCGGAGCCAGTTCCAGTCCCATTTCGGCACATATGGAGAAGTTCTTGAAATGTATAGGAGCATAGACTGCATACGGGTTTATGGTAAAGAGGTTGATGTCAGTCTTTGTCTCCTTGAGATATTTGCTGTCTGTCTTTGATACTGACTTGCCGTAATTCAGACGGCCGCCGACCGCCCAGTTCTCGTTGAAGATATATCCGGCTTCCGGGTTAACGCTTACTGCCCATGCCTTGCTGCTGGTGCTCTCCGATGCTGAATATGCGCCCCCGATTGAGCCTCCTGCATATACCTGTGCAGATGCGGCATGGGAGATCATGGCCAATGCCGATGCGATGATGATTGTTCTGATAAGTGATTTCATGTCGTTTGATTTAGTTGTGTCTATATGTAAGGTTCATTTTTCCATCCTGCCAAGTTCCGGTATTCCAGTCGTAGAACGAGGTCTCGGCCTCGAAATTCAGGTATTCTCCCTCAAAGCTGACGGCCACATTCCTTAACATGCCGCCGTATCCGGACATACGTCTGTCCTGGGTGTCGTATATGATGATTTCTCCTCTGGAATCTACCTTGTAACGGAACTGGTACACACTCATGTCAATGTTGCACCTTCCGGCCTTCGTCATTTCCTTTTCATATACGTCCTTTCCGAATTCGGGATACGGTACATATAGGTTGACCTGAGTCGAATATTCCGGAGATTCGGGAGTCATTACCAGAGACTGGTTAAGGACGCTTAATGATTCAGGATCATCCTGATATCTTATCTTCTGGACACCTGTCCATCCGTGTACCTCCATCTGATAAAGTATGTCGTCGGTCACGAAACCTTCTCCGGAAAGGTCGATCGTAGAGCTCCATCTTCCGGAGTACAGGGTATAGGTGCCTGTTATGGCATCTATGGTGGCATACGAAGCCTTGCTCCAGAATTCAGTGTATTCTGCCTCGCAGCTCCATAGGCAGATCGTCGTTGCTATTATTGTCAGAATCCGTTTCATGATACAAATATAGTGGGGGGGGGATTAATAATCCAAATAATTCAGCTATCTTCTGAAGTGTTTGTCCGGGTGAGGGTCGTATTCCATCTCGGGAGCGTTCCTCCAGCTGTCGTCCGGCATGCCTCCCGGTATGGTTATGTTGTATAATCCTCCCATCTGAGGTACGACTGTGTAGTCCCAGCGGGAAGGCTTCTGGCTGATGCTTCCTCCGAAGAGAAGCCTCAGGGTGACCAGCAGCCATTTAGGCATGTTCAGCGGCTTGACATGTTTCAACATCTCTTCCTTGTCTATGGCTGCGTTTGCTGCTGCACTGAACTCTGCTGCCCGTCGCTTTTCTTCAGGGCTTACAAAACCTTCCGGTGCATGAAGACTTCCCGGCAGCATTTCGCGTCCCATGAATTCCGCTTCGTCGAGCAGTTTCTGCGACTCGCGGATCTTTTCGGCATATTGTCCGTCAAGTTCGTCGCGGATCTGTTCCAGCGCACGTATCTTAAGGTTTCTGCCCTCAGGAAGGGAGTCTCTGACGAACCCGACGATTTCTTCGTGTTCGTCCTGGCTTATGACCCTGTCGCGGACTGCTCTTTTTCCGAGCCTGTCTATGTCTTCCATCAGGGTTTCTTCACGGCTGCGCTCCTGAGCTGACAGCCCGACAGGCAGCATGACTGTCATCATGCTGCCTATCAAACACACAAATTTGATGTATGGGGACATCAGTAATTCCGTATCTGTTTGTTGAGTTCTGATTTCGTGGTTTATACAGGATTTATTCAAACCCTGTGCCAGACAACTCCTGAGAAAGATCTTCTTCTCCAGGCTGATATTCAAGTATATCCCCGGGCTGGCAGTCCAGGGCTTTGCAGAGGGCGGACAGGGTAGAGAATCGGACAGCCTTGGCCTTGCCTGTCTTGAGGATGGACAGGTTGGCCTGGGTGATGCCTACCTTCTCCGCCAGCTCACCGGAAGACATCTTCCTCCTGGCAAGCATTATATCTACATTTACTATTATCGGCATGATTTCTTGTGTTTGTCCGGAAATATGGGTGGTTTTACGGATATGTACCGGAATTTTATCAGTTTATCCGTAAATACCTGGATTTTTCCGGATATGTTTAAATGGTCAGGTTGTTTTCTTCGCTGGCTTCTACTGCGAGCTTGTGCAGGAGCCCGAGGATGATGATAAGGAGAGGGTATATGAATATGTCGGTGTCAATGGAATTGACATGTCGTCCGATAGCGGCGTCCAGTGCCGTATATGCATAGAATGAATACAGGACATAAATGGCAGCTCCAATAAATATCACGATGGTATTGCATCTGCTGAATATCACTCCTTTCTTCAATCCTCTGAATATGTTTATTATGAAAGTCACCATTACGGCTGCAAGCAGATATGTGGTTGCAATGTTGCTGATGATTATTCTGCGCTGCCAGCCTATGATCTCTTCATTCCATTCTACGTTCTGCCACCTCTCGCTCCAGAAGTATGTGTCGAGGCCTGTTTCTATGGCTATCGTTACAAGGACAGCTATCGATATGCCCTTGATGGTTCTGATTGTCTTTTCTTTCATGATAGGGGAGTTTAGATTGTGAGACTGTTTTCTTCGCTGACCTGCACGGCATTTCTATATATAAGGGCCACGATGCATATGATTATAGGGACGAAGAGTTCTGTAAAACCAATATTAATATGTCTTTCTCCCATCACTATGTGCATGTTGCCACTGCAGAGCAAAGTGATGAATGAGGCGGCGGCAAGGCCGAACAGTATGCCTATATTCTTTCGCAGGAATAATTCTCCGTTCTTCTGTCCCTTGATGGAATTGAACAGAAAAGCCAGGATAAGGGAGAAGCAGGTAATGGAGCCGATAAGCCTCAGGATTATTATCGAAACCTGCATGCCCTTGAATCCTTCGATCCAGACTGCTTTCTGTGGTGTGCCGGTAAAGAAACCGAATGACTGGACAGTAAAGAGGGCTAGTGCCATAAGGCCGAGAGCTATGACTGCTCCTGTGAGCCATTTTAGTGATCTTGTTGTGTTCGTTTTCATAAATCAATAAGTTTTTATCGTTTTTCGATATGCAAATATAAAACCCTTTTATTGAATAACAATAAATTTTTTAAGAAATATGATAAAAATCTTATTTTGCAGACGATTTGTCAGTAACTGTCGTGCTATAGCTGTACATATCGTCTTGTTGTGGCTGACCTGCTTCGTTTCAAGCAGTTCAGCCACGGGGGCTTTGTGTAAGTTGCAGTAAGTTACCAAGTTACGGTTTTTTAGGGTGGCTGACCTGTAGCTAAAATGACAGGTCGGCCACAAGGGTAGTTCAAATTTACATGTCTGGATATGAATTTTAGGTGTTATGAGTTAAATAAATATGATAAAATGTTAAATATATTTGACATTTAGAAAAATGTGTTTAACTTTGCCTCAGGAATTCCTGATAAGTCAAACATTAAAACGGATTTTATGAAAAAGAATTACCTGCTTCCCCACAAGTTCAAGCTGATCGGACTGATCATGCTTGTACCTTTTTTGGTAGCCTGCATATGGCTTCTGCTCGGACCAGGCGAATGTGACTGGTTCTTCATCAAAGTGCCGGCCCTGTTTACCATTGATATCGATCTCATCAGCACCGGCAGATGGTTCGGAATCACCAAAACTGACCCTGTGAATGAGATCTGCATGCTTGGTCTGTTGGTCTCATTGGTGTTCATCGCCTTGTCTAAAGAAAAGGATGAAGATGAGATGACAGCTGTAGTCAGAATGCGGTCGTTCGTCTGGAGCTTCTGGTGCACAGCCATCTTGTTGCTGGTGGCCATCCTCTTTGTATATGATTATGCATTTCTGCTGTTTGCATTCGCATCGATGTTCGTTTGCTTCATCCTGTATATCTGCAAGTTCAATTATGAAATGATAAAGATCAGGAGGTTACATAATGAAGAATAGCGTCAAGGTCGAAAGAGCCATCAAGAACATAACCCAGCAGGAACTGGCGGAGGCTGTCGGAGTTTCGCGACAGACCATCAACTTCATCGAGACCGGCCGCTATATGCCCTCTACAATCGTTGCCCTGAAGATTGCCAGATACTTCGGAAAGCACGCGGATGAAATCTTCCAGCTCGAAGAAAACGACTGACTTTTCCCCGGCAACCAGTCATGCGTTGCTGGGGATTTTTATTGCTCTGAAATGCTCCAATAGAACCGAATCCTCTTTTTCTCTCCGAAGCGGTCGACATCGAAGGTCAGTGTATCGCCTTCACCTCTCTGCCTCATCTTTGCGTATCTGGTGTTGAATGACGAGAAATTTCCTCCGTCAAATTTCTCGATGACATCATATTGCCTCAAACCTCCTATGTATGCAGGGGACTCCTTGCCGATTGATTTTACAAATGCAGTCTTGAAATCATCATCAGGAATAAGACTGAGTGCCTTCATTTCAAACGACGAATTCTCATTTAGATATTCAGCCCAGTTGCCTGTACCGTTTCTTTTGAAATAAGCCTTTCCATCAGCAAGATCAATGGCAATATTGAATTTTGCCAACAATTCCAGACCGACAAAATGAGGAAAATCTGCAGCCCTTTGATCCTTCTGCCTGAAAGTCACCATCAAGGTGTCATTGATAACGTCAGGGGAGTATATGACGAAAGTATGGTCTCCCACATAGGTCTTATAGTAAAGCAAGGCATTATCCTCCATGAACTGCCGTTCCTCATCAAGTTCCCCTTCGTTGAAATTGAATGCAAGGGCGGAACTGCAGCCAGTATCGAGAAGCAGTTCCTGTTTCATTGAAAGCTTATCCTCGCCGGAAAAACTTATCGGAAAATCAGTCAGATATATCTTTTCTCCACGTCTCTCTATATTACATGCAAAGTCGCAGCTGTCTTTCTGACTGACCGACAGCGCATCGGAAACTGATATCGAAAGGTTCTCGAAATCAAAGTTCCATATGCTGGTATCGTCCTGAGGAATTGAAAAGATGCCGTCGTATTCAAATTCATCTTTCAATCCGTCAAACACCATAAACCAGTCATAATGAAGAGTTCCTCCATAGAAAGGTATGTCAATAGGGTTGAAATACGTAGTCCCGAAAAAATCCCTCGATGCTGCAGGAAAATATACACTGCTTTCTGTTGCCTTACCCTCACGCTCCAGTTTCTTCATATTGAGGCATTGGGCAGCTGTCAAACTATCCAACAGCAAGCCCAGACCACCGGTGTCGAAAATCAGGGAACTCTTTCCTGAGCCTATAGGAATGTCCATTATTATCAGTCTGGTTGAACCTTCTGCTGAATATGTGAAATTTCCGTCCTTTGCATCCAGAATTGCAACAGGAGCGACCTCCTGACTGCAGGATATTACCGAAATGCAGATTATAATAAGAATATAATTTATGCCTTTCATATTATCGTTTCAATGGAGCTAAAAGAATTACATCATTGCTTTCAGGAGTGATAGCCTTCAGGATCTCCGAAATCCTCGCTTTTGATGTCCCTGAAAGTTTCCCTTCGGAAAGGGCAAGCTTTCCTATCTTGATAAAATCCTCGGCAGTAAATACTTCCATATAATATCCCTGCGTAAAAGGCAGATATTCCAGCTTTCTGTTCAATATGTCATCAGTAAAGTCAGCCACGTATGAATGTTCCGTTTCACGTTCTGTAACCACAAAAACAGGCTTGCCATAGCTGTAATATCCGCTTGCCCTTCGAACAGGCATACTGACCGAAGTGATTATATGGTCAGGAAGCAATGTGTATGTGTGATTCGGCAGGACACTTGAGGCAGCCTTTTGATTGCCTTTAAGGAAATTCATAGTGAAGATCGGCTTGAGGAATCCATCTTTGACAACATAAAGAGAATCCACTCTGCCACCCCAGGTGCTTATTGAAAAATCAAAGTCTTCAGTATTGAAAGCGCCAACTATTTCGTGGCTGTAATCCGGGACAAGGGAAAGATCGCCGGCCGGAACCTCCCAAAGAACATTGTCCTCCTTATCCTGCTTCCAGACAACTGTTTCATTCTCACCTTCAAAAGGAAGTGTCGCTACTGTCAGTTCACCTGTCTCCGGATCAATCACAAACGCTCCCTTCGGTACATTATGTTTAAGTGGGCGTGCTTCAATCAGTTCTCCTGTATTGAGGTCGTGACATAACAACTCCTTTGCATTCCAGGAGAGAATATACACTCTTGAGTTCTGCTCGTCAATCACGGAATTATATACATTGCTGTATTCGCCGTCATTCTTACCGACCTTTCCAATGTTACGCAGGAATTTACCAGTCTTCCTGTCATATAGTTTATAAATCTGACTGGAGCCGTATATCCCGATGTAATTGTCGGATACACAACAATTTCCACCCTCAGTATATGCATCCTCCGAGCTGCTGTCAAGGGCTATGAATTCTGGCACAGACACCCAATCCGACAGGTTGACCACCCGTTTCTTGTTTACTTCCGACAGATTTACTGTGATGATTCTGTCGTTGTCGTGTCCTGATTTACAAGAAATTAGAGTCAATGTCGCGATGCATGCGATAATGATTGCAAGAATTCTGTAATGCTTCATAAGTGATTCTGATTAATTCCGCGCAAGGTCGATAAAAATATCCACATTAAATGTTATCGAATGTTAAACAGTGTTAAATAGTGTTAACGTATGCTGATGGAATGGATATTTGAATAACTTTGTAATGAGATCCCCGATGAAGTCGGGGATGATGTTATTGTTATGAAGAACAATCTAAGATATATGGCTGCGGCTGTCATCATGGTGATGACGCTTCTTTTTGCATATCAGGTCTGGTGGCTGGCGAGGATGTACCACACTGAAGTGATGAAGATGGAAAATGCTGTCGGAGCTGCTTTAAGGACCAGCGACTTCAATGAGATGATGTACCGCCTTCAAAGGGCTGGAGAGGAACAGGCTGCTGAAGGATTTACTGGAGATATTGCTGTAGGTGCGGTATTTAGAAAGGATGGAGCTATTTCATCTCAGATTACTGCACCGAGATATAGGGGAGCTATGAGGGGAAATCATCAAGGAACCACTTATCGCTTCGCTCAAGAGGACGATGGCATCGATCAAGGAGAAAATAATGAAACGCTCGAACATGTATCGGCACAGATGATCAGAGGAATCCGTGCCGGCATTGATGATGTCGATGGAAATCAGGACTTCGGACTATTTGATACATTTCTTAAAGCTTCATTGAAAGATTGTGGGCTTGATGGTAGCCATAAAGTCGAATTGGTGAATTTAGCATACGGAGAAGAGACAGTGTCGGCTGAAATCTCTTCCGAAGGTTATGAACCAAGCGACAAGGCTATTTCATTTGAATATGTCTTCGATGTTCAGGAAACGGCAATGTACAGACTGTGGATTGAGCCTGTAGGAAAGGCTGTCCTGAAGCAGATGACCGGAATCCTTGTCGCCTCTGTGCTGATTCTTGTCGTCCTTATCGCAGTCTTCCTGTATCTGATGCACGTCATCCGCACTCAGAAGTCTCTCGACGAGATGAAGTCAGACTTCACCAACAATATGACCCACGAGCTCAAGACCCCGATATCGGTCGCATACGCTGCGAATGATGCCCTGCTGAACTTCCCTGATGAAGATTCACCGGAGCAGCGAAGGAAGTATCTTGAGATATAGCAGAGCCAGCTGGAACATCTGAGCGGACTTGTCGAGCAGATCCTCTCTATGAGTATGGAACGTAGGAAAGGCCTGGTTCTGCACCATGAAGACATCAATCTTGCTGCATTGGTCGATGATATTGTAGAAAAGCACAGGATGAAAGCGGAAAAGGATGTGACATTCACGGTTGATATTCCTTCTGATTTCACCGTCAATGCGGACAGGATGCATCTGAGCAACATCCTGAACAACCTGATAGACAATGCCGTGAAATATTCCGGCGAAAAGGTCGCAATACACATTGCTGCCGAGGAAGACAGACTGACCGTCAGCGACAACGGCATAGGAATTTCACCATCGGACCTTAAGCATATATTCGAGAAGTTCTACCGTGCCCACACCGGCAATCTTCACGATGTGAAGGGTTACGGCCTCGGACTGTATTATGTCCATAGCATCGTAGAAAAGCACGGCTGGAGCATCAGCGTGGAAAGCGAATCAGGCAAAGGCACCACATTCACATTGTCATTATGAACGAGTTCCTCCCTGTCATTTCGAGCGAGCGCAGCGAGTCGAGAAATCTTATGAACATAGATTGTATTAACATATTATTGGTAGAAGACGAGCCCGACCTCGTCCTGATCATCCGCAATACCCTGACCAGCCAGGGCTTCAATGTCCGCACCGCTATGGATGGTGAGGAAGGACTGCGTAAGTTCTATTCAGAAAAGCCGGATGTCCTGGTCGCCGATGTGATGATGCCCAAGATGGACGGATTCACAATGGTAAGGCAGATAAGGCAGACCGACCAGCAGACTCCGGTACTGTTCCTTACAGCAAGATCTGCCATAGATGATGTTGTGGAAGGCTTTGAACTCGGAGCAAACGACTATCTCAAGAAACCGTTCGGAATGATGGAACTGATCGTCAGGCTGCGCTCATTGGCAGGGAGAAGGCAGGTTCAGATAGTTCCTGCTCCTCAGACATACAGGATCGGTGAATTCACATTCCATCCGGACACACTCC
Organism: Bacteroidales bacterium; assembly: GCA_015060385.1. Taxonomy (GTDB): domain Bacteria; phylum Bacteroidota; class Bacteroidia; order Bacteroidales; family UBA932; genus Cryptobacteroides. Next base: position 38,318 of record SUYO01000013.1, read on the forward strand.
GTCTCGATCATGCCGGCACATCCGAAGAACTCTCACCACGAGAAGCAAAGATCCTCGAACTTCTTTGTGCAAGCAAAGGAGAAACCCTCTACACAAGACCTCTCCTTCTTGAAATCTGGGGCGACGACGACTTCTTCAACTCCCGCAGTCTTCAGGTATTCATCTCCAGACTCCGCCGCCGTCTCGCCCCCGACCCACGCATCCGCATCGTGAACGTGCGAGGCGAAGGCTATAAACTGCTGGTAAACGAATAAGAATTTAACAGACTAATCGTTCTTTTTAACAGAATCCTCGATAGACTTGATCGAGAACAGATAGTCACGCTCGACATCGCTGAGTGTGCGTTGCTTGTACTTTCGGTATTCCGTTGTGGCGTGTTCCATAGCCTCTTCGTGGGAAACACTGCCTGAGCCTTGAAGCAACTGTTCTCCGGACATCGTTAAGATTCTGTCAAGGTAAGCTGCCCAGTCGTTCATTGTCATCACTTGTTCACGTTCTGCCTGACGCTCCGCAAAATCCAAATATCCGGATACAAGTTGTCCCATTGCGCGGAGTTCTTTTTCGTTAAGATAGTTCTTGGCGGTTTTCGCCTCTATCAATGTCGGATGATTCCCCTTGAACGTCAGCAGTCCCATGAAATCCTTTTCCGCATCAGCACGCTCCACAATCAGTTCGGCAGCGGTATGTCCGTGAATGGCATAATGGATTTTATTCTGCACTTTCTTGAAAAACTCTTGCGACACTTTTGCTCGTGGATCGTAATCGATACTTGTTGCGTATATTTCCAGTATCTGACGGTAAAGCACCTTTTCGCTGGCGCGAATATCCCTGATGCGCTCTAATAACTCTTTCCAATAACTTCCACCGCCCAACTTCTTCAAACGATCGTCATCAAGAGTAAATCCTTTGACAATATATTCCTTCAGACGTTCTGTCGCCCACTGACGGAATCTTGTAGCAATAATGGAACGGACACGATATCCAAGGGCAATTATCATATCCAGATTGTAGTGTAAAACAAGATATTCCTTTCCATCGGCAGCAGTTATTCGGAATTTCCGAACAACTGATTCCTCATTCAATTCCCCCCTCCTCAAAGATATGCTTGATATGCTCACTCACATTTGATTTGCTTGTCTGATACAGTTCGCACATCTGGGTCTGTGTAAGCCATAAAGTCTCCTCCTCAAGCTTTACATCAACCTTGGTCTTACCGTCGTTAGCGGTGTATATGATAACTTTATTCTCCTTCATTCTTCCACAATGTTCAAATGCTTCTGCAAAATTAACTATAATTCAGGAATAGTACACAATAATCAATAATAACTCCGGCCAGAAGACTCACGTCCTCTGACCGGAACAGTATTTATGTTTAACCTGAGATGAATTTACTCTTTCTTCAGCTCCTTGATAGGATTTGAGTTCATCAGCCTTACAGCCTGCCAGGTTATGGAAACGATTGCTACCAGGACGATGATCATCAAGGCAATCGCATATATCCACCAATAATTGTCGATTCGATATGCATAAC
>SUYO01000004.1 GCA_015060385.1 Bacteroidales bacterium
GCTGCGAGAGCCTCTGCATCAGCAACGAACTTAGCGATCTTGTGAGCCCTCTGACGGAGGTTCTCAGCAAGCACCTTCTTTGCAGAAGGAGTAGCCATGATAGCGTAGCCCTGTGGGATAAGGTAGTTGACAGCGTATCCTGTCTTTACATTGACGATATCGTCCGCGTGGCCAAGGTTAGCCACATCTTTCTTAAGAATAATCTCCATATTGCTGTCCTCCTTATTATTTCAAAAGGTCTGTTACGTATGGGAGAAGTGCAAGATGTCTTGCTCTCTTCACTGCCTGAGCCACCTTTCTCTGGAACTTGAGTGAAGTACCTGTGAGACGACGAGGAAGGATCTTACCCTGCTCGTTGAGGAATCTCTTGAGGAACTCAGCGTCCTTGTAATCAACATACTTGATACCTGCCTTCTTGAAACGGCAGTACTTCTTCTTTCTAACCTCTACTGTAGGAGGGTTGAGATAACGGATTTCATTGTTCTGTGCCATAATTCTTGTCCTCCTGATTATTTGTTTCTGTTAGCTCTTCTTCTCTCAGCATAAGCAACTGCGTGCTTGTCCATAGCGAAAGTGAGGAATCTCATGATTCTCTCGTCGCGACGATACTGAGTCTCGAGTCTTGCGATGAGCGAAGGCTCAGCCTTGAACTCGATAAGATAATAGAATCCTGTAGTCTTCTTCTGGATAGGGTAAGCGAGCTGCTTAAGTCCCCAGTCCTCTTCGTACACAATCTCTGCACCACGCTCCTTGAGGTAGTTGGTGTACTTTGCGACCGCTTCCTTCATCTGAGCATCAGACAAAACGGGAGTTGCAATGAAAACGGTTTCGTACTGTTTAAGCATTTTGTTTGTAATTTATTGTTTTATAATAATTTGCGCCCACCTTGACGGACTCAATCCACCAAAATGGGCTGCAAATATAGGAATAATTATTTAATAATCAAACTATTTAAGCGATTCATCTTCCGAAACTCCATCCCAATCCAAGCATGAGATGCTCAGGACTGTAAAGTCCGCGGAACATATAGCCGGTATGCAGGAAAAGATTATCCGTCAGCCAGGTCTTGAGGGCGATAAGAAGATAATGCCCACCCTGGTCTTTGATCTTGTACATGACCTTGTATCCGGCACCGATGTTCAGGGAAAATATCGGCATGACAAACTCCGCCCTCACGGAAAGGCCGGCCGAGACCTGGGTACTCCGCGGAGGTTTTCCGGCATAGGCGACCCCATCCCTGACTTCAAGGATATAATTCCCGTGATTCGCAGAACCGTCATACTGAAAGTCATATGAGATTCCGGCTCTGAACAGACGGTTGAACTGATACATCGGATTAAGATTGAAACCCGCAACCGCATAGGTACCGTCCAGATCCAGCCATTTATTGTCCCGGCTCACCAGGACCTGTTTGGCGGTTCCGAAGATGACGACATCCAGGTCAAGGTTCTTCATGAATTTCCTTCCATCCTCATCCCTACGGACCGGACGTCTATCCGGAGGCAGGCGGTCAACACCGAAAACCCTTGTCGCACTGACTCTTGTCCCAAGACAGTTCAGACCGGCATTGGGAATCCTGACTGAACCGTTGGAAAAATGGAAGACATCTGCTCCCACAGAGAACGACCACTGCGGAACAGGCTTCCAGGTCAGCATAAGACCGGCATCTATGAATGCATTCACGGAAGTGGATGTCAGATAATTGGTCTTCCAGCCGAATGAAGCGCCGAAATTCCATTCATAATCAAGGGAAAGACGGTTGCCGAACCGCGCAAGGCTGCCACCTTGAAACACATAAAGGGTCAGAGGTGAGCCCACCGCTTCATGACTGAAGAAAGTATACGGAGCCACACCGACACCTTGATAGGCAGACGGGTACATGTCTCCAAGGGTGCTTCCTTCAGGGAACATGAAGGAATACTGCAGATGGACGGAAGAGTTCATCCGGATCGGCTGACCGCTGGGATTATCGCCTCTGTAAAAATCCCAGAGCTGCTGGTTCCAGGCAGGACGCACCGATACCCCGGCCCGATGTACGACAGAAGACTTCTGCTGTGCATATGATGTCTGATGCAGCAGAAGTACAGCAATGCACAGCAGAAGTCTTTTGATATTCATCGATGAAAATTACTATTTCATAGGAATGTTCGCGAGGACAGCCTTGAGGAATTCCCAGCACTTGGCTACAGAAGGGATGTTCGCACGCTCGTCAGGTGAATGAGGGCTCATGAGGGTAGGACCACATGAAACCATGTCCCAATGAGGGTAAGCTCCGCTGAGGATACCGCACTCGAGACCGGCATGAATCGCCATAACTGCAGGCTCCTTGCCATAAAGGTCGCTGTAGACCTTCTTCATGGTAGCGAGGATAGCAGAGTCAGGGTTTGGAGCCCATCCCGAATATCCTCCCGCAAAAGATGTCCCGATACCTGCGAGAGAGAAGACAGCCTCGAACTTCTGTGCAAGCGCAGCTTTAGCTGTATCCACAGAGCTCCTCATCAGGGTCTTCACAGAGAACTCGCCTCCTTCGATCTTCACCATCGCAAGGTTGTTGGATGTCTCTACGAGACCTGCCATCTCGCTGCTCATGCGCTCGACGCCGTCAGGGCAGGCGATGATGGCGCGGATGAAACGTACCGCATCAGCCTCAGGTACATACTTGCACTCGTCGCCTCCGTAGCAGCACTCGCCTTCAGCACATTCATACGGCTTGAAGATGAACTCTGCATCAGGATCGGTTCCTGCATACTCAGCCTTGATCTCTGCAGACACGCGGGCGAACACTGCCTTTGCAGCCTCAACCTTGTCTACAGGCACATAAACCGTAGCGAAAGCCTCACGAGGGATAGCATTTCTCAAGGTACCACCCTCAAGGTCAAGAAGCTTCACGTCAGCCTCAGTCATAAGGGCGTAAAGTACGCGTGCTGCGACCTTGTTCGCATTTCCCCTGTACAGGATGATGTCCATTCCCGAGTGTCCTCCCTTGAAGCCCTTGACGGCAAGAGACCAGCACTCCCAGCTCTTGTCATAGTCTGCAGGCACATATGAAGCTGTCGCAGAAGCGTCAAGTCCGCCTGCACAGCCTACATAAAGCTCACCTTCTGTCTCAGAATCGAGGTTGATGAGGATGTCTCCCTGGAGAAGCCCCGGCTTGAGAGCATTTGCTCCCGTCATTCCTGTCTCCTCGTCAACTGTCACAAGAAGTTCTATCGGGCCATGCTTGAGGTCTGAAGATTCGAGTACAGCCATACCCATGGCTACTCCGAGCCCGTTGTCTGCGCCGAGGGTGGTACCCTTTGCCTTCACCCACTCGCCGTCGATCCATGTCTGGATAGGATCCTTCTCGAAATCATGGACTGTGTCATTGTTCTTCTGTGGCACCATATCGATATGGCCCTGAAGGATCACACCTTTCATGTCTTCACATCCCGGAGTCGCAGGTTTGCGGATGATGATGTTTCCGATCTCATCCTTGATGGTCTCCAGACCATGCTCCTTTCCCCAGTTGTACATGTATTCGACAGCAAGCTCCTCATGCTTGGATGGACGAGGGATCTGCGTCAACGCATAAAAATTCTTCCACACGATCTGTGGATCAAGTTCCTTGATTGTCATGATTGTTCTATATCTTTAAAAGTTTATTTCAAAATTGCTGTCACCGGCATGGATGCGAGCACTCCAAGCTGATATACAGGCACGCGGCTCTGAATAAGAAGTTCCGAACCATCCTTTATCTTCACTGTACAGACAGCCGGAATCAGGTAGTTCACCTTCTGAAGCTTTGCCGCCTTCTTCGCTGCCTTAGGGTCCTCCGGTTCGATGACAGCGACAGTCTGAGGTACAATTTCCATCACCACCGGTTTTCCTGACAAGTTGTCAGAAGGAACCGGGCCTGCAGTTTCGGAAATCCTGAAGGCAACATACATCTGACTTTCCCTGTCAGCAGAAGGCACGACATCGAAGGTAGCCTTCTGGGTCTGAAAGTCAGAGTAGCCTACAAACAGTGACATATACTCATTCTCAAGACGCGTAAGTTCATTGACGGCAGCCTCCATCGCCTCTCCGCTATAAGTCGCATCCGTGTCTCCGGTAACAATCTGAAGTCTTTGTTCACGAAGCCTTATGATCGTCTGGGCTGCTTCGGCGGCCTTCTGCTCAAGAGTCTTCTCGACCACCATGTTCTGCTGTACAGAAACTTTGCTGAACTGAGATTCCCTCCTATCGTTCCTATACAATGTGGTAGCCTCTGACCTTAGATTCGAAGAGACTCCCTTGTCTGAGAAATCAGCCTCTCCAGCCACAGGGAACCGCCAGTTCTGAGGCAGTCCGTATCCGCCGTCAGAAAGCGAGATCAGACCCGCAGTAGTGAGTTTGAGGAAAGACAGGTCGGCATCCTCCGCAGTCAAGGCAAGTGAGTATCTTCTGGCAAGATCCGCCTCCACCACAGGAGTCAGGCTCACCTGAGTTATCTGCCATACGGTCTCGTCCTTCTGCCTTGCCTTGATACCGAGATACTTCTCTGCATAGCGGGCATAAGGACCTGCATAAAAATTCTCCTGCACGGCTTCAACATCAAGAACCAGAGTAGTAGAAGGCAGCGAATATGTCACATAGCCCTCAGGATCTGATGACTTCTGCGCCGATGCAATGAACGGCATGGCGGCAAGAGCCAGCATCATGAATGTTCTAAAAACACTTTTCATATCTTTCTGATTTTACTGTTTCCATCTGTTATGGGACCACAGCCAGTTGTGCGGCGTTTCCCTTATCTCCTCTTCAAGGAGGTCATAATACCTTCGCATGATATCCTCAGGTGTAGTAAGCGAGGCATCGCGACATATCGGGATGAAGGTCATCTCATATCTTCCCCTCCTTATCCGTCTCATCTTCAGGTACATGACCGAGTGAGACAACTTGCAGGCAACTCCCACGCTTCCCATCATCGCAGCTGTCTCCTGACTCATGAAGACCCCGATCGGATGCTTTCCCGCTCCTTTGTAAGGGGCCTGATCCGTCGGATATATGTACATCCTCCTTTCATCTCTATGCTTGAGCGAATAACGCAGTATGTTATGCGACTCCACCTCACATTCGGTACCTACATCCTCGAGCGGAGCAATCCTGTTCAAGGCAAACACTCTGTCAGAAACAGCATTGGACATTTTCTTATACACGACAGATATCGCCGATTCAGGCACCGTAATCATGGTGCCGTCCTCTGACCTGTATCCCAGCAAGCCTCCCAGAATCTCCCAATTGCCGCAATGCGTACTCAGAACAGTCATGCTTGGTGTGCTTTCGTAAAGTTCGGACACCTCCGCCGCGTTCTTCACGGTAACTATGCCGTTGCGGCGAAGCCTCGGGTAGCTGCATCCTCCGAACCAGATCGTCTCAGCTACAATCTCGCCAAAGTGACGGTAGAAATCCTTGTATATCTTCTTCAGTTCCTTATACTTCTTGTCAGGGAAAGAACGGGACAGATTGATCCACACCACTCCCGACCTGTATTTGAACACATCTCTTGCGAACCACGCAAGAACGTCACCCATGAAATAATGGAATTTCAAGGGCAATTTCGAAAACATGACGATCAGGCCTCTGATCAGATATACGCACAAATTCTTCATTATCAATATCATACAACCAACGCACCAAGCTCGGCTCCACAACAGGAACCGTGACACGGACATGGAGAAAAGCAAATATACCGTTTTTTCAGATGAATTCCGATATTTTGCCTGTAAATTAATTTTACTATCTTTGTCCGGATATACTAATGCAGACGCTATAACAATTATAAATTAAAACAATAACGACATGTCATTTATCACTAACCTCTGGACAAACAACCGTCCGATGGCGATTCTGATCGCAATCTTGATAGTGGTGATACCTTTCATGGTATTCTACATCAGAAAAGCACGCAAGGAACACCCTAAGGGACTGATTGCCGCTGCCTTGAGCAACATGGGAGAGCGTTTCGGCTACTATATCATGAATGCCGTGCTCCTGCTCTTCATCTGTTCGAAATTCGGTATCAGCGACAGCGCAGCCGGATGGATCTATTCAGTATTCTATTTTCTGATATATGTCCTCAGCCTTCCTGGCGGAATCATCGCTGACCGCACACAGAACTACAAGGCAACCATCATCTCAGGTCTTCTTGTAATGGCTGCCGGATACGGAATCCTTTCGATCCCTGTATTTGCCGAAACTACCGGCGTATCATGGGTACTTGTACTTACATGCATAGCCCTGTTCATCATCGCCTTCGGTAACGGACTCTTCAAAGGCAACCTTCAGGCTCTCGTCGGACAGATGTACGACAACTTCGAGGCTGAGGCTGCAAAGGAAGGTCCTGAGGCTCTTGCAAAAGCAAAGGACAAGCGTGACTCAGGATTCCAGATCTTCTACGTATTCATCAACATCGGTGGTGTGATTGCTCCATTCATCGCACCTCTCCTCAGAAGCTTCTGGCTCAAGATCCACGACCTTGCATACAACTCGGACCTCCCTCGTCTGTGCCATATGTTCATCAAGGACCAGAACTCCATGGCAGCCACTGACGCAGAGAATCTCACAAAACTCGCTGCAGAAGTCGGTCACTCAGGAGTCGTTGACGCGACATTCTGCAACAGCTATCTCGAGATCTTCAATACAGGTGTGCACTTCTCGTTCATCGCTTCAGTAGTGGCGATGCTCACATCACTCGTCATCTTCATTGCAATCAAGAAGAAGCTTCCTAATCCTGTAAAGAAGGAGAAGGCTGCAGTAGCAGATTATACACCTGAGGAAAGGGCTGCAAACGCAAAGGAAATCAAGCAGAGGCTTTACGCTCTCTTTGCTGTTCTCGGAGTTGCAGTATTCTTCTGGTTCTCATTCCATCAGAACGGTCAGTCACTCTCGATCTTCGCACGTGACTTCGTGACGACAGCTTCGATTCCGCCTGAAATCTGGCAGTGCATCAACCCTCTCTTCGTGATCATACTTACTCCTGTGATCATGTGGGTGTTCGGCGCTCTCGCAGGCAAGGGCAAGGAAGTTTCCACTCCACGCAAGATTGCTCTCGGTATGTTCATCGCAGCATGTTCATACATCCTCCTCATGGTAGTCGCAATGATTCAGGGATACCCTTCAGGCGACGAGTTCAGAGGTCTCAGCGATGCAGTGAAGATGGGAATGAAATCAAGCCCGATGGTGCTTATCGCAACCTATTTCTTCCTCACCGTTGCGGAGCTGTTCATTTCTCCGCTCGGTCTCTCATTCGTATCGAAGATTGCTCCACGCCATCTCCAGGGTATATGTCAGGGACTCTGGCTTACAGCTACAGCTATCGGAAACCTGTTCATCGCTCTTGGAGTGACAATGCTCAACACCTTCCCTCAGCAGTGGATGTGCTGGGCCGTGTTCGCAGGATTCTGCCTCATATCCATGGGTGTGATGCTCGGAATGGTGAAGTGGCTTGAAAGAGTTGCAAAATAACAATCAAAACTCATAGATAATGTTCAAAGGTCAACCAAAAGGACTCTTTGCCCTTGCGCTCGCCAACACTGGTGAGCGCTTCGGCTATTACACGATGCTGGCCATCTTCCTCCTGTTCATTCAGGCGAAGTTCGGCTTCAGCGCAGCTGCAGCAACGCAGATTTATGGAATTTTCCTCGCAGGTGTCTATTTCATGCCTTTCTTCGGCGGCATCCTTGCTGACAAGATCGGTTATGGAAAGTGCGTGACCATCGGTATCGGTGTCATGTTCCTCGGATATCTCTGCCTTGCGATTCCTACCGCCGCTGACATTACCGGCAAGATAATGATGTTCGGTGCGCTTACCCTCATCGCAATCGGCACAGGTCTCTTCAAAGGCAACCTCCAGGTGATGGTAGGTAACCTCTACGACGACCCTAAGTATTCATCCAGACGTGACGCTGCATTCAGCCTCTTCTACATGGCCATCAACGTAGGTTCGATGTTCGCTCCTTCAATGGCTAAGGCCATGACCAACTGGTCACTCAGCAAGTACGACCTGGTATACAATGCAAACGTTCCTGCACTCGCACATCAGATGATGGACGGATCAATCACTCCTGAGAACCTCGCAAACCTCCAGGGCATCGCTGCAACAATGCCGGGAGCAGCAGGCATGGACATGGCAGCATTCGCGCCATACTACATCGAGAGACTTTCCACAGCATACAACGGCGGATTCGCCGTGGCATGTGTTTCACTTATCCTCTCGGTGCTCATCTACTACGGATGCCGCAACTGGTTCAAGCATGCTGACGTGAACGCAAAGCAGGCGAAGGCTGCCAACCCTGCCGCAGAGGTTGAGCTCACACCGGCACAGACAAAGAGCCGTATCGGAGCCCTCGTCTTCGTGTTTGCCGTAGTGATCTTCTTCTGGATGGCATTCCACCAGAACGGTGCGACAATGACCCTCTTTGCGCGTGACTATACGGCAAGCAGCACCACAGGCATACTCAGGATCGGATTCAACATCTGGTGTCTCGCCCTCATCGCACTTTCTGTCTATACACTCTTCGGAGCGTTCCAGTCAGAGACAAACAAGGGCAAGTTCACAAACGGAGCAATCACGGTAGCTCTCTGGGCGCTTGCTGCAGTACTCTACCTTAGAATGGACGGCACTGTGAACATCCAGCCTTCTGACTTCCAGCAGTTCAATCCGTTCTATGTGGTAGCGCTCACACCGGTAGCTCTTGCCATCTTCGGTGCCCTCGCAAAGAAGGGAAAGGAGCCCTCTGCTCCTCGTAAGATCGGCCTCGGAATGCTTGTGGCAGCAGCAGGATTCCTTATCCTCACGCTCGGTTCATTCGGACTTGCATCTCCAAAGGAGCTCGGCGGAACAGTAAGCCCTGACCTGGTATCACCTACATGGCTCATATCTACATACCTTGTACTCACATTCGCAGAGCTTCTGCTCTCGCCTATGGGTATCTCCTTCGTTTCGAAGGTAGCACCTCCTAAGTACAAGGGTATGATGATGGGAGGATGGTTCGCAGCCACAGCCATCGGAAACTACCTTGTAACAGTTCCAGGCCTCCTCTGGATGAAGATTCCTCTCTGGTCGATCTGGGTTGTGCTCATCACCATCTGCGTCCTTGCAGGTATCTTCATGTTTGCGAACATGAAGCGTATTGAATCTGCAACCGAGTAAAGAACAGCAGGACATAGATATTTTGACCGGCAACACTGATGTGCTGCCGGTCATTTTTATTATATTTGCACTTATTATGGACGCATCATTGAAAGAGACCCTGATCGGGTGGGCAAACGAATACAATGACCCGAAATATTTTCAGGAAGATCCGATCATCTTCCCGACCCATTTCGCGCGTATGTATCAGGAAGGAGCGGCATCCCTTGCCGATGTCGAGATATCTGCCCTTCTCGCGTGCCACCTCGCGTGGGGACGACGTTCGATGATAGTGCGTGACTGCGGCCGCATGCTTGATGAGATGGAGTGGAGACCGTATGACTATGTGATGGGCGGAGAATACCGCGACGAGGCGGCAAGCCTGCACCGTACTGTGAAATGGAGCGAATTCGCCGCGATATGCGGACGTCTGCGGACGATATACGGAACACGGGAAAGCATCGAGGGAATGTCCGATGCCGAGATAAGGTGCCGGATATACGGGCAGAAGGAAGACAGGAAGGCACCGAACAAGAAGATAAGCATGATGCGAAGGTGGATGGTCCGCGACGACGGGAAGGTGGACCTCGGAGTTTGGAAGAAGTCCGACAAGACAGCACTGATCCTGCCTCTGGATGTACATGTACACGACCAGGCGACCGCGCTCGGACTTACCGCACGCAGGCAGAAGGACATAGTGACAGCCCGAGAGATAACGGATGCATTCATGGAGATATGGCCGGACGACCCATGCCTCGGGGATTTCGCACTCTTCGGATATGGAGTCACCCATAAACAGTCCGAACGACGACCTTAAAAGAACAAAAACGCCTGTTTTTGTTCTTTTGAAGCCGAAAAATGCTTTCAAAAGCACAGAAATGACCGTTTTTGTGCTTTTGAATATATATTCATACAACTGCTGATTATGCCAAGACTATATATAATATCAGGATGCAACGGAGCCGGCAAGACCACGGCTTCCTATTCGCTGCTGCCGGAAATGCTGGACTGCAAGGAATTCGTGAACTCAGACGAGTTCGCCAAGAGTCTCTCACCCTTCCACCCGGAGAATGCGGCCATACAGGCAAGCCGATACATGCTCCTGAAGATCAGATATCTTCTCAAGAAGAGGAGCGACTTCGCTGTTGAAACCACTCTGGCGACCAGAACCCTCATGAAGACCGTGAGGATGGCTCAGAGCGCAGGCTATTCGGTAACCCTTCTGTACTTCTGGCTGAATTCGCCGGAGCTGGCGATCGAAAGGGTCCGCGCCAGGGTCGAGGCGGGAGGTCATAACATTCCGGAAGATACGATCAGACGCAGATATAATGTAGGTATCCATTATTTCTTCCACCACTACGCCCCCATGAGTGACAGATGGATACTTGCAGACAACTCCCAGGCACCTTTCCGCGTGGTTGCCGAGGGATCAGGAAACGATGCGGTCAACATCAGAGACGAGGAGACATACAAGAAGATCCTTAAGATAGCACGCGATTACAAGAAACAAGTAGAAGAAACAGGAGAAATCCTGTCCTTATGATATCAGATGAACGAGAATCAGCATTATCTGGACCTGTTCAAGGTCACCATGCCCCAGCTTGAAAAGACAATCGCCACCGCATTGTCAAGCGGCGGCGATTACTGCGACCTTTATTTCGAGCACACCACATTCTTCAACCTCCTGCTGAAGGACGGTGTGGTCTCGTCGGGAGGTTTCCACACCGACTATGGTGTCGGTATAAGGGTCCTGAAAGGCGAAAAGACCGGTTACGCATATTCGGAGAACACAGAGATGCAGGACATGCTGAAGGCGGCGGAGGCCGCTGGAGCGATAGCCTCAGGAGCGGCCGGAAGCCGCACATACAGCCCTGTCAGGGACGTCAGGCACGACCTGTATCCGATGGAAAGGAACTGGAGGGACTTTGGAGCCGACAGTTTACTCCCATACCTGAAAAAGATCGAGAAGGAGATCTTCGGCAGGGACTTCAGGATAATAAAAGTGATTGTACGGATGTCAGATTCAGTATCTGACATAATGATGTACAATTCCCTCGGTGAGCTGACCTGCGACACGAGACCGATGGGCAGCATCAGCGTATCCGCTGTGTTCGAACAGGACGGCAGGACAGAAAACAAGAATGCCTCCAGAAGCTTCAGAATGGGAGTGGAGCTTGCTTCTGATGCCTTGGCGAAGGAACTTGCCGATGAGATAGTAAAGGACATTGACGCAAGGTTCGAAGCAAGCAGACCGAAGGGAGGCCAGATGAGCGTCGTGATGGGGGCAGGAGCTTCCGGCATCCTTCTTCATGAGGCGATGGGCCATGCATTCGAAGCGGATTTCAACAGAAAGGGTCAGTCCATATTCTCGGACAAGATGGGACAGAGGATATGTCCTGAAGGAATCAGCGTAGTTGACGACGGCACAGTTGCATTCAACAGAGGATCAGGCAATTACGACGATGAAGGAGTTGCCGGAGAGAAGACTTACATGGTGACGGACGGAATCCTCACCTCCTATCTCCACGACAGGATCAGCGCACAGTGGTACGGAGTCAGACCTACGGGCAACGGCCGCAGGGAAAACTTCCGCTACAACCCTATTCCAAGGATGAGGGCCACATATATGGAAAGTGGCAACGCAGATCCGGAAGGCATCATATCTGAAGTAAAGGAAGGCATCTATGTAGACGAGTTCTCTAACGGTCAGGTCAAGATCGGAGAAGGAGACTTCACCTTCTTTGTAAAGAGCGGCTATGTCATCGAAAACGGACGCCTCACCATGCCTGTCAAGGACATAAACATCATAGGAAACGGTCCTCAGGCCCTTTCCGACATACTTGCTGTCGGAAACGACCTGAAGATAGACAACGGAACATGGACCTGCGGAAAGGAGCAGAGCGTAGCTGTCTCATGCGGCATGCCGACGGTCCTTGTCAGAAACCTTACGGTAGGAGGAGAATAGGGAGTCATGATTACTGCACACGAAACAGAGATCGCAAGATACTGCATCTCATATGCGACAGCCCAGGGAGCTGATGCAGCAAGGGTCTCGCTCAGCAAGAGCGTGATGGACGGCTACACGATACTTAACGGGGAACTCGACAAGGTGACCCATTCTGCGGACAGGTCCATCTATCTATACATCTTTGCAGACGGAAGATATGGAACATTCTCGACCAACCGTCTGGAAAGGTCTGAGCTTGAAGACTTTATAAGAAAGGCCATCGAGATGGTCCGTATGCTTGGAGAGGACAGCTGCAGATGTCTTCCGGATCCGTCCAGGACAGAGAAGAACGCTTTGACAGGAAGGGAACTTGACCTTTATGACGAGGATTACGGGAAAAACGACGCTGACTCCAGGCTCGCGAAGGCTTTCGCCATGAGCCGGCATGGAAAGCCGGCTGAAGACGAAAGATACAGCCTAATCTCTGAAGAATGCGAATACAGCGAATCGGTGGACGACAATTTCCTTGTAGACTCGCAGGGATTCGAGGGCAGGCATACAGAGACGATGTACTACTGCTTTGCGGAGACTACCATCCAGACGGCAGACGGAAACAGATACAGCGGCTTCTGGTGGGACGCTTCCCAGAAGGAGGCAGACCTTGACACATCATCATGCTCATCAAAGGCACTGCACAAGGCGGTCAGCCAGATAGGACCAAAGAAAAGGCGCTCCGGACGATACAGGATGGTGGTAGAGAATCATGTGGCTTCAAGGCTCATCTCCCCTATCGCCTCAGCCCTGAACGCATCCTCGATACAGCAGAAGGTCTCATTCCTTGAAGACAGCCTTGACAGGAAGATCTTCCCTGAAGGAATGACGCTGATGGACCTTGCAAGAACTCCCGGCAAGAGCGGTTCACGCCTGTTCGACACTGAAGGAGTCGCCACGGAAGACACCCCTATCATCGAGAAAGGTATCGTAAAGAGATATTTCGTGAACACATACATGTCCCGCAAGATGGACATACCTCCGACAATCGAGGACCTGAGCCGCCCGGTACTGATGCCATACATGAAGGACATGGATTTGTCTTCAGAAGAAAAAGAAGTATCTTTGCAGACCATTCTGGACAAGTGCTCGAACGGAATACTTGTGACAGGATTCAACGGAGGCAACTGCAATCCGGCCACAGGAGACTTCTCATTCGGCATCGAGGGCTTCGCTTTCAGCAAGGGAAAGATAACCCATCCGGTAAGGGAAATGCTTATAACAGGCAACATCATCGAACTGTGGAACAGCCTCATAGCCGCGGGCAGCGACTACCGTAAAAGCGCAAGATGGCAGGTCGGAACGCTCGCCTTCGAGAATGTCTCATTCTCGGCATAGAGATCGCCACGTCGACGTGAGGATCCGCATAAAGAAAATGATAAAACGATAAAGATATGAAGATTACAGCTAATGCAGTAGTGGAATTCTGCTACGAACTCGAGGTTGACGGACAGATCGTCGACCAGACAACAAAGGAAAGACCTCTTGACTATATCCACGGCACAGGCGGCCTCCTCCCTAAGCTTGAGGCCCATATCGAAGGTATGGAACCCGGTAGCACATTCGAGATAACCCTCTCACCTGCAGATGGATACGGAGATGTAAATCCGGACATGATCATCGACCTTCCGAAGTCTGCATTCGAGGTTAACGGCGAAGTCCGCGAGGACCTCCTCGTACCCGGCAACACGATCCCTATGCTCAACAGCATGGGCGGTGTCATTCCGGGAGTCGTTCTCGAGGTAAGCGAGGATTCTGTCAAGATGGACCTCAACCACCAGATGGCCGGCAAGACCCTCCACTTCACAGGCGAGATCCTCACGGTCCGTGAGGCTACCGAGAAGGAACTCACCGAAGGTCTCCACGGAGAATTCGTCCACAGCTGCGGATGCGGCGGATGCCACGGACACGATGGCGACTGCGGCGGATGTGAAGGAGGATGTGGTGACGACTGTGGTTGCGGATGCCACTAGAATACTGAAGCATAAGGAGATATGTGGTTACTGCTTGCATTCCTATCGGCAGTCCTTCTTGGCTTCTATGACGCTTCAAAGAAAGCAGCACTGAAAGACAATGCAGTTCTTCCGGTGCTGCTTTTGAATACTTTATTCTCTACCCTTATATTCTCCCCTGTCCTGATCGACGGTCTTGTCGGCAAAGGATGGTTCAGCGGGACGATGTTCGATACAACTGAAGTCGTCGGAGACCTCAAGGCCCATTTCCTCGTCCTGATCAAGTCGGTGATCGTCCTTACTTCATGGATTGCCGGATATTTCGGAATCAAGCATATCCCGATCACGATCGTAGGCCCTATCAACGCGACCAGACCGGTGCTCGTACTCGTGGGAGCCATGCTGTTCTTCGGCGAAAGGCTCAACTGGTGCCAATGGATCGGAGTGGTCCTTTCGATACTGTCGATCTATATGATGAGCCGTTCAAGCAAGAAGGAGAACATCGACTTCACTCGTAACAAATGGATGCTGTTCGTGGCAATCGGTACTATAATGGGCGCTGTCAGCGGCCTGTACGACAGGTTCATAATGCAGGAGCTCAGCCCGGTCTTCGTTCAGACATGGTTCAACTTCTATCAGCTGCTGATGATGGCTGCAGTATGCATGACCGCATGGTATCCTGTCAGGAAGACCACCACGCCTTTCCATTGGAGCTGGGCCATCCCTCTTATCGCAATCTTTGTAGCTGCTGCCGACTTTGCATATTTCAACGCCCTCAGCAGACCTGAGGCAATGATATCAGTCGTTTCCCTGATCCGCAGGGGCTCCGTACTCATCTCATTTGCCTGCGGAGTCATCATCTTCAGGGAACGCAACCTTAAGGCAAAGATCTTCGATCTGCTTCTGATTCTCATCGGAATGGTATTCGTATATTTCGGTTCAAGATAAATTGTTATATTTGTAGGTTAAAGGTAATGAAGACAGCCGTAGTCATACTGAACTGGAACACGGAAGGCTTCCTCAGGGAGTTTCTTCCGGGTCTTCTCCGTTCATGCGACAAGGTCAAAGGAGCGAAGGTAGTCGTAGCAGACAACGCATCGACCGACGGCAGCCTGAAAGTGATGGCAGAGGAGTTTCCGCAGGTACGCACGCTGAGGTTCGAAAAGAATCTCGGCTTTACAGGAGGATACAACCGCGCCTTCAGAGAACTCGGCGACGGGCCTGATGCACCTGAATATTTCCTGCTCATAAATTCTGACATCGAAGTGCCGGAAGACTGGCTGGAACCGCTTGTAGAGTGGATGGACAGTCATCCGGAGTGCGGCGCATGCGCGCCCAAGCTCCACAGCTGGCAGGACAGGGACAGCTTCGAATACGCAGGAGCGGCAGGAGGATTCATTGACCGTTACGGCTACCCCTTCTGCAGAGGAAGGGTCATGGGGAAAGTGGAAAAAGACAACGGCCAGTACGACTCCCCTGCCGACGTATTCTGGGCGACGGGTGCCTGCCTGATGGTACGCAGCTCGGTGTACAGGATGCTCGGAGGTCTTGACAGCAGGTTCTTCGCCCATATGGAAGAGATAGACCTGTGCTGGAGGATGCAGCTGGAAGGATGGAAGGTCACCGTCGTGCCGACGTCGACGGTATACCACGTCGGAGG
Source organism: Bacteroidales bacterium (assembly GCA_015060385.1). Taxonomy (GTDB): domain Bacteria; phylum Bacteroidota; class Bacteroidia; order Bacteroidales; family UBA932; genus Cryptobacteroides. The sequence continues at coordinate 15,759 of SUYO01000004.1, forward strand.
CGGCACATTGCCCGCTACCTCTCCGTTCAAGCTCTTCCTGAACTACCGCAACAACCTTCTGATGCTCGGCAACAACCTTGCGAAGACATATGCGCTGGGGCTGCATCATAAGGGGCTCAGCACGGAAAGGGCTGCGTCAAAAGGGCTCAGAAAAGCCGGACGTCTCATATGGACACGAATGGTATTGGACGGCATTTCTGCAGCCGTATACCTTCTGACCTTCAAGCCTGACTGCTTCAAGGCGGTCGTCAGGGCCCACAAGGAGTACAGACAGCTCAGGCGGAAGCAGACCGTCAGAGATATAAGAAGATACCTGGACATGTATGCAGGAAGCTCCGAGGTAAGGGGCATATACAGGAAATGGATCGTCCTTTCATCGATGTTTAAGGGAAAGAAAGTCTTCGGAAGCATCAGTGAACAGGATTTCTATAAATTTTAGAAACTATGAAGATAGTAATTGCAGGTGCCGGTGAGGTAGGATCTCACCTTGCGAAGATGCTCAGTAACGAGGCGAATGACATCACGGTCATAGACTCTGACAATGAAAGACTTGAGGCACTCAGGTCCCACACGGATGTGATCACTGTCGAGGGAAACCCTTCGGCGATCCACGTGCTCCATGAGGCCGAGGTCGAGACCGCAGACCTTTTCATCGCGGTAAGTCCTTCAGAGTCCCAGGATGTCAATATCGTGAGCGCCATGCTCGCTAAGAAGATGGGCTGCAAGAAGGCCACCGCCAGGATCAACAATGAGGAATACCTCTCGTATGAAAACAAGTACCTGTTCACGGAAATGGGTATAGACCTGCTTTTCTATCCGGAGAAGATCGCTGCAGGAGAGATCGTGGAACTTCTCAAGAGGAGTTCGTCAACCGATTCCATGACCTTTGCCCGCGGCAAGCTTCAGGTTGCTGTCTTCAAGCTTGAGGACGAGTCTCCTATGATAGGCATGAACATGGTGGAATTCAGCCGTATGGCCGCCGAGGACGGGATGAACTTCAGGGTCGTGGCAATCGCGCGAGGCGACCAGACCATCATCCCTAAGTTCGACACCAAGTTCAAGTACCACGACCTTGTTTTCATAGTATCCAAGAGAGAAGGAGTGGATCTGCTGATGAAGTACCTCGGAAAGAAGAACATCGAGGTAGACAAGGTGATGATTCTCGGAGGAAGTCCTATCGCCGAAATAGTAGCAAAACAGATATCCAGGCAGGTCGAGTCTATTAAGCTTATAGAACGCAACAAGGAGAAGTGCCTCCACCTTTCCGAGACCCTGCCGAGCAACGTGATCGTGGTCAACGGGGACGGACGAAACTCCGACATGCTTCTTGAGGAGAACATACGTGACTACGACGCCTTTGTAGCCGTGACGAACAATTCCGAAACCAACATACTTGCCTGCGTGGCGGCAAAGAGCCTCGGAGTCGAAAGGACTATAGCCGAGGTCGAGAACATCGAGTACATCAGACTGGCGGAGAGCATGGGTGTTGATGCCGTCATCAACAAGAAGCTCATCACTGCCGGCCGAATCTTCAAGTTCACCCTCAGCAGCAAGGTACGCTTCATCAAATACATGAGCGGAACCAATGCGGAGGTACTCGAATACATCGTGGCTCCTGACACCGAAATCACAAAGAGAGCTCTCAAGGACCTGAGGTTCCCGGCTAATGCCATCATCGGCGGCGTAGTCCGTGGCAGCGACTCGTTCATCGCAGTCGGTGACACACACATCCAGGCCTACGACCGCGTCGCGGTCTTCGCCCTGCCAGAGGCCGTCAAGGAAGTAGACAAATTCTTCAGGTAGGCTATGGCGAGTTATCTGCAGATAGAGAACATATCGAAGAGCTACGGCCCGAAGGTATTGTTCGAGAAGATCGGGTTCAACATAAACGAGGGAGACAAGATCGCCCTTATCGCACCTAACGGTACCGGTAAGACATCGCTGATGAGGATACTTGCTGGCAAGGACAAGTCTGACTCAGGCGGAAAGATCATGTTCCTGAAGGACATAAAGATAGCCTTTCTGGAACAGGAATACGAATTTGACCCGGAGAAGACCATCTTTGACCAGATAATGTCTTCGAGCGTGGAATTCACCGCCGGTCTGGACCAGGAAAGTCTCTGGGAGTATGAGCGAAGGGTAGTCAAATTCCTGACCAACTTCAACCTCAGCGATCCTGACCAGCTCATGAAGGAACTTTCAGGAGGAGAGGTCAAGCGCGTGGCCCTTACCCGGATGCTCGCAAGCGAGGCAGAGTTCTTCATAATGGATGAGCCAACCAACCACCTCGACATCGACGCCATCGAATTCCTCGAAGGATATCTCGGCCGTTCGAGATGTACTCTGCTGATGGTCACGCATGACCGTTACTTCCTCGACAGGGTCTGCAACATAGTGATGGAGATGGACCATGGTGCGATCTATACATATAAAGGCAATTACCAGAACTATCTGGAGAAGAGGGAGGAACGCATAGCGAACTACAATGCCGAGACTGACAAGGTCCGCAACATCCTCCGCAGCGAACTCGAATGGATACGCAGCACGCCTTGCGCCAGAACAGGCAAGGCACGATATAGGATAAACGCCTTCTACGACCTCAAGGACAGGGCCTCGCAGGTCTATACCCAGAAACAGGTCAGCATGGAGGCGATGAAGGGAGCGACGCGTCTGGGCACAAAGATCATAAACTGCAAGGACCTGAGCTTCTGGTATGGTGACAAATGTTATCTGGACGGATTCACGTACAATTTCCAGCGGTATGAAAAGGTCGGTATCGTAGGTCGTAACGGAGCGGGCAAATCCACCTTCCTCAACCTTCTTACCGGACATATGTTCGAAGATGACCCGGGCATATTGACCGGAACCATCGAACGCGGCGAGTCGCTGAAGATAGGATACTACCACCAGAGCGGCATGTCATTCAACCCGGACGACACGGTTCTGGACATAGTGAACGACACCTGGCTGCTCAACCGTTTCCTTTTCCCGCATGAAATGCTGAACAACAAGGTAGATAAGCTCAGCGGAGGAGAAAAACGCCGTCTCTACCTGCTTACGATCCTGATGCAGCAGCCGAACCTGCTGATTCTTGACGAGCCGACCAACGACCTCGATATCGTGACGCTCAACATACTTGAAGAATATCTGAAGGAGTTCAGCGGCTCGCTGATAATCGTATCGCACGACCGCCATTTCCTCGACAAGCTGGTGGACCATCTTTTCATATTCTGCGGGGACGGTCTCGTGAAGGACTTCGTCGGAAGCTACAGCGAATATCGCGAGTTCATCAAGGAGTATGAGGCGGAGCAACGTTCCCAGGCACGTGCAGAAGAGAAGGCTGCAAAGGAGAAGGCTGCGAAGGAAGCTGCCAAGAATACTCCAGCCCAGGAACCCGCAAAAAAGAGGAAGCTGACCTACAAGGAGCAGAAGGAGCTCGAACAGCTCGAAAAGGACCTTGGAAGCCTGGCTTCAGAAAAAGCAGGACTTGAAGAAAAACTGAACAGCGGTACCCTCCCCTACGACCAGCTTCAGACTGCATCAGAGAGGATCGGTGAGATCATGGAGCTTACAGATGAGAAGGAATTCCGGCTTCTTGAACTTTATGAGCTGCAGTAGTTCGAGTAACTTTACCACAGAATCGTTTTAAATTGCTATTTTTGCAGATTGTTGGAACCTTACTGAATAATCAACACATATCATAGAATGAAAAAGAACACTAACACAGAACTGATGACCAACTGGCGCTGGTGGATGGTCGTGCTGCTTTTCGTGGCCACAACCGTCAACTACATGGACCGCCAGGTGCTGTCCCTCACATGGAAGGAGTTCATCGCCCCCGAGTTCCACTGGTCTGACAGCCAGTACGGTATCATTACATCGGTATTCTCAATCTTTTACGCAGTCTGCATGCTTTTCGCAGGCAAGTTCGTGGACTGGATGGGCACAAAGAAGGGTTATCTCTGGGCAATCGGAGTATGGTCGTTCGGTGCCTGCATCCATGCGGCATGCGGATGGGCCACAATGCACATCGAAGGCTTTGAGTCCATCGAGGCAATGAAGGCTGTCGAAGCCGGCTCGGGCGCGGCCCTCGGCATAGCGACCGTCAGCGTATGGCTCTTCCTCGCCGCACGCTCGATCCTCGCGCTCGGCGAGGCCGGAAACTTCCCGGCAGCGATCAAGACCACAGCCGAATACTTCCCAAAGAAGGACCGCGCGTTCGCAACTTCGATCTTCAACGCCGGAGCTTCGGTAGGTGCACTCATCGCACCTGTCACCATCCCGCCTCTTGCAGCCGCCTTCGGATGGGAGATGGCCTTCATCATCATCGGTGCCCTCGGTTTCCTCTGGATGGGATTCTGGGTTACGATGTATGACAAGCCTACAAGGTCAAAGCATGTGAACGAAGCCGAACTCGCATATATCAGACAGGATGAAGACGAAAAAGACACAAAGGACGATGTAGAGGAGAAGAACACCATTCCTTTCCTCAAGTGCTTCACATACAGACAGACATGGTCTTTCATCGTCGGAAAGTTCTTCACTGACGGAGTCTGGTGGTTCTATCTTTTCTGGGCACCTGCATATTTCCAGGACCAGTTCGGTTACAAGGCATCATCAGGCATGGGTATGGCGCTTATCGTGACCCTCTACGCCATCGTGACAGTGATTTCAATCTTCGGGGGCTACCTGCCTAAGCTCTTTGTAGAGAAGAAGGGAATGCATCCTTATGCAGGCCGTATGCTTGCGATGCTCATATTCGCCTTCTTCCCGCTCTTCGCACTCTTCGCTCAGCCGATGGGACAGTATTCCGCATGGTGGCCTGCAATCATCATCGGTCTGGCCGGAGCCGGACACCAGGCATGGTCTGCCAACCTTTTCTCTACGATCGGTGACATGTTCCCTAAGTCAGCCATCGCTACCATCACAGGTATCGGAGGAATGGCCGGAGGTATCAGCTCATTCATCATCAACCTCAGCGCAGGAAGACTGTTCGACTACTCTGAAAGCATGGGGGCGGCCTTCACATTTCTGGGTTTCGAAGGCAAGGAAGCAGGCTACATGATCGTGTTCTGCATCTGCGCAGTCGCCTACCTCATCGCATGGGTCATCATGAAGGCACTTGTACCTAAATACAGGAAGATCGAGGAATAATCTGACAATTTGTCAGTGTTTTTCCACTGGCAGATTATTTGATAAGACTGATGAGTCCCTTTCGGAATAAAAGTCTGAAAGGGGCTCAAAAAATGATAATAAGTTTAGTAGTGGCGACATTGCTCGCGATTTTATTTGGTAGAATTACAATAAAGGAAATAAAGGAATATGTCAGAAAACATAAAAACAGAACAGGAAGAGACAGTTCAGGAAGCGCCGGTAACGGAAGAAGTGAAGAAGGAAGAGAAGAAGACCATCCTGAAGAAAGGAAATAAGGACAAGGCAAAGATCGAAGAGCTCGAGAAGAAGGTTGCATCCATGGAGGAGAAGGCAGCAAAGGACAAGGATGACTATATCAGGCTCATGGCCGAGTTCGACAACTTCCGCCGTCGTACCTCGCAGGAGAAGCTGGAGCTTGTAAGCATGGCATCCACAGATACCATAAAGGGCATGCTTCCGGTACTCGATGACTGCGAAAGAGCTATTGCTGTTCTCAAGGAGTCATCGGACAGCGATGCTGCGAAGGAAGGCACGGAGCTGATATATCACAAGCTCATGTCATACCTCCAGGGCAAGGGTCTGGCAGTTATCGAGGCTAAGGGTCAGGCTTTTGACACAGACCTTCATGAAGCTGTCGCACAGTTCCCTGTACCTGAAGAGGAAATGAAGGGCAAGGTGTTCGATGTAGTTCAGACAGGATACACCCTCAACGGCAAGGTAATACGTTTCGCAAAGGTTGTAGTCGGCATATAAGATATGGCAAACAAGAGAGATTATTATGAAGTGCTGGGCGTCGACAAGAACGCATCGGCAGATGACATAAAGAAGGCCTACAGAAAGATGGCCGTCAAGTACCACCCTGACAAGAATCCGGGCAACAAGGAAGCCGAGGAGAAGTTCAAGGAGGCGGCTGAGGCCTACTCTGTATTGAGCGACGCTGACAAGAAGGCACGCTACGACCAGTTCGGACATGCAGGAGTAGAAGGCGCAGGTCCTGACTTCAGCGGCGGATTCGGCAACCTCAATGACATCCTGAACGACCTCTTTGGAGGAGCGTTCGGAGGCGGATTCGGAGGTTTCAGCGGATTCGGAGGCGGATTCGGCGGACAGCGTGGAGGTCAGAGGCAGCAGAAGGTATACAGAGGACGTGACATCCGTGTCAGGGTGAAGCTGACTCTGGAAGAGATAGCAAAAGGTGTCGAGAAGGAAATCAGCATCGAAAAGAGTGTTCCATGTCCGGAATGTGGCGGAAGAGGGGCAAAGAACAGTTCGGACATCAAGACATGTCCGGGATGTAACGGAACAGGTCAGGTGCAGAGGGTAGTGAACTCGTTCCTCGGACAGACAGTTACCTACTCGACCTGCCAGCAGTGCGGCGGAGAAGGCAAGATAATCAGCAATCCGTGCCGCCACTGCGGTGGAACCGGCCTTATACGGCAGCGCGAGACGATCAAGGTCAAGATACCGGCAGGAGTCGAGGCCGGCATGCAGCTTACCGTACAGGGAGAAGGTCATGCAGCAAAGAACAACGGTATAAACGGAGATCTCCTTGTAGTCATCGAGGAGCAGGAGCATCCAAACCTCAAGAGGGACGGAAACAACCTTTATTATACGAAGATAGTGTCGCTTCCTGAAGCAATCCTCGGAGCAGAGGTTGAGGTTCCATGTCTTGACGGTCCATATAAGATAAAGGTAGATGCCGGAACCCAGTCAGGAACAGTCGTGCGTCTGCGCGGAAAGGGTCTTCCTACGGTGAACGGCTACGGCGGCACAGGCGACATGTATGTAAAGATCGCAGTATGGATACCGAGAAAGCTTGACAAGGAGGAGAAGGCAGTGATCGAGTCCCTTAAGAACAAGGAATCATTCAAGCCGAATCCGACCAAGGAGGACAAGGGATTCTTTGACAGATTGAAGGACCTTTTTGATTAAATTGGGATTTGCAAAAATTTTTCTTTAAAAAGTTTGCAGTTTTAAAATTTATTCATACCTTTGCAATCCCAAAATCGAAGCAACCTCTCACGCAGGGTGAAAAAGAACGTGATGTTGCCATAAAATTTAACTTGATATAGAAATGGATCTTATTAAAGTAGTAGAGCAGGCATTCGCAAACGAGAAAGTAGCCAGCTACCCAAAATTCAAAGCCGGTGACACAATCACCGTAACATACAGAATCAAGGAGGGTGACAAGGAGAGACTTCAGAAGTTCAGAGGAACAGTTATCCAGCTTCGTGGAGCATCAGCAAACACCAGAACATTTACAGTGCGCAAGGTTGCAAGTGGAGTAGGTGTTGAGAGAATCTTCCCAATTGAATCACCATTCATCGATTCAATCGAGCTCAACAAGGTAGGTAAGGTTCGCCGCGCTCGTATCTTCTATCTCCGTGACCTCGCAGGCAAGAAGGCTCGCATCAAGGAAAAGAAGGTCGCTACTGTAAAGAACGACTAAGGAAATAGCAGGAAACTGCACAACGGCTCCGTAGCTCAACTGAATAGAGCATCTGACTACGGATCAGAAGGTTACAGGTTTGAATCCTGTCGGAGTCACCAAAACCCCCATTCTAAACATCTAGAATGGGGGTTTGCTTTATTCTTTTCCGACATTTTTTTGCCTTGACATACTCTCCCGGCTGAAGCCAAGGGAGAATCTCCGGTGCTAACGCACCTTGCTAAGGTGAACCTTTGTCTTACAGGTGCTCCCGGATGAGGCAATGCCCTGCCTCAGGAGTACAAGCAGCAGTTCAAGGATAATTGATAAGACCAAACATCCAGATAGGGATATTCCTTCCTGCAAACTATTAAAAAGGTTACCTACTCTTGCAGTACTGAAGTTAAATTGATAACTTTAAAGGTTTATTTCTAATAGTTTAGAACTATGAATCGTATTGCATTCAGGAATTCATGGGTTATTCTGCTGGCTGCTACCATGGCATCTGTATCTTGCAACAGGGCAAATCAGATTCCCGTCATGGGAAATCATACAGTATATGATGTCAATATGGAGGAGTTATCCGGTCTGGACTTCAATCAAGACAGAACGGCTCTACTTGCATGTGGAGATAAGGGAACAGTAAAGGAAGTTTCGTTCGAGGGAGAGATTACCAAGAACATCTGGTCAAAGCGTTCTGATGTAGAGGGCATCACAGTAAATCCTTCAACTGGAGACATCTATATTGCAGTGGAGAGAGCGCAGGAGATTCATCGCATTAGCGGAGAGACTGAAAGCGAACCAGTCATTACAGTGCAGGAGGCAGCTGAGGGCAGATTCGGGAATGACGGGCTGGAGGCAGTGGAATTCTATAAGGATGATACGGCATTCATCGGATGCCAGAGAGGTTCCTATCTTTGGAAATATAGTCTGGATGGCAGGATGATATCCAAGATCTCACTTTCATCCTTTGCGTCAGAGATTGCAGGGCTTTGCTATGACCCTGAAGCGGATTTACTTTGGGTCACTGATTCCGAGATGTTCAAGATATTTCTCTGCACTACAGAGGGAGAGCTCCTTGCCACCTACGATGTCCCGTTCATAGAGAATGCAGAGTCCATCTGCGTTGACCGCGCAAGAGACTGCGTATGGGTCGGAAGCGACGAGGATTCATCTAAAATCTATAAGATAGACTTCAAATTCTAAACCCGATCTGTATAAACAAATAATCAAACAATATAAACTTAAAGACAAGCAGTCAGACATATAGAGGCTTGACAGACTGGGACAGCATACCGGATAGTTGGAAAGAATGGCATTAAATCAATAACACGATGAAGATGAAATGAGTCGTATATTGACCGAGTGCAGTTTCATGCAGAAAAACCTGGTTATTTCGATTACCGGCAATAAATCATTAACTTTGCCGTATGCACATAGCTTTATACACACTGACCTCTCCACTGCACGATGAAGCGGCTGTCAATGCCGTTTCATCATCATTCATAGATGAAATCGAATCTGAGTTAGGATTAAGATTCGATTTCAGGGGAAATGATTTCTCCCGCTATGGCGAGAGCGATCTTGATATCATATTCGTACGTACCGGAGGTACAGAAGGGCTTTTCAAGAAGGTTTTCCCAAGCCTTGAAGGCAATATCCTGTTGATGACATCCGGCAAGAGCAATTCTCTGGCAGCATCTCTTGAGATCATGTCTTATCTGAACCATCAGGGACGGAAAGGCGAGATCCTGCACGGAAGCGCCTCATATATAGCGGAAAGGATCAATGTTCTTTCCAAGGTCGCTGTCGCCATGAGATCTCTGGAAGGTAAGAAGCTGGGAATCATCGGGAAGCCTTCCGACTGGCTTATATCAAGCCATGCCGGCAAGGAGGCAGTAAAGGAAAAACTCGGCATCAATCTTCTTGACATAAACATACAGGAACTGATTGAAGAGATCGGTGATATCGCCGTCTGTCCACAGGAGGTTCAGCAACTCAAGAAGGAGCTTGAGAGTAACGCCAGCGAAGCAGTAAAAAGATATGCTGAAGGGGCATTAAAGATATATGCTGCGCTCAAGAACATCGTGAACAGATATGACCTGTCGGGTCTGACCCTACGTTGCTTCGACCTGCTGGACACGGTGGGCAACACAGGTTGCCTTGCCTTGGCGATGCTGAACTCGGAAGGCATCCCTTCCGGATGCGAAGGTGACGTGCCGGCACTTCTTAGCATGACGATAGGTCAGGCACTTACCGGACAGTGCGGTTTCCAGTCAAACCCGTCACGGATAGACCCTCAGACCGGAGAACTTCTGCTTGCACACTGCACGATTCCATTCAACATGGTCCTCAGCCGTTCATTCAACACCCACTTCGAATCCGGAATCGGAGTAGCCGTACATGGCGAGATGCCTGCGGGAGACGCGACCATCTTCAAGGTATCTGGAGATCTCGGCAGAAGTTTCTGTGCAGAAGCAGAACTGCTATCCAACCAATACGAGAACAATCTCTGCCGCACTCAGATCAATCTTAGACTCAAGGAAACCCCTCAGGTGACATGTTCGGAATACTTTCTTAAGAACCCTATAGGTAACCACCACATAATATTCTCAGGAGCATATAAGCAACTCTTTGAAGCGTTCATGTTGACGATCAATCCCCTACCGGCTCTTACCTAAGAACTGACCGACGTCAAGCAGCCTCTCTGGTCCATCGAACTGTAGATTATCCCAAAATAACTCCTCAATTGTTCAAAAGGACACAAAACATGCAATCCAGGCAGAATTGGACGGAAATTTGTATACGGAAGGGGCAAATACATGACATGGCACACATTGAGAATTTTGAAGTAAATATAAGGACCATCAGGGAAAAGGTTCCACAGTCCAGCCAGATAGGAATCGGGGACGATTTCTGTCTGATGGACATCAGATACGATGGAAGGCAGGAGAATTTCGGATATCCATGCAGGCTGGACGGCGTGGTAATGCTCTTCTGCATCAACGGTTCCATCAGCCTGTCCGTCAATCTGAACGAGCATGAGATAAAGCAAGGACAGCTCATCATCTGTACTGCAGGGGACATCGTGAAGGTATCAAGACTTGACGACTCAGGCTCTAAAGACTGGCGCTTCGTGATGCTTGCAATGTCCCACAAGTATGCATCTGAACTGAGAATAGATTTCAAGCACATACTTAATGAAGGGGTCATCCCTCTTGAAACGCCGGTCATCAGTCTTAATCAGAATACGCAGGAAATACTTGGAGACCATCTGAAACTGATTGCCAGAATCGCTGCAGAAAAGGGAGAGATGTACAAGGATTCCGTGCGATCGCTTGTATCATCAATGGTCTCTGTTCTTGCAAACCAGTGGTTTGCTGAAATAGGTAATCTGAAAGCCGGAAGAGATGCGGGAAACGAAACCAGAAGCAGCCATAAAAGACTTGTCTTCGAGCAGTTTCTCAAGCTGGTATCCGAGAATTATTCGCAACATAGACAGATAACATTCTATGCTGACAGATTATGCCTGAGTCCTAAATACCTGTCAAAACTCGTCAAGGAGGTTTCCGGGAAATCTGCTCCTGAATGGATAGAATCTCATGTAATGCTTGAGGCTAAGCATCTTCTCAAATACTCACATATGTCTATAAAGGAAGTCGTATACAGGCTTAATTTCCCGAATCAGACAGCCTTCTATAAATACTTCAAGGCCCACACCGGAATGACGCCAACAGATTACAGGAATTCATAAACATATATTGAGATGGAACAGAACAAGGCAGATGCGGTGAGGATACAGACTTCTGTCCTTAACGCCCTTGAAAAGAAAGCATTGGTATGGCTGGCCGAACGTCAGCCCAGATGGGTCACATCTGACATTCTGACATACTTGGGTACTTTCGGTGCAGTCGTGATTGCCGCCGGATACATATTGTCTGCCTGGAACATCAATTTCCTCTGGCTCAGCTCATTGGGCTTTGTAATAAACTGGTACGGTGACTCTCTGGACGGTACCCTTGCAAGGGTCCGCAAGACACAGAGACCTGTATACGGCTACTATCTTGACCATACGATAGACGCTATCAATGAGGTGATGATCTTCGTCGGAATCGGTCTGTCAGGTCTGATGCACCTTGAAATCGCGCTGCTGGCGCTGGTGATGTACCTCCTGATGACGATAAACGTCAGCATCAACGCCCACCTCAAGAAGGAGTTCAAGCTTACCTACGCCAGCATGGGACCGACAGAGTTCAGGATCATAATGATAATGATAAACACCCTCTTTGCGGTGATCCGTCCGCTAAGAGAGTTCTCACACGAATTCGTACTGTTCGGCCATGACTTCACCTTCGGTGCTCTGGATTACATCGGAGTGGTCATAATCATAGTCCTCGCACTCATGCACCTTACGACTGTCCGCAAGGACATAAAGGACTACGCTGAGATGGATCCTATGCCCCGGAAAGACTGACAGAATCCTGGTCCGGGTCATTTCTTCAACGCCAGGAGTTCCGAGTCTGTGAAGCTGCCGGACAGGCTGTTGAGGGAGTCTATGGCCGGATTGAATATCACGAGTTCGTCGACAGTTCCCGTCGGGCCGCGATGTATGTAGACATCCACTTCCCCATTCCTTGACGGCTGCTTTCCGTAGTATTCATATGATCTGAGGGCCGCCTTCAGATCGTTCTCAAACATTGTCCGGACACTTTGGGAAGCATCCTGCATCTTCAGGATATAAAGTTCGTCGACATCCTTGGCAATCGGCGCCACCTGGGTGGACATGAGAAGCCTCCTTGCTAATACCATCCTCGCACCTTGGGCGATGAAATACCTCGACCCGCTTGTATCTTCATACTTGATTATCACCTTCTCCACAGCTGTCTGGGCAGAAAGTCCTGCGGCTGCTCCCAGCATCACCGCCAGTATCACTACGATCCTCTTCAACATAAAAATTCCAGCCGCAGACTAGACCGCGGCTGGAATCTATTTTCATTTTCCGTACCGAAAGCTGGAATTATTTCTCCTTCTTCCAGAGTTTTGACATATCCTCGAGAGTCTTGCCCTTTGTCTCAGGAACAAGCTTCCACACGAAGAGAGCAGCAAGGACGCAGATCACTCCGTAAAGACCGTATGTAAACGCATGACCGAAGTTCTGGCCCATAGAGCCGAGGCTCATGTTGTACATAGGGAGGAATGTTGAAGATACGATGAAGTTGAAGATCCACTGGAATGCGACAGCGATCGCTACTGCAGCGCCACGGATGGTGTTAGGGAAGATCTCTGAGATGAGTACCCAGCAGATAGGTCCCCAGCTGAACATGAACGATGCACTGTAGACCATGATGCTGATTACAGCAACAACTGGAGGAAGAGCTGCAGATACGCTTGTCACAGCAACACCGGCAGCGCCAAGGGCCATACCGAGGGAGCCGACGATAAGAAGAGGCTTACGTCCGATCTTCTCGACAGTGAAGATTGCGATGAGGGTGAAGGTGATGTTCACGACTCCCATGAGCACTGTCTGCATCATAGGGTTGCCCATTCCGAGCGATTCGAATATACGAGGCGCGAAGTAGAGCACTGCGTTGATACCTACAGCCTGCTGGAACACGCTGAGCATGATGCCTACGAAGATTACAAGCCAGCCGTAAGTGAAGAGTTTCTCGGTCTTCTCTGTAACTGTAGCCTTGATGTCCGCAAGGATAGTCTGAGCCTTGGTCTTTCCGTTGATCTTACTGAGGATATAGAGAGCCTGCTCGTCCTTTCCTACCATTGCAAGGTAACGCGGAGTTTCAGGAACGAGGAAGAGGAGGAGTGTGAAGAGTCCCGCAGGAACAGCCTCGCTGAGGAACATGTATCTCCATCCTGTTGAAATCATCCACTCAGCCTCACCCGGGTTCATGATCTGATAGATACCGTTGGCCATCTTCTGGATTGCAGGGGTGATGTTGTCACCGAGAATCAGGAAATTCACGAAGTAAACAACAAGCTGACCGAAGATGATTGCGAACTGGTTCCATGACACGAGGGTACCGCGAAGATTGCTTGGTGCCACCTCAGCGATGTACATAGGGCAGATTGCAGATGCAAGACCTACTCCGACACCACCGAGTACACGGTAGAGGTTGAAAGCGATAAGAAGCGAGAATGTAGGCTCACCCTTAGGGAAGAAGAGGAACTCAGGGTCATATGATCCGAGAGCGGAAAGGAAGAAGAATACACCCGCCATGATGAGTGACTTCCTACGTCCCATTCTCGAAGCACATACTCCTGAGATTGCTGCACCGATGATACATCCGAGGAGGGCGCTTGATGATGTGATTCCGTGGAGGAAGTCGGTGTATACGAAATCCTTTGCACCGATGAAGAAGGCCTGAAGACCCTTCTCGGCTCCAGAGATCACAGCTGTATCATATCCGAACAGGAGACCTCCGATAACGGCAACGAGAACAATCGAAAAGAGATAGCTCTTGCTGCCTTTGTCATTTACGTTAGTCATAGTTGAAAATTATGTAAGGTGGTTTTTATAAAAGAGATCCCCGGTCAAGCCGGGGATGACTTTCGTCCGGACAAGCCGGGAATGACTTTAGTGCGTCATTGCCGGCTGGCCGGCAATCCGATTAGCAATACATATTGAGGATAGCCTCGTAAAGCTCCTGCTTTCCAGAAGTCAGCTTAGGCTCGTCAACCTGCTTTCCGTAAGCGTAAACGTCCTCAAGAGTAAGCTTGCCCTCTTCGAACTCCTTACCCTTGCCAGAATCGAATGAAGCATAACGCTCAGCAAGCATCTTCTTGTATGGGCTCTCCTCGAGAAGTGCAGCTGCGCTCTCGAGAGCACGTGCCATAGCGTCCATACCTGCGATGTGTGCGATGAAGATGTCCTCAAGGTCAGTTGAGTTACGACGTGTCTTAGCGTCGAAGTTAGTACCACCGTTTCCGAGTCCGCCACCACGGATGATCTGCATCATAGCCTGAGTGAGCTCGTAGTTGTCGATAGGGAACTGGTCTGTATCCCAACCGTTCTGGTAGTCACCACGGTTAGCGTCGATAGAACCGAGCATATCGTTGTCAACAGCAACAGCAAGCTCGTGCTCGAATGTGTGACCTGCGAGAGTAGCGTGGTTAACCTCGATGTTCACCTTGAAGTCCTTCTCAAGACCGTGTGCCTTAAGGAAGCCGATCACTGTCTCAGTGTCAACATCGTACTGATGCTTTGAAGGCTCCATTGGCTTAGGCTCGATGAGGAATGTTCCTGTGAAGCCCTTTGAACGAGCGTAGTCACGAGCGAGTGTAAGCATCTGTGCAAGGTGCTCCTTCTCTCTCTTCTGGTCTGTGTTGAGAAGGCTCATGTAACCCTCACGACCACCCCAGAACACGTAGTTTGTACCACCGAGCTCGATAGTAGCGTCGATAGCGTTCTTGATCTGAACGGCAGCGCGAGCTACAACGTCGAAATCAGGGTTTGTAGCAGCACCGTTCATGTAACGCTTGTTACCGAACACGTTAGCTGTTCCCCAAAGAAGCTTGATACCAGTCTCAGCCTGCTTCTCCTTAAGGTAAGCTACAACCTCCTTAAGGTTAGCCTCGTACTCCTCAACGTTTGCACCCTCAGAAACGAGGTCTACATCGTGGAAGCAGTAGTACTCGATACCCATCTTCTGCATGAACTCGAAACCTGCGTCTACCTTATCCTTAGCTGCCTGTACAGGGCAAGATGCTGTGTTCCAAGGGAAAGTCTTAGTACCGCCACCGAACTGGTCAGCGCCCTCTGCACAGAGAGTGTGCCACCAAGCCATAGCGAACTTGAGCCACTCAGCCATAGTCTTGCCGAGAACAACCTTCTTAGCGTCATAATAACGGAAAGCCATTGGGTTCTTGCTCTCCTTGCCTTCGAACTGGATCTTACCGATACCAGGGAAAAATTCTTTTGTTGCCATAATTTTAAGTGAAATAAATGTGTTAGTATGATTTGTATTTATGATAATCTTGATTTCCAGGTCTCGTATGCGTCTGCGTAAGCCTGAGCATCAGCAGCAGAAGGTTCGATTACAGCGAGCTTCTCGAGAGTAGCGAATGCCTCGTTGTTGTCCTTATATATACCTGCTCCGATACCTGCACCCTTTGCAGCACCTACAGAACCGTCAGTGTCGTACAGATCGATGACAGCGCCTGTAACTCCAGCGAGAGTATCACGGAAGATAGGGCTGAGGAACATGTTCGCATGACCTGCGTGGATCTTGCTTACGTTCATGCCCATCTGCTCCATCACCTCGATACCGTACTTGAACGAGAACACGATACCCTCCTGAGCTGCGCGGAGAAGGTGTGACTTGTTGTGTACGTTGAAGTTCACGCCGTGGATCGATGCACCCACTTCCCTGTTCTCGAGCATACGCTCCGCACCGTTTCCGAAAGGAAGGATGCTTACGCCTGCGCTGCCGATAGGAGCCTGCGCCGCAACGTCGTTCATGTCTGCATAAGAGATTCCTTCAGGAGCCACGTTCCTCTTCATCCATGAGTTGAGGATACCTGTACCGTTGATGCAGAGAAGAACTCCGAGACGGGTCTGCTCAGCTGTATGGTTTACGTGTGCAAATGTGTTCACACGTGACTTAGGATCATAGTTCACATCTCCGAGGACTCCGTAAACAACTCCTGAAGTACCAGCTGTCGAAGCGATTTCACCAGGGTTGAATACATTGAGAGAGAGAGCGTTGTTAGGCTGGTCACCGCCACGGTATGTGATAGGGGTTCCCTCAGCAAGACCAAGCTCTGCAGCAGCTGCAGCGCTTACCCTGCCCTGCTCAGAGAAAGTAGGACGGATCTCTGGAATAAGGGAGCTGTCGATGCCGTAGTAGTCAAGAAGCATCTTTGAAACAGCATTCTCCTTGAAATCCCAGAACATACCCTCTGAGAGTCCTGAAACTGTAGTACAGATCTCGCCGCTGAGCTTCATTGCGATATAGTCGCCAGGAAGCATGATCTTGTAGATCTTTGCGTAGAGCTCAGGTTCGTTCTCCTTTACCCATGCAAGCTTTGAAGCTGTGAAGTTGCCGGGAGAGTTGAGAAGGTGAGAGAGGCAGTTCTCATGTCCGAGAGTGTCAAACGCGTTCTGACCGTAAGGTACGGCGCGTGAGTCACACCATATGATTGAAGGACGAAGTACGTTCATGTCCTTGTCAACGCATACCAGACCATGCATCTGATAAGAGATACCGATAGCCTTGATGTCTTTTGGATCTGCTCCTGACGCTGCAAGGATGTCAGCAGTCGCCTGCTTGAGATATTCCCACCATGAAGATGGTTCCTGCTCAGCCCAACCCTTCTTTACTGCAAGGATAGGAGCCTCAGACTTTGGATAGAATGCCGACGCAGCGCACTTTCCGCTTTCTGCGTCCACGATGCTCGCCTTTACTGACGAACTTCCGATATCATAACCTAATAGATACATGTTGTTAGTTTTAGTGATTCAATAAAATGATGCATTTACATCTATGCAAATTTATACAATGTTGACGTAACTTCAGCAACTTTGTGCCAAAAATACGCTAAGTAACATCTTAATTATTTAATATACAATATATTAAACCTTACTAAAATGTAAAGATTTTTACTATATCCGGCTTCTTCTTTCCGAACGCACTCCTGTTCAGCACATATAGTTTCGCCGGTTTATGGTTGACGTTGGTCTCCATCTCGCCGGTCTCGACAAGGACTCCGGATGCGAAAAGCTTCTTGCGGAAGTTCCTGTTGTCTATCTCTACTCCGAATATCGCTTCAAGAAGATTCTGCAGCTGACGCACTGTGAACTTCTTCGGAAGAAGGTTGAATGCGATAGGTGACAGAAGTATCTCCTTCTGAAGTACCGTAAGCGCATCTGACAGGATTTCCATATGGTCCATGATCAGATGGTGGATATCATCGACATTGACCCACACGGCTCCCTGTCTGCGGGTGTAGTTTATCATACCCTGGTCAAGCTTTACAAGAGCATAATATCCCACGGTCACCACTCTTACGGTATGGATTCCATGATACTGCCCTATCCATGCGAGTTCTGATTCATCGACTCTCTTCGGGTCGGAAAAGATCGAGGTCTGCTTAAGGTACAGACCCTTCAGACCGGTACTTCCCTCCAGCACCCTGGAAGCTGCTTCCGGCAGTGTCTCGTTCTCACGAATCATCGCGCCGGGAAGCTTGAGTTCCTTGTCATGGTACAGCGGGTCGGCAGTACGTCGTCTCACAAGGAGTACCTTGATATTCACTCCGTCAAATCCGAAGATTGCACAATCTACGGATATGGCGGAGTTGGTCTGTACATTTGCTGTCATCTGCTACTTGGCAACGAATACATATTCCTTACCTGCTGTCGTAGCTACATCATAAAGATAAGTGTCTTCCATCGGCACAAGTTCGAGAGCAGCCTCCTTTGAGATGAGTGGCTCTGCAACCTCTGGAACAGCATAGTATGGGTTAGGATTTACGCCTTCTGCAGAAGCGAGGGCCTTTCCGTCCTTCATCACAAGCTGGTCAGCCGTCCTGATGCGGAGGTTTCCGCCGAGCTGTGACTTCACCTTGAGCATGGTCACCTTGCCATCCTTCCACTCGATATCCACTACAAAGCCGCCGCGTGCAACAAGACCGCTTACCTTACCGTCAGCCCATCTGTCAGGCACTGAAGGAAGCACATGAAGCGTTCCGTCGTGGCTCTGAAGCATCATTTCGGCTATACCGGCAGCACATCCGAAGTTTCCGTCGATCTGGAAAGGAGGATGGGCATCGAAGAGGTTGGGATATGTACCGCCTTTGCCCCAGAATCCTGTGCTTCCTGCAGGACTCAGCTGATCGGTGATGAGCTTGTATGCCCTGTTTCCGTCAAGAAGTCTTGCCCAGAGGCATACCTTCCAGCCCATTGACCATCCTGTAGCAGGGTCTCCGCGGTAGTTGAGGGAGTTGCGTGCTGCAGCAAAGAGTTCAGGAGTCCTCCATGGAGAAATCTGGTTGCCAGGGAATAGTCCGTAGAGATGTGAGACATGACGGTGGTGGTCATCAGGATTGTCCCAGTCATACATCCACTCCTGGAGCTGGGCGTGCTTTCCGATCTGCATAGGAGCCATCTTTTCCATAAGGGCAGCAAGAGTATTTGCAAAGTCCGCATCAACTCCAAGAAGTTCAGTCGCTGTGATCACGTTGCCGAAGAGTTCGGAAACCATCTGATTGTCCATGGTTGTTCCGGCACATACGGTAACATCGCCAGGATCGCGCATGAATGCATTTTCAGGAGAATTCGAAGGAGCCACCACAAGCCAGCCATGGTCCGGTTCCTCGATCATGAAGTCCACGAAGAACTCTGCAGCTCCCTTCATTACAGGATAGACATCTGCAAGGAAGTCCTTGTCACCGGTATGGAGATAATGCTCCCAGAGGTGGCGGCAGAACCATGCACCGCCTGTAGGCCACATTCCTGATGCGGCGAAATCCACCGGACCCGTGATTCTCCAGATGTCGGTATTATGATGGAGGACCCAGCCGCGGGCTCCATACATGATGCGTGCCGTCTCCGCTCCTGTCTGAGCTACTTCCTTTGCCATCTGGATGAACGGTTCATGAAGCTCGGAGAGATTAGTGATCTCGGCAGGCCAGTAGTTCATCTCTACGTTGATGTTCGTGGTATACTTGCTGTCCCACGCAGGGTTCAGGCCGTCAGCCCAGATTCCCTGAAGGTTTGCAGGCTGTCCTCCCGGCTGCGAGCTGCAGATAAGGAGGTAACGGCCGAACTGGAAGTAGAGTTCCACCAGCTGAGGATCGTCCCCTGCCGCGAAATCCTTTACTCTTACATCTGTGGTAGCTGAAGCTGCAGGGGTCGTGCCGAGATCAAGCTCTACCCTGTCGAAGTATTCCCTGTACTGTGCCACATGAGCCTTCTTCATTGAAGCATATTTCCTTGAAGAAGCTGCATTGAGAATTTCTGAAGCCTCCTTGTCGGCATCTGCAGAGATATCCTTGTAATTCACGAAGCTTGTACCGGTAGAAACCAGGACAGTAGCCTCGTCTGCGCCTGAAAGCGAAAGTCCGGCTTCAGAAGCCGTAAGTTCTCCTCCCTTGTGAACTATCCTTACACGGGTAGTATACTCCACCTTGCCCTCGAGACCTTCCATGCTTCCGGTTACAGCCCTCAATACGATGTCGCCATCCTCAACTGCAACCGTATGCTTCTTCTGAGGAGTGACGAGCGAGGTGTTGAAGGTAACCTTGCCTTTCTCGGAAGCGGTAAGGTTCACGGCTACTACATCATCAGCAAAGGCCGAGATGACCTCTCTGCCATATTCCACACCGTCTACCTTATATCTGACAGAAGCAACCGCGTCAGAGATGTCAAGGTCGCGATAGAAATCGGAATAATTCTCATGGCCGGGAAATTCAAGATACAGGTCACCTACGCTCTGATATGACATTCCATGGTTCACCTTGAAGAAGATCTTCTGGTCCACCATATCCTGGGCGGCCCTGTACTTGCCGTCAAAGATAAGCTTGCGGATCTCGTCGATGGCTCCGGGTTCTACCGAAGGATTGGCGTTGCTGTTTGGCTGACCTGCCCATACAGTCTCTTCATTGAGCTGGAGATGTTCCTTTGCAGGGTCGCCGAAGACCATTGCTCCCAATCTTCCGTTACCTACCGGAAGCGCCTCCGTCCAGCGCTGAGCCGGCTCATCATACCATAGTTTCAGGTCAGTTTCCTTTTCCTGTACACATGCCGTCACCAGAAGGGCGACAGCAAAAAGCATCTTTTTCATAGTGTCATTATTATTTGTGGTCTACAAATATAATGATAATACACAAGAGAAAGATGCTTTCGTACTGCTAATTCTTGCAAATTTGATTCAAAATCAATCAGCGTGGATATTCCTTTTCGTAATTCTTGTGGAGGTCCCTCAGAATCATCGACATCCAGCACAGGAGGAAGCCGAAGAGAAGCAGGGCCGCTCCGGCAAGGACTACCACCACGGCGATTCCGGCTCCGAACGGATTCACAAGGACGATCATGGACAAGAGAAGCAGAAGCACTCCTCCCAGGACGGTCCAGGCAGATCCCTTTACACGGAAGGTCTCAAGGTCACCTCCGAATGCAATGATCATGAACGAATGGTACATCATCCATATGCCGAGCATCACCGGAAGGAAGGCCATGCTTACCGCCGGATATATGCAGAGGAGGAAACCCAGAAGCAGATCTATGATGCCTCCCACCAGGACATATCCCCTCATCGTCAGGTAGTTCGTACTGGTCGCGGCAACGATCAGCTGGGCAGATCCCACAAGTATCATGAGGATACCTGCAAGTATACTCAAGGTCACATAACTTTCAAGAGGGAAAACAAAGACGGCGATTCCCGCCGCGAAACAGAGGATGCCCGCAAGCATCATGAGCCACCAGTGCTTCACCGCACGGCCGGCTCTTTCAGTCAGGTTTTCAAAATGACGTTTCATGGTACTAACAATTAATCAGCACCATGAAATGTCAATTATCATGCTAATGTCATCCTGAAGAATGGAGTGAGGATCTATCTGTAACGGTACAGCTTCACATGAAGGACCTTATAGTCCCCTACCGAAATACGGACATGCCTTCCCTGATGATCCTGATCTCCGTTCATACGGCGCACATATTCGAATGATGCATCAGGAAGCACGCGAACCTCATCGCAGAAGCCGATGCCGCAACGCTCTGCCGTCCAAGCCCTTGCCGCCTCAACGGACGCTTCCGCGCCCGTACCGGCGGCAACGAAGCCATCCTCGCCAAGCGCCTTCTGCGAAGTGGCGAGGGTCTTCTCTGCCGTTGTCGCGAATTCAACGACGATACCGTTTCCGGCCACGATGTATTCGTCTGCCGCAAGTCTTATGATGATTCCGCCGCCTTCCGGCCATACGCTGCCGTCTGTGGCACGCGGATCCCATGGAAGAGTGAAGTTATGACGGCAGGTAAGGGTCAGGTCTCCATCGACGATCACCCTTTCCTTGTCCTGCTGGTCGAAAAGCAGACCCCACATCGCATCCTTACCCTGCCATTCTGCAATCAGGGGCATCATCTCGCGCAGCTTTTCGTATCCCTCCACGAAAGGAGTCCCCTGCTCTGCCGAACCGTCCTCGATTGCGAACGGGCTTATGCCGATGGCATCATGTTCTCCCAGCACATAGAATGCACGGACGCCGTTGTTCTGCATATGCTTTGTCTCAGGAATGAAGAGAGGATTGTTATGGAGATGGTACTGCGCCACCCAGTCCTTGAAGCCGTCATCGTAAAGGTCGGGAGCGATGAAATCAAGCGTAGGAGCACCTGCATGCCAGATATCGATAAGGTGGGCCAGAGGTCCTGCCGAAGGATATTCGCCCGGCTTGCGCCCCCTGCTGTTCATGGCAGCATTCACATATAGCGGCACATCATGGATCTCTCGGGCAGAAAGGGCCATCCTTTCCACATACCGTGCATAATGCCAGGCCATGAAGATCTCGTCGGTATATATATCGTCGCCGAAGACCTCGGTCCATGTTCCCTTGGTCTTCGAGCCGTTCTCAGACCATTTCTCCTTCATATAAGGATGGAGGTCCTTCCTGTTCTTCCTAAGGTAGGACATCAGCTCATCAGGGACAGGAGCATTGAAGAATGCATCGGCCGCCTCGGAATGGTCACGGGCATCTTCAAGCATGCCTATCTCGTTCTCTATCTGCACCATCAGGACAGTTCCATGTCCCCTGTCAGCTTCAGCCACATGAGTGAGCCATGACCTGAACGCCTTGTTGTCAGCCTTGAAAACCTCTTCAGAAAAAGCGCTGGCTATCTCCAGAGGCTTGCCCTCCTTTGTATAGGCGCGAGGATATTTCTCAAAATCCTGCTTGAACCACAAAGGGGCATAACAGCTCATGGAATTCTTCCACGCTCCGAACCAGAGGAAGATCACCTTCAGGTCATTACGACGGGCTTCTTCCAGGACCTTGTCAGTAAGGGAATAGTCGAACTCCCCTTCTACAGGCTCGATGAGATCCCAGTATGCCGGTACCAGGACCGTGTTCAGTCCCATTCTGCGGAGCTTGTCGAAATTCGCCTCTATGTCAGCATCGCAGGCTGCAGATGAATTACCAAGTTCGCCTCCCAGAATCAGAAAGGGTCTGCCGTCCACATGAAGCTGCAAGGCCTTACCATGATTTTCCAGAGTAACATTCTGTGCATATGACGACACCGTCGTCACAGCAAGCAGCAATAACACAACAAATTTCTTCATATCAGTTTCCCATCAATCCGTTTGCAAAACCAGCATAAGCATATTTGCGGTTGTAACTTCTGTCCCATAAGCCGACAGGCTCGCCTCCACGCCAGCCTGTGCCAAGCTCGCCCGGAGCGTCAAACGGGCACCACTGGGTGATACTGTACTGCTGTGCCGGAGGTATTATCTCAAAGTATTTGCTTACGATGAAATCATAATAATCTGCCATGGACCTGAGCTGGCTGTCAGTTATCCTCGTTGTAGGAACAGTATTTCCATTCATATCCACATATCCCATATCAAGCTCGGAAATCTTGACCAGCTTGCCTGTATTGGCCATGAGCTGGAACATCTTGACGATATGTTCTTCCTTGCTTTTCTGGATACCCTGATTCTCGTAATACGAAATATGCATCTGGGTTCCGATTCCGTCAATCCTGGTCACTCCATCTGACTCCCACTGCTGTATCCAGTGGATGAGACTCTTGAGTTTCTTGTTGTCATCCCAGTCCGATTCGAGATTATAGTCGTTGATGAACAGGCGCAGAGGCTCAGTTCCTCCAGACTCAGCATAATATTTACGCGCCCTGTCTATCATGATACGGATATAATCCAGAGGGCCGAGATAATCCTGCCAGTAGAAATTGTCTGAAGTCACCCATGCCTTCGATTCAAGTTCATAATAGCCGTCGCCGTCCCTGTCAGCACCTGAAATCGGCTCATTTACGGCATCCCATGCGGAAACCTTTGTCGCAGTGACCTCCATCACAGCCTTGATCCAGCGGTCCATCGCATCTGTAAGAGCCTCCTTCTTCTCCTGATCGGTCATCGGTTCGAATTTATAATTGACCCCTGTGGCCTTGAAGACAAAATCATCTATGTAGATGTCACCCTTGAATTCTCCGAAACTGAAGATAAGCCTGGTACCACCTTCGGCCGTACACTCACATTCGATCTCGACATCCTTCCACTTGGTATCGAAGTCCACACTCGGGAATTCGCCGGCCGACTTGTATCCGTCAGTAATCTGGAAGCCCGCAGCCAGAGTACCGGAAGCTGAGCCTCTTATTCTGAATGTGAGGACATATTTCTGTCCGGGAACGAACGCTTCCGAAAAGTCCTTGGCAAACTGAGCTTCCCAGTTGTTCACAACAGACGGGTTGGTAACCTTGAACACACCGTTTTCTACAGATCTTGAAGAATTGTTTCCCCAACCTCCGAACGGGTGGTTCCCGTCATTGAAGTCAGCCTCAAGAAGCACAGCAGTCCCCGTTCCGTCCGGCACCTCGACCTTCTTGCCCTTTATCAGACCGTTGAGGTAGTCCTTGGCCTGCTGTGAATGCCATGCAAGGGTATGTCCATAGACGGTCATGCCGGCCTGCTCGGCAGCATTGATGAAATTCCTCACTGTCGTAAAGTCCATCGAACCGTCTGCCCTCATTATTGAAGCCTGCTTCATCGCATTGCCAGCCACTATCTCGTCAAAGTTGGCAGAAATTATCTCATACTCCGTTGAACGGCTGATGAAACTCTGCGCATTCACGGCAGCTCCAAGCTTGAAGTCAGGAGAAACCGTACGGTCAACATAGTTTTTCAGCACATCATAAGCATCCAGGTTGTCGTACGAAAGCACGACTTCATCTCCAGGATCCGTACCGGTGCCGGGGTCGGTGCCGTTGCCGGGATCAGTACCCGGATCAGTACCGTTACCGTTTTCAGGATTGGTAACCGGTTTCTGGACATCTGTACCGGTATCATAATCGTCCGGAAAGCATCCGGTAGTCAGGAGCATTGCCAATGCGGCCGTCCCCAAGGTCAGGAAAAATCTATTCATGGTCATTCAAGTGTTATCTTATCTATGATTATCGGCTTGCCGCCAAGGGACCAGAAGCCTATGATATACAGGTGGTCAGGGCTGATGACATTGCCGTTCTTGTCCTTCATGTCATGGAGGTCAACGACAATCTTCCTCGAGTTTTGGAAATCATACATCGCCGGTTCGCTCCAGTAGTTGTTCTTGTCGAACAGACGGAACGAAACCTGGCTGCTGTTGTCGTTGCCAAGTTCGACTGTAATGGTCTTGAAGCCCGAAAGATCCAGACCTTCCGCATACTGCCAGCCGCCGAATCCGTACTGTCCTGTCACCAGGGTGCGTGTAGACTCGTCAAATGTACCTTCCTCCCATATCGAAGGATCGAACATAGCTCCCGTAAGGGGGAAAGGCGTTATGACCTTCACCTCAACCTCAAGGGTCCTGGTAACATCTGACTGAGAAGTATATGACACAGTCAGCCTTGTGTTACCCTCCTTCAGAGCTACGATCTTTCCGTTCTCCAGCACAGCGACCTGTTCATCGGAAAGTTCCATAAGAGCCTTTGCAGTAACAGCCTCTACGGAACCGTCTGCATATCTGGCCTTCACGACAAGACTGCGGCTGTCACCCATCCTGATTTCAAGGCTTTCGCCGACACCTGCAATCTCCAGAGAGACAAGTTCCCCTTCCGGAACTTCCTCTCCTGCATATTCCTTGAACCAATGGTAGACCGGCCAAGGACAGGCCTCGGGATCATTGAGAAAGGTATAGTTGCCGGGAGTTCCCGGTACGCCGTCGAACTGTGCAAGCAGTTCCTGGCTTGTGAAGATCATCCAGCTGACATTGCCAGTATTGTCTACGATGTACTTGAAGTTGGCGCCGAAGCCTTCGCCTCCGGCAACGCCTGTAATGCTTTTGCCCCAGGAAGAATCATATTTTGCCGGTGCCCAGTCCATTTCCGTCACCATCACGGGAGCATACTCTGCAACAGGCATGATCTGGGCATCCCAACCTCTCTGGAAGCCTTCATATCCTCCTCCGCTTACTCCGCCGACATTCTCATTAGGACCGACTTCCGCATCGCTGTTATACCAGCCCGGATACACATGGACTGCAAAACCTATGTTGTCTCCCGCAAAACGGTGGGTCGCAAAACCTGCATACTGGGACTGGTAGCCAAGACCAGGGACCCAGATGATGTTATCCGCTCCGTTGTCACGGATTTTGTCTATGATGGCCTGGAAATACAGCTGCATGTTCTCGAAATGTCCGTCTCCGTTACTGCCATACGAACCGTCGGTTCCAAGAATGTTTATCGGCTCATTCGCAAGTTCGAACATCACCTTTCCATTGTTCTTAAGCCTCTTATGGCTTGAAACAATATCCCAGACCTTGATCAGGAAGGCCTGGTAGTCATCCTCCAGCGCGATCTTCTCCGGAGACACTCCCGGAGGACGCATGACGACGTAAAGTCCCTTGCCAGTCGCATATTCAGCCATAGGCACAAAGACCTCGTCCAGATATTTGCGGAACCGCTCCTCTGAAAAACGTTCATGTCCTTCGTACCTTACGGACTCCTTGGATGTGTCGTCACTCCAGTACGGATCCATATGCATACGGATGAAGTTCATTCGCCATCCTGCCGCAAGCACCTGGTCGATCATGGCCTGATTGTGGCGCAGACAGCCCTCTACATCATAATTATTCCATGCAAAGTTATTGAAGAACGGACTGTATGTCTGGCCGAAACCATGAAGGTTTACGATATTGCCCTGGGCATCCTTCAGATAGCGGCCCACCACGTTAAGTTCGAGAGGGCCTGTGAATTCAGGAATCTCCTCACCGGGTTTCTCCGTTTCAGGTTTCTCCGTCTCCGGTTTCTGTTCAGGTTTCTCGGGAATGACAGGGTCTGTCTCATCCAGATAATCATCCGGGAAACATGCGTTCAAGCTCAGGAGCGCCAAGGCGACGGCACCGGCCCATTCAAGTATCTTCTTCATGATCAGAACGGTCTATAATCTTTGTTTACAATCTGTTTCACAGCCATGCATTCCATTTCCACAAGCCAGCCAGGGCGGCATACAGGCGCCCAGACGAAGACCTTCGGATGGGCGGGGAAACGTTCCTCGAACATCGCACGGACCTCGTCATGGTCCGATATGTCACGAAGATACACGATCATGTGCATTACATCATCGAAGCCGCATCCGGCCTCGCCGAGAAGGACTTCGACATTCTCCAACATACGGAGAGTCTGGCCACGCACATCACCGGGGCGGACGATCTCTCCCTTGTTGTCAATGCTCGCAGTTCCGGAAATGAACACATGCCTCCGGTCACCGTAATCGACTGCGGTACCACGCTCGAAGGTCACGCCGTATTCATGGGTCGGGTTAAGATGGGTCGAACCCTTGAGGTATGTGATCTGCCCTGCGACAAGCCCTTCAACCGCATATGCATCCATCGTCACCATTGAAGAGGATTCAGCCGTTCTTCCGGCTATGCCAGTGCTTGCGATATAATGCGTATCCTTCGTCAGGCCGATTTCATCAAAGAAGTCCCTGCGCCCCTTTACAACACCGACATAATTCACATCGACATTCTGGACGAAAAGCCATGTACGGACACAGTTTTCCGGGATATTGCAGCCTTCGCTTCCAAGACATTCAGCGTAATTTCTGAATATCAAATCAGTCTGAGAGACCGGATCGGAGCCTGTTCCCCGCATGGAGGCATGCCAAAGATGCCGGTATGCAGACGGGCGGTCCCTTTTTACAAGGTACACCCATGCACAGACCTTCCTTCCGGAAAGCAGAGGCTGCTCTATAACAGATACCGGGCAAGAAAATGCCGACGAAACCTCCCTTACATGCTGTTCCTGATTTGAGGCATCGCTTATGAAGTATCTGATGAATTCCGGTCCGGCACCTTCATGTTCTTGTATGAAATCCTCCAGAGCATGGTTTACTGAGGACAGCTGTTCATCAAACCTTCCTCCTTCCGATGGAGTGATCATGAGATGGTATTCCTCCGTTCCATCCCCGGGATTGAATTCAGCAACCTGAAGTACGGCCTCTCCACTTTCTATGATAGTTCTGTTTGTCATCTTCTTCTGAAACTTAGCTGTATTCCACTATCCTTCCTCGCAAAAGAAGCGATATCGCTTCCTCTTGTCCTTACCTTGTCATCAATGAATTCAGGTATGTTATATGCGTACATCTGGGCATCATAATATGCCTTAGGATTCTTCTGTGGAAGCAGGAAAGGCTTGTGAGCCTTACCGTCTTCGTCTATGTACGCGAAATAAGGCTTCGTATATAGTCCGTCGTCCCTTCTGCTGCTGAAGACAAGCCAGCGGCTGTTTCCGCTCCATGAATGGTAGCTCTCCGAATCATCGCTGTTCAATGGTTCCATCTCGGAGACGACCTTATCGTTCAGGTTTACACAATACAGGTCAGCCTCCTTATGCCAGAGGGAGAAGTTGCCGTAGTCGCTTACGACAAAGGCAAGAAGCCTTCCGTCCGGTGATACACGGGGGAAGGACACGCTTCTGCCCTCAGTGCGTGCGTTGTACAAGGTATCCGTCACGGCTCCGAAAGAGCAGTCTTCAGGGTAGAAATCCACTCGGCAGAGGCTGTATTTCGCTTCCCTGAACTTTTCCGGCATAGGTCCGACAGCCTTCGCACTGCAGAAATACAGGCTTCTTCCGTCCGGAGAAAAGGTCGGGAAGGTCTCGAATGCCCCCGATGAACTCAGAAGATCACAGGTTATTATCTGATGATTCTCAATATCATAGACAACGACATCCGAAGCCTCGTCAAGTACCTCTACCCTGTTAGGATTCTTGGTATGGACGACCTCGTTGGTTATGTTGACTGTAAAAGCCACATATTTCTCTGACGGATGCCAATACGGATAGACCAGGGCAGACATCGTGCTGTCCGTCTTGGTGTTCAGCTTCTCGATCTGGCCGTTGTCGACGATATAGGTTCCTCCAAGTTCGGAACGGAAATGAAGAAGGAACCTGTCTGAATCACGGTTCGGGAAAGAGTGGCAGTTCACACAGTTTCCCCTACCCTGAAGATTGCTGTAGATCAGACTCTGGTCATAGGTTTCCAGATTGCGCTGATATATTCCCATCTCACTCCACATCGTATATCCCGGAGGTATAAGACGATATGCGAGGTATGGATCGATTTCCTCCTCGGCTACATGAATGGTAAAAGGCTTATAGGAATGCCAGCCATCTCCTGTCTTCTCGCATACTGTAAAGTCAATATCCTCCCCGGCGTTTCCGCTGAGGAGCGACTTCCAGAAACGCCGGCCGAACGATACAAGTCCGTCGTCTGCCTTCACCAGATATTCCGAGTCACCGGCAGTTACGATAACAGTGACATCAGATGCATCAGTCATGACCTGAAAATTCATCGGGGCGATATTCACAGGAACCGTAACATCCTTATAATCAGGAAAAATCTCAAGAGCCTTGCTGATTTCACCTACTGTTTCAATATCTTTCGAGCAAGAGCATATCAACACTGAAATACCCAGCAGCAACATCAATCTTCTCATCTTGATCCCTCCTTATCCAATATCTGATAAAGTTCATAAAACTGAGAGATTATCCTGTCAGACGGATTGGCCATATAGATATCCCTCAGGTCCCCCACAAGACCTTCATACCTTGCATATTCGTCAGTATCCGGTAGAGATGCATGCAGACGTCCAAGTTCCGGATCGTTTCTGACTGCCTCGACATCATTAAGGAACTTCCTCATTGATTCTGCCCATTTTCTGTAGAAAATGGTCTTCTCCAGCAGGGTAATGTATTTTTCCGCCACCTCATCAGCCCCAAGTACAAGATTGCTCTTGATCAGAGACTGGATCAGACGAGGATGCAGGGAGCCGGGAGTGACCAGATTCCCGTCGAATGTAGCTTTCTGGGCTGAGCCCAGATAGCCCCAAGCCATATAGACATTGCTTTGCAGGGTAAGTCCCAGCTTGAGATTCGGGGTCGGAAGCATTATGCTGGCAAGAGACTGCGGATTATAATATCTGAAATTCTGGACCAGCTGTCCTTTCTGTGCCAGAGCAAGATTCAGATAGCTGACCAGATATGTCGGCTGACGTCTGTCAGCGGTCCTGATGATCCTGTCCCATTCATCCTTTTCTGCCCAATACTGCTCCTGAATCATACGATAGGTAGTCCTGCTGTGCACCTTCCCATAAAGATTACCCGCGAGAAGGAATGCAGCCACACAGCCTGCCATCGCATATGCCATCCCTTTGGAAGGGCTGAACCTGAAACGGTTCAAAATCACAGCAACAAGCATAAGCAACGGGACGGAAGCCCAGGCATAAATCGGGAAGAAATATGTAGAAGGTCTGCTGTAGTACATGAATGGTGTCAGAGCCTTCTCCCAGCTGTCAACACGCCCTGCCCTTATGAGCAGCATGGCCATCAAGATGAAAACAACCGGATAACCCAATGAGACGAGACCTTTCAGTCCCCTTTCGGACAGGTCCCATATCAAGGCACTGACAGTGAATACAAGCGTCACGCTTCCGGTCATCTGATAAAGGAGGATGACAGCTGCAGCTCCGCACAATGTGCGACATGCAGCCGGACGCATGGAGACATATCCATATAATGCCGCAAGGTTCATCAGCAGCGCAATATGGGCATGATAGCCATAATAGTCATTCTCAAGGCAAAGGAACATGAAGGCTGCCGGAAGCAGGGAAATGCCCGCCATGGCAGTTCCGGGAACCTTGCGGCTCAAGACCTTGTATATAAGCCACCCGCAGGCAAGATAGACAAGCGCAGTTACGGCCACTCCGACCAGGGGTATCCTGAAGAACTGTGTCAGGAAGGAGGAAATG
This sequence comes from Bacteroidales bacterium, assembly GCA_015060385.1. GTDB lineage: Bacteria > Bacteroidota > Bacteroidia > Bacteroidales > UBA932 > Cryptobacteroides. The sequence continues at coordinate 46,300 of SUYO01000004.1, forward strand.
ACAAGAGCAAGACCTCCTGTCATCTTCAGCCTTGCACAGATATCTGCCCAGTCATACAGAAACAGCCAGTTGCTCTCCAGATGGTAGAATCTGAACTCCTGGGTAAGGTGTATTCCCAAGGCTGTCAGCAGGGTGAGAACTGCAATGATAAATATCTTTGTACTTCTTTTCATCTTCTAATAAACGTAAGCCCAATATGTTCCTGCATATTTCCTTTTTGCCTGAGCAGTCTTGCCCTGACGCATCAGCTCTGTAAAGTCTGCGAAACGTTTCCAGACCGATTCATCTATATGGTATTTCTGAAGTATGGACGCATCCTTACTGGCATTGAGCAGAAGAGCCTCCTGATAAAGAGCAGGCAGATTCCTTCCATCAGGATAAAGGGTGGAAGCAATGACATTCAATACTTTAAGGAAAGTGTTTCCATCCTTCTCGGCAAGGATTCCGCAAAGGAGATAATCAGCATATTTTGATTCATGCGGATAGAGATCTACCATCGCGGACATGTCCGGAAGAAATGACTCCATGACGAATTTCTGCCCGGCAAAGCGCACTTGCGGCCTCTGATCCTTTATTGACTCCAGCTGTGGCAGACGCTCACGCAGCCATCTGCGGTGACATGTTGAATGAGCAAGGATATCCATATACTTCTTTGCCATGACATAATCCTTCTGTTCAAGATAGACATCAGTCAGGGTCCTCATCACATCAAAGCTCAATCCCGGAAGTGACTGTACAGACTGCTGATAACTATGGTATATCGCCGGATTGTTCATCCCGAGGGCACGATAGAAAAGTACATTGAAACCCAGACATAAAGGCTCCTGAAGAGTATAGAACATGAAATCGTCAGATGAGGAAAGGCCGTACCGGAATGCATGTTCGGTAAGTCTGCCAGTCTCTGACAAAGCCAGAAGTACATATTTACGCTTGTATTCGTTTTCCAAAGACTCCTGAACAGAGACAGTCTCCAGAATATCGTCCCACTGTTTATGTTCTCCAAGATATTCAAGATAAGCAATGTCCTCATGGTGGCTGTTCAAGGAGCCGTCATTCATAAGCATTCCAGCAGACAGAGCAGCTATGCAGAGCACCAGCACAACCTCAAGGTATCTGTTATGCAGGAACTTAGGCAGATGTCTGAATGGCTTTCCCCAAAGAGTGGCGATGAAGACAGTCAAAGCGACAGCAGCCGCTGCGGACAGCATGGTCAAGGTCCTTGTAAGCGTCATGTCACTCATCTGGAAGTATACGAACACAGGCAGAGGCAGAAAGGCCATCCAGGTCAGACCTTCACTATCCTTGAAAAGTCTTCTGACTACAGTATGGGTACAGAGCAGGAAAAACGTCGGCAGCATGGCCTGTACGAAAGCTCCGGCAAGAGGATACGAATAGAACTGAAGCATGAAAGCTCCGGCATAACGCAATATTTCCTGCGGCAGCTTGAAATGTATCTGAGTGAAATCAGGCAGAGTCGAGAAGAAACTGAAACCCTCAAGCCAGATAAGGTAATAAGGGTAACAGAAATACCACACGGCCCATAAGAGGACGAATGTAAGAACAAGTGCTATCTTTCTCATATCCAAGCCGTTGTATTATTGTTCCGTATAAAAGAGATCTTCGGTTCCCTTTGGCAGTTCCATCCTGCCGGTCATGAACTCGGGAACATTGTATGACTTGAGTCTCCACGTATTGTGACGGGGATCTTCCTGAGGAAGCAGGAAAGGCTTATGCGGGGTACCGTCCTCATCAAGATATGCGAGGTATAGTCTCGTATATCGTCCGTCAAGCCTGCGGCTTCCGATCACGGCCCAGCGGCCGTCTGAAGACCACGAGTGGTAGCTGTCTGCATCGTCCGGATCATTCCACACCGACACATCCACATCTTCCAAGGTCTGAAGATCCATCATCTTCAGGTCAGCCTCTTCATGCCACACCGGGAAGGTTCCATATTCAGACCATGTGTAAAGAAGATACCTTCCGTCAGGCGATACACGCGGATGAGAGATGCTGCCGCCACGTACAGATGTATCATAAAGGAGATCGACTTCATCACCGAACCTGCCGGTCTGCTGGTCAAAGGACACTCTCATAAGATCGTATCTTATACCAGGATTGAAATATACAGGAAGCACAGGCGACCTGAAAGAGGCAAAATACAGATACCCGCCGTCCGGCGACCATGAAGGGAAGGTTTCCAGCACGTCTTCCGTCATGAAACGCGGATCGGTAAGGACCTCTCCTGTCTCGATATCGTAGACGACAAGGTCAGATGCCGTATCAAAGACCTCGATCGGCTGTTCGCCCTCGCCGAAGAAGACCTGATGGGTCGTATTGGATGAAAAGGCGATATATCTGCCTCCCGGATGCCACGCCGGATAAGTAGTATTCTTCTTGGGACCAATGCTCTTGAAATCGATCTTTCTCAATTCGCCGTCATGGTAAAGTATCGTACCACCGTTTGCTCCACGGGCATGGAACATCATGCTTTCCGAAGAATAAGAAGGATAGTGGTGGCAGTTCAGGCAGGTTGTATTTGACTCGCGGTTCGTAACCACTGCTGATTCTTCGAAGGAAGTGAGATCCCTCTGATAGATCCCCAGCTGCCTCCATCCGACATAACCCGGTTCAATCAGACGATATGAGACATACGGATCTATCGCATTGCCGGACACTTTGATCATGAAAGGATCATATGATGCTCCGGAGGGATATTCTTCAGTCCACGCGGCAACTTCTACCTGTATCTCTGCATCTCTTGCCTGCAGGAGCATCCTGCGCCACTCCTTTTCAGGAATACTTATAACTCCATCCTTGCCGGTAACATTCAACGGGTTGCAGCCTTCAGCCGTAAATCTGGCCTGGATCCTGTCTGCATCCTCCAGCATGAAGTTAAGCGGAGCGATATTATATGGAACGGTAACATCCTTGTAGTCAGGGAAAATATCCGGAGATGTACCTGACGCAGATGCGGGGGTCTTCCATGACGAACATCCGGCACATAGCAGGAGGCAGATGATCAATGAAAGCCTTACAAGATGATATCTGATATTTATAGGCATCTGTTCGTTATTAGCAGTGTTGTAACCTACAAATATACACATTAATCAGGATTAAGACAAGCATAAAAAAATCGTCGGAAGTCTGCCCGACTTCCGACGATCCATATGTTGTATTCAACTGAGATTATTCAGCTGATGGTGTGCCACCCAGACCGGCTGCAAAACCAGCGTAAGTATGCTTGCGGTTGAAGCTCTGATCCCAAAGACCTACCGGTTCACCGCCTCTCCAGCCTGTTCCGATCTCGCCTGAAGCATCAGTAAGACACCACTGTGTGATACCATACTGCTGAGCTGCAGGAATGATTTCAAGATACTTGCTGACGATGAACTTGTAGTAGTTCGCCATAGCAGCATGCTGGTCCTCTGTCATGTTAACTGTTGCAACAGCATTGCCGGATGCATCTACATAACCCATATCAAGCTCTGAAATCTTGACGAGCTTGCCTGAATCAGCAAGAAGCTCGAGCATCTTGACTACATGATCTTCCTTGCTCTTCTGAGTTTCAGGCTTTTCATAGTATGAAACATGCATCTGAGTACCGATACCGTCGATCTTGGTCTTTCCGTCAGACTCCCATACCTTGATCCATTCGATAAGGCTCTTGAGCTTCTTGTTGTCATCCCAGTCAGATTCGAGGTTGTAATCGTTGATGAAGAGCTTGAGGGCAGATGGGTCTCCGCCAGCCTCCGCAAAGTACTTGCGAGCCTTATCCACAACGATGCGTACATAATCCTCGTTTCCGAGGTAATCCTGCCAATAGAAGTTGTTTGCAGGATCGGTGCTGGTAGCGGCAGACTGAAGGTCATACTTGCCGTCACCGTCTACATCGGCGCCTGAGATAGCCTCGTTTACAGCATCCCATGCAACAACCTTACCCTCGGTAGCCATCATCATACCCTTGATCCAGTTGTCCATTGCCCATGTAAGGGTATCCTTCTTCTCCTCAGGGGTCTGAGGGATAGTATTACCTGACTCCTCGATAGAAAGCTGGATGTTATCGAAGTAGTACTTGTTTACTGGTGCCGAAGGAGCTCCTACGTCAAGGTTCCATGCAAATGTCTGCATGTTGCCATCAGGAGAAACTGTAGAGTTGATGGTGATAGTCTTTGAGAAATGCTGCCAGTCAGTTGTGAAGCTTACTGCTGCACCTCCGTCCCAGTGGATATATCCGCCTGGAGTACCGTGTGCCTGAGACTCAGAGTTGTTTGCAACATCTGCTCTATAATCGAACTCGAGCTTGACCTTGTCACCCTCGACGAGCTTGCGCTCTGTGTAGAGGAAGAACTGGGTATCCCATGAGTTCACACCACCACCTGCAGAAGTCACAACGAATGCACGTGTGCCGTCGACACCGGCTCCGTCAACTATGTCTGCAGGACCGTTTGTTGCTCCTACGTGAGTTGAAACGAAGTTGGTGCGGTCATCACCTTCTGCATCACCGTTGCTGATGATAGGAGTCCACCATGAAACAGCCATTGCCTCTTCATGTGTCACCTTAAGAGACTTCATCTCGATTGTACCTGCGAAGTTACCTGACTGGAACATCACGAATCCGCCGCCTGTCACATTAGGCATACGGCTGACTGTAACCTCCTGCCACTCAGTACCTACTTCAACAGAACCGGCAGCCTGAGTACCCCATGTACCTGCTGTAAGGGTGAATGATGTCGCCTCCGAAGCACGGATCATCATTGTAATCTTGTAAGATACTCCTTCAGCCCACTGGATACCGTCAGCCACATGATACTGGAACTCCCAGAAGTTAGGAATCACCTCAGGGTTGTAGCTCTGGAACACACCGTCAACGATACCTACGGTAGCAGCATCCGGCTTACCTGCCCAGTACCACCAGCCTGTCATTGTGGTATAATCGAACTCGGCATCTACGACTGTATTAGTAGCATCGGGATCGATTTCGATTTCCTTGTCAGCAATAAGGTTGTTGAGGTACTTGTTGTTCTGCTGTGCATGCCATGCAAGAGTATGGCCGTAAACGGTCATGCCCGCTTCCTCAGCTGTAGTCACAAAGCTTCTTACATTATCGAAGTTCATGTTACCCTTGTCGTCAACGACTGAAGCGTACTTCATTGCATTGCCAGCAGTCATCTCATCGAAGTTGGATGAAGCAAGGGCATACACCTGAGTCTTGGCTGTGAAATCGCTGACCGCGAGGGCAGCTCCCAACTTGAAGTCAGGAGATGCCGAGCGGTTAACATAATTCTTCAGAACGTCATACTCATTGAGATACTCATACTGCGCGATGCTCTGAGGCTTCTCTACCTCATACTCCTTGAGAGGGTCCACTGCACAAGATGCAAGTCCTGTCAAGGCCGCAGCAAGAAATAATATTCTGTAGTATTTCATTTCTTAGTCTGTTTTAGTGTTATTTGATATAGGTTGGAGTATAGGTTTCAACCTTGACCTCACGGCTGCGCGATACGAGAGTATCCCTTACAGCATACTGCTTCTCACCGAAGTCAACAGTATAGTCAAGATAGATACCATCACGGTCCTTCTCACCCCAAGCCATCTTCTCACCATCCTTCACGAACTTACCTGTTCCGGATACGTTGATGCCCTCAGTTGCAGAAGAAACTGTACAGTCACCTGAATCTGAGAATGTGAGCACGATATCAGCAGTCTTGCCGAGAACCTCATTCCTCTTCTCCGAAACCACACCGACACCTACCTTCTGGTAGTTCTGCCAGCTCTGCCAGTTGCTTACACCTACAGTCTCATCCTCGAAATCAGCATTTGCGATAAGGTTTACCGTAGAACCGGCCTCAGTAAGAGACATGTTGTCAAACATGATGTTTCCAGCAAATTCTCCGAAGTTGAAGACGATCTTGTTCTTTGCCGAACCAGTCACCTTGAGAGTCACTGTCCTTTCCTCCCACTCTGTAGGATATTTGCATGTAGGGCCGTACTCCTGACCTTCTCCGCCAGTAGAATCCTGATACCAGATGCCACCCTCATATTCAGAAGTAGCCTTGGCCATGAACTTGAGCGTATAGTCTACATTCGGCTTCATCGGAGAAGCAAGATTGTACCATACCTGAGCATCCCATACATTGGTCTGAGCCTTCTCCTGACCGAACTGGATACCCTTTCCACCGTCTACATTCACATAATAATCTCTTGAGACGTTTGCAGACATAGGGAAAGTCACAGAAGTGAGAGACTTGGTATTGAGATACATGACCTCATCATTCTCCACATACTGCTTGTGACGTACGATGGTGCCTGCATCCTGACCGGAAACCACATCGACACCGCGACGAAGCCAGCTTCCGTCCCAAGGGTTGATGTACTTCACGCAATAAAGAGTGTAGTCCATCGGCGTCTTGTTCCAGAATGTAGGGTCTGTACGGATAGGTGTCTCTCCCTCGATAAGAGGCTCACCGTCGTTGATCTGGTCAGCACCCTTCACGATGTTTGTCATCACCACAGGAATCACATATGTGTTCTGGATAGCCGCAGGATCTGCAAAGAATGCGTCTGTAAGCTGAACCTCGACACCACCCATATGGCTTCCACTATACTTAAGCTGGTTGCTTGCCAGATTATAGTACTCAGCCGGCATAGCCTTTACAGGGTTCTTGCCCTCTGCATCAAAATAAAGGTTGTCTGCAAGTGTATTGTCGACTACGATGTCAAGAACAATATCCTTTCCTTCATATGCACCACCCATTGTACCATAGATGATACATTTGTGCTGGTTGTCGAGTTCGGTACTGAAAGTCTCCGATTCGCCAAGCACGATGGTTCTAACCGGATACTGGTATGCAAAGTACGCTGTCACTCCACCTTCATAATCAGGGAAGATATGCTTCTGATTATGGCATGAAGCAAGTCCAGACAAGACTACTGCTGCAGACAATATCCTGAAAATATTTCTTAATTTCATAATATTAAAAATTAATTCCATTATCATTCAGTTACCAACCCTTGTTCTGGTCAAGGTTGCTCCACTTGAGCACCTCTGTTTCAGGGATAGGTCCATAATACATATAGTCGCTATACTTACGTGGCTCTACCTCGATCCTGGTATAAGTAAGACCGCTTCCGCTCTGCTCTACCCTTACACCCATTGCTGTCTGGTTGAGGTCAAGCTTCCAACGGCGCATATCCCAGAAACGCTTGTTCTCGAAACACATCTCGATACGACGCTCGTTGCGGATGAGTTCACGCATCTTGTCCTGGCTTCCCTTGATACTTTCAAGGTATGCATCGCCATTGTCAGCGCCGACACCGGCACGTGCTCTGATAGCCTTCACTACATCGTATGCGCTGTAACCATGAGTACCCTTTCCGTCCGGTCCCCATGCCTCGTTTGCAGCCTCAGCATAAGCAAGGAAGATCTCAGTATAACGCATGTATACAGGATAGTGCTTCTGAGCGTTGGTTGCAGAAGGATTAGGGTTACAGTCGTCACGGAGAAGCTTACGGAGGTAATATCCTGTACGTGTCGATGTAGCTGTCTTGTTGAGACCGTTGTTGTCTGAAGAGTATGCACCGGTAATGATCTGGACATCCTTGTATGTAGCTCCATTGTAGATCACATACTCGCTCAGACGAGGGTCACGGTCAGCATAAGGATTAGATGCCGAATAACCGCTGGCAGCGTCAGTGATAGGATAACCGTTTGCCATAGGGAATGCATCCACGAGGTTCTGGGTAGGATTGATACGTCCGCTTCCATAAAGTGTAGGAGGGAAGTTATCCTTCTCCTGTGAGATACCGAAGGCATAGTCCTCGGTACCGTTGTTGATCGAACCTCTCCAAAGGATTTCAGGAGGACATGCGCCTGAACCGAGAGCGTCGATGGTCTTCTTCTCCATGAACCACTTGTAACCTGTAGGGTCGATACCAGCGACACCGCCTATTCTGTCAAGAACTACAGCAGCAGCATCTGCTGCATCTGCGTAAGTCACGTCTGTTCCGCCGGCATAGGCAGGGCTGGCAGCAAGAAGAGCGACCTGAGCCTTGATAGCCTCACAGATACGTCCGCTGATACGTCCGTTGAAAGTGGCTCCGAATACAGAGTTGTACTCAACGAAGTTTTCAACACCGATCTTCTTGTACTTATCAGGAACTTCAGATGCATCGTTGATGTCCTTGTAGTCAACTGGAAGAAGTTTCATTGCAGCATCAAGGTCAGAATAGATCTGATCCACACAATCCTGGAATGAAGCTCTTGGCTGATTGAAATCAGAACCTGCACCTTCCGGCTCAAGAATCACAGGAACTCCGAGAAGTTCGCCTGACTCAGTCCATCCGGCGTGATTTCTGAGAAGATAATACATGTTCAAAGCTCTGAGGGCATACGCCTCTCCAAGAAGCTTGTCAGTAAACATTGTCTGCTTATATTCAGTGTCAGACCAAGGAACTCCAGCAGCATTCTTGATGAAGAGATTGATGTACTGGATAGTAGCCTTGCGCGCATCCCACTGTGAGACAGGATTGTTGGTAGCCGCCCAAGATCCCTGAGCCATAGATCTGAGAGCATTACCCAGATCGTTGGTTACTGCATCGTCTGTCGCAATATCGGTGGTACTCTTGGTCTCGAACGGAAGCTGACCATAAGCATATCCGAGGATACCCTGTGCAGAAGAAGGGTCCCTGAACATCTGCTCCTCTGTCTGGATGTTCTCCAGCGCAGGATTGATCAGGTCATCGCAAGCACAGAACGAACCTACCAAAGTTGCGAGAATCAATATATTCTTAATTTTCATTGTTCTTTAGTTTTAATCGTTAGAATACAAGCTTTACTCCGAGATTGTAGAAACGTGTCTGAGGAGCTGAGCCTACACTCATTTCCATATGCTTACGCTCCGGAGAAACAGTAAGAAGGTTGCTTCCGCTCACATAAGCTGAGAATCCCTTGAGAACCTTGTTGTTGGCAAGAACCTTAGAAGGGATGGTATAGGTAAGCTGTACCTTAGCAAGGTCAAGACGCTTTGTGCTGTACATCCAGAAGTCTGAAGTCTGGAGGTTGTTTGCACCCTCAGTTACTGTAAGACGAGGATATGTAGCTGTTGCTGCAGTCTCAGGTGTCCAACGGTCACGTACTGCTGCAGAATACTTGTCTTCTCCGTCGATCCAGTAGTAAGAGCTGTTCTTCAAGCCATAGGCACCTGTACCTGCTGTAGCCAGTGCGAAGAGGCTGAATCCCTTGTACTTGAGGGTAAGGTTTGCACCGAGGGTAAGAGGGTTGCCGTACCAGCCGCCCTTTCCGAGGAATACCTGGTCTTCAGTATTGATGATGTTATCACCGTTCTGGTCAACATATCTGATGTCACCAGGACGTACTGTACTACCGAGTTTCTGCTCAGGCCATGCGTCAATCTCATCCTGTGACTGGAAAAGGCCAGCGCTCTTGTAACCCCAGATGCCGTCAAGAGGCTTTCCTTCACGCTGTCTGTGGTCATGGTAAAGTTCGTCACGCTTTGTAGCGATGGTGTCATACCATGTTGCGTTGAGACCGAGTGAGAAAGCGAAGTCACCGAAGCTCTTGTTGAAGTTCACGCTTGCGTCGAAACCTGTACGGGCGTTGCAGTTGTAGTTCATCCAAGGGATGAATGACTGCGAAGGATAGCCTGTAGCAAGGTGTGACGGGTATGTGGTTGTGTTGTCGATGAGATATCCGTTCATCTCCTGGAGGAAGTATGATGCATCAACAGTGAGGGCATTGTTGAAGAATGCACCCTTGATGTTAGCTGAAACTTCCTTGCGCTGGATGTATGTAAGGAATTCGTTAGGACCTCTTGAGGCAGTCACGTACTGTGAGAGGTTACCGTCATTCCACTCATAACCATAGTTGTCTGCCTTCCAGATAGGAGTGTAGAGATAATGGTTGGCGATGTCGATATCCTGGTTGAGGATACTGCCTGATACGCTGAGTGAAAGGTGGTTTACAGCATCAGAATCCTTGAGGAATCCTTCGTTTGCGATGTTCCAGCCGAGGGTTACCGAAGGAGAGAATGCCTTGCGATGGCCAGGAGCAAGCTTTGAAGAGTGTACGAGTGCGGAGCTGAAGTCCACATAGTACTTATGATCATAGTTGTAAGCTGCCTGGAAACCGAGGTTGGCATTTGTTGTCCTGTGGTATGTACCTGCAAGAGTCTGCTGGTATCCTGCCGCAACGAGGAGAGCACTTACGTTGTGCTTCTGGGCAAATGTCCTGTTATAATCGAACATCGCGTTGAAGAGGATGGTCATGTCGGCATCAGAACCACCGATGTTCTGGTTGCCTGACTTCTCGTCCACGCCTTCCTTGTTGAGACCTACGATCACATCCTTTCCGTTATAGTTTGACCAGACAGGAGTGTAGATAGCATAAGTGAAGTCGTAAGAAGTAGAGTAAGAAGTCGCATAGTCCATCGCGAAGTTGGTCTTGAATGTCAAGCCCTTGAGTACCTTTCTGAGGTCAAAGTCAAGACCTGCATCGAACTGGAACTGACGGCTTGTCCACTTGCTTCTTCCGGCCGCATACATATCAGCGAATACGTTAGTCGTATTCTGCTGTGTACCACCGAGGAAATACTTTCCGTCAATGATGTTTGTAGATGCGTCGATAAGCTCCTTGGCTGCGATGGCATTCGGATCAAGGAATTCGATAGGAATCAGCGGAGCAGCATTCTGAGGGAAGTTAGGACGCATTGTAGCAGCTGCCTCCCAATAGTCACCCTTAGCAGACTTTGAATCGTAGAATGTGGTGTTTGCGTTGATGTGTGCCTTGATGAAGTCATTGATGGTCACATCAACGTTACCACGTACATTGAAGCGGCTGATATTGTTGTTTGCAGCCTCACCTACCTTAAGGAAGTCACCTTCATTATAGTAGCTTACGTTGCTGTAGAAGTGAGCTCTCTGGCCGCCGCCTGAGATCTCGGCAGTTACGTCAGTACGGTTGTATGCCTTGTTCATGTACTCTGACGAATAGTAATTGATGTCAGGGTATCTGAAAGGATTGACTCCTGAAGCATGGTTGTAGATATCCTTTTCCGAATAAAGAGGAGCCTTGCCTTCGTTTGCAAGAGCCTCGTTATAGAGGGTCATATACTCGGCTGAACCGAGATATTCAGGATATGCCTTTGCAACATGTACACCAGTGTTGGCTCTCACGCTTACGCTGAGGCCTTCGTTGGTAGCACGCTTTGTAGTAATGAGGATAGCACCCTTGGCAGCACGGCTACCATAAAGGACCACCGCCTGAGCGCTCTTGAGGAATGTAACCTGAGCGATCTCTGTAGGCATTACATTGTTTGCCGCACGTGGAACTCCATCAATGAGCACGAGGTAGCCGGCATTATCACCGTCCATACCCCAAAGTGAGTTACCGTTCCAACCGCTGACATAAGCCTGCATGTTGTCCAGACTGTATGTATTATAGTTCTTCTCGGTAAGCTCCTCATAATTGACAACGGCTACGCTACCGATAATGTCGCTTTGTGCCACCTGACGGTAAGCGACATTAATCAGCGGATCGCTGTTTAATGTATCACTCTCAGCAGTCTGGGCGCTCATCGTAAAAGGAGAAGCGAGCAGCATTGCATATAGAATGAATCTAGCTTTTATGTGTTTCATTTTCAATGATTTTAAAATTATACACTTGTCTCCTTACGATTACCAGCCTGGGTTCTGTGGGAAGTCCTCATAGAGATACACCTCATCATCAGGTAATGGGAACCAGTAATGCTTGGTACCGAATACGCGCTCAAGGATGAGTTCCTCGCGGAAGTTAGCCACCTGAGCATCTCTAGGGTCATTCTTCTTGTACCAGTCAGCATCGTGTACGCGGTCGAATTCCTGTGAGTACTTCTGTGTATATGGAGCCTCGGTGAGGAGGAGCCAACGCTGAAGGTCGTTGAAACGGAAGCCTTCGAACATAAGCTCTACAGCACGCTCACGACGAACCTCGTCCATATAGATCTGGTCATTTACGAGATAGTTCTCATGTACATGTGCCATACCTACTCTGTCGCGAAGCCTGTTGATGGCATCAACAGATGTGAGGCTGCAGCCGTCAACCTTTCCGTTAGGGCCGCCGAGAACCGCAGTTGCCTCAGCATACATGAGATAGATGTCTGCAAGACGCATGTATGGGAGATATGTATGCATTGCGAATCCCCAGTCATACTCGCGGTCAGCCATGTTACATGTATGAGGAACAAGCTTCTGGATGAAGTATCCTGTACGGCTGGCATTGGCAACAGGTCTCATGTTACCGCCGGTGAAGAGCTCGCAGTAACGGTACTGCTCACGGTCTGAAGAAAGTTCACCATGGACATACTTGAAGCCGTCGAATACGATGTCATGATAGAAGCGTGGGTCACGGTCCTTGAAAGGATAGTTCTTGTCGAATGCACCTTCACCGTTCTGATCATCAAGACGGAGACCGTTGGCCATACCGTACATGTTCACTGCATTTGCAGTAGGCTGGTGGATCACGTTGTCATGATCGACGAGACCTGCAACCTTAGGTCCGAATACCTTTGTAGTATTCCAGTTTGAACCGTTGAAGTCGTGTGAAGGGCCACGGAAGATAGCCTCTACAGTACCAGGCATGAGCCAGTTCTGACCTCTTGTGTAGAACAGGTCTGAGAATCTTGAAGATGCATCTGGAGATGCCTTGTGGTTGTAGATGTCATCGAACTTGTATTCTGCAAGAGCATACTGTGTCTGACCTGACTCCACGAGGTTGAGCACCTGTGCAAAGGCATCAGCAGCCCTCTTTGCATAGTCCTTATTATAATTATAGGTATTGGCACCACCGATCTGAGGACCATGTTCCATCAGAGGAGATGCAGCCCAGAGGTAGCACTTTCCAAGATAGCTGAGAGCCATGATCTTGTTGATACGGAGCTGGTTCTTACCTGCTGTAAGCTTACCAGGTGCAGTAGTCTCCCAGTCGATAGGAAGAAGCTCTGCAGCTTTTGCAAAGTCTTCTGCACACCTTTCAGCAGTTTCCTGGAAAGATGGACGGGCAAGATTAAGTTCGTCATTAGCCTCGAAAGCCTTGTCGATGTATGGAAGTCCGTCAAACCAGCAGATGAGCTCGAAGTGCCACCATGCGCGGAAGAAGTAAAGCTGACCTGCAAGAAGGTTTCTCTCCTCCTCAGTTGCAGCTACGAGCTTGCCTTCCTCGAGAGCCTGAAGACCTACATTGGCCTTACGGATGCAATACCACGAGTGTGGCCAGAGAGAGTGGGCGAACTTATCCTTCGCTGTAGGGTTGCTGCCAGACTTGTAAAGCCAGTTACCTGTCTGCATCCAAGCGCGGAAGTTACCAAGGTCCGCCTGATGGGTCATACGATTGTCCGCCTCAGGGTTGAAGATCTCATCATCACCCCAGTTCCATGAAGGACACCAGTTACATTTTTCCTTGTCAGGGATACAGTTGTAGATTTCCTCTATGAATCCCTGAAAGCTTCTGAAATCCTTGAACGCAGCTGCTTCAGACACGGTCGAATCCGGCTCCTTGTCGAGATATGACTCGCAAGAAGTAAGAGACGCTCCCAAAAGAAGGCTGAGTCCTAACCATATAGATAGTTTAAAGATTCTTTTCATAGCGTATTATTATAATGTAAGTTTAACACCGAGGTTGAAACGTCTCACAGTCGGGTAAGCACCACCGCCACCACCGAAACCTGAGAGGTTGGCCTCACGGTCGTCAGGCATGCGTGTCCAGAGCCAGAGGTTGTTGCCGTTGAGGAAGATTCTGAAGGACTCAAGTCCGATCTTCTTCACCCAACCGCCGTAAGCCGTGTAGGCGATCTCCACGTTCTTGAGACGGATATATGAACCGTCGAAGAGATACTGTGTAGACTGGTTTGCATAGTAACCAGGGGTTCTGCTCCATGCAGGAACGACTACGTCTGCATCAGGATTTGCAGGTGACCACCATGTACCCATGTCATATACTGTGTTAAGCTTGTTGCCGAAGCTTGTCAACGGAACGTCACGTGTAACGTTTGTTACTCCGTAGAACTGAGCGAATGCGCTGAGGCCCTTCCACTCGAATCCGATTGTTGCATTGTAAGTGTTTTCAGGTGTTCCGGTGTATCCGAAAGGAGCCGAGTCCTTGCTGTCCACAACACCGTCACCGTTGAAGTCTACTATATAGTAGTCACCTGGAAGCTTGTGCGAGTCGTTGGTGTCGTACATAGGAGTACCGTAGACCTCGTCCCAAGTCTGGGTGTAACCGGCATCGATATGGGATCTGTACTGTCCGATTGCATAACCAGCCTGCTTCTGATAATCAGGACGGAGCTGAGGGTCATCCTTCTGGAGGATCACGTTCTCCGCATGAGTCATATTGAAGTTACCCCAGAGACGAAGAGAGTTGGCGAACTGCTTGTTTACTCGGAGCTCGAGCTCATATCCGTTTGTACGTACCCTACCGAGGTTGACTGTCGGAGGAGTACCACCGAAGTAAGAAGGTACAGAACGCTCGCTACCGTTCACAAGGATATCCTTACGGTCATCCTGGAAGAACTCGAGGCTACCGGCGATCAGACCCTTGAAGAGGTTGTAATCGATACCGATATTCATCTTGGTAACAGTCTCCCACTTAACGTCAGGGTTACCGATTGCAGACTCACGGTACCACTCGTAGATACTGTCTCTCTGGTTGAGGTCCATTGAAGTCGCTCCACCGTATGCCCACTGGGACATGTAGAGCCAGCGCTGTCCGACATTGTCGTCTCCGATCTGACCATAAGACGCACGCACCTTGAGCACCTCGATGATTCTCTTCTCACGGAACCACTTCATGAAAGGCTCCTCACTGATGGTCCAGCCGAGAGCTCCTGAGTTGAAGAATGCGAAACGGTTTACGTCAGCAAACTTCTCGGAACCGTTGTAAGCTCCGTTGTACTCAGCATGATAACGGCCGTTCCAGCTGTATGTTGCACGGAAAGCCCAGTCCTCACGATAGAGAGGAATCATTGAACCTGTAGCATTCTCCTGACGGCTGAAAAGACCCATTGCAGTCACATCATGCTTTTCAGCGAATGTGCGTGCATAGTTGATCTGTCCCTGATAATAGAGGTTACGGAGAGTAGACCAGTTGTTTACAGAACCGCCACCGGTAGTCCACTTGATAGGCTGTCTGTAATCGAAGTGATGGTATGAGTCGAACGGACTCTCGAGAGTCACGATGCCAGTAAGAGGGTCGATCCATTTTCTCTGAGGGTCATTATACATGTCAGACACACCACGGCTTGACTCCACGAACTGGTTGTCCCATGAGATCACACCTCTGAGACTGAGACCAGGAGTGATGAACTTGAGGTCCTGCTCAAGGGTGAAGTCAGTGTTGATTCGGTTTGTAGTAGTCTCGAAACGTCCGCCTACAGAAAGATTCTCTGCGGAGTTGGTAACGTTGGATGCGAGAGGATAAGTACCCCACGAGCCGTCCTCATACTGAGGAAGGAACACGTCCGGTGCAATGTTGTAAGCACCTGCCCACTGCTGCTGGATCTGCCAGATGTCGTTGGTAGAGTTCATTGTAGGCGCTATACGCTTTGCAGATGAACCGGACAGATTGATACGGAGAGTAGTGGTAGGAGTGATCGTGAAGTCGAGATTGCTTCGTACGTTGATACGGTCATAACCGTAACCTGATTCATATCCACGATTGTTCGGATATACCTTGAAGAGGTCACCTTCATTCAGATAGTCAGCAGAAGCGAAGTACTTCACGAACTTTGTACCACCGCTCACATTCACATTCGCATTGTAAGACATCGCGAACTTGTTGAAGAGAGCATCCTGCCAGTCAACGTTAGGATAACGCTCCATCTGTTCCTGGGTAGTCTGATTGCGGTAGTTGTTGATGAACGACTGAGGACGGATGTACTCCCATGCGTCAGCTCCTGTGATTGCGAGTTCATGCTCGATTGCAACATTACGTGCCATGAGGGCATCATACGAATCAAGCTTGTTAGGCAGCTTTGAAGGGTTCTTCATGGTTGCATTGAAACCGACATCGATTCTTGCCTTGCCTTCCTGTCCACGCTTTGTAGTCACGAGGATGACACCGTTCGCACCCTTCACACCATAGACAGCTGTTGCAGAAGCATCCTTAAGGACCGAGATGCTCTCAACTGAAGAAATGTCTACAGAGCTCATAGGACGCTCGATACCGTCCACGAGGACGAGAGGGTCACTGTTGTTCCATGAACTGGCACCACGGATGGTGATCTTAGGATCTTCTTCACCAGGCATACCGGTACTCTGTGTAGTCACGACACCTGGGAGGTTACCTGTCAAAGCAGCACCGATACTGTTGACTCCGGCAGCTCTTTCAAGAACCTCACCGGTTGTCTGTGTGATGGCGCCGACAACCGAAGCTTTCTTCTGCTGTCCGTAACCGACAACGATCGTTTCCTCCAGCATGAGGGTGTCGTCATTGAGGACGATCCTCATCTCGGACCTTGAAGCCTGTACTTCGACAGTCTCCATACCGATGAAAGAAACAACCAGTACTGCATTGTCATTTGGAACCGTAAGAGCAAAATTACCGTCGAGATCGGTAACCGTACCCACTGTTTCATTACCCTTGAGGGCAACTCCACCACCAATGACCGGATAGCCATCGCTGTCCACGACAACTCCCTTCGCTGTAAACTGCTGTGCAGAGGCCGCGAGGCAACTGAACAACAGACAGAAAACAAGCGCAGGAATCTTTCGATTTAGTTTTGTTTTCATTTACGGGTTAGTTTAAAATTAATAATTGAGTTATGTGTAAAATGATTTACTTACTTTTTAACAAACAAATGTACTCATAATTGCCCCCCCCAACGAATTATTTGAAACAAATGAGTGCGATTCTGAAACAAGTGCCGTCATTACACACAAAAGATGTTTCAAAATTGTTAAATCACCAAAAATTCTATTATTTTTGCAACATAAACACTGAAACATCCGTCAAATATGAAACATTTCAGACTCCTGACACTTCTCGCGTTTACATTGTACTCACTGAACATGCACGCGCAGACAGCCAGAATATATACAGCCGCCGAAGGGCTTGCAAACAGCCATGTTCACGATATTTTTCAAGACAGCAAGGGGTTCATCTGGTTCTCGACAGAAAACGGTCTGTCACGTTTTGACGGCATAAAGTTCAACACCTTCAACCTTGACAGGTCAAGCAGCACATCGATAGCGAGCAATACAGTCCGCCTGGTACTCGAAGACAGCATGGGGAAACTCTGGGTCGGAACTTCAGCGGGCCTGCAGACATTTGACACAGAATACAGCACATTCAACAAGATCAATCTCGAAGACTGGAGTGTGCCGGATTCCGATCAGCACATAACTGCCGCTGTTGAAACAACCCTCGAAGGATCAAGGAAAATAATGGTTGCGACATCAGGACATGGCATTTATGTACTGGATGCCGAAACTCATGACATTGACCACGACACACAGAATACCATAACGAGGATGCTGCCGTCCAAATATGTATCCAGACTGTTCAAGGACAGCAGGAACCGCCTGTGGATAACGACTGAAGCTGGAGGAGTGGATGTCGTTGATCTGAACGGAATGACTGAAGTGTCTGACATATGGTCTTCTGGAATGGCTCAGGAATCTACCGATAAGATCCATACCATAACAGAAGATGAGAACACAGGAAGCATATACCTGGGTTCCTCAAACCACGGAATTCTGATATGGGACTCAGATACGGGCAGAATCAGACGTTCGAAGGGCAAGACGGAAACCGGTTTCAGCGTAATGTCCCTGCTAAGAAACAATATAGTCACAAGATACGGAGACAATACTTGGCTTGTCGGCTTCGAAAACCACGGTATAAGGCTCTTCAATGCTGAAGACGAAAGTATAAGCGACATATACATCTCCAATGTACGGCATAACACCTCCGACTGGAAAGTCCAGTGTCTGATGGAGGACAATCAGGGCAACGTATGGGTCGGAGCCATCCAGACAGGCGTAATGATCATACCAAAGTCAATGTTTGGATTCAGGCACATCAATTTTGCTGACAATTCCGGAGCGAGCCGCAACATGTGCGTCACATCTGTAGTAGCAGATGAGAAAAGGGAATGTCTGTGGGTAGGAACAGATGGAGGAGGAATATTCCGTACTGACTATAACGGACATAACTTCACATGTTATTCGGCTGAGAATTCAAGGATATCCAACAACTCCATAATGTCTCTTGCATTGGACAAGAGAGGTACGCTGTGGGTAGCGACATATCTTGGCGGTCTTTATACATTCACGCCTCAAAGAGGCTTCAGTCCTTTCAGAGAGCAGGAACTCATCGGCAGCGAAAAAACATATAATCTGGTATATGACAACGATGACGATATCCTTTATGTCGGCACGCACGGCAACGGCTTTTCCAAGATTGACGCCGAAAACGAAAAGGTGCTGAAGACATGGGATGACGACAGCAACAAATGGATCAGCCACCTGTCACTGGACAGTTCCGGACTTCTGTGGATCGGAACATATAACGGTCCGAAAGCATATGACAGCGTTTCTGACAAGATTACGGAATATGAACTGAGTGCAGGAAAGTCAGTACGAGTGAATTCAATATTCGAGAGCAGGGACGGAAATATCTGGATAGGAACAGGAGAAGGACTCATATGCATGGACAGGGCTACGCGAAACAGAAAGCTTTATACCGAGAATGACGGACTGGCCTGCAATTCCGTTTCAAGCATCCTTGAAGACAATGATGGGAAGCTCTGGATTTCAACTCTGAACGGACTCTCATGCCTGGACAAGGATACTGACACCTTCAGAAACTTCCACCAGTACGACGGACTGCAGGAAAACGAATTCAATGTAAGGGCCGCATACAAGGCGGACAACGGAAGGCTGTATTTCGGTGGAATCAACGGTCTTACCGCCTTTTACCCACAGTATGTGGAAAGAAGCGAAAAGACAGTACCTCCTCTATATCTGTCACGCTTGAGCGTGATGAACGAAGTCGTCAGATATGATCCTGAGAAGGGTTCTGACAACATAATCGACAAGAACATATCAGAAGCCACCAGGATAACCCTACCGAACGATGCCGGTCTTTTTTCGCTTGAATTCTCCGTGCTCGAATACACGAATCCGAAGAAGATAGTGTATAAATACATGCTGGAGGGACTGGACAAATCATGGAACAGCACATTGCCGGAATCCAACAGTGCGACATACACGAATCTTCCGTCCGGCAGATACAGATTCCGCGTAAAGGCGTTCTACGACGGTGAGCCTGAGGCCTTCTCCTACAGGGAGATCGACATCAAGGTTCCAGCGCCATGGTACCTGTCATTCTGGGCATGGATAACATATATATGTATAAGCGCCATCATCACACTGGTCCTCATCGAGCACAGAAACAGGAAACTGGCGTTGAAGGCGCAGGAAGCGGAGTCGGAGATCAAGGAGATGAAACTGCAGATGTTCACGAACATATCCCACGAGATCCGTACCCCTCTTACCCTTGTAATGAGTCCTCTGAAGAAGATGCGTGAGGAGGAATCAGATCCGAAGCAGAAGGACCTGTACAATCTGATGTACAGAAACAGTCTCAGAATCCTTCGCCTGGTAAACCAGCTTCTGGACATGAGAAAGGTGGATAACGGTCAGCTGAAACTCCATTTCGTGGAGACGGACATCATCTACTTCACAAAGGACATAATGCAGTCTTTCGACAACCTTGCAGTAAGCAGGAACATCGGCTTTACTCTGGAATGCGGGCATGAAACGGTAGATCTGTGGATTGACCAGAGCAACTTCGACAAGATCATATTCAACATCCTGTCGAACGCATTCAAATATACTCCTGACGGAGGAACAGTCAGGATAAGTATCAGCAAGACGGAAGATAATGTAGAGTTCGTGATTGAGAATTCAGGTGAACAGATAGCTGAAAAACACCTTGACAAGATCTTTGAACGTTTCTATCAGACAGACGTCAGGGACGCAAAGATGGGTTCTGGCGTAGGTCTGCATCTGACAAAGATGCTTGTAAGTCTTCATCACGGCGAAATCAAGGCCTACAATACAGACGAGGGTGTAGCATTCAAGGTCATCATACCTGCGGGCAACGCACATCTCAGCGCCGAGGAAATGACTAAATCTGAAAACTACAAGGACCTTTATACAAAGAACTCAGCCATGCAGGAAGAACGATCAAGCACAGAAGACATCCTGTACAGCAGTCATGAGGGAACTGATGAGGAAGCAAAGCATAACAAGACCAGAAAAACAATCATTCTCGTTGATGATGACAGCGAGATGAGGGCATATCTGAGACAGGAGCTGCAGGCAATATACAATGTAGAAGTATGCTCGAACGGAAAGGATGCATGGGCAAAGATCTCGACCGGAATCCCTGACGCTGTGATCACTGATCTGATAATGGAGAAGATGGATGGAGCAGACCTCTGCGAAAAGATAAAGAAGAACCCGGGTACAAACCATATCCCTGTGATAATCCTTACTTCGTCTACAGACGAGCACAGCCAGCAGAGGTGCATAGTAAGCGGAGCCGACAGATTCTTCACGAAACCTATTTCCCTTGAAATCCTCAAGAGCGCAGTCGCAAGTGCGATTGCAACGAGAGAGACGATAAGGAACAAGTTCAGCAGGGAGGTCGATTACGGATTCGGGGACATGAAGATGGCCAACACCAACAACGAACTGGTAAACAAGGTGATAAGCACCATCCGCAAGAATATCGAGAACTCTGACTTCAGCGTTGAGGAACTCAGCAAGGAGGTAGGCATGAGCCGCGTCCACCTGAACAGGAAGCTGAAGGAGACAATGAACATATCTCCAAGCAACCTTATAAAGTCGATACGTCTGAAGCAGGCGGCGTACCTCCTGATCAACAACAAGGTAAACATATCCGAAGTTGCATATAAGGTAGGATTCTCAACACACTCATACTTCTCGAACTCCTTCCATGATTATTTCGGAATGACCCCGAAGGAGTTCATAGCCCAGTACATGAACTGTACTGACGAGGAGACACTGAAGAAACTCTTCGGATAGGGAATGAAAAACCGCCTTGGTTCGTCTGAACCAAGGCGGTAACTGTTATCGGAGCGGTTACTCGTCGAGTCCCTCGATAGGGTTGATCACACCGTTCTCATCGTATGTAAGTTCACATACCTTGAGGCTTCTGAGCCATGTCTTTCCGCCTGAAGGAACGCTATCATGGTGGAAGAGCCACCACTTGCCGTTATACTCTACGATAGAATGGTGAGTTGTCCAGCCAACTACCGGAGTCATGATGACGCCAGCATATGTGAAAGGTCCGTATGGGCTGTCACCGATGGCGTGGCAGAGGTAGTGGGTGTCACCTGTCGAGTATGAAAGATAGTACTTTCCGTTGTACTTGTGCATCCATGATGCCTCAAAGAATCTGTAAGGGTTGTCTGCCGTAAGCGGATTTCCATCCTTGTCAAGAATGACTACAGGCTTCGGATCCTCAGCGAATCCAAGCATGTCGTCGCTAAGACGTACTACGCGGCTTGGAAGAGCAGGCTCCTTTCCTTCTGGAAGATAAGCGCTCTCAAGAGCCTTGTTGTCCTTGTAACGCTGGAGCTGGCCACCCCAAAGGCCTCCGAAGTACAGGTAATACTCTCCATTCTCTTCGAAGACAGCATAGTCGATACTGTAGCTGCCTCTTACAGGGTCAGGCTGCGGAACGAAAGGTCCCTCAGGCTTGTCACTGATCGCAACACCAAGACGGAAGATGTCATTACGGTCCTTGAGAGGGAAGTACATGTAGTATTTGCCATCCTTTCTTGCAACCTCGCAGTCCCAAAGCTGACGTCCTGCCCATGGAATGTCTTCAACGTCCAGAACCTTGCCATGATCAGTCACTTCAGCTGTCATCGGATCGCCCTCAAGGCTCAGCACATGATAATCCTTCATGTTGAAGTGGTCACCGTTGTCGTTCTCGACGAAGTCCTCCGGCTCCCAGTCGTGTGATGGATAGATGTAAAGTCTGCCGTCCCATACATGAACAGAAGGGTCAGCCATATAGTCCCAAGGACATAGATAACGTTTTGGAGTTTTCATTTCAGTTTGTGTTTATGTGAATATTATGTGATTATGCGTTCTTTGCTCTTGCCTCGATCTCCATGTTGATCTTGTCGATCACGTCGTCCTCAAGCTCATACTTGGAGATGATGAACATCGCGAGGAAGAGGAGGGCTGCAGGGATGACGCATACAAGCCAGAGGATACCCTGCTCTGCAAGCGCTGTCTGCTGAGAAAGTTCCGCGTTGAATCCCACGATTGAGAGGACAAGACCAGGAACCACGCCTCCGAGAGCCATACCGGCCTTGAAGAAGATACCTGTAAGAGCGTTCACGATACCTGCAATACGTCTTCCTGAAGTATACTCACCGTATGACACCACCTCAGGAACGAGAGCCCACATGTAACCGGTAGCCACGATGATACCTGTACTCTTCACGAACTGTGCGATGCAGAGGAGCCAGAACTGCTTCAATGCCTCTACCTGCACGAATACGTACATCATCGCCATACCTACCACCGCTGTTCCGAGGAAGAGGTAGAACATGCCCTTCTTTCCGATCTTGCGCTTGATTGCAGGAACGAGAGGCATGAAGATGAATGCAGGGATTGTTCCGAGCCACATGAAGGCTGTGGTCATCACAGGAGTAGCGCCTACGTTATATGTCATGAAGTATGCATCCGCTGCGTTTCCGATGCTCATCATTGAGAATGCAGTGATGAAGAAGAATGCAAGGACTCTCAAAGGACGGTTGCGGAGGAACTCCATCCACAGGTCGCTGACCTTAACGTTCTCCGACTCCTTTGCGTCCATCACCACCCTTTCCTTACACTGCGAGAAGCAGAAGATAAGAAGGGCAAGACCAGCGAGTCCGAAGATGGTCATTGTGATGAACCATGCTCCTGCAGCCTCAGGCTTGTCGGTGATTGCAGTACCGTCAGCCGCCATAGGGGCGAAGATGGCAATCACCATAGGAAGCGACTTCACGATGAGCGCACCGAGGTTTGCCATGAACATTCTGGTAGATGTCAGGACTGTAATCTCCTCTGTATCTCTTGTAAGAGACGAGTTGAGGGCACCGTAAGGAACGTTGACCAGAGTATAGCACATGCTCATTCCCACGTATGTGATGTATGCATACACGAGAGAACCGCTGAACTGGTTCCAGAAGCAGAGGATAGCGAGACCTACGAGTGGAATACCTCCGAGGATCAGCCATGAACGGTATTTTCCCCACTTAGGGTTACCCTTGTCGACGAATGCGCCTACGATAGGGTCCCACAACACATCGACCAGACGGACGATGAGGAACATGAGGGCTGCAGCTCCCGGGCTGAGGCCGTAAACGTTTGTGTAGAAGAAGAGCAGCCAGATGCTGACTGTCTGATAGATAAGGTTCTGTGCCATGTCTCCGGCGCCGAATCCGATCCTCTGAAGCCATGAAAGCTTGTAGAAGCCTTTTGCTTCGTTTGCAGTGTTGTTTTGTGCCATGATTATTAATTTGTAGTGTGTAATTATTCCGGATTTATGCAAAATCAGACAAATATAGTAAATTTTCATGTAGGCAGCACATATTTTTCACAAAACATGGCTTATGCGATTTGCCTGAAACAATTATTTCGTAATCTCAGAAATAATTGCTACTTTTATACGATTTTTGGAAACGCAATCTATAAACTCTAACTTATAATTATAACATGAACAGCAACAAAGTAATGAACATGGCTGCGGACAACATCCGTATTCTCGCAGCATCAATGGTTGAAAAGGCTAAATCAGGACATCCGGGCGGTGCCATGGGTGGTGCAGACTTCATCAACGTGCTCTACTCGGAGTATCTCCAGTATGACCCTGAGAACCCTAAGTGGGAAGGTCGCGACCGTTTCTTCCTCGACCCGGGCCACATGGCACCTATGCTTTATTCCCAGCTTGCCCTTGCAGGCAAGTTCACCCTTGAGGAGCTTGCACAGCTCCGTCAGTGGGAGTCGCCTACCCCTGGTCACCCTGAGGTAGACATCATGCGCGGAATCGAGAATACATCAGGTCCTCTCGGACAGGGTCATGTATTCGCAGTAGGTGCAGCTATCGCGGCAAAGTTCCTTGCAGCACGCACAGGCAACCCTACTTTCGCAAAGGAGACAATCTATGCGTACATCTCTGACGGTGGCGTTCAGGAGGAGATCTCTCAGGGAGCAGGCCGTATTGCAGGTCACCTCGGCCTCGACAACCTCGTGATGTTCTATGACTCCAACGACATCCAGCTCTCTACAGAGTGTGCTGACGTAATGACAGAGGATACTGCAATGAAGTATCGTGCATGGGGCTGGCATGTCATCACTATCAACGGTAACGACTGCGACCAGATCCGCAAGGCTCTCGACGAGGCCAAGACTGTTGCCGACCGCCCTACCCTCATCATCGGCAAGTGCGTGATGGGTAAGGGAGCCCTCAAGGCTGACGGTTCTTCATACGAGCGCAACTGCAAGACCCACGGTGCTCCTCTCGGCGGCGACGCATTCAAGAATACAATCGCAAATCTCGGCGGCGACCCTGAGAATCCTTTCGTGATCTTCGACGAAGTGAAGGATCTCTACGCAAAGCGTGCAGAAGAGCTCAAGGCAGTGGTTGCCGAGCGCTATGCAGAGGAGAAGGCTTGGGCAGAGGCAAATCCTGAGAAGGCTGCAGCACAGGCAGAGTGGTTCAGCGGCGCTGCTCCTAAGGTAGACTGGACAGCTGTCCAGCAGAAGGCAGGAGATGCTACAAGAAATGCATCAGCTGCTGTCCTCAGCCAGCTTGCAAAGCAGGTTCCTAACATGATCTGCGCTTCAGCTGACCTTTCTAACTCAGACAAGACTGACGGTTTCCTCAAGGAGACGACTTCATTCGTACCTGGCGACTTCAGCGGTGCATTCTTCCAGGCAGGTGTTGCAGAGCTTACAATGGCTTGCTGCTGCATCGGTATGGCTCTCCACGGCGGTGTGATCGCTGCATGCGGTACATTCTTCGTATTCTCTGACTACATGAAGCCAGCAGTGCGTATGGCAGCCCTCATGGAACTCCCTGTGAAGTTCATCTGGACACATGACGCATTCCGCGTAGGTGAGGACGGTCCTACCCACGAGCCGGTAGAGCAGGAGGCACAGATCCGCCTCATGGAGAAGCTCAAGAACCACCATGGCAAGAACTCGGTTCTCGTTCTCCGTCCTGCAGACTCCATCGAGACAACACAGTGCTGGAAGATGGCTATGGAGAACGTCGACACTCCTACAGCCCTAATCTTCTCCCGTCAGAACATCGCACAGCTTCCTGAAGGAAACGACTATGCCCAGGCAGAGAAGGGTGCATACATCGTTGCAGGTTCAGACGAGAACCCTGATGTAACCCTCGTAGCGTCAGGTTCAGAGGTTTCTACCCTCGTTGCAGGCGCTGCCCTCCTCCGTGAGGACGGAATGAAGGTACGTATCGTAAGCTGTCCATCAGAGGGTCTCTTCCGTACACAGCCTAAGGAGTACCAGCAGGCAGTCCTCCCTTGCGGAGCAAAGATCTTCGGTCTTACTGCAGGTCTTCCTGTAAACCTCGAGGGTCTCGTAGGATGCAACGGCAAGGTATTCGGTCTGGAAAGCTTCGGTTTCTCAGCACCTTACACTGTGCTTGACGAGAAGCTTGGCTTCACAGCCCAGAACGTATACAACCAGGTAAAGGCTATGTTCTAGCATAACCCAGTAACTATGAAAAGATTCATAGTTATCATAATGATGGCCGTCGCACATATGTGCGCGGCCATCGCTTTATGTGCCGACGTGAAGGCAGACATCCCGAGTCCTGACGGCTGGGGACTTGTCAGCGAGACAGGCGTCGACGGCAGATTCTGCGGTTCACGCATCAGCGAGCATTATACGACTTCCGGCCAGATCCCTATGTATGCAGATGCACTTATGGGATATGTGGGAGCTTCCTACAAGATAGAATTCCCTATGCCTGACGAAAACAACGGCAACGGCACATCGGAGCCGGGTATCGCCATCCCTGGCGGTACTCCATAGAGGACAATAACCCTCGGCAAGGACCTCGCTCCTATAGTCGAGACGACAGTTGCATGGGACCATATCGAACCTCTTTATGAGACCAGGAACGACTATCAGTCCGGCAAGTCGGCATGGAGCTGGATCGTATGGCAGGATGCCAGCATGAACATGCCTGACCAGAAGGCATATGTGGACATGGCATCTGAAATGGGCCTTCCTTATCTGCTCGTGGACGCTCTCCGGGACCAGAATCTCGGCTACGAAGGCATCGAGGAACTTGCCGCATACGCGAAGTCGAAGAATGTGGACATCTTCCTCTGGTACAGCTCAAGCGAATGGTGGAACAAAATCGTCCAGGGTCCTTACAATGTGATGAGCAATCCTATCCTCCGCAAGAGGGACATGCGCTGGATGAAGGAGATCGGAGTAAAGGGTATCAAGGTCGACTTCTTCGGAGGCGACAAGCAGGAGATTGCTACGTCGCTTCGCTCCTCGCAATAAAAAGAATCCCCGACCGTAAGAAAGCTCATGCTTTCGTCCCGGTCGGGGATATCTTTATGTATCAGATGATTATTCGTAGAAACCTGTGATCTTGTACGGTATTCCGAGCTCACGGTCCACCGTAGCGAGGATACCCTGAACCTGACCCATTGCGAACATTCTTCCGAGGAAGGAATAACCGGCATTGTAGCCCTTGTCACCGTCTCCGAGCATGGTCATGCCATGGTCGACACGCATAGGAAGATCCGGATTCGTCTTCTCGAATATTCTTGCCAGCTCGATTATGTCCGCACGGCCACCGAGGTGGCTAGCCTCGGTAAAGTCACCGTTAGGGAAGATATGGCACGAGCGGAGATGGACGAAATGCGTACGCGGAGCGAATCTGCGCGCCATTTCCACTACATCGTTCTGGGCTCCGGCAGAAAGCGAGCCGGCACAGAACGTAAGACCGTTATGAGGATTGTCCACAGCATTAAGGAACCACTCGATGTCTTCGGCCGATGTCACGATTCTTGGAAGTCCGAGCACAGGGAAAGGAGGATCGTCAGGATGCACGCACATGTTCATTCCGCATTCTTCGCATACAGGCATGATCGCCGAAAGGAAATAACGCATGTTCTCGCGCAGCTGATCCTTGGTGATTCCGTCATAAAGGGAAAGAAGCTGACGGAAGAGCTCGATCGGATGCTCGTCGTCCTCACGGATGTTGCCGCTGACGAAACCCTGGGTCTTCACAATGATGGTCTCGACCAGCTTGTGCTCCCCTTCCGGAGTCATCTCCGCCCTGAGAGCATCCACTTCAGCAAGTATGTCGCGGTCGATGTCCAGTCCCGGAACCTTGAAGGATGCCCATTCTTCTCTTGCTCCTTCCCTACCTACGATATAGATGTCGAAGTATGCGAACTCAGCATATGAGAAATAAAGGTTTGTGGTTCCGTTAGGATTCGGATGATCAAGGTCAGTACGCGCCCAGTCAAGCACAGGCATGAAGTTGTAGCAGATGGTATGTATGCCCTCTGCAGAGAGATTGCGGAGACTCTGCTTGTAGTTCTCTATGAGCTGATCCCTGTCCGCTCCACCGTATTTTATGCTTTCGCATACCGGAAGACTCTCCACGACCGACCATCGCATGCCGAAACTTTCTATATATTCACGAAGGTCCCTGATCTTCTCACGGGTCCATATCTCACCGTTCGGCACATCGTGAAGGGCGGTGACTATGCCTTCCACACCAATTTCTCTTAACATGGCAAGAGTGATCTTATCCTTCCTGCCAAACCATCTCCATGTTCTTTCCATTATTAAAGGTATAATTCTATACAAAGATGGGAAAAATTTGTTATATTTGCTTGGATATGTGCAATAATTCCACAAGTGCAACAAAAGCGATAAACTATTAAACAAATTACGATATGAACAGACTCTTTGACATTACCGGAAAGGTGGTCGTGATTACCGGAGGCACCGGAATCCTTGGAAAAGCAATAGCAAAATATCTTGCTTCGGAAGGAGCAAAGACAGTGATTCTCGGAAGAAGAGCTGAGGCAGGAGAAGCAATCGTGGCAGACATAAAGGCTGCCGGCGGAGAGGCGATGTTCCTCAAGACCGATGTAATGAATCAGGAGGTTCTGGAACAGAATCTTGCAGATATAGTAGCCGCATACGGACGTGTGGACTCTCTTCTCAATGCTGCCGGAGGAAACATGCCGGGAGCGACAATCGCTCCTGACGGAACATTCTTCGACCTCAAGCCGGCAGAGTTCCAGAGGGTTCTCGACCTCAACCTTACAGGTACAGTGATCCCTTCTCAGGTATTCCTCAAGCAGATGGTGAATCAGGGAGAAGGAACTATCGTGAACTTCTCAAGCATGGCTGCCTTCAGACCTATGACACGCGTTGCAGGCTACGCTGCAGCCAAGGCCGGCATCAGCAACTTCACAGCCTTCCTCGCCACAGAGGTCGCAAAGAAGTTCGGAGAGAAGATCCGTGTGAATGCAATCGCACCGGGTTTCTTCCTCACAGAGCAGAACCGCACCCTTCTCACAAACCCGGACGGTTCATGGACACAGAGAGGCGCAGATGTCATCAGACAGACTCCGTTCGGACGCATGGGAGAGCCTGAAGAACTTTGCGGAACGATTCATTACCTTATCAGCGACGCATCCAAGTTCGTGACAGGTACCGTGGCGGTAGTAGACGGAGGATTCAACACATTTGCAATGTAAGACACATGAAAGGGGTATATATTTTCCTTGCAGACGGCTTTGAAGTGTCGGAGGCACTCACGACCGTCAACATGCTCCGCAGAGGCGGGGTAAACGTCAAGACCGTATCCATCTACGACGACAGGATCGTGACAAGTTCGAACAGGATTCCCGTCGTTGCCGACATGGCCTTCGGAGAGTTCAGGGCATCGACCTCATTCGGTCCGTGCCTTCCTTCGGACGTGATGATATTCCCTGGCGGAATGCCCGGTTCATCAAACCTCGCCGCCTTCGGCAAGCTGATGGACATCATGCAGCAGCACTATACGGAGGGAGGAACTGTGGCTGCCATCTGTGCAGCTCCAAGTGTCGTCCTCTCCCTGCTTCCGGACCTCAAGGGAAAGAAGATGACCTGCTACGACGGTTTCGAGGAGGCCCTTACAGCGAGGGGGGCCGAATATGTGAAGGAAGGCGTCGTGACTGACGGCCAGATCATCACCGGACGCGGTCCGGGATGGGCTGTGGACTTCGGTCTCGCCATCCTTGCCAAGCTGAAGGGTCAGGAAACCGCTGACAAGGTGAAGGCAGGACTTATGCTTTAATGAAATACAGTACTAAACCTAAGAAATATGTTGGAATTCAAAGGCAGGACCGCCCTGATCACGGGCGGAGGAACAGGCATCGGTGAGGCCATGGCCTACCAGTATGCCAAAAGGGGCTGCAACGTCATCCTGACAGGAAGGCGCATCGAGGTCCTTGAAAAGGTACGGAAGAAATGCGAGGAGCTGGGTGTGAAGGCCTGGTGCAAGACGGTGGATGTGGAGAGCCCCGCTTCCATCGACGAGCTCGTGGCATGGGTAAGAAGCGAAGGACATCTTCTTGACTTCCTTCTGCTGAATGCCGGAATATCACAGAGGGCCCTCACGCTTGAGACAGACATCAGCGTGGACCGCAGGCTCATGGAAGTCAACTACTTCGGAGGAATCTACCTTGTCAAGTCCCTGAAGGACATGTTCCTTGAAAGAGGGGTGCACATCGCGGTGGTTTCTTCAGTATCGGGAGTCTTCGGTTTCCCTGTCCGCTCGGCATACTGCGCGTCAAAGCACGCCATCCACGGATTCTATGAAACCATAGCTCTCGAATATCCGCAGATAAAGACAACAATCATCATCCCGGGACGCATCCATACGGATGTATCCAAGAATGCATTGGACGGAAGCGGAAAGGCTACCGGCATCATGGACCCGGGCCAGGCGAACGGATATGACGTGAACAAATGTGCGGCGAAGGCCATCCGTGCGATCGCACGCGAAAAACATCAGAAGGTCATCGGAGGTTTCGACACCATCATGGTGCCGTTCTACAAATACATCCCTTGCCTTTTCAGACTTATAGCAAGAAACGTATCAGCAAGATAATGAATATGGAAAAGAGAAAAGTGATCTGCGGTGTACAGCAGGTGGGAATCGGCGTAAGGAACGTCGAGGAATCATGGGCATGGTATAAGGATGTCTTCGGATTTGACATCAAGCTCTTCGGAGATGTGGGAGTTGCAGAAAGGATGCTCCCTTATACAGGCGGCAAGCCTCAGCCGAGATATGCTATTCTCGTTCTCAATCTTCGCGGTGGCGGTGGATTCGAGGTCTGGGAACCACGAGAACGAGAGCTCA
Organism: Bacteroidales bacterium; assembly: GCA_015060385.1. GTDB lineage: Bacteria > Bacteroidota > Bacteroidia > Bacteroidales > UBA932 > Cryptobacteroides. The sequence goes on from SUYO01000004.1 coordinate 76,802, forward strand.
ACTACATACAGTTCACTCCGGAACTTGGAGATTACGGAATCTTCGCGTGCAAGGTGAAGTCACGCGACGTACGCGCCGCATATGAAGAAATGAAGAAGAAGGGAGTGAACATACTCACCTCTCCTTGCGCTTCTCCGTCAGGAAAGGAACATTTCTTCGTTCTCGACCCGTGGAACAACCTTTTCGATGTAGAGTCCGACGACTACTGCTTCTACAATGAGGACAAGAATACCGGTGGAAACAACGGAGCTGTTCTCGGAGTATCCGACATGGACAAGTCAATCAGATTCTACAGCTCGATAATGGACTATGACAAGGTGGAATATGATGTTACCGACGTATTTGAAGACCTGAAAGGCGTACCGGGCGGAAACTACAAGCTCAGAAGAGTCATGCTGACCCGTTCGAAGCCTATCGAAGGCCCTCTCTGCCAGGTGATGGGAACCTCGCACATCGAACTTGTTCAGAGGATTGAAGAAGAAGGAACCCCTGCCCCACGCAAGCTTTACGAAGGACGTCTCTGGGGAGACCCCGGATTCATCCACCTATGCTTCGACGTGCGTAACATGGAGGAGGTACGCAAGGCCGCATCCGCACTCGGACATGAGTTCGTATGCGACGGAGGACGCGACTTCAAGATGGGTGAGGCAAACGGACATTTCACATATGTAGAGGATCCTGACGGAACACTCATCGAATTTGTGGAGACATTCAAGATTCCTATCCTCAAGAAGTTCGGAATATATCTCCATCTCGAAAACAGGGATGACAGCAAACCGCTTCCAGCATGGATCCTCAAGTGTCTGAGATTCATGAAAAGCAAATAATCTGAAAAACGGCTATGAAAAGAATCGTACTTTTTCTCAGTATTCTGACAGTCCTGTCCGGATGCAGCGTCCATCCTAAATCTCCGGATGGAAAGATCTCGATGGAGACAGATGGTCTTGATGCATGCATAATGTATGAAGGAACCAAGGTACTTGACATTTCCGACCTGGGAATGACCACCACCGCCACAGGCAAAGGTCTCGTCTTCCAGGGAATGAAGAAGAACGGAAAGATTGTCGAAGAATACGAAATGACCGGTGGCAAGGAGCTGCTGTGCGGCAATGAGGCGAACGAATATGTCCTCAGCTACAAGGATGCAGAAGGCAAGCCTTTCAAGGCAGTCTTCAGGCTGTACAATGACGGAGTGGCCTTCCGCTACGAGCTGTCCGGTCTTCAGGGAGAAACCGTTGTGGATGAAACCACCACATACAACATCCCTGAAGGTACCAACCGCTGGATCCAGAGATGGACGGAAGCTTACGAAGACTTCTTCCCTCTCAGCACCACCGGACAGGGAAGAAGGTCTCAGCAATGGGGCTATCCTGCTCTCATCGAGCCTGCTGAAGGAGTCTTCGCCCTCATCAGCGAAGCAGGAATCGAACGCAATCAGAGTGCATCAAGTCTCAAGAACGAGACTGACCTTGAAAAATACAAGGTATGCCCTGCCGAGAACAAGTGTATTATTGAAGGAGACTGGATGACTCCATGGAGAGTCATCATCATCGGAGGTCTCGGCGACATCGTCGAGTCGACTCTGATCACCGATGTTTCCGCTCCATGCAGAGTCGAGGATACAAGCTGGATCGAGCCAGGCGTGGTTTCATGGATCTACTGGGCATATAACCACGGCTCGAAGGACTATCAGATCGTGAAGGAATATATCGACATGGCCGAGACCCTCGATCTCCCTTACGTCCTCATTGACGCGGAATGGGACGAGATGGCAAACGGAGGTACGATAGAAGATGCACTTGCATATGCCAAGGCCAAAGGCGTCAAGCCTCTCCTCTGGTACAACTCTTCTACCGCATGGATAAACGGAGCCGGCGGTCCCCAGTTCAGGCTCAACACCCCTGAAGACAGGGAAAAGGAGTTCGCATGGCTGGAAAGCGTAGGAGCAGCAGGAGTGAAGGTCGACTTCTTCAGAGGAGACCTTCAGGAGACGATGGCCTACTACATGGATATTCTCGAGTGCGCTGCAAAGCACCACCTTCTTGTCAACTTCCACGGTGCGACCATTCCGAGAGGCTGGCAGAGGACCTACCCTAACCTGATGTCGATCGAGGGCGTTTACGGAGCAGAATGGTACAACAACCTGCCTTTCCTTACAAACAGGGCGGCAAGCCATAACGCTACCCTTCCGTTCACAAGAAACGTGGTAGGTCCTATGGACTATACTCCATGTACCTTCTCAGACTCGCAGCATCCGCACATAACGACTCATGCACACGAGCTAGCCCTCACTGCCCTCTACGAGTCTACGCTCCAACACCTTGCAGACAAGCCTCAGAGCTATCTGGCTCAGCCTCAGGCAGTACAGGACTATTTCTCGACCCTGCCTACGGTCTGGGATGAGACAAGATTCGTTTCAGGATATCCAGGAGAACATGCGGTTCTGGCGCGCAGAAGCGGAGACACATGGTATGTCGCCGGCATCAACGGAACCGACGAGACCAAGACCATATCATGCGACCTGAGCGGAATCATCAAGGGTGAAAGGACGGTGACAAGCTTCCTTGACAGCGGCAACGCCGATCAGCCATGGAACATCACGACAGAGACTGTCGGCTCCCTTCCTTCATCATTCGACTGCCAGCCGCGCGGAGGATTCGTGATGGTGGTGAAATAAGCTAAGACTTCTTTACGAACAGGATGGCCATCAGCGGAAGCGCTATGATGGCCATCGTTGCGCTTATAGGGAGGTATATTCCGAAGAAATTTACATGTGTAGCTACAAGATAGGTGACAAGCAGCAGTCCTATACCCATGGCGCTGGAAATCAGATAATGCATGCGGATGTCGGTGCTTTTGCATAGGATGCGGCTGAGATTCGGCACGCCGAGGGATATGAATCCGATGGGACCGCAGATGGACACGGCGCTTGTCACAAGGAACATGATGGCAAGAAGAAGGAGGGCCTTGTACATGGGGCTGAGCTCGATCTCCCCCTTCATATGCTTTGTAAGTGCCTTTGCGGTCCATAAGGCCGCAGTCATACCCACGGCAAAGAGGACAAGGGAGAAGGCTATGTCTCCTGCCGTCACTCCTTCCATATTGAAATTGGCAGCTCCCCAGAGGTAGTACTGCTTGAGCAGGTCTCCGTTAGGAGCATTGGTCACCACGATGGTACCGAGGGAACCGATGAAGGTACCGAAGAGTATGCCGAAGGTTATCAGGTTCTGCGTGCTTACCCTGAGGGTCACGAAGAAGCATATGGCCGTACATATCAAGGTACATATGAAACTTCCTACTGTAAGGGAGCACCATCCGGACATGGTCGCTGCGGCAGCGCCGAGACAGGCGGCGCTGCCGAGACCGAGACTGTATACATCTCCGAGCTGGTTTCTCCAGAGATACTGCATCTGCACACCGCCTATCGGCAGGGCGATTCCTGAAATCAGGACATATAAGAGACTCAACATGATCAGAAATTGAAATCAACACCAAAAATAAAGTTCCTTCCGGGCATAGGATAACCGCTGACGGTTTCATACCTGCAGTCCAGCATGTTATAGAGGGATGCCTTCAGCCTGAAACCGCCGCATTTCCTTACTGCAAACTCCTTGGAGAGAGTCAGGTCAAGGGTGTTCCAGTCAGGAAGGATTCCATAACCGTCTGTCCTTCCAGATCTCAGCTGCCATACAGAAGAAAGGTTCCATCCCTTCCATTCCATCTGCCCTGACAGAACAACGACATGCCGCGCCACGTAAGGTATCTGCATGCCGTAGCTGTAGCTGTCGGGAGTCATGTCCAGAGACGACTGGTACGTGTATCTGGCATCAAGGGCATAGGTCCATGCCCCGGAATGTGAGATACCTGCAAGAATATCCAGACCTGTTGAACGGACCTTTCCGATATTGTACGGCATCCATATGTCCGGATCTTCCTCTGTCGGCGCAGAGGTTATCTTGTCCTTGAGCAGATAGCAGAAGCCGTCCAGCTTTGCCTTGAGGGTCCATGATCCCTGGAACCCCCTGTTGAAGTCAAGACCCAGGTCCGTGAGCCAGGCATCTTCAGATTTAAGGTCGGGATTACCATAACCTACATAGTAGAGTTCGTTGAATACAGGTGCACGGTATGCCCTGCGTCCGAAGGCAGCCAGCGACAGTCCGTCAATGATTTCAAGTCTGATGTCTGCTGAAGGAGAAAGTGCATTTCTCGAAAGGGCATCCTTGTCAAAGGCTCCCGTATACTCGAGAGCCAGATCTGCAGCAAAAGGTCCTGTCCTGAAGGAGGAAGCCAGTGCTGAGAAGGCGGTAAGTCTTGATGCCGTGTAATTTGAGGACTTCAGCCCGTCCCACTGAAGATCTGCTGCCAGCGACAGTTTCCACCACCCCCTTATCTGAAACTCATGTGCCGAATTTATCTGGAACTCTGTCTGGCCGTAATTGCTGTCGCCCCAGGCACTTGTATAGAAGATATCGTCATACGAGGCCTTTCCACTGAGCCGGAGAGTATAGAGATGCGAGAAATTCTTTCGAAGGACGCCCTGAACAAAGGCGTTCCGGTCTTTCTGACGGTCATCGGAAGGCCAAGATGTCGAGCCGGGAGTACCACGTTCCGTATCATTGTAATATACCTTTACATGGTAGTCGCCTCCTGACATCCTGCCGAAAAGATCAAGTCCTGCACGAACCTGCTTCACATCATTATTGGTTCTGAACTGTCCTTCACCATATTCAAAGTCTCCCTTGCTGAAGGATCCCGATGCGTTTGCAGAAAGCGACAGCTTCTCTGAAAGCCTGAAATCCATCCGGGCATAAGGAATCCATGTACCGAAGGAGCCTGCTGACAATCTGACATCGCCGGCGACAGGAGATTCCTTGAAGACCGGGCGGGCCGTATTTAATGAGACACTGTTCTGGGCATAGTCCACGACTATGCTGCCTACATTTTCTACACCCAGCATTCCAAGGTCACTCTGACCCGACTGCATGTTTCCTACACGAACGCCGTCTACATAGACAGCCGTATGAGCGCTGCCCAGACCTCTGAGACTCACGGTCTTCAGGCCTGATACTCCCCCATTGTCACTTACATGAAAACCTGATCCCTGTTGCAGAGTCTGCGCCAACGAAAGGGAATTCCTGACAGAGACTGTATCTGTCCTTGAGATTGTCACTCCCCTGTCTGCCGTGACAGTGACTGCATCAAGAGAGTCAAGAACCGGATCATATGAATCCGGAGTCAGGCCTGAAGCCATCAGACCTGCTGAAAGAAGAATTGAAAACAACATTATTTGAACGCCTTCACGGAAGCCTGCCCCCGGGCTCCACCAGTTTGACTTGAACACGGCAGGTCTTCGGACTTGCTTCCGCTTCCTGCGCCTTCTCGCAGCCGTACAGCTGCAATGGCATGATGCAGGAGCGTTGAGAAGCTTACCGCTGCGGGCACAGTTCCGGATTTGCACCGGATTCCCTTACTCCGTGAACCCGGTACAAAGATAGTTTAATTTGACCGATCATGCGCATTTTTATAAAGAAACTGCTCCCGATACCCCATTTTTGGAAGGTATCGAGAGCAATTTATAGCCCGAAGTGCACTAGATTGAACTAGTATCCGAAGATTTCTTCAAGCGAGAGAACCTGTACAGGTCCGAGAGTCCTGAGGTACTTGGTATCAAGATCATCGATGTCACCGAGGATACCGTATGCATAGGTTCGGCCCTCCACCCACTTGTCCTGAGTTGCCTTCACATCCTCAAGAGTGAGGTTCTGAACCATCTCGTAAACCTGCTTCTCGCGAGGCTCAGTCAGACCGAGTTCCCTGTCTGTCAGATACTTGTTGAGTACTCCGATGCCTGTAACCCTGTTTGTACGCATGCGCGATACAAGAGCATCCTTTGCAACGTCGAATGCAGCCTGCGACTCAGGCATGTCATTGATGATTTCATCGAAGGCCTCGATTGCAGTCTTCATCTTGTCGTTCTGAGTTGCGATGAAGGCGAAATATACATATGAGTCATCCTTGTGGGAAGGAGTGCCAAGCGTTGCCTGTGAAGAGTATGCAAGGCCGCGTGCCTCACGCATCTCCTGGAAGACGATGGCGTTCATTCCTCCTCCGAAGTACTCGTTGTACATCGTGATATATGGTGTCGATGCAAGGTCGAACTTCTCACCTCTGTTAGAGTACTGGAAATAGTATATCTGCTTAGCATCATACTGTGCCATGTACACCTTGCTGTCTGAAACAGGAAGATATGAGGTCAAAGACTTCTCAAGAGGTTTAGGATCGGCTGCAATCTTGTGATTCTCAGCGATAAGCGCAGTAACCTCGCTCTCCGAATCAGGACCGTAGTAAACTATCTCATGGACACATCCGAGAAGATCGCGGACCTTTCCGAGGAGTTCCTCTGAAGTCAGTGCCATTATCTGGTCGTTTGTAAGGGTTGTCTTCCTGATCAGTTCAGGACCGTACATCACATATTTCTGAAGGGCGCTGAAGCAGCTTGACTGATTCAGCTTTGCATCTGCGCGTGACTTGAGCATGTCTGCCTTGAGGTTGGCGAGGATGTTTTCGTCAGGTACGGCATTATATGCAAGGTCCTCAACGATCTTCATCGCCTCAGCAATGTTCTCGTCAAGACCGCTTAGAGAAATGCTTGTAACAGAGCTTCCTGAACGGAGGCTGAACGAGCATGCCAGCTGGTACATCCTCTGGGCGATTTCCTCGGCAGACATAGTCGGAGTACCGAGGTATGAGAGATATGTGAACGCAAGGTTGAGGGCAGGATCGTTTTCTGTTCCTGTGTTGAACCTGTAGGTAAGGCTGGTGATGTCATTGACATCGTTTTCAGCATAAAGCACGTCAAGGCCTTCAGCCTTGAACTTCTTCATATCCTTCTCATAGTCAACGAAGACCGGCTCTATAGGCTCTACCTGAGATGCCTGGATTTCAGCAAGGAAGGCACTCTGTGCGTCTCTGTTCGCCTTGATAGGAGTGATCTTAGGGGCACTTACCTTCTGGACATTCCTGTCCTCGCCGAGGCGCTTGTATACTACAGCATAGTTATTCTCTCCAAGATACTTGTTTGCCCAGTCGATGACATCCTGCTTTGTAACCTTGCTCAAGTTGTCAATCCATGCTACCTCGTCGGCCCAGTCTGTTCCGTTGATGAATGACTGCACGAACATGTCAGCCCTGCTCGAATTGTCTTCAAGCTGATACATCTGCGAAAGCTTGAGGTTGTTGATGGTTCCCTCGATGACAGACTCGTCGAATTCTCCATTACGGAGCTTTGCCACTTCTGCAAGAAGGAGGTCACGAACCTCTTCAAGAGTCTGACCCTGCTTAGGGTTGGCCAGCAGGATGAACTCTCCCGCATCTGGTCTCGTATAAGCCTCTGACTGTGCTCCGAGTACCTTCTGCTGCTGGTTGAGATCGAGGTCGATAAGACCGGCCGAACCGTTATAGAGGATATATGATACCACTGAAGCGACAAGGGCATCGTCAGTACCCGCTCCAGGATATTTCCATCCCATGAGGATGGTTTCAGCATCGATTCCGTACACATCCCTTGACTGAGGAGTCTCGATCACAGACTTTGTCTGAAGCTTGAGTTCAGGAAGGTTCTCGTTAGGCTTCATCTGACCGAAATACTTCTCGATGATTTCCACCATCTTGTCAGGGTCGAAGTCGCCGCTGAGACAGATTGCTATGTTGTTAGGGACATAGTAGGTCTTGTGGTAGTTCTTGATGTTGGTTATCGATGGGTTCTTCAGATGTTCCTGAGTTCCGAGAACGGTCTGTGTTCCATATGGATGGTCAGGGAAAAGCATTCCGTCGAGGTTCTCGAGAGCCTTTCTGAAATCGTTGGTAAGGGACATGTTCTTTTCCTCATATACGGTCTCGAGCTCTGTATGGAAGCCACGGATGACAGGATTCATGAACCTGTCTGCCTCGATGCGTGCCCAGTTCTCGATCTGGTTAGAAGGAATATCCTCCACATATACAGTCATATCGGTAGAAGTATATGCATTGGTGCCGTTTGCACCGATCACCGACATGAGCTTGTCATATTCGTTAGGAATGGCATAGCCCGAAGCAGCATAGCTCACAGAGTCTATCTTATGGTAGAGGGCAGCCCTCTCCGCTTCGTCAGTGGTGTTCCTGTAGACTTCGAACAATGCCTCTATCTCGTCAAGAAGCGGCTTTTCAGCAGCATAATCGGATGTTCCGAAGTTCTGCGAGCCCTTGAACATGAGGTGCTCAAAATAATGGGCGAGACCTGTGGTCTCAGAAGGGTCGTTCTTGCCTCCGACCTTCACTGCAATGTAGGTCTGGATGCGGGGAGTTTCCTTGTTTACGCTCATATAGACCTTGAGGCCGTTGTCGAGCGTGTAGATCTTTGTCCCGAGGGGATCGCCTTTCACAGTCTCATACCTGTACTGTGAACATGAGGCAAGCAGAAGCATCATGGCTCCTGCCAGCATGATCAAGATTCGTTTCATATTTTCTAAGTGTTTAGTTGTTTTTAATTTTTTCCATATATGCCACATGGTTCAAGTGCTGATTTTAGTCGCGGCGGGCGAGGCCGATGTAATAGAGAAGGGTAGCAAGCGAGCCGACAGCAGCAATGACATAGGTATAGGCCGCCCATTTCAATGCATCTATCGCCATTGGCTGGGTCTGGCTGTCAGTGATTCCTGCGCGCGAAAGCCATGAGATTGCCCTTGTGCTGGCATTCACCTCTACAGGAAGGGTGATGAAGCTGAAAAGCGTCGTGCTCGCAAACAATATGATACCGAACCAGAGAAGTCCGGGAAATTTATTGATCATAAGGACTCCCAGAAGAAGCACCCACTGCACGATGCTTGACGCGAAGCTGACCACCGGCACGAGGGCGGAGCGCATCTTCAGAGGCGCGTAGCCCAAGGCATGCTGCACAGCGTGTCCGCACTCGTGTGCGGCAACTGCTGCTGCAGCAACGCTCCTGCTTGAGTATACTCCTTCGCTGAGGGCGATGGTCATGGTCTGCGGGTTGAAATGGTCTGTAAGCATTCCTCTTGTAGAAACCACCTTCACATTGTATATGCCGTGGTCATGGAGCATCTTCATGGCAACCTCGGCTCCTGTCATTCCGCTCGGCAGACCCACCTGCGAGTATTTATGGAACCTGCTCTGAAGCATCTGCTGCACAAGAAAGCTCAACGCCATCACGGCTATCATTATAATCCAGATATTCATATTAAGTCTGTTTTAATCGTTAATAATCGGCTAATATAGATAAAATACTGACAAAATGTCCAAATGCAGTATTTATTTTGACGGCGCATATATATGCAAAATTTATTCCTTATCTTTGCATCATGTACATCAACAGCGATTTTTCAAGGCTTGAGATCGACCTGAACGGCTGTCTCAAGAATTACAGATACTTCAGATCCAAGCTCGAGGACTCCACAAAGCTCCTCGTGCTTGTAAAGGCGAATGCCTACGGCCATGGTGCCGTGGAATTCGCATCCCTCATGGAAGAGGCAGGAGCTGATTACCTGGCAGTTGCCTACCCGATAGAGGGCATAGAACTGCGTCAGGCAGGCATAAAGTCTCCGGTGATCGTCCTTACCGCCGGCACAGATTCCTTTGAGCAGATAGTGAATTACGGTCTCGAACCGGGAATTCCTAACCTTTTCTCATTGAAGGAACTGTGCAAGGTTCTGGAGAAGAGAGGTGTCAGCGACTTCCCGATACATATCAAGCTGGATACAGGAATGCATCGTCTCGGTTTCATGACCGATGAAATTGCAGAACTTCAGGAATTCCTGAAAGACTGCCGTCATGTCAGAGTGAAGTCAGTATACTCACATCTCGCAGCTGCAGACGATCCTTCCAACGATGAATTCACCCTCGGTCAGATCGGACTTTTCCGCAAGAACGCCGACATTATATCCGATTCGATCGGATACAGACCTATGTACCATATCCTTAATTCTGCGGGCATAGAACGCTTTCCTCAGTATCAGTTCGACATGGTCCGTCTGGGCATCGGAATATATGGAATAAGCGCCTTGCCTGAGGTAGAGCTCGCACCGGTAGCCTCATTCAAATGCAAGGTACTTCAGGTCAAGATTCTGGCTCCGGGCGACGGAACCATCGGTTACGGCCGCCACGGACGCATCGCTCCCGAAGGTACCGTCATAGCAACCATCCCTGTCGGATATGCTGACGGACTCGACCGCCATCTCAGCTGCGGCAAAGGACGTTTCACGATCAACGGTCATCGCGTCCCTACTATAGGCAACATCTGCATGGACATGACTATGCTTGACGTGACTGGCATCGATGTGAAGGTAGGCGACACAGTCACAATCTTCGGAGAGGATCCCACCATAACCGAGCTCGCCGACATCCTCGGAACCATCCCATACGAGATCATAACCTCAGTTCCTCGACGTATCGAGCGCATAATTGTGAAATGATGGAGACGGCAAACAACAAGTACAAAGTCCTTTTCGTGTGCCTGGGGAACAAATAGTATTTGTTTATTTTTATATTATTTCATTTATATTCAATAAATTAAAAAATCATTATTACCTTTGTTCTTGTAAACCAAACTGCGGTTTTATGCTATTTTGTGTAAACCGTAGTGTAAACTGATTACGAGGATGAAGAGTTCCTTACCGACGGTTACCGTCATTCTGTATAAGTCCAAGACGTTGGCTAATGGTGAACATCCCATTATGCTGAGGCTGTGTTATAACGGACAAAGGAAGTATAAGAGTTTCGGCTTGTCCTGCTCTGAGAAGATGTGGAATGAGAAGAAGGAGGAAGTCCGTTCTACTCATCCCTACGCTAAGAGTATGAATACTCTTATTCGTGCTGAGGTAGATAAGGCGAATAAGCGGATAATGGAACTCGAGCGTGATAAGAAGGATTATTCTGTTACCACTCTAATGAAGGACTTGTCTAAGTCTGCTCCGACGACTACATCCTTGTTCGATATGTTCGAGGAACGTATCTCTTATTTCAAGACTACCCACTCTCACAATACCGCAACGGGGTATCGTACCTTGCTTAATACTATCAAGCGTTATACGGAGGAAACTGACTATGAATTATTCGAGATTGATACTGAATGGATACGTGCCTTCGAGGTGTGGCTTCGTGACAATTACAAGGATACCAGTATCAAGAAGTTCTTTGACTGCTTCAAGGCGGTTATGAACCGTGCTGTGGAGTTAGGACATATCAAGGTGTCTCCGTTCGATGATTATAAGTTGATACGTCCTCTTGATACCAAGACGCAGAAACGTGCGTTGAGCGTCGATGAGATGATGACGTTGATGCGTTACTATATGAAGACGTACGGGTTTGGCAAACCGAAACCTAATCTCGAAAAGACTAAGAAACACTATTGGAATGCTAAGTTCCATAGACGTGCCCATACGAAATTAACTCCCATTGACGCTGAGCAGTTGTCGTTGGCTCTATTCATTTGTTCCTATATGTTTCAAGGTTTAGCCCTTGTGGACTTGGCAAATTTGAAGTGGGGTGACATTCGTGACATTGAGGTGATTAACAAGGAAAAGTATGCGAAGGATAGCGGGGAGTACGGCATTGACTATGCTAATGAGAATAAGGAAGTTAAGGACTATTATGAGATTAACGTTGCCCGTTCCAAGACTAATAAACCCGTACGTATCATTGTTGAGCAGATGACTATTATGCCTTATCTTCTCCCGTTTACCGAGGCTATAAAGAATGTTCCTGATGATGAGGTGGATGATATGTATGTGTTCCCTATATACTCCGAGCAGGATGATACTCCTGAAAAGAAGTTCGGGCGTATGACTTATGCTAACTACCTCGTTAATGTTAATCTTAAGCGTATTGCTGAGCGCTTGGGGATGAAACCGATAACGTTTTACTCTGCAAGGCATACCTATGCATCGGCATTGTATCACGCTAATGTCCCTATGGGACTGATTGCTCAGAATATGGGTAGGAACCCAGCTGAGATAGAGACGTATCTCAAAGACTTTGATAGAAATAGCGTGATAGATGCTAATCAGCACTTGTATGTTACCTCAACGGATGCTTATAAGGAAGGTAAGGAAGCGAAGCTTGAACGTAGGCGTGCTGAAAGACAGGACCAGGAACGTGATGATGCTTCTAAAGAATAGAAATGTTTGCAGGTGTCGAAAAAGTTCGTATATTTGCGATGTAAAATGGTGCCGAAAGGCAATAGGAAACTACGGATAAGGTGTTCAGCCCTCACTGAATGCCTTTTTCTTTTCTCTGACAGACTCTAAGCCGAGGGATGTAGTTCTCGATACAAGTGTTCTTTACAAGATTTCCTATTAAACCATTTTACAATGAAAGAAACACTTAGGATTTCGCTGAAACTTCATATCGAAGTCAGTACACAAAAGGTTGTCAAGGTAAAGGCGTACAAACGTGTTACCAATGGCAAGATAGTGAAAGTCCGTTCACACTACCGTACTATTGAGGGATAGTCCGATAGGTAACTGACGGAGAACCGCTTCCTTGCGGTGCTTCTTCCCCTCGGTGTTCATAGCAAAGACACTGCTGATCCAGCAGTGTCTTTGTCTCTTTAAGAGAAATTCGTATTGAATTTTCTATGATTGGTTTCTTAGCAATTGAGATGAGTATATTAAAGTACTCTGATAATTCTTTAATAAAATATGAATACAATACAGGCGTTAAAAAAGTGTATTCAAATTGATTTTTCTGAATACACTTGATTTTTGAATACAATCCTTTATAATAGCCATATACTCACAATCCCCACTTTTTAAAAATATCCTCCATATCCTTTCCTGTAAATATTGACAATATAAGTGCTATAAATATACAAGGTATGAATAGTATGTACACTAAAATTTTAAGTAAAATCTTGCCTACAAATTCTAAAAGTTTTGCTATAAAGTAAAACGGAACAGCTAGGCACCCTCCAATGTCATTGTTTCTCATAATAATTAGTTTTGATAAAAGCTGTTATAGCTATGCACTAAATAGGGCAATGATGATAATAATCATAATTATGATAACTATAACGCCTGTGCATCCAATTTTATCAGATTCTCCCGTTCTAAACTCAAATAATTCTTTTCCGCCCGCAATAATAAACGGGAGAAGAAACAAACCAATGACTATTAGAAAACCAACCATATTTTGTGTTAATAATGAATAGTACCATATGCTTTTACAAATATAATGAAATTACTTAATAGGGACAATTTTTCCACCTTGCTAATAGGGTAATTTCGTGAATTATTATCATAAATTTGCAGTATAAGACTATCAATGTCAGCGACTTGATTAACCTTAAACGTGGTAGTTTCTGTGTCGGAATATAGGCGTAGGACAGTTTGTCGTGAAAATTTTTACCTGTTATCTTGACTTTTTCTCAGTTAGACTATATTTATTATATAGGCTACATTGAGTATTCCTCAATGGTAGCATAGAATAATTACTAATAACTGATAATGAATATGGTACAACCAAAGAAAAGACTTTATAGAAACGATGTTTCGGCAGAGACACGAGAGAAACAGAGTGTGGCTCATCAGGGAAGAAGACACTCTAACGATACCAAGCAGAAGATTAGCAAGGCGATGTGCGACTATTGGGCGAAACTCCCAATGAAACCGATAAACAATAACGACACCTCAACGACATAGACCTATGGCAAAGAGAATTGATTGGGCGGTGAACGTAGATAAATTGCGAGTGTGCTACAATATGCCCGAGACCCTGTACGACTACCTCCGTAATCAAGATACTCGTAGAGATGAACTTACTGATGCCCGTATCTTGGATGAAGAAACTTTCTCATTGGTGTTCACCGAGGAAGATGAAGTGAAGATGACAGCTGTCCTAAATGTCAGAGACGTTGAGGGGTATTACCGACTTGGAACGTTTACATTCAGTAATAGTGCTAAGTATGCAGGTAAGGCATTCTTCTCCTTTGAGAATAGTGCCTTGTACCGTGTATATCTTAGATTTCCTAATGCAGAACCTAAGAACCATATATGTGATTTGCAGTATGTTGCTGATTTCTATGGAATGGAATTCAATAATATCACCGAGTTGGAGTTGGCTTTTGATAGTACGTTTAACTATATCTCGAAAGTGCGGAAGATGATTAAGGATACTGATGCTTACGACTTGTATCTCAATGGAAAGAAAGTCAAGGATGACGAGACGTTAGACGGATATGGGGAGTACTATACCCGTAGCCGAGTGAAGATGTCGAAACTGCCTACCTTGTATTTCTCGCAAGCCAAGGATACAGATATGAAGATGCGTGTGTATGACAAGGCTCGTGAACTTAATGAAAATTCTCCTAATAAGGCAGAGCGTCTGAAAGAGTGGCTTGGGTGGGATACAATAGATAAATTATATCGTGTTGAGGTGGTTCTGCACAATACCAACGTCAGAGAGTTCGTCGAGAGGTATGGAGAGCGTCTGTATAGTGAGTGTGGTGAACATTCCAATGTGTTGAACCTGCTCGGGATGTCCGACTTTCGCCTCGCTATGTTTCTCGATAGCGTGGATAGGCTCATCTACTTCCGTAATAAGAAAACCCGAGAGAAGATAAGTCTTGTTGAACTCGCCTCGGGTATATAACCAATATACCTGAGCGAGCATAGAAAAACTTTACTTATCTTTGCAGAGACTTACTGAAAATACAATAGAAGATATTGTAAACCGTAGTGTAAACCATAAAAATATGAATAATCATAACGATTTGAATATCAATAATAAATACAAAGTCCTTTTCGTGTGCCTGGGAAACATCTGCAGGTCTCCTGCCGCCCAGGCCATATTCGAGCATTATGTCCGTGAGGCAGGACTTCAGGACAGGATCCAGGCTGACTCTGCAGGCATATACGGAGGTCACCAGGGTAATCCACCTGACCGCCGCATGAGGACTGCCGCCCTCTACAGAGGTTTTGCTGTAACCCACACGGTACGTCAGGTCAAGGCGATGGATTTCCTTGACTGCGACCTTGTCATAGCGATGGATGACCAGAACTATGAGGATCTCATGCATCTTGCTCCTTCGGTCGAAGCTACACACAAGATCAGACGCATGGCGGACTTCCTCACCACCCACAGGATTTCATATATACCGGACCCTTATTATATGGGAGCCGAAGGCTTCAGCCATGTCCTCGATCTCCTCGAAGAAGCATGTCAGAACCTTCTGACCCGGCTCAAATCCTCGCAGGATCTCTGATTTGACAGCCGCCCTGTGGCCGAACTGCTTCCAGACAGGCAGTATAGCCACCTCGCAAGCCAACAAAACACTAATAATCAATTGATTATATAACAACACTGTGGCCTGACTGCATTTCAAGAAGCAGTCAGGCCACAGAATTTATTGGTATGTACCCTAGAAATTGAAGTAGCGGTCGGCGTTGTTGTATGAGATATCCTTCACCATCTGATGCATGAACTCCATCTCGCTCTTAGGAAGCTTTCCGTTCTGGATGTCTTCTCCTATCAGATTGCAGAGGATCCTGCGGAAATACTCGTGACGAGGATATGAAAGGAAGCTTCTTGAATCGGTGAGCATGCCCACGAATCTGCTCAGAAGTCCGAGCGACGAGAGGGCGTTCATCTGCTTCTTCATGCCGTCCTCCTGATCGAGGAACCACCAGCCTGAACCCAGCTGCATCTTGCCCGGACAGCTGCCGTCATTGAAGGTGTATGCCATTGTCATGAGCACTTCGGTATCCTTAGGATTGAGGTTGTAGAGGATTGTCTTGGCAAGTTTGTCCTCCACGGCCAGCCTGTCGAAGAACTTATGGCCTGCTGCCGCTACAGGCAGGTCGAGAATGGCATCGAATCCCGTGTCGGGACCGATCAGATTGAACATCTTCGTATTGTTGTTGCGGATCGGACCGATATGGAACTGCTGTGCCCAACCCTTGTCATGGTACATCCTGCCGAGATCAAGGTACATCGCGCTCTTGAACTTGAGCACGTCCTGCTCCGAAGGGCGCTTGCCCTTGAGGGTGTTGCGGAAGATCTTCTCGATATCGTCCATCTCGAAGTCCTCGGCATAGAAGGTATCCATACCATGGTCCGAAATGCGGCATCCCATGTCATGGAAGAAATCCTGACGCTTGCGAAGGGCATCCAGAAGGTCCTGATACGTGCCTATTTCCATACCTGCGGCCCAGCCCAGCTTCTTGATGTATTCACTATACATCTGAGGATTCTCTATCGCCATCGCCTTGTCCGGACGCCAGGTCGGAAGCACCTTGGTTCCGAAAGGATTCTCCTTTATCTTCCTGTGGTATTCAAGGGAGTCTGCAGGGTCATCTGTCGTGCAGACGACCTTGACATTGAACTTTCTCATAAGAGCCTGTCCACGATATTCCTCAGTCTGGAGCTTGGCCGTACACTCATCATAGATCGCACGGGCAGTCGAAGGCTTGAGGATATCATAGATATCGAAGCCTCTTGCAAGCTCAAGATGGGTCCAGTGATAAAGCGGATTCCTCATTGTGTACGGAATGGTTTCCGCCCATTTTTCGAACTTTTCATAGCTTCCTCGCGCTCCTGTGATGAATTCTTCAGGTACTCCGTTACCTCTCAAGGCTCTCCATTTGTAGTGGTCCCCTCCAAGCCATACCTCAGTCAGATCCTTGAACTGATAGTTGTCCGCTATCATCTTCGGGTCAAGGTGGCAGTGGTAGTCTATGATAGGCATGTGCTCGGCACTTTCGTGATAAAGCTCACGGGCATAGTCATTTGTAAGCATGAAATCATCGTGGATGAAAGGCTTCTCGCCCATGATTTCATCAATGATGTTACCTTTAACTTTAGATAAGAAATCCATGATATTTAACTTTAATTATGGGATAAATATACTATATTTGTATCAAACCGCAAAGAAATAATATCATGGATGTTTTGAACAGGGCAACGGCGGATGCCGGAAGGTACCCGACCCGTATCATTCAGTTTGGAGAAGGCAATTTCCTTAGGGCATTTGTAGATTGGATCATATGGAACACTAATAAGAAGACCGGCTTCAATGCCGGCGTGACTGTCATCCAGCCGATCGAGAGGGGCATGGTGGACGTACTGAATTCTCAGGACGGCCTTTACCATGTAAACCTTCAGGGAATCGACAAGGGAGAGGTGGTGGACTCCATCCAGATGATCGATGTCATCAATGGAGGACTGAACCCATATACTGATTTTGAGGCATATCTTGCACTTGCGGAAGACCCTGACATCAGATTCGTCATATCCAATACGACTGAGGCCGGCATAGCCTTCGATCCTGCCTGCAGGCTTGAGGACAGGCCGGCATCATCATACCCGGGCAAGCTCACCCAGCTACTGTATCACAGGTATCAGCATTTCAACGGAGACCTTTCGAAAGGTCTGATGATGCTTCCGTGCGAGCTTATCTTCCTCAACGGCAAGGAGCTCAAATCCTGCATCTACAAGTACATCGAACTATGGCAGCTTGGAGAAGGATTCACTACCTGGTTCGAGCAGGCCTGCGGAGTATACTGCACCCTGGTAGACCGTATTGTTCCTGGCTATCCGAAAGATACGATCGCTCAGATACATGAGCGGATCGGCTTTGAAGACAAGCTGGTCGTAAAGGGAGAGATATTCCATCTTTGGGTGATCGAGGCTCCGCAGTCTGTAGCCGACGAATTCCCTGCCGACAAGGCCGGGCTGAATGTGCTGTTTGTTCCGAGCGAAGCTCCATACCACGAAAGGAAGGTAACCCTTCTCAATGGTCCGCATACGGTTCTGTCTCCTGTAGGATATCTGTCAGGACTTGATACCGTTCGCGAATGTGTGGAAGATCCTCAGATAGGACGCTTCGTCCGCAAGGTCATGTATGAGGAACTGCTTGAAACGTTGAACCTCCCTAAGGAAGAACTCACGGCGTTCGCGGATTCTGTCCTCGAGCGTTTCATGAATCCGTATGTAAAGCATTTCGTGACAAGCATAATGCTCAATTCCTTCCCTAAGTACAAGACCCGTGACCTCCCTGGCCTGAAGACATATCTTGAGCGCAAGGGCGAACTCCCTAAGGGATTGGTTCTCGGCCTTGCGGCAATAATCACGTATTATAAAGGAGGAAGGAGAGGAAATGACGAGATCATTCCTAATGATGACGTAGCAAATGTGGCACTCCTGAAGGACCTCTGGGCTTCGGAAGATGTAAGGAAGGTGGCGGAAGGCGTACTTGGAGCAGAGTTCATCTGGGGTGAGGACCTGAACGCCATACCTGATCTTACGGAGATGGTGACAAGTTATCTCGAACTTATTCAGGACAAGGGCATGCGTGCCGCTGTCGCAACAGTGTGATGTCATGACTGAATATATCAAGATCAATCCGGCAGACAATGTAGCCGTGGCCATTGCAGACCTGGAGACCAAGGTCGCCAGGATTCCCGCCGGCCATAAGATGGCTCTCAGGGACCTTCAGCAAGGCGAGAACATAATAAAATACGGTTTCCCTATAGGGCATCTGACCTCGTCGGTTCCTAAGGGAGGTCTGGTCGACCATACCAATCTCAAGACAAATCTTGAGGGACTCCTCGAATATGCATATGAGCCCGCGCTGACTGAAACGGTTCCTTCTCCGACGAAGGCATTCTTCAAGGGCTACAGAAGGAAGGACGGTACTGCAGGAGTCCGCAACGAGCTTTGGATTATCCCTACTGTGGGATGTGTGAACGGAGTTGCACAGAGCATAAGGAATCTTTTCGAGAGGGAGCTCCAGGATTACCCATGGTTAGAAAAAGTTGTGGCTTTCCCTCATAACTACGGCTGCTCGCAGCTTGGAGAAGATCATGAGAATACAAGAAAGATTCTCGCAGATATGGTCCATCATCCCAATGCGGCCGGCGTGCTTGTTGTCGCTCTCGGATGCGAAAACAACCAGCTGGCCGCGTTCCGTGAGCTTGTGGGAGAAGTTGACGAAACCCGTGTCAAGTTCATGGAATCGCAGAAGATACAGGGAGATGAGGTCGGACACGGACTCGGACTTGTCCGCGAAATAGCGAAGGCAGCCGAGGAGGACAGGAGAGAGGACATACCTGTAAGCGAACTCAATATAGGACTCAAATGTGGCGGTTCGGACGGTTTTTCGGGAATAACAGCAAATCCTCTTCTGGGACGTTTTTCTGACTGGATAGTCTCCCAGGGAGGAACGACAGTGCTTACAGAGGTGCCTGAAATGTTCGGAGCGGAGACCATTCTCATGTCCCGCTGTCAGGATGAGACTACATTTGACAAGACTGTAAGCCTGATCAATGATTTCAAGGAATACTTCATTAAGAATGACCAGCCTGTCTATGAGAACCCGTCCCCAGGCAACAAGGCCGGAGGGATCTCCACACTTGAAGAGAAATCTCTGGGATGTACCCAGAAGTCAGGTACATCTACAGTGCGGGATGTATTGCAGTACGGAGACAGGCTCAAGACAAAAGGCCTGAATCTCCTGAGCGCTCCGGGAAATGATCTGGTAGCTTCCACAGCCCTTGCTGCAGCAGGCTGCCAGATAGTCCTCTTTACCACAGGTCGAGGAACGCCGTTCGGAACCTTTGTCCCTACTGCAAAGATCTCCACAAACAGCACACTTGCCGCAGCAAAGCCCCGGTGGATTGACTTCAACGCGGGTTCCATCGTTGACGGGGTGCCTGCAGATGAGGTTGACAAAGCTTTCATAGACTTTGTGATCGGAGTTGCTTCAGGCGAGAGAGTCAATAACGAGAAATCCGGTTACAGCGAGATAGCCATCTTCAAATCAGGAGTAACATTGTAAATTTTTCATATATTTGCACGCTAAAACCTAAGAAAATGAATAGATTCAGACCGTTTGTACTTGCGTTCACAGTGTTGGCAGCAGCCTTGCTGGCCTATGGATTATGGACGCTTCCCAAGCCACAACCTGCTGATGCACAAGGTTTCTCAGCAGAAAGGGTGGTCAGGGACCTCGAAGTTATTTCAAAGGAGCACCATTCTGTCGCTCATCCTCAGGAGCGTGCGCGCGTAAGGGAATACCTCGTGCAGAGACTTGAGGACCTTGGTGCGGATACAGTCAGCCTTTTCAGATATGACTCATTGACCAGCCCTAAGGACAGGCCTTTCGTGTATACTTTCGATGCAGTCGACGTATTGGCGGAGTTCCCACCTCAGAACCCATCGGAGGATGACACCTACCTGATGTTCGTCGCACACTATGATTCCAGATATGCCCAGATCATGCCTAAGGACACCGTATGGTCATATGGAGCGGCAGACGACGGATACGGAGTGGGAGTGACTCTGGAGACGTTGGCGCAGCTTCTCAAGGAGCGCGGACAGTGGAACCAGGGAGTCAAGGTCCTCTTTACGGATGCAGAGGAAGTTGGAATGATGGGTATGAAGGCAATCTGGGAGAATGATCGTCAGGTATTCGACAATGTCGGTCTCATCATCAACATCGAAGCACGCGGTCCGTTCGGTCCGGCGCTTCTCTTTGAGGCATGTCCGGGCAATGAGAAGGTGATGAAGCTGTATGCGGATGCAGCCAAGTATAAGTATACATACTCGCTGACTACAGTAGTATATGGATTCATGCCTAACTTCACCGACTTCACTATAGTCAAGGACTATATCCCGGGTCTGAACTTCTCGACAATCGCAGATGTCAACCACTACCATACCGACCTTGACAATTTCAGCAATGTGAATCCGAAATCCATACAGCATTACGGAGAGCAGATTCTGCCGGTTGCAAAGGCATATGTGACAGGAGAGGAATATGGCGACAGGGATTATCTCAGGTCGGAAAAGGATGCCACCAACTTCAGTGTTCCGGCTCTCGGTCTCTTCAACTTCTCAAAGCTAGGATATATGGTACTGAATGCAGTAGCCTGCCTTCTTTTCCTTCTTCTGTTCGGTCTTGAAGGAGTCAGAGGACGTATAAAGGCATCAAAGGTCTTCAAGGTGTCGGTAGCTGTTCTTTTCATCGGCATAGGCGTTCTGGCGTTCGGTGAGCTTGTCGCTTATCTCTGCTCTCTGGCGGCAGGAGCCGGGTTCAAGCCGTTCGGCATAGTTCAGGGAGTCGGCTTCGACAATGCTGCCATGATAATCACGACTGTGGTCATGGCAGTTGTCGCCGTGCTGGTTTATGTGATGCTCAGGAAAAGAGCTATCCGTCAGGTATCAGGCTCGATGAGGGCAAGTGCAGCAGTCAACGCGGCTTCAAGGAATGCATACAACACCATGTACGGCACTCTCGCACTCATGTTCGTGCTTACCGTTGCCCTTCTTCTGGCAATCGGGGAAAACCTTATGTTCCTCATACCGCTTGCATGCGTAACGGTTGCGATGATCCTTTACCATCTGACATCACTCAAGCTTTGGCTGGTTCTTGCAACAGGACTGATCCTGCTTCATG
Organism: Bacteroidales bacterium; assembly: GCA_015060385.1. Taxonomy (GTDB): domain Bacteria; phylum Bacteroidota; class Bacteroidia; order Bacteroidales; family UBA932; genus Cryptobacteroides. The sequence goes on from SUYO01000004.1 coordinate 98,247, forward strand.
CATTCTCGTTCCTCTACGCCCTTGCGATGGCTCTGACCATAGGCGCATATGGTGCAGTAGCGATGCTCGCGTTCTTCGACCTGATGGTCATCATCCCGCTCGCAGACATCTATCTGCTCTCAACATCCAAGAAGAAGTAGCAGACATATCAATATAGCACTGTGGCTGAACCGCATTTTTAAATGCAGTTCAGCCACAGTGCTTTGGTCATGGATCAGATTCCCGATAGGGCCGGGAATGACCGAGGATTACTCCGCCATGAGTTTCTTGTACTTGAAGCGCTTAGGTTCCTCGTTTCCGAGACGGCGTTTCTTGTTCTCCTCGTACTCCGAATAGGTACCCTCAAAGAAGTACACCTGGGAATCGCCCTCGAAGGCAAGGATATGTGTAGCGATACGATCCAGGAACCAACGGTCGTGGGAGATGACGACAGCACAGCCCGCGAAGTTCTCAAGACCCTCCTCAAGCGCACGGATAGTGTTTACGTCAACGTCGTTGGTCGGCTCGTCAAGAAGAAGGACGTTACCCTCGTCCTTGAGGGTCAGGGCAAGGTGGAGACGGTTTCTCTCACCACCTGAAAGGATGCCGCAGAGCTTCTCCTGATCTGCTCCCGAGAAGTTGAAACGGGAAACATATGCCCTGGCGTTCACTTCCCTCTTTCCGAGCTTCACGAACTCGGAATTCTCAGCGATCGTCTCATATACAGTCTTGTCAGGGTCGATGCTCCTGTGCTGCTGGTCGACATATGCAAGCTTCACTGTCTCACCTACCGTAATCTCGCCTGTATCAGGAGTATCGAGGCCCATGATCAGACGGAAGAGTGTTGTCTTACCGGCACCGTTAGGACCGATCACTCCTACTATACCTGCAGGAGGCAGGATGAAGTTGAGGTTCTCATAAAGAAGCTTGTCTCCATATGCCTTCGAAACATTCTTGAACTCGATGACCTTGTTTCCGAGTCGAGGACCGTTAGGGATGAATATCTCAAGGGCTGCCTCCTTCTCACGTCCGTCGTCTGCAGCAAGCTTCTCATATGCACCCAGACGGGCCTTTGACTTGGCATGCCGTGCCTTCGGAGCCATGCGTACCCACTCCAGCTCTCTTTCGAGGGCCTTTCTGCGCTTGCTCTCCTGCTTCTCTTCCTGAGCGAGTCTTGTACTCTTCTGGTCAAGCCATGAAGAATAGTTGCCCTTCCAAGGAATACCCTCTCCCCTGTCGAGCTCGAGGATCCATCCGGCTACATTGTCAAGGAAGTAACGGTCGTGGGTCACGGCAATCACTGTTCCCTTATACTGCTGGAGATGGGCTTCGAGCCACTGGATACTCTCAGTATCGAGGTGGTTGGTAGGCTCGTCAAGGAGGAGCACATCAGGCTGACGGAGGAGAAGACGGCAAAGAGCCACACGACGGCGCTCACCACCGCTGAGTGTCGAAACCTTCGCATCTGAAGGAGGACACTGGAGGGCATCCATCGCTCTTTCGAGCTTTGAATCTATCTCCCATCCGCCGCAGTTCTCGATCTTTTCGGTAAGTTCTCCCTGACGCTCGATAAGAGCCGCCATCTCGTCATCCGACATCGGTTCACAGAACTTCATGTTCACTTCCTCATACTCCTTGAGGATGTCCATGACTTCCTGTACACCTTCCTGAACTACCTCAATCACGGTCTTTTCAGGATCCATCTGAGGTTCCTGCTCAAGATAACCTACAGAATAGCCGGGAGCCCATACGACCTCGCCCTGGTATCCGGTCTCGATACCTGCTATGATCTTCATGAGAGTGGACTTACCGGCACCGTTGAGTCCGACGATACCTATCTTGGCTCCATAGAAGAAGGAAAGATAGATATCCTTAAGGATAACCCTGTTGTTGTGAGGCAGGATCTTGCCCACCCCGTTCATTGAAAAAATGATCTTTTCGTCAGCCATATATATAAGTTTTGATTTCTGTGTTATAACGGCTGCAAAGATAAGTTATTTTTTCGGCTTTAGAATCTTTGCACGTTCTTTACGGCACCATTCGCTCGGAGTCTCGTTCATGAAGAGTCTGAAGGCCATCGTATAGGAGACCAGATTGTTGAACCCGCTCTTTGTCGCAAGTTCTGTCACCTTGAGTTCCAGATTGTTCCTGAAGAGGTCCATGGAATGTATGACACGGTAATAATTCACGAACTGACGGAAATTACGCCCTGTATAATGGCAGATTGCCTTTGATATGTATACCTTGTTGGAATACACCACCTTGACGACATCATTTATCGTAAGGTTCCCGTCAAGGTAAGGCTTCGAAACTTCGAAATAAAATACCACGCGCTCATACAGATCCTTATACTGATCATCTCCGCGTTGTTCTCCTCCTGCTCCGGAATCCGTCCTGGATATCTTCATCGACTCTACTATCAGCCTTTCATGGTCATGCATGATCACAAATGCAGAATCATACAGTACCTTGAGACCTATCGCGATCATTTCTAACATTACCATCAGCGCCAACACAAATGAAACTCCATGCCAATCAGGAATTACAGAATGTATGGAAAGCAGCAGACATAGTATCACAAGAGGGAATGTGACATAGACTACATCTACACATAAGGTTACAAAAGACCATACATTCCCCGACTTGATGACAGACTTGACATCCCTTATACGGTGCCAGATCTGAAAGATGAAGAAGATACCGAATGCAAATGCCATCACAGCTGCAAAGGCCAGATAAACATGGTCAGGAAAGAAGGTCAACAGGCGTGTTGCACACAAGATGTAATAGAGCGAGATAGCGGACATTATTCCGATCACCGTCCGGGAATATGCCGGTATCCGCCCCTCCGGTACGATGGACAATGCGGGGACGTACATCGACATCACCGCAGTCAGCATATCAAAAGTAAATCTGAAGGGCATTTCCGGTCTGCAGAACAGCCCGCAGAAAAACAGAACCGCCACCACACACAAGATGCGTGGCATTACTTTCGCCTTCACATCATGTTCTCCTTCAGTCCTGAAGTTCTTTACTGACAGGAAAACAGCCATGGAAAGAACCATGATCATCACCACAATTGAAAGAATAGTAAACATAGTTGATAACTTGTTTGAACAAAAATAAATAATGTCTCCCATCCTTTGAATTCAGGATGGGAGACATTCGTCACATTTTTCTTTTTTTTATTGTTTTTTCTTTTTCTTAGTTTCCGGCTGTCATTTTTGAAACATCATGTTTCTTTGCTTTAACCTTTATAGTATCAAAGCCCTGTCCGTAAACACCCATGACAGTAGAAACTGAAAGGAAGGCATCAGGATCGATGCTCTTCACATATCTCAGAAGAAGATTAAGGTCGGTCTTTCTGGTAACCACCATAAGCACATTCTTGTCCTCCTTGGAATACCATCCCTTGGCAGGAAGAACGGTCACTCCCCTCTTCATGTCAAAAGCGATCGCATCAGCCATTTCCGTAACCTTCTTTGTAAATATGAATGCCTGGACCGACTGCTTGGAGCCTGAGAGATAAAGGTCGATGGCATAACCGCTGACTGTCACCTGAATGAGACCATATACAACTACGGCAAGCTTTTCTGTAAACGGCAGAAGTTCTCCTGCCTCTGTATAAGACGGGAAGAGCAAAGAGGAAAGTATGATACCTACGTCTATTATAAGGATGACCCTTCCCGGAGATGCCGAATAGAACCGGCACCATACCAGGGCCACTATGTCAGTGCCACCTGTGCTGCCTCCCTGAGAAATGGACAGACCGATACCGAATCCCGCGATGATACCTCCAAGGAAGGTACATATGAGCTTTCCGTTTGACAGAGCGAACTCATGGATGAAGTCAGAAGGGATGATCTTCGGCATTATGCTGAGCATCAGGGAAGTCATCAGTATGGCATAGATGGTCTTTCCACCGAAACCGGTACCGAGTATCTTTGTTCCTATTATCAGCAGGAGCACATTGAGAATGAAATACGTCACTCCCATCGGCAGCCCTGTCGCATAGAACAGGATTGATGCAAAACCTGATACTCCACCTCCTATGAGATTATTTGGCAGGAGGAAGATAGTCCATCCCAAAGCATATGAAATGACACCGATAGTCACGAGACCATATTCTTTCAATATGGTCGCGAAAGATCTGTTCAATACAGCACTACCCATTGTTTACCTCCTCTTTCTTATCCTTGATCTTAAGTCCCGACTTGACCTCCTCGAAGCCTTCTCCGTAGACGCTCATAGCTGTAGAGACAGATATGAACGCTCTCTTGTCTATTTCCTTTATCTCGTTCACGACTTCGTTCATCTGCTGCTTTCTGGCAATTATCAGAAGCACCTTGCTTTCCTTCTGGGAGTACCAGCCCACAGACTGAAGAGCAGTCACACCTCTGTCCAGTTCGTTGATGATATGATCCGCAATCTCCTGATACTTTGCCGAAAATACAAGTATCTGGACAGAAGACTTGTTACCAAGCAGAACGTAGTCAACGCCAAAAGAGAAGCCCAGCATCATCACAAAGGCATATATCATATCCACCAGTCCTTTTTCAGGTACAAAGAGCAGACATGAGATTATGAATACATCCGTATAGAGATATACCTTGCCAGGCGATACAGGCCAATACTTGTTGATCAGCATTGCGATTATATCCGTACCTCCCGTACTTCCGCCTCGAAGCAGCACAAGGCCGATTCCGACAGACTCCAGAGTTGCACCCACCAGAGCCACAAGCAGCTTCTCGTTCATCATCACTTCAAGCTGAGGGAAGTTGGGCAGGACCTCGAAAAGCAGCGATGTCAGCAGGATGACATATATCGTCTTGAAGCCGAAGCTCTTGCCTAATGCAAGAAAGCCAAGAATAAGCAGAAGGATATTGATGACAGGATAAGTGATTCCTATCGGAATGCCCAGACCATATTGAATGATCGTACACAGACCGGTCAGTCCTCCACTGGCCAGTCCGTTAGGTATGACAAAAGAGGTCCACGCCATACAGAATATGACAGAACCTACGGTCATCAGGAAATAATCCCAGAGGACATTAAGCACTTTACTTGTCTTCATGGTATTGATGAAGGATTACTTTACTACAATATTCACGATCTTTCCGGGAACGACGATTACCTTGACGATATTGCCGTCAGCTACATATTTAGCGGTCTGTTCAAGGGACCTGACATGTGCGTCGACATCCTCCTTGCCCATATCGACAGGTAGTTCGACGGTAAATCTTGTCTTTCCGTTGAATGAGACTGCGTATGTGCAGTTGTTCTCAACAGTATATGCCTCGACATATTCAGGGAATGCCGCATAGCTGATGCTCTCTGTATGTCCGAGGGCCTCCCACAATTCCTCTGCGATATGAGGTGCAAAAGGAGAAAGAAGCACGGTAAGCGGTTCCAGGATCTCCCTCTTGCTGCACTTGAGGTCAGTAAGCTCGTTGACGGCGATCATGAACGCACTGACTGCAGTGTTGAACGAGAACGCCTCGATGTCCGTACGTACCTTGCCGATAAGCTTGTGCAGGGCCTTGAGCTCTTCCGCAGACGCCTTCTCATCCGTAACGATGAAGCCGTCCCTGTCATAGAACATCCTCCATACCTTCCTGAGGAAACGGTTCACTCCGTCGATTCCCTTTGTATCCCAAGGCTTGGACTGCTCGAGAGGTCCGAGGAACATTTCGTAAAGTCTCAGAGTATCAGCGCCGTATGTATCACAGATCATATCCGGATTGACGACGTTGAACATGGACTTTGACATCTTCTCGATCGCCCATCCGCAGATGTACTCGCCATCCTCGAGGATGAATTCGGCATTCGCGAAATCAGGCATCCATGCCTTGAATGCCTCCATGTCAAGACGGTCGTTCCTTACTATGTTCACATCCACATGGATCTCTGTCGTCTCGTACTGATCCTTGAGACCGTATGACACGAATGTATTCGTATTGATGATACGGTACACGAAGTTAGAACGTCCCTGGATCATTCCCTGGTTGATCAGCTTCTTGAAAGGCTCCTTCTCGCATACATATCCGAGGTCATAGAGGAACTTGTTCCAGAAACGGGAGTAGATAAGGTGACCTGTTGCATGCTCGGTACCGCCGATGTAGAGGTCAACATCTCTCCAGTACTCATCCGCCTCGCGGCTCACAAGCGCCTGGTCGTTGTGCGGATCCATGTAACGGAGATAATAAGCGCTGCTGCCGGCAAAGCCAGGCATGGTGCTCAATTCTATCGGATAACCTTCATATGTCCAGTCAGCCGCACGTCCCAGAGGCGGTTCACCTGTCTCGGTAGGCAGGAACTTGTCTACCTCAGGAAGTTCCAGAGGGAGATTCTCAAGAGTCATCGGAGTTGCCACACCGTCCTTGAAATACATAGGGAAAGGTTCTCCCCAATATCTCTGACGGGAGAAGATGGCGTCACGGAGACGGTAGTTGATCTTGCGGCGTCCGATACCCTGCTTCTCGACATAGTCGATTGCGGCAGGTATGGCCTCCTTTACGGTCATTCCGTTGAGGAAACCGGAATTGCACATGATTCCTTCCTTCGCGTCAAAGCTTGACTCGCTTACGTCACACCCCTCGATAAGAGGGATTACAGGAAGATTGAAATGTCTTGCAAAGGCATAGTCCCTGCTGTCATGGGCAGGTACAGCCATGATGGCCCCTGTACCGTAGCCTGCGAGCACATATTCTGAAATCCAGACAGGAACCTTGTCACCGGTAAGAGGATTGGTTGCATATGAACCGGAGAAGACGCCGGTAACCTTGCGGGTCTCCGTCATACGTTCGCGCTCTGTCTTCTTCTTCGCCATTGCGAGATATTCTTCAACGGCCTCCTTCTGAGAATCCACTGTAAGCTTCTCCACCCACTCGCTCTCAGGAGCAAGGACCATGAAGGTCACTCCGAAGACAGTGTCAGCACGTGTCGTGAAGATAGTCATGTCATATTCTTCGTTTCCATTGGAAACCTTGAAGACCATCTCAGCACCCTGGCTCTTTCCGATCCAGTTGCGCTGCATGTCCTTGAGGGAATCCGTCCAGTCAAGATCCTCCAGATCCTCAAGAAGCCTTCCTGCATATGCAGATACCCTGAGCTGCCACTGGGTCATCTTCTTCTGCTCCACAGGATGACCGCCACGTACTGAATAACCTTCCTTGACCTCGTCATTGGCAAGCACTGTTCCAAGGGCAGGGCACCAGTTGACGGCTGTCTCACCCTGATATGCTATACGGTACTGCATGAGCACCTCTGATTTCTTCTTCTCGTCAAAGGCATTCCACTGCTCTGCTGTGAAAGGCTCCACATCTCCGCATGCAGCGTCCACGGCAGTGCTTCCGCCTTCTGCAAAGGCAGCTTCGAGTTCAGCAATCGGGCGTGCCTTCTGCTGTGCATTGTCATACCAGCTGCCGAACATCTCAAGGAAAGCCCACTGGGTCCACTTGTAGTAACCCGGATCGCAGGTACGGACTTCTCGCGACCAGTCATATGAAAAACCGATCCTGTCCATCTGTTCGCGATATCTTGCAATATTCTTTTCTGTCGTCACTGCAGGATGCTGTCCGGTCTGGATGGCATACTGCTCTGCAGGGAGACCGAAAGCATCGTATCCCATAGGATGGAGAACATTGAAGCCACAAAGTCTCTTGTATCTGCTGTAGATGTCACTCGCGATATATCCGAGCGGATGTCCCACATGGAGACCGGCTCCCGAAGGATATGGGAACATGTCGAGAACATAATACTTAGGTCTGCTGCTGTCAACGTCAGCCTTGAATGTCTGATTGGCAGCCCAGTATGACTGCCACTTCCTCTCGATTTCCTTAAAATTGTAATCCATAGGTATATTGTTTCTTTTGTTTTATCTCTTTATTCCAAAATTTCCTTTGGTTCCCTTCTTCTCAAGCCTGAATTCCACAGGGATCGTTATCAAGGTCCTCACCTTGTTGCCCTTCACCTTGCCTGGCTTCCATTTAGGAGAAGCGGCAATGACCTTGACAGCCTCTGCATCCAAGGCATCAGAGACGCCTTTGGCCACCCTGACATTGGAAACCTTTCCGTCCTTCTCGATGATGAATTCCACCATCACCTTGCCCTGTTCGCCTCTCTGGAGTGATGATTCCGGGTACTTCAGATACTGGTATACCCACTTCTCAAGGAACTGGGACGGATCGGTGCTGTTAAGGAACTGAGGGCGCTGGTCGCAGTCAAAATATCCTACCACATCCTCATACGAAGATCCTTTGACACCACTTCCGGATGGTCTGAATGATGGTGCTTCATTAAGATTCGCCAAGGCAAGCAGGTAGTTGTATATATACTCTGTCTCACGCTCCATCGTCTCGTAATCAATTATGGACTGGGTATCCCTGTCGGTATTATGTTCAGGATACTGTCCTGTCGTGAAATGCACTGAAGGTATATCCTTGGCATAGAAAGCCCTGTGGTCGGACGGATAGACCTCTGCCGCTGTGATTTCCGCATGGATAGGCTGGAGTTCACCGGAAAGAGTGTTTATCACATCATTCATATCCGTATTGGACGAGGTATATGCATAGAAACCGTTATAGCCGGTACCGAGCATATCCAGATTTATCATGGCATCAATCCTGTCGCTCTGCGAGAACGAACGGTTCAGAAAATACCACGAACCCGCAAAAGTCTCTTCCGAAGCGCCGAAGGCGACAAAAAGCACAGAACGCCTGAACATGATGGAATTGGTCTTCACCATTCTCGCGAGTTCCACCAGCATGGCCAGACCGGACGCATTTCCGTTGGCACCATAATAAATGCGCTCGACCGGCTTTCCGTCCACCGTCATGGTCATGGTTCCGGAATTGTCAAGTCTTGCGCCTACAACTATATAATTGTCACGTAATGACTTGTCATATCCCTCGACGCAGGCGATCACATTTCTTGAGGTAAGCGTATCACCGTTTTCCTTCATTATTCCGAATACCTCGCCATCGACGGGCGTCAGAAGGTCCACACCATATTCACGGAACATCTCCCCCACATATTCTGCAGCCTCCCTTTCACCTGCAGATCCTGCCTTGCGTCCCTCAAGATGCGCCGACGAGAGCATGCGCACATGAGACTTCAGAGCCGCAACCACTTCACTGTCGTCCAGGTCTTCATATGTTACGCCACTACGATATTGAGCACAGGCAAGCACAGGCATCATGACCAGGACTGCCAGCATGATCATCCTCTTCATCCTATCATTCATTTACGAGAATCCATACATCCTTCGGACAGAAGCTTTCCTTCTTTACCTCGCTGAGATTGGTCAGAGCATCGGAAAGTCTGTTCACAGGACACACACCTACAGCAATCAGGCCACCCTTGCCGAAAGATATCAATGCAGGCCTGTAACCGGCGGCTTTTGTCACATTGAAAAGAGCCTCTGCATTGGCACGAGACCTGAATGATCCGAGGATTATGTAGTATCTGGACTCCAGCTTGGTCGCAAACAGGCCTCCAAGGGAAGCCGGATTCAGGATTGACCCTCCGAGCTGTCGTATCGAATCCAAGGCATTCAGAGAATCCTGGAGCATCCTCTCCTCCACCTTACGGAGAGAATCAAGGCGCGCCTGCAAAGCTGCCTCTTCCGCCCGAAGAAGTTCTATCCTCATATTCTCCACCTCTTCACCGGTCGGACGTCCTGCAAGCTTACGCATGAAGTCACAACCTGTCATCACAGGCAGAAGAAACAACATCATCAATATGCAACTCTTTTTCATATGGATTCATTTTTGCGTATTCGTGCAAATTTAACGAATTAATGGTCTGAGACAAAATAATTCTTGATATATTTGTAGTCACAAGAGCTTGTACGACATTGCGCAGAGAACGAATCGTCATATCCGCACTTACCATGATCGTCTTTTTCATCCTAGAAACAGGCGCAAATGGATGTTTTGCCCAAAAGCTGAAGGTAGAGCCTCATATAGGCGATATACCCGACCTTTTTCAAAAAGACACAGTTTCCATATGTTTCATGGGTGATGTGATGATGCATGCCGGACAAATACAGAATGCCCGCAGAAGGGACGGATCCTATGATTTCAGCACATATTTCAAGCATATTGAAAGCCTCATACAGGAAGCTGACATTGCAGTTGCAAACATGGAATTCACCCTTGCAGGAGAGCCATATACGGGATATCCATGCTTTTCTGCCCCGGACGGTTTTGCATACTATCTCGCTGACTGCGGATTTGATGTTTTCCTGGCCGCAAACAACCACATTCTTGACAAAGGCAGCGACGGAGCTGCAAGAACCGTGGATATATACAGAAAGCTGGAAAAGGAGAAAGGGATCCTGTTTACTGGAATTGCAGAAGACGAACAGGCCAGACAAGAAAGCTACCCGCTCTTCATACGCAGAAAAGGCATAACGCTTGCCTTGCTGAACTTTACATATGGCACAAATCTGGGAGCAACTGCCCACTGGCCCAAGACGAACTATCTGGGCAGAACATCAGAAGTTCAGCAGGCCATGGACAGAGCCAGGGCAGCGGACATCGTAATAGCTCTTCCACACTGGGGACCTGAGTACCAGACGGCACATTCCGCTTCGCAGGAAGAAAAGGCACGGTGGCTGGCAGACCTCGGAGCAGATCTCATAATCGGTGCGCATCCGCATGTCGTACAGGATACTGCATCAATTCATGGAGTCCCGGTAATCTACTCGATGGGTAATGCGGTATCGAACATGAGTGCACCTGACACCCAGTTGGAACTGATGGTGACAGTCAGGGTCATGCGACATGGAAACGGCGACATAGAACTGACCGGACCGGAACTGACATGGTTATGGTGTTCAAGACCTGGAGGATACTGCAGCTCATATGCAGTGATTCCGGTTGAAGGATTCATCGGAACCCGGGAAGAGTGGATCGGAGCCTGGGAATACGACAAGATGATGGCCACATATGAAAGAATAAGAAACGACATAGAATAATGAGCAGACAATCAATCAAGCTTGAAGCGATAGACCCTATCGACATCTACGGACCGGCAAACAAGAATCTGGAGGCGCTCTGCAGCTACTATCCTGAACTGAAGGTGGCGGCAAGGGGTAACGAGATCATACTGGACGGCAAGGAAAAGGACGTGGAGGACTTCACGGTAAAGATACACATGCTGATACAGAGGAGGCAGCATAAGATGAACCTCACTCCATATGATGTAGAGGACTTGTTTGACGGGGATTCCTCTCCAGACAGGTTCAAGCTGTGCGGGGACTCCGTAATCGTTCATGGAAATGACGGCAAGCCGATCAAGGCGCGCAACACGACCCAGCAGGAGATGGTCAAGGCTTATTTCGAGAATGACCTGATATTCGCCTTAGGTCCTGCCGGTACAGGAAAGACCTACATAGCCATAGCTCTGGCGGTAAGGGCACTGAAGAACAGGGAAATCAAAAGGATAATACTGACTCGTCCGGCTGTGGAGGCGGGTGAAAGACTGGGATTCCTGCCCGGAGACCTCAAGGACAAGCTTGACCCATATCTCCAGCCTTTATACGATGCATTGGGAGATATGATACCAGCCAAAAGGCTTCAAGAGTTCATGGCGGAGGGAACCATTCAGATCGCGCCTCTTGCCTACATGAGAGGACGCACCCTTGACAGGGCATGCGTGATTCTCGACGAGGCACAGAACACAAACCTCGGACAGCTCAAGATGTTCCTTACCCGAATGGGTTGCGACGCAAAGTTCATAGTCACGGGAGATGCAAGTCAGATAGACCTGCCGAACAAGAAGGACTCCGGCCTTCTGAGAGGCATCGAACTGACACGTAACATCAAGGGCATCAAGACCATTACGTTCCGGAACGAGGATATCGTCCGGCATCCGCTGGTAACCAAGATAGTCAGGGCATTTGAAAAAGGGGAAACGGCTGAATAGCCATTTCCCCTTTTTCATTGATATTGCACAGACAATTACTGAGCGTTTGCCTTTACATACTCGTTGTACTTGTTGTATCCCTGCATGTACTTGTCCTCAACAGATGAGAAACGGTAGTAGATCTGCTTGAGATACTCGGCGCAGTTGAGCTTCACCTGAGGATTCTGAGTGATCTCGAATGCCTTCTCGAATGGCTCGATAGCATCGATAAGATACTGCTCATATTCCTTTACAAGTGCTTGATACTTAGCATCGTCAAGCTCCTGAGCAGCCTGCTCTGAAAGCTCTACGGCGATGTCATAGTAGTATGCACCAAGTCCGTGGTAACCGAAGTCGTAGTTAGGATCTACTACAGCGCACTCCTTGTAAGCTGCGATAGCCTTCTCCCTGTTTCCGAGCTGCTTGTGGATGTTACCCTCTACGTAGTAAAGCGATACGTTGTTAGGCTCATTCTTCTTAGCCTCACCGATGAGCTCGAAGAGTCTGTCTGTATTCTCGCCGCTCTCAAGGTAGTAGTTGATCAGACCGATAAGGATGCTCTGGCTCTGAGGGAACTTTACGAAACCTGTCTCAAGAATCTGAACGCCCTTTGCCTTGTCACCGAGGTTGAAATAAACGTCTCCGAGCTTCGCGTAAACCTCACCATTGTCATAGTAGTAGTCGTTTGCAAGGCACTTCTCGAAATAAGTCTTTGCAGAATCAAAGTCCTTCTCTGCCCAGTAGATGTAACCTGCATTGTAAAGAGCAGTTGTATCCACAACTGAATATGGAGCAGTCTCTGAAGCTGTAGCAGCCTTTGCAACGAGATCGGCAGCAGTCTTGTAATCTCCAAGAGAATACTGGTTCATACCGTCGTTGAAATACTTCTGAGCTATATCCTGGATACCGGCCTTGATATCCTTCTCCTTAGACTTCTTTGCATCCACCTCGTAAGCTTTCACGAAAGCATTGAGTGCACTGGCAAGAGCGTCCTCGTATACAGGCTTTGTAACCTCAACGATTCTGAGGACATCAGTCTCATCGAAATAAAGGTTCTTGTTTGCGTATACGTCCTTCTTGAAGTTCATTCCGTCGATTACGACATTCTCGGAAGAAGAAGGTCTCTCCTGACCAAGCATCATCTGAATCTGCATGCGAGGACTGTTGAGGATAATGTTTCCTGTAGGAGCATTGTAAGCATCAACATAAGCGGAAGCAAGCTTGAGCCATGTAGCTACCTTGGTGTTCTTCTTTGGATTCTGAGCATCTGCCTCAGCCGATTCAACCGACTTCTTCACTGCGTCAACAGACTTTGTCTGTGCATCAGCCACCTGCACTGCAAGAATAAGTGCCAATGCGATTAAAATTTTCTTCATAATGTTGTGGTATTAAGTTATTTATTCATTTTCCAACTGATTGTCAGGCTGCGTATGAGCCTCTTCCTCAGACTTGTTTACTGCAGAGACTGCTGCAATCGCATCACCTTCCTTTATGTTGATGAGGCGTACACCCTGGGTTGCACGTCCCGCCACCTTAATTCCGGATACAGCCATTCTGATCGTGAGTCCGGAACGGTTTATGATCATAAGGTCATTCTCGTCCGTCACATTCTTCAGCGCAACCAGATCGCCTGTCTTTTCAGTAATGTTCAATGTCTTTACACCTTTGCCTCCGCGGTTAGTCTTGCGGTACTCATCGAAATCCGAACGTTTGCCGTATCCGTGCTCGCTGACAACCAGAACGCTGTGTGCAGCAGCATCTTCGGCAGTCGGATCGTATGCGATCATACCTACAACTTCATCATCCTCATCAATATTTATGCCGCGGACACCGGAAGCAGTCCTTCCGAGAGCTCTGGCATCGGCCTCATCGAAGCGGCAGCAACGTCCCTTGCGACCCGCAAGAAGGATCTCGCTGTGCCCGTTTGTCATCACTGCTTCGAGAAGCTCGTCTCCATCACGTACGGTAATTGCAATGACTCCATTGGTACGTGGTCTTGAATATGCTTCAAGTGATGTCTTCTTGATAATACCCTTCTTCGTACCGAGTACGATGTAGTTGTTGTTTATATAGTCCTCATCCTTGAGGTTCTTCACATTCAGGTATGCCTTGATCTTGTCATCAGGCTCGATGTTGATCACATTCTGGATGGCACGTCCCTTTGATGCACGCGATCCCTCCGGAATCTCGTATACCTTGAGCCAGTAGCACTTACCGTTCTGAGTGAACAGAAGCATGGTGCTGTGCATGTTTGCGACATATATGTGCTCGATGAAATCCTCGTCACGGGTCGCACTGCCCTTCATACCGACTCCTCCTCTGTTCTGGAGACGGTATTCGGCAAGAGATGTCCTCTTGATATATCCCAGATGCGAGATCGTGATCACTACATCCTCATCCGCATAGAAGTCTTCAGGATTGAATTCCTCCGCAGAGAGGGCGATCTCTGTCCTTCTTTCATCACCATACTTCTCCTTCATCTCGAGAGTCTCGTCCTTGATGATCTGCATCTGCATGCTCTCGTTTGCAAGGACATCCTCGCAATAACGGATGAACTTCATCAGCTCGTCAAACTCGTTCTGAAGCTTTTCCCTTTCGAGGCCTGTGAGCTGGCGGAGCCTCATCTCCACGATGGCTGTGGCCTGTGCTTCACTGAAGCCGAACTGTGCGATAAGTTCTCCCTTGGCCTCATCGACGCTCTTGGATGCCCTGATGATGTTGATTATCTGATCGATAACATCAAGCGCCTTGAGAAGACCCTCAAGTATATGGGCTCTCTTACGTGCCTTTTCGAGATCGAACTTCGTCCTTCTCACTACAACCTCGTGCCTGTGCTTTACGAAATACTTGATCAGCTGCTTCAGGTTCAAGGTCCTTGGACGGCCGTTCACGAGGGCCACATTGTTCACGGAGAAACTTGACTGGAGCGGTGAATACTTGTAAAGCATATTGAGCACCACATTGGCGTTCGCATCCTTCTTGAGACGGATGACGATGCGGACTCCCTTCATTGTAGTCTCATCGTTGATGTATGCGATACCTTCCACCTTCTTGGTCTCGACAAGCTCTGCGATCTTCTCGATCATCTCGCGCTTGTTGACCATGTACGGAATCTCCGTAACAACGATGGTCTCACGGCCGGAGTCGCTCACCTCGATATCCGTCTTCGAACGGATGACGATTCTTCCGCGGCCTGTCTCGAAGGCATCCTTGATGCCCTGACGGCCCTGAATGATGCCTCCTGTAGGGAAGTCCGGGCCCTTGATATGCTGCATCAGCTCCTCTATTGTGATTTCAGGATTGTCTATATATGCACATATCGCATCGCAGCACTCGGTAAGGTTATGAGGGGCCATGTTGGTCGCCATACCTACCGCAATACCTGAAGATCCGTTCAGAAGAAGGAGCGGAAGCTTCGTAGGAAGCACTGTCGGCTCCTGAAGAGAATCATCGAAGTTGTTCTGAAAATCTACCGTATCCTTGTCAAGGTCAGCAAGGACCTCGTCTGAAAGCTTTGCAAGCTTTGCCTCGGTATATCGCATCGCAGCCACAGGGTCACCGTCCATCGAACCGAAGTTACCCTGACCGAACACAAGCGGGTATCTGAGGCTCCAGTCCTGTGCCATACGCGCCATCGCGTCATAAACGCTGGAGTCTCCATGCGGGTGGTACTTACCGAGAACCTCTCCCACGATACGGGCAGACTTCTTGGTCTGGCTGGTCCATGTAAGACCAAGACCCTCCATTCCGAAAAGCACCCTTCTGTGCACCGGCTTGAAACCATCCCTCACGTCAGGAAGAGCTCTTGACACAATGACCGACATCGAGTAGTCGATATACGCGCTCCTCATCTGCTGGTCGATATTCACCTGCTCAATCCTTCCTGTCTTTACCTCATTTTCCATATATAGTTTTTTATCTTTTTATACTTTTAAGCATATCTCCGCAAAGTTACAATTTTTTTAGTAATTTTGTACAATCAACGAAAATTTATATGGAAATCAGCATATCAGACGAGCTTAATTCGATAATCAATTATTCACGGGAGGAAGCGATGAGGACCGGAAGCTACGGAATAGCTCCCGACCACCTTTTCCTGGGCATACTCAGACACAGGGAAAACTCTGCTGTCGATGCCTTGATCGGCACCGGTGCGGCTGTCGATGAACTCAAGCAGTTCATCGACAGCAGGATATTCACCAACGAGCATATCCCCTACTCCGACATCGACAAGGTAAGCTTCTCCAGAGGAACACAGAACGTGCTGAGCTTCACCATATTGGAAGCCACCAAGCTCAGGAGCCGGCAGGCTGCTTCGCAGCATCTTCTCCTTGCCCTCATGAGGGCGAACGGGTCGTACGGATGCTCATATCTGAACGATATCGGGATAGACTATGGAACCATATTCAGATACATGGACAGGAACTCGATGCTGGACAGGGGTCCTGAGCATGAAGAAGCCGGAAATGAAGATGAAGACAGCGTTCCTGAGATAAGGATAAGACAGGTATCGGAGACCGAGGAATCGAAGCCATCGCCTATCGAAGAATTCGGATATGACATCACTCAGGCGGCAAGGGAAGGAAAGCTTGACCCTCTGGTAGGAAGAGAGGATGAAATCCAGCGCGTAATCCAGATTCTGGGAAGGAGGCGCAAGAACAATCCGATGCTAGTCGGAGATCCCGGCGTAGGAAAATCAGCCATAGTCGAAGGCATCGCAATAAAGATCGTAAACGGAGACATACCTCCGATACTTGCAGACAAAAGGCTCATCTCGCTTGACCTCGGTTCTATCGTTGCAGGAACGAAATACCGCGGCGACTTCGAGAAAAGGCTGAAGAACATCATAAACGAAGTGGCTTCAAGTCCTGATGTGATACTGTTCATAGACGAGTTCCACACCATTGTGGGAGCAGGAAATGCCTCGGGCAGCCTTGACGCGGCGAACATGCTCAAGCCGGCTCTGGCACGCGGAGAGATCCAGTGCATCGGAGCCACCACGATGGACGAGTTCAAGAAAAGCGTGGAGAAGGACGGAGCCCTTGACAGAAGGTTCCAGAAGATAGTCGTGGAACGCACGGACATCAGCCATTCGATCTCCATACTGACCAGACTCAAGACAAACTACGAGAAACATCATAATGTAATCTATACAGACGAGGCGATTGAAGCATGCGTACGGATGTCCGAAAGATACATAACTGACAGATGCCTCCCGGACAAGGCGATAGATGCCATGGATGAAGCCGGTTCGAAGGTCCGCCTGAAGAATCCGAAGAAGACCGGAAAGGTCACGGCAGATGATGTGGCTGAGGTCATCTCAAAAATGACCGGCATACCGTCTGGAAGAGTGGCGGAGAACGAAAGCAGCCGTCTGCTGAAGATGCGCGATGTTCTCAGGAAAAGAATCATCGGGCAGGACGAGGCGATCGACAAGGTCGTACGGGCCATCCAGAGGAACAGGGCGGGAATCAAGGATCCCGGAAAGCCGATCGGCACCTTCATGTTCTTCGGTCCTACGGGAGTGGGAAAGACCCAGCTCGCGAAGTCTCTCGCCGAATATCTCTTTGATTCGGAAGACAATATGATAAGGCTTGACATGAGCGAATACATGGAGAAGTTCAATGTCTCAAGGCTCATCGGTGCCCCTCCAGGCTACGTCGGATTCGAAGAGGGAGGACAGCTCAGCGAAAGAGTCAGGCGCAAGCCATACTGCGTCGTTCTGCTGGACGAGATAGAGAAGGCCCATCCTGACGTATTCAACCTTCTCCTTCAGATAATGGATGAAGGAAGACTTACTGACAGTACAGGAAGAACCATCAGCTTCAGAAACACCATTGTCATAATGACATCCAATGTCGGAAGCAAAGAGCTTGAGGAGTACGGAAGCGGTGTAGGATTCAGCACTTCCAGCAGAAATGTCGAGGGAAACAGGAAATCAGTCGTGGAAAAGGCTGTCAGAAAGGCTTTCCCGCCGGAATTCATCAACAGGGTGGACGAACAGGTATTCTTCAACCATCTGGAAAGGGAAGCTCTGGAAAAGATCATAGACATAGAACTCAAGGGACTGAAGTCCAGAGTGAAGGAGGCCGGATTCGACCTTACTGTCACAGCTTCTGCAAAGAGGTTTGTTGCCGAAGCCGGTTATGATCCGAATTACGGGGCAAGGCCTCTCAAGCGGGCGATACAGAGATTCATCGAGGACCCTGTCTCTGAAAGGATAATAACAGAAAGAATGTCAGGTGGAAGAAGGACGGAAGGCAAGCTTCGCGTAAGTCTAGACAAGGCTGACTCCTGTAAGCTCCAGGTCCATTTCATTGATCATGTCGAGTAAGGTCATGTATGAATCCTCAGATGCGATGATCGAGCTGATGTAAGCGAATGTGTTGTCGGTATTCATATGCATTCCATTTTGTTTGTTGATGCAAAGGTAAACCCACAATGTGCCAACCCATAGCACAACCAGAAAATTTATGACAAAACTTGTGATTTTTGACCTTGACGGAACCCTGATCGACACGATCGAGGACATAGCCGGAGCGTGTAATCATGCTCTTGAAGCATGCGGATGTCCCCCAAGACGGCTGGACGAGTACAACATGCTTGTAGGAAGGGGAATATTCAACCTGTTCAGAGGTGCCCTGCCTGAGGACAGACGCAGCGAGGAAATGGTCAGAAAGATGCACAGCCATTTCGTACCATATTACAACGAACACATATGTGACAGGACGAGTCCGTACCCGGGAATCCGCGAAATGCTGGAGGCCCTTTCACAGGAGGGAATAAGATTTGCAGTCGCTTCCAACAAATATCAGGAAGGTACCGAAACACTGATCAGACTGCTGTTCGGCGAGCATGAATTCGTCAGCATTCTGGGTCAGAGGGACGGCAAGCCCATCAAGCCTGATCCTGAAATCGTATTGGAAGCCATGGAGGCAATGGGAGACGTCAGAAAGGATGAAGTCGTCTATTGCGGCGATTCAGATGTAGACATGCAGACCGGCATCAATGCCGGGGTAAGGACGGTGGGAGTCACATGGGGATTCAGGACAAGGGAAGAACTGGCATCATATTCACCATGGATGCTGGCAGACCATCCTGCTGACATAACGAAAGCAATTTTATCAGAATCATAGTACAGGAAGATATGGAACATGACAGAAAATACACCGAGCGACTGGCCAAGTCAATCCTTGCAGCTGCAGGAATTGCAATAATCGCAGCCTTATGCTGGTATTTCAGAAGCGTACTTGCCTACATTCTCGTTGCTGTAGTCATTTCACTCATAGCGAAACCTCTGATGACTCTGCTCCAGAAGATCAGCAT
Source organism: Bacteroidales bacterium (assembly GCA_015060385.1). Lineage (GTDB taxonomy): Bacteria > Bacteroidota > Bacteroidia > Bacteroidales > UBA932 > Cryptobacteroides. The sequence goes on from SUYO01000004.1 coordinate 117,462, forward strand.
CAAGGGAAGAAAGGCTCCTGACTGGCTTCTGGCGGCATTTTCACTAGTAGCGGTCATGGGAGTGCTTGCCTCAGTCATCACAATGGCAGTCCCTATCGTCAGCGGCATAGTCAAGGATATATCTATGTTGAACATAGAGAACAGCGTACGCGGAATAGCCGTGCCTCTTGCTGAATTCAATGATTTTCTCAGGACTTCATTCCCACAATTAGGAGAAAACTTCAGGATTGAGGTTACCGTTTTCAACGAGATCCAGAAGATGTTCGACGTATCGGTCTTCTCTTCTGTAATAGGATCGGCTGCATCATTCCTGACAAGCCTTGGAATCGCCCTTTTCTCTGTCATCTTCATCGGTTTCTTCTTCATAAAGGATGACGGTCTGTTCACAAAGATAGTATGTGCCCTGGTACCGGACAAGCACGAAGAGACTACAGAGAAGGCCATCTCCGACATAGGTCATCTGCTTTCAAGATATTTCATAGGAATCCTCCTTGAGGTCATCGGAGTGGCACTCATCAACTTCCTCGGCCTGCTGCTGGTAGCAAGACTGGGATTCAACGCGGCGATAGGAATCGCAGTCCTAACAGGAATATTCAACGTCATTCCGTACGTGGGTCCTCTTCTGGGAGGTGCACTCGGTACCGTTCTCGGACTTCTCCTCAAATACACCAGCGTCTCGCCTATCGGACTGGATGTTAACTTCTGGGTATTCGCAGCCATACTTGTAGCAATCTTCTGCTTCACACAGCTGGTGGATAATTTCGTATATCAGCCTCTGATATATTCGACAAGCATAAAGTCCACACCTCTCGAAATATTCATAGTCCTCCTTATCGTAGGCCATATCGGAGGACCGCTGGCAATGATCATAGCCATCCCTTGCTATACCGTGGTACGAGTGATAGCATTCCGCTTCTTCGGGCACGTAAAGGCAATCCGAAGGCTTATCCCATCTGAAAAACTGATTACAAACGACAACGACTGAACATGAAACATATATTCCTTGCCATAGCTGCACTGACCGCCATATGCATGGGAGCATCAGCGCAGGACAATTTCCTTTCACCTGACGGCACATACATGTATGAGCGCAGGGACACATGCGACCTTTTCATGGATGTATACAATCCTGCCAAGGGAAGCGAGCAGACGTTCATGGGAGTAAGCAAACCCACGGTCCTGTTCATGTTCGGCGGAGGATTCATACAGGGAACCAGAGACGACAAGAGCTACAATTCATGGTTCAGGATGCTGACGGAAAACGGATACAGGGTGATCTCCATCGACTACCGTCTGGGGCTCAAGGGAGCCACAAAGGTAGGAGTAGCTCAAGTGAATCTGCTCGACAAGGCCATCCATATGGCTGTCGAAGACCTTTTCTGTGCGACGAACTTCATAATCGACAACGCCGACCAGCTCGGAGTGGATCCTTCAGCGATCGTCATCAGCGGCTCGTCCGCAGGAGCAATCAGCGTGATGCAGGCGGAATATGAGATAGCCAACAGGACTTCATGGGCTTCCGTACTGCCCCAGGGTTTCAACTACGCAGGTGTAATGTCATTCTCCGGTGCCATACTTTCAAGAAAAGGCAAGGTGAAGTACCAGACAGCTCCATGTCCTACTATGATGCTCCACGGAACCGCAGACAAACTTGTTCCATACAAGCAGATAGCCTTCTTCAATCTCGGATTCTTCGGAGGTGGAAAGCTTGTGAAAAGATTCCAGAAGTTCGGATACGACTACAACATGTACCATTTCGTCGACTACGGACATGAGATCGCCGGATCGATGTACTCCACCCTTGACCTCCAGCTCGACTTCCTCGAAAAGAACGTGATGCAGGGCAATAAAAGAATCATCGAGGCCTGGATATCAGACCCCGATGTATGGAAAGGTTCTGGACCTCAGTCCCGCAAGGAACTTTATAACTGATCCCTATTCTGCGAGCTTGTCGAGGCAGAGTTCGATGAGCTTGCGGACCTGAGGCTTGTAGTCAGGGTTTGAGGCCTTGTGGTGGCGATGGGCGATTATGCAGCATATCGTTCCTGCATTATGTCCCAGATGGGCCGCGATTCCGGCGATCGCCGAACCTTCCATCTCGAAGTTGGTCACCTTCAGGTCGCCGAAACGGAAACTCTCGAACCTGTCCACCATGTCAGGCATAGCCAGAGGCATGCGGAGAACACGGCCCTGAGGTCCGTAGAAACCTGATGCTGCTATGGTCATGCCGGGATATGTACAGTCACGGAACTTCTCACTCATCTTTTCCCCTGCCTTTACGAAATACGGGTCAGGAAGATGGCAGTTCCATCCAGTATGGTTCTTGAAGGCTTCTTCGATATCAGTCATTGCGATCTTTTCCCTGCCGGCATACCAATTCAGAAGACCGTCGCATCCAACCGAAATATGCGAGAAGACAAAGCCTCCGAGAGGAATTTCAGGCTGGATAGCTCCAGAAGTTCCGATGCGGAGGATATTCAAGGTGCGATGCTCCGGCTTGACCTCACGGGTCTCGAAGTCAATATTTGCCAATGCATCCAGCTCATTCATCACTATATCGATATTGTCGGTTCCGATACCTGTCGAGAGAGCTGTCATACGTACTCCCTTGTATTTTCCTGTAACGGACACGAATTCCCTGGACTCATGTCTGAACTCCTTTTCGTCGAAATACTCCGCAATCATGTCGACACGGCCCGGGTCACCGACAAGGATGACATTGTCTGCAAGTTCCTCAGGACGGAGGTGAAGATGGAACACCGATCCGTCACCGTTGATTATAAGTTCTGATTCTGCGATTCTCATATTCTTCAGCATTAGTTCTTTATTCAACATTATTATCTATACATTCCGTTGTTCAATGTCGTACATGAATATCAATGCATGTCCGCCAAACTTCTTCCAAATTTAGTTTTTTCCTGCGAAATTTCCTACTTTTGTGCCAAAGACATAAACACAACCTATCATGTGGCAAAGAATTCAGACCCTGTATCTCGGCATATCCACCGCACTCATGTTTTCAATGTTCTTCTGTGATTTCGCGACCATAGCAGGTCCCGAAGGCACTGAAATCGCAATTGCGTACAGGGAAAAACTATCATACCTGTCACTTATGATAATGCTTATTACGGCACATATCGCTTCAGTGGCAAGCTTCAAGACCTTCTTCCTGCAGGCACGCATAAGCATTATCGCAGCACTCCTTGCTTTCGGATTCCAGATATGGCTGGGAATAGACATTGTCAGAAACCTCAACGACATGGCATTCTCGTTCACAGCCCTCTTCCCTCTTGCGGCAGGAGTACTGGACATCATGGCAGCGAAACGTTCCATGGTCGATGAAATGACCGTCCAGGCTGTAAAGAGTGCAAGAAAGAGCCGCAGACGCAGATAACAGATCAGACCTTATATTTTCTGAAGGCCACGCATCCGTTGTGTCCGCCGAATCCGAGAGAATCGGATATGGCTATGGTCAGAGGAGCCTTCACCGGAATGTCCGGCGTATAATCCAGATCACACTCGGGATCCGCTTCATCAAGATTTATGGTAGGAGGCACAATGCCGTTCTTCAATGCGAGTACGGAAGCGACCGCCTCAACCGCACCGGCTGCCCCCAGCAGATGACCGGTAGCACCCTTTGTAGAGCTTATATGAGCCTTGTATGCATCCTCGCCCAGGGCCAGTTTGAAGGCAAGGGTTTCTGCCGGATCGTTCAGGGCAGTACCTGTTCCATGGGCATTTATATACAGGACATCATCAGAACCATATCCAGCCTCATCAAGGGCCTGACGTATTGCCGCAGCCTGGGTCGTACCGTCCGGACGCGGGGCGGTGACATGGTATGCGTCACAGGTATTTCCATATCCGCACACCTCCGCCAGGATTTCCGCTCCGCGCGCGATGGCATGTTCATATTCCTCAAGCATGAGCATGGCCGCACCCTCCGCCAGCACGAAGCCTCCCCTGTTCCTGTTGAACGGCAAGGAAGCGTATTTGGGATCCTCCGATCTCGACAAAGCCTTGGCATTGGCAAAGCCGGCGACAGCCAGAGGGATGACGGCGGCCTCCGAGCCGCCGGCGATTATGGCATCGGCATAACCGTGCCTTATGGCACGATAAGCCTCGCCGATGGCGTGGGTCGAAGTGGCACAGGCAGTCACGACCGGAAGGCATGGGCCATACGCCTTGTTGCGGATCGCGATGTTTCCAGCCGCAATGTTCGCTATCATCGTGGGAATGAAAAGCGGCGACACCCACCTGGCTCCTTCCGTCAGTATCTTCTCCGTTTCACGCACCTGAGTGGCAAAACCGCCTATACCTGAACCGACATAGACTCCATAACGGAACGGATCGATGTTTCCCCCTTCCGAAGAATCCAGCCCAGACTCACGGACAGCCTGCCATGCGGCTGCAACTGCAAATGTAGTGAACCGGTCCTGCTTTCTTGCAAAAGGAGCTTCTATCTCATAATCTGCAGGATTGAAGTCTCTGACCTCACCGGCGATCTTTACCGGAAGGTCGTCTGTAGGGATGGAACGTATGAAATCAATGCCGCATACTCCGGCAAGCAGGCTGTCCCAATATGTCTTCACGTCGTTTCCGACAGGACTGATGACACCTGTACCTGTAACAACTACTCTTTTATTCATGACCCTTCCTAAGCATAATTCTTACCAAAGACAAACTACAAATTTAAAATATTTTATTTACTTTTGCTCTACTAAACCTAAATCGTAAGATGATTCTTGACAAGAAACTCCCGAAATATCTTCTGGGAAAGTATCAGCTCATAGGCACAGTCACCTTTTCTGTGCTTTTTGCTGTGGTCTTCCTCAACATATACATTCCGTTTTCAGATACTGCATGGTTCGGTCTAGGCGATTCAATCATGTTCATCTACACTCTGGTCTTCATAGCCGTCTCGATACTCATACTCATATGCAGCAGGCTGCTCATGTACAAGTCAAAAGGTTTTCATGAGATGACGTATCTCGCCTACATCATATGGTGCCTCATCGAGATTGTGACAATCTGCGGATTCTACACATGGTTCACCACTGACATTACCACAGCAGATCACGGTAAGGACTGGGAGGTGTTCCTCAAGGCCCTGCGGAACGGTTCCATCGCTCTCGGACTCCCGTACCTGATTTCAGGCATGTACTTCGCAATCATAGACAAGAACAACACCATCAGGCTGATGAACTACGAGAATGTTGTGACAGACGAGCCTGTGCGTCCTGACTCACAGAAACAGAAGATCACGCTTTTCGACAACAGCGGAACGCTGAAACTGTCCTTGAATCCGGAAAACCTTTACTACATAGAGTCAGATGACAATTACATAAAGGTCTGGTATACCGACAGCAAGGGAGATCTGAAACAATACATGCTGAGATGCCGTCTCAAGACAGTAGAAGAGAGCTTCAAGGGAAGCTCTCTGGTAAGGTGTCACAGGAAATATATCGTGAATCTCAACAAGGTAAGCATGCTGAGAAAGGAAAGTGACGGATACGTGCTGGATCTGGCCAACGAGGATATCCCGCCTATCTCGGTTACAAAGACCTACACAGACGCCATCCTCAGCCACTTCACAGAACAGTCTCCGCTGCTCGAACCGATGGAAGACTAATCTTCTGCCGGCGCAACAGGGATGGACTCCACTCTATGGAAGACCTGAAGGAAAGTATTGTCATCCTTGGCAAGCCATACCATCTCGTCTGCAGTAAGACTCCTGACCACATAACGATGGGCCCAGTCGCCGCCGTCATGGTCATAGCTTCCGCGGATTATAGCTCCAAGTTCAGGATCGGTCTCGATGTAGTATGAGCCTGTAACCACATGAGGGACATTGCTGAAGCTGTCAAGGTTCTGATACATGGTATATGTCCTGTCGTTTCGTACGATATCAAGATATACATATGTGCCTTCAGCCAGCCCGGCTTCGTTCCACTGAATGAGTTCCCACTGGCCAGAAATATTGTTGGCATTGACCTCCAGCTGAGGTTCAGGATCCGACTCAGTGATTATCACATCGCAGGAAACTGCAAGTAATGCGGCTGCCGACAGCGCCGCCAGCATCATTGTCTTTACTATATTCATAATCAATTTCATTATTCAATTCTGACATTTATCGTTGACCGGGCGGGAGATACTCCCAGACCCTTAAGTATCAGCGGTATCCTTTCATGCCTTTCGTCTGCCGAGGGTTCATATCCTATGACCATCACACCCTCCTCACCATGCTTCAGCACCTCGGGACGGGTCTCGAATGTAATGTTCCGGGGCAGGAACATCCTCTCACAGTCCAGTCTGAGTTCGCTTCCGCTCAGGTTCATGAACTTCAGTTCCTGAACCGACCTCACTCCCCTTTCGAAAACAACTTCGCTTGTCCTAAGACGGATTCCTCCCATCTGAACATGATACAGGCCTGACCTGTCATCACTGTATCCTACATCCACAGTAAGCTTCAGGACTGCTGCAGGGTCATTGCCGGGACCTGTGTATACGAATATCTTTCTCTCAAATCTCCCAGGGTGTCCCTCCGGATCGTATCTGGCAGTCAGGACGGTCGATTTTCCCGGATTCAGCACACGGTCTGCAACAGTCGCAGTAACGCAGGAACAGGTCGTATTGATCCTGTGTATGCTGACAGGTTCATTACCGACATTCGTCATCTCATAATGGAAATACTGCGGAGGATCATCCTCATTCATAGGCGGCGCCACCATATGCCTCGTACTGAAACTCAACGACAGGGAATCAGCGGAAAGCCTTGGCGACTCAACCGCCTCAAGCTGTCCCCTGGGCACTATCCTTATCTGTGCATGAGCCGTATGAACAGACATGGCCAGCAGACACAGAGCCGATATGAATGCCGCATACTTCATCCGTTACAACCAGCCGTTACCGTTTGCAGTATCCCTGACCGTGATGACAAACGATGCTGAAGCACCGTTGCCGGAACTGACCACAGCCTTGGTCTGTCCTGGCGCGATGCCACGGAAGACCAGCTTGTTTCCGACTGCGTCACATGAAACGAGCTCCTGGTTTTCTACAGACACAGAATAGGTCTGACCTTCACCACCCTCGAAATACATGGACGGGATCAAGGTCACAGTACCGTTGACAGCAACAAACACGTTAGGGAAGGTCATCTCCACTCCGGCACCGGCCACAGCCTGAAGGAAGGCATATGCATCAACCTGTCCCTCGCCCATCTGACCTCTGTAGTTCCTCAGGTCCATGCTCGAAAGGTGTACATCCGAAAGGTCCGCTACATATTTGTAGAAGAGCTTCGGAGAATCCATATCCCAGAATGATTCTATCGGGCGGCTGGTACTATGCAGCAGTTCCCTGATTTCTTCAGCCTTGACGTGTCTGTGCAGTTTGGCTGCATATGAAAGGCCTAAGGCAACAACTCCTGAAACATGCGGACATGCCATGGAAGTACCCTCCATATATCCGTATCCCGCAAGGTCACCTGCAGAACCTGTCACATTATAAGGCAGAGTAGAAAGCACACATCCTACTGCACCCTTGTTCGGACCGTCGCCATACTCGTAATAGTAGTCCTGGTCTCCGCCCGGAGCGCTTATCGTTGTACCTTTGCCGTAGTTGGTATACACAGCCGGAGTATAGTCTCCTGCAGTAGCTGCAACAGAGACGAACTCAGGATATGCTGCCGGATAACTTGCTGCAGGGGCATATTCATTACCGGCGGCGAAGACAACTATACCTCCGTCTACGACTCCGTCAGGAGAGCCTGCATTGTGTACGAAATAGTCGAGTGCCTTGAACTCCAGGAGATTCGCGCTCTCCCATTCCTCATCGGTAGAGAACTGAGGAGTCCAGTCAAACGGATTGGCTGCTCCTGAAATATATCCCCAGCTGCACTGGAGCACGACGGCTCCGTTGTCAGCCGCATATTTGATGGCACGCACCTCATCCAGTACAGTACCGGCAAGCGCACCGGAAAATATCTGACATGACATGATCCTCACTCCGGGAGCATCCGATGTACCGCCGGCGATCGAACTGATGCCGATGCCGTTGTCATTTGCGGCCGCAATCACACCGGCCACATGTGTTCCGTGCCCGGTATCATATCTTCCGTTGGTCGATATGACACCGGATCCTGCCGCGAAATTATATCCATATACATCACCGGCATAGCCGTTGCCGTCATTGTCTTCTGTCGAGCGCCATACCTCACCTTCGTTCACCCACATGCTTGACTTGAGGTCCGGGTGGGAGAAATCAACACCCTCGTCAAGCACGGCTACTATGATGGAAGGATCGCCTGTGCAAAGGTCCCACGCCTTCTCGACATTTACATCCGCCCCGGCAATGAACTTTGTCGGAGCAAGGTCACCGTTGTTGACCAGATGCCACTGAAGACCCAGATGCGGGTCATTGAATCTTGCCACCCTGGCAGACGAATACATCTGCTTCATTGCCGAAGCTGTAAGCGGAACTGCCTTTTCCGTTGATGCCCTCTTGAGGGTGCGGTTGAACTCCACACGGCTCACTTCTCCCAATTCAGCAAGATCGGAGGCAACTTTTTCAACAGAATGTTCGTCTGAGAAACGTACCACATACCACAGGTGCAGACCTTCCATGCGTACCTTTTCCTCAGAACGCGCATCAATCGGGAAGACCCTCTCGATCTGATAGCCGTCCACAAGGTCAAGGATCTCATCAACAGTCAGGATTCCCGACCTTCGTGCGGGCTCATCACCGGCTTTGGTGATGAGTCCCGCACGGTCAAGTATTCCGCTGACACGTTCATCGAAACGCACGAGAAGCTCACCTGCCACTGCATCGGATGTAAGCGGAGCGATCTTGTCACCTTGCACCGGACCGTCGGCAGCAGGTTCATCTACTGAGCAGGCCGACAGTCCTGCCATGAGGACGGCCGCCATGAAAAACATCTTGAATATTTCGTTAAACTTCATCATCATTCTGCTTTTAGATTCGCCGGATTGAACTTCTTTTTCGTATAATGTTCATAATAATAGTCCATGTTAGCCGGTTCATTGTCGAATCCGGCTGACACTCCATATGAAGTCTTGCCTTCCTGAAGGAATACGAGCGAAGTAGGATACCATAGATCAAGTTTCGGATGGTACAATAGCCAGTCCGGCATGCTTCCGTGAAGTCTGTTCAGGTTGATTGCAAAAAGATCCGTGTTCGGAAGCACCTTAGGCATACCTATCAGAATCGAAGGAAGAGTATCACATGCACTGACCTCCTCCTCAGTCCACTTAGGGAAATCCGGATCATCCTTAAGGTCAGGAATGATTCCTTCCAGATAGTTGACAGAAAGTCTCAACGTATCAAGATTGTCCCACATAAGAAGCCTCTTAGGAAAGACCTTGTTGCCGTCAGCATCCGTATCGGACTCATCGAACAGTCCTCCGTAATTTGTCTTCAGGGTATTGCTGAGGTCATATATCGTATTGCGCTGACATGCATTCATGATCAACGCCGTAAGCTTAGGGAAGTTTTCAGGAGTCAGCACAGACGGCACCTGCTGGAAATTATTGCTGCTGATATCGAGGTATTCAAGATTCTTCAGCCTACTGAATGATTCAGGAAGGCTTGAGAGTCCATATGCTCCGATGGTCAGCTTCCGCAGATTCTCCAGTTCACAGATATGTTCTCCCGGGTCGAGACTGAGAAGGAACGTATTTGTATTACCGAAGAAATACAGTTCTTCAGCTGCCGTAAGATACTTGACCTGATAAGGTATGGACTCCTTGGTATTGAACATATAGAACTCGGCACGCTTTACACGACCTTTATGCTCACCTGAATCCCAGAGTTCCACTCCATCCCAGAATTCCATTTTTTCAGACGTGTCGATATCCGTCCAGCATCCGATGATGCGGTGGATGGCAAGAATGGCAAGGGAATCTCCCTTTATACCTACCTCGATCGGCTCGGCAGCTTCCTGCCTGACCTTAAGGTCATCCTTGAGCGCCGGAACCACACCCTGATCTACTGGTTCGAATTTAACAAGAGCGTCTCTGTCCTGAGGATCGTAGTTTACCTTCCATTCGAAATCCACCCTGACATCGCGCGGTCTGGCGCCCCTGTCAAAGCTGAACTCTGGCTTCCTGTATGAAAGCCATCCGTCACCTTCTTCAAGTACGACATTGAAAGGCACGTTTGTCTTTACCTTGACGCTGAACCTGCGTTCATTCTGAACTGCATAGTCAGCAACGGTGACTTCAGGTTCGGGCAAGACTATCTGCCAGTCAAATCCGCTCTGTCTTACAGTAAACTCCTTCCTGTCCTTGGTCACCTGGTTCTCTATCCTGACCACAGCCTCACGCACATTGACGGACAGTGCAGAATCAATGGCGATGCTGCATTCCGCCGTACCGGTTCCGTTTGCAGGAGAGACGGTCACCCATGGCTCCTGCACGGTAGCTATCCAGTTGTCGGCAGAGCTGACATTGAGCATTCTGACACCACCCTCAGGACCGATCTCGATCACCTCCGTATCGAGTCCGAACTGCACATCAGGTTCATCCACGCAGGACACGACGGCAGCGAGGGATGCCAGAACAAGTATAAATCCATATGATAATTTCTTCATGATCGTCATCCTCCTTCATTAATTCAACATCGCATCACATCCCCTGATATCCTGAGTCTTGTCATAAAGAAGGAAGTATGTGCCGTTCATCCAGTTATAGCATACCTCCGAGGCATCGAAGACGATATTCGGATTATCACTGATATCGAGATAATAGATAAGATACGAAATGGTATCATCGATCTTGCCCAGGTCGTTGGATCCCATGTAAAGGGCGCGAAGGCCGGTATGATTGTATACGCCTACAGGCCATTCCTTAAGGCAACGCTCACCTTTGACATTCCTCTGTCCTCTGATAGCGAACATTGTAAGAGACGAACAGTCAAACGGTTCGAAAGGGAATGACTCGAACCTGTTGTATGAAACATCAATGCCATAGAAATAAGGCATGTGAGCTGCATGGAACTCACGCGGAATATCATCGAGATGGTTATACGAAAGGTCAAGGGACATCAGATACTTGACATTCTCACCTGTAAAGGAACCTTCCGGAATTTCATCGATGCCGCATCCGCGGAGAATTATGTAATCTACCTTGGACTTTGTTTCTGCAAGACACTTGGGATACTTGCCCAATCTTGGATTATTTGCCAGGGACAGCGTCTGTATGTATACTCCCTGGAAGCTTCCGTCTTCGGCTCCCTCAAAACCATCTATGTCATTATATGAAAAATCCACGGACGGAATGACGTAGGTAGCATCGGCATCGAAAATGTTCGGGAATTTCTTGAGCTTGTTATATGAGCACGAGAAAGTTTCCACATCCGCTATCCTGAAGAAAAGTCTCGTGCCGTCCTCATCCTCGTAATAAGGGAACTCTGTAATCTGATTGTTGTCCAGATACAGCTGAACGAACGAAATGTCAGGGTATGCGGATTCTATTTCGCTGATCCTGTTGCTTGCCACGCTGAGAAGTCCGAGCTTCTTCATCTCGTTGATCTCCTTAGGAAGGACCGTCAGGCTGCACTCGTTCATGTAGAGAATCTGTATCGACTCTCCTGCAGGACCGGATGCCAGGGCACGAAGACCTTCATCCACATCAGTCCACTGAGGATTCGCAGAAAGATTTACAGATGTCAATGACGGCATCAGGGCTATGACCTCAGGGAAGTTCTTCATCTTACGGCAATTGTAGAGTTCAAAATCCGTAACGGATTCAAGTTCTGCCATAGAAGCCGGCAAAGTCTCGATATCGCCGTTAGCTATGAAGAATGTCTCGAGCTTCTTGAGCTTGCCGATGGATTCCGGAATGCTCTTGATACCGTTTGTAGGCACGCCTGGAAGCACGTCCTCCATGGTTCTTATCTTCATGTCGCCTGTTCTGCGGTCTATGATCTGATCTTCGGTCATGGTCTCGTATAATGCTATCTCCGGAATGGATATGCCATGCTCCATAAGTCCACGGGCCACCGGCTCGGAGAACTGGGTCAGAATATGGGTGCGACGAAGGTACTCCTTGTGTCTTTCCATTCGGTTTGCGTTTGACATTCCGAACTCCACGGTAGGGTCATTGTCCAGTCTGTTACCCTCATTGTGATTGCCGAGGTACAGCTCGACAAGCTCGGTAAGCTGCCCTATCTCCTCCGGAACATGTCCTGATACTCCAAAACCAGCGAGCGTTATGAGAGCCACTCGACCGTTTTCATGGAGTTTCACGCCTGGCTGGGCGCCCCATAGATCGATATCCTTGTTGAAATCCCAGTTGGCTCCCTCATTCCACTCGTCTCCCCTGTAATACCAGTTCTCTCCATCCAGAGCTTCCCAGATGACCTTCAGAGCGATATAATCCTTTATGTATTCATCTGTCTCACGCAGGAGTACAGGAACCTCAGCCTCAGCAACCTTGTTGTCTGATATCGTAAAAGTCGAGCTGACTCTGGAATTCGCCTCAAGAAGGATCTTTCCTGAGTCATATACCTGATACGATTCTATCATGTAATCACCCGCTCTCAAGGAAAGCAAGGTGTCACATACCAGACTTGAAGTCTGATATCCGTCCTCCTGATCATCCGTTTCGTCAAAATGTACCGAGAACTTCGCGGGGAGACGGCTGAATGTCGTCTTAACACCTTCTTCAGAACGTACATCCAGGGTCACATAGCTTATTTCGTCAAACGTATATTCCCTTTCTGCTGCCTTTGTCAAAGCGGAACCATCTGCCTGAGACAGGTCCTTGACAAGACGGAAGCGAACCTTGCCACGGGCCACTACGTCAGCCGTGAGGTCATGTACAGTCAGGCCTCCGGGAACTATCTCAAAGACAGACTCACCTGACGGCGAAGCCTCGTATACCACATTGTCAGTCTTATCATACAGAGAAAAGGCAATCACCTGGTACTCTCCGGACAACAGCTTGAGCTTGTCACTCCTTAGACCGTACTCAGCCCTTTCATCATCTGACGCATTCATTACAAGAGTCTGCGAGATAAGGTCCTCATCATATTTCAGAGTAACCCTCATCTTCGCCACATCCCTGAGGTATTCCAGCTGCGAAGATGCAGCCTTGGTCGCCTCATAGGAAGCCTCCTTATACAGCTTGAACTGTATGTATCCGTATTCATGCTCCGTATAATCCGGTTCCTCCACCTTCACACATCCTGACAGGGCCAGAAGAGCGGAAGACATGAAAAGGATCATGTTCCTAAAACATCTCATATTCCGTAAGTGAGCTTTCATTATTCAGCGGATCCTGTAAGATCCATCGTACATATAAGAATCAGCAGCAGATTATCGTTCGCCGCTCTGAAATTGATGTTTCCACGCATGAAATCATCACCTTCAGGCATATCCATGTAGATCAAGACACCGCCGTCTATAAGTTCGATACCTCCCAGCTTATCGTTGACAAAGGTCTCCGAATATACATTGTCATTGACCCTGATGTAGTACTGGAGATTCCAAGGGTTCACATCGTGCGTCTTCACACCTGAAGGGAGAGATATCAACATCGGAGCATCTGCAGAAGTATATCTGAGGTGATATACCGGAGTATTTCCTTCCTTATACTGGTCATATAGCTCTCCTTTGGTCAATCTCTCCAAAGTAGCTCCTGCAGCGGAAGCGGACGACTCGCTGTCACCTATGAATCTGACTTCGGGAATTTCCTCTATGACAGTCTCCGGACTGAAAGTACACCTGATCACAGCAAGCACATTGTCCGTAGAACCATAGAAGACGACATAACCCGAATCCTCGGTCTCTGATATCATATCGATTACTCCTCCCTTGCTGTCCTCATCAAGAGTAACTGAAAGGAAGAAATCTTCTGCATCAGTTCTGTCGGCTCCTGCAGAATCAAAGATCCTGAATGACCTCACTGCAGATGTGAATGTCATTCTCGCATAATCCCTGGCATAACGGTCCGTATATACCAGTTCATACGCAAACCTTGTATTACCGAACTTAGAGAAGAGTTCCTCATCTTCAGAAACTGCAAACGAGGCTCCGCCCGCCGTCATTTCGTCAGAAGAAGACAGCATCATCACAAACTCCTGATCGCTTGAAAGCTGTGTAACAGGGACAGCATACTGTCTGTACTCTTCCTTTACGGCATCTCCTGCTTCATTGAAAAGCGGACTGCCGGATTCAGCAACCGAAGGCGGGAGGAAGAAGATCACAGCCTGACGGTCATACCCTTCATTCGCCTCTACCGATATGGTCACGTTCCTTGTCTGGATGACATCAGCTCCCTCTGTAGCGTCATAATCATCAGATTCAATCACAAGCCATGAAGGTACTCCATCTGTATCATACAGACCGTTAATCTGTTCGAAGGCAAGGATCTGCACATCTTCAGTTCCGGTCACGGACACCGTTGCCGGAGTTTCCACAAAACCGGTAGCCACCTTCAGTTCGCCGGCATGGCTGAACACCAGTTCAGAAAGGCCCATGCCTACAGACATGCTGAATATATCACGACATCCCGGTATCGAAACATCATATTCCTTTATCACGGTGTCACCTGATGTAAACTGTATCTTGTCCTGTGCGTCTTCAAGAGGATACTCCGAAGGAATTCCATGGATAGTGAGGGAAACTTCTCCTATACGGTCCTCAGGTACATCGATACGAGCCCATGAAGGAGTCTTGACCGTCCAGCTGAAATTCGCATCCACCTTGACAGGAAGCCTGAAGTCCGCACCTGTCCATATAAGGCTGAGGGTTTCAGCCTCTGATGCAGAGAACAGATATCCGCCGTCCTCGCCATAAAGGATCTCGCCATCCTCTACTTCAGCCGCATACACGGTAAGGTTCCTTTCCTTGGCAGGGAGGATGACTGTTGCGATCTTACGGATCTGGTCTCCCATCTTCATGCTGACCTCGCAGGAGCGCTCGTCAAACTCCTCGGAAGCGGTTGTTCCGATCACGACGGCAATACCGTCACCGGCCATGCCGCTTACCTTTGCGACATCCATGGCACCATCCTCGATCCAGAATGTGGTCAGGGAATTCTCCGGCACACTTACCTCCCAGTCCATATTGGCATCAAAGGTAAGGGTCACGGTCTCACCCGGAGCCACAGTCTTCTCGACAGCTGCAGGAAAGACGGGCTCGACCTCTGCCTCAGGTACTAACACTGGTTTGCACGCAGACACGACCATGGCCAAAGCAATGGTCATTACTTTTGTCATTCTTGACATGTGATTGTTTATCATAATTCTATAGCATTTTTTCAATCTTACATTCCTTCTTCCTTCATGAGGCGTTCGGCCTCTTCGTCGCTCACCCATTCCATGATGTTGTAGAAGTTGCCGACAGTGCCCACAGGCACACCGAGATTCTCCACATACATTTCCGTCCATACATAGAGATAATTTCCGCATGGGTAATATATCGACTCGTATAGTTCGCTGCTTCTTACCTGAATCTTGTCGTCACCATGGACCGTTCCGAAGAAGGAACCTTCATCGCTGGCGATCTGGCCGGCATCCATAGTCACAAAAGGCTTCATAGGATCTTCGGCATGGAAAGTAATGGTCACGTCATAACCGTCTCTGATCCAGTTCCGGCAGATGACCGTATTCTCCTCAGTAGGATGCTTCTCGGTATAGATGAGTCTCTGATACCTTCCTGTGACGCTGTACTGGTACAGGAACATGGAAGTCAGCATGCAGTAACCTGTGAAGTTGTTTATGTCGAACGGACAGCTCTTCATCAGGACAGCTTTGGTATCCCTGCCGTAAAGAGGCATCTCCAGATTGTCGTTCATCACGAGCCTCAGCTGGAATCCCAATGAATCAGTCGCCTCTAAATTGTCATAACAGCCATGTACCAGCACATCCGCACGGTTTTCTCCTGCCTTGATGGTAATGGTGTTGGACTGAAGTCTGAAATGGAGGTTCTCTACGGCATTATTGCCCTTGTCCACCACCTCTACTCCGAAGGTACGGTCATAGTCTCTTGTAACCGTAGACACTACCGGTATACTGAACCACTCGACATCCTTCTGTACGGGATATGTCGCCATGGTATCCGCAAACATGACATACTCTGCATCGGAATATGTCACATACCTTTCCTTGCAGGAGGCGAGAGCCGCCGCTGCAAGGAAAGTGATTGCAATATATTTCAAAATCTGCCTCATATGTAACTATCTGTTGCTTTCATTTGGTTGGATCTGTGAACCAGGAGCGGAAACCTCATGATTAGGTATCGGCCATACGAAGAGCGGATTGTCCGCAGTTATCTTCAGGTCGTTACCCTCCGTCTGGGTCTTAGCCTGAGGCGTCCTCTCGAAGCCCTTGCCCCAACGCTTGAGGTCATGCAGTCGGAAGCCTTCCATATAAAGTTCACGGACGCGTTCGTCGGAAATTGTCTCAAGCCAGTTGGAAGCAGTGACAGAAATGCCGCCACTGTTAGTGTGTCTGCTCTCGCTCAGAGCAGTCAGGTCAGCTGATGCTGCAGAATAATTTCCCTTCCTGCAGTATGCCTCCGCACGGATCAGGTACTGCTCCGCAAGACGAAGAGGCTTAGGCATGTTGACATGATAGATAAGGTTTGCCATCAGCGACTCGTTTCCGAAGTACTTCACAAGAAGAGGCCATGTAAGCTGGTGCGAATATCCTGTCTGAGCCTGGGCAAAATATGCATTGTATCTTCCGTCTCCTGCACCATACAAGTCAAGCACCCACTGGGCAGGAACATAGTCCGGATAATAATAGGTATAGTCCGTAGTGAAGTTGAGGAAGACCGAACCCTGCGCCGCACCGTACGAAGTAACTGTATATCCTATTCTCCAGATGTTCTCGAAGGAACTGTCATTTGTCCAGAGGTAGTCGAGATAGGTCTGGTTGGAGGTATAATAGCTTCTTGCACTTGCCAGGGCAAACGTGCCTGATTCAATCAGGATGCCTGCATGCTCTATGGCAGCATCCCAGTCCTGCATGTAAAGCGCAGTCCTGGCATGGATGGCGTGAGCAGCAGCATTTGTAAAATATTCGGCATTATAATAGTCGTTTTCCTCATCAAGCATCTTTTCAGCCATCTCGAGATCGCTTATCACGAACTGATAGGAATCATAAAGGCTGGCCCTTACCGCAGGCTTCTCACCGAAATATGTGTCTGCCAGCACTACACCGAGTTCATCAGCGGCTGTCGCAGGATCGTATGCCTTGCAGAAACACTTGAGCAGCTCGGAATATGCGAGAGCTCTGGCACAGTAGACTTCTCCGGTATAGTAGTCCAGATACCTTATCTCATCGTCATCCGTAAGACTCTCACGGAGAGCACCGACCTTGTCAAGGTAGAAGTTGCAACGTCCGATAACCCTGTACAGTGCAGCATAGACTCCCTCAATCTCAGAATTGGTAGAACGGATATCCCACTGCCACAACGTACCATACGTATTTGTATTTCCCTGTACAGCGTAAACAAGGTCTGCCTGTATGTCAGGACATAAGGTGAGATATCCGCTGTAGAGGGCACCGCTCATATAGGAAGTGTAGATGCCTGTAAGAATCTGTTCTGCATCTTCGAAGGTCTTCATGCCGTCTTCCTCGAGAATGAAGTCTCCCGGAAGTTTCTCAAGACACGATGACATTCCCAAGACCACCGCCAGCAGTGCCGGCAGTCTTAAAAGTTTCATATATATGTTCTTCATCATCTTCATCATTGTTAGAACAGGAGGTCAATACCGAATGTGTACTGTCTTGACATCGGATACTGCGCAGCATAAATGTTAGATACGCCCTCAGGATCCAGACCCGAGAAGTTAGTGAATGTCAGAAGGTTCTGTCCCTGGGCATATATCCTGAGACCGCGGATGAATCCGGTCCTCTTCATGAGGTCTGAAGGAAGAGAGTATGAAAGCATCAGGTTCTTCAGACGCAGGAACGACGCATCTTCGAGAAGACGGCTGTCGAACTCGGTATATTCGCCATGTCTCGGAATATCGGTGACATCACCCGGCTGTTTCCAGCGGTCAAGGAGTCTTCTTGACTGGTTGTAGGTCATGAAACGTCCGTTTGACTCGTCAAAGTATCTGTCATTGTTGATCATCCACCTGTCACCTACCCAGCTGAACTGAGCGCTCAGGCTGAGGCCTTTCCACGAAAGGGTGGTACCGAAACCTCCCTGCCAAGGAGCGAAATAGCTCTTTCCGACAAGCACCTTGTCCTCCACACGAAGCTCGTTGACGATATTTCCGTCCTTGTCATACCAGAGGGCATCTCCGTTGGCAGGATTCACTCCGGCAAACCTGTTGACATAGAACTCTCCTATTGGATGACCGACAACCAGCTTGGTGCTTGTGTTGGAGGTCTCATACTCGTCCACCCCGTTATAAAGCTCGGTAAGCCTGTTACGGTTGTATCCCACATTTGCGTTCAGAGACCAGTTGAAATCCTTCATCTGGAGAACAGCAACGTTCAGATTAAGTTCCACTCCCCTGTTTACCATCGCACCTATGTTCGACCACTTGTATCCGTAACCATTTGACTGGGAATATGCAAGAGGTACTGACATCAGCATGTCGGTAGTGAGCTTGTTATACAGTTCAAGGTCTACGTTGAGTCTGTTCCAGAAACCGAAATGTAATGCAAGGTTGGAGGTCCATGTATTCTCCCATGTAAGATCCTCGTTACCCGGCTGGACAGGAGCGACGCCTGCATCGCCGACATAGTCAGAGCCGCCTCCGATCAAGGCAAGATGCTCGTAATTAGGGATCTCCGAGTTACCTGATGTTCCTGAACTGAGAGCCAGCTGGGCCAGCGTAATCCATTCGCGTGAACCAGCCATGAATTCCTCATTCCTGAGATTCCACATGAATCCCACGGCTCCGAACAGTCCCCAACGGTTATTCTTTCCGAATCGTGAAGATGCATCCGTACGGAGTGATACCTCTCCGTAATATCTGTCAGAATAGCTGTACTCACCTCTACCGAAGAATGAAACACGAGAATAATCCGAAGTCGAAGTGCTTGACCATGAAGTAGCCCTCGTTCCTGTAGAGATATCCGTAAGCAGGGAATTGTTCTGTCCGGCCGTGCTTACGCTGAATGCCTCGACATGGTAATCCTGCCACTCATGTCCTAAGAGGAAATTAAAGTCATGGATATTGTTTACGTCAAAACGATAGGTCAAGGTATTTGAGATCTGCAGGTTGAGTCCGTCACTCGAGCTTCTTGCCGCACTTCCCTCTCCCTGGTTAGGTGCATAGTCAGGGAATGACTGGCTGAAACCGGTAGTATGTGAAAAATCTACTCCGAATTGAGACTTGAAAACCAGATTCTTATAAATATTAAACTCCGCAAAGACGGTTGAGAACACCTTATATTTCTTATATGAAAGCGGATTGTTCGCAAGCCACTCCATAGGGTTCTGTCCGTTTCCTTCCCAAGTCCTGTCGTTGATAGATGCAAGTGATCCATCCGCTTTATATGGATTCCAGTACGGCAGCATGAATCTGGCAGCAGATATCGGAGTCACCAAGGTGTACTGGCCTTCATCAGCCTGAAGGATGTCCTGATAGTTGAACATGGTGTTGGTTCCCATCTTCAGCCAGCCTGCCATCTGCTGCTCGAAATTGAAACGCATTGAATAACGTGTGAACTCCGAGCCAGGAGCAATACCCTCCTGATCGTAATAACCGCCCGAGAAATAGTAGTTCGTCGTCTCGGTTGCGCCCGATACGGAGAGCTCATGGCTCTGAAGCATGGCCGAGTCGTTGAACACTACGTCCATCCAGTTCACATCGATGGTGGACAGGTAGTTATAGTTCTGACCTGAAGTAAGACCGACTTCCTTTTCATACTGTATACGCTCAGACGTATTCATGAGGTCCCAGTTTCCATGGGCCATAGCCGACCAACCCATCTGCATGCGGTAGTTGACATTCGGTCTGTCCATGTTGCGACCTCGCTTTGTAGTGATCACAATCACGCCATTGGCAGCCCTTGCTCCATATATGGAGGTAGACGACGCATCCTTCAGGACGGACATGCTTTCGATATCCGCCGGATTGATGGTATTGAAGTCCGATGCAGAAATCGCAACACCATCCAGAATGTAAAGAGGGGCCGTACCTGAATTTATGGAGTTGGTACCACGTATGGTCATGGTTGCGGAAGCGCTCGGCTCTCCTGTGCTTGAAAGCACGGTCAGACCTGCCACCTGACCCTGTAAAGCCTGGTCAAAAGCTGCGGCAGGAGTGTTTTCAAGTTTTTCCGACTTTACGGTAGAGACAGAACCGGCGACAGTTCCCTTCTTTCTTACACCGTAGGCGATGACAACGACATCATCCAGCTGAAGATTCTCAGGCTGGAGGACGACATTGTGTGTGAATTCCGCCACGGAAGGTACGACAACCTTCTCATCCATATAACCGATGCTGGAGAACACGAGTTCAGTACCTGGAGCTACTTCTATGACATAGTCACCGTCAAGGGATGTAATGACACCGTTTCCAGGGCCTGCAACAACTCCGACTCCAACCATCGGCAACCCGTCTTCAGCGGAGGTCACCACTCCGCTGACCTTTACGGCAGTCTGTGCGGAAAGCATGACTCCCATGACGGTTGACAAGAAGGTCGTCAGAATCAGTTTCAGATAATTCTTCATTAATATTTGTCTTGATTTTGATTTTTCCAACCTGCAAATATATGCAAATTTATTGGAGTTCAAAACCAACGACATTCTTCAGACCCGGGATTCCATAATAAGCCTCGACTATATCTCCTTTTATGCATACCTTCCTTCCGAGGAGGGTTGGATTATCCACAAGATTAAGTTTTTCTCTGACGCTTCCTGAGGGAAGATTGACAGAAATGCACTCATCTCTATCCTCAGTCGAGGAACGTGGTCCGAGGACAATGTTCGTCCTTGAAGTGAAAGGAGGATCGAAGGAAGCCGAAGATGAAGTAAGATCACCTCCTACAATGTAACCGCTGACCCAGACACCCTCCGCACCTATGGAAGACAGGGCCTGCGATACTGTCAGAGCCCTGGACATATCGTCACCCTTGTCATTTTCATCCTCACCTATTATAAATGACTCGGAAGTCCAGTGTCTTGTCGTATCGACAGCTACACTGATACTTTCCTGCGAAGGGCTGTCAGGATCGGAAGCTGCACTGACAGCAATATCAAGCACAGACCTTGCCTGAAGCTCTCTGGTAAACAATATCCGGTCTACAGAATTCTCGCTCATCATCAGGGAGACACTGCCCGGCAGAAAGTATGCGATCCTCTTTTCCGTAAAGGAATACATGAGCTTTCCGGCAGAAGACTTCAGAAAAAGGGCGGCATCAGGGCAGCATTTCAGAAAGCTCTCATCTATCCGAAGCCGGATTCCGGCATTCATCTGCACACAGGTAAGCTTGACGTCACAGACACCTCCGGAAGGGACAACGACACATTGGCGTTCGCCGAACTGCGGGGCCGAAAACGCCGGCTTTGAAAATTCACAGGACCTTACATATATATCATAGCTGCCGGCGTCCACCATCATCGACTCGGGTGATTCCCCGTACGGTCCGTCATAAATGACCACACCATCTGAATCCGAAACAGTAAGCAGGAAGTCACTGGTGTCAGGCAGTGTCTCCGTGATTCTTGTCACCTGTCCGTCATTGAACGAAATCCTCAACTCTCCTTTCTGCTGCGCCTCATCAGGCATACCGAGCATCTGGCAGGCAGAAACAGCCAGAATGCCAAGAAAAATCTTTTTCATAATCTATCTCCTCAATCATTAGCGCCGCGACATTGCGGCATGGACAAATATAAAGGAGAATTTCGTAAACCATGATAAGAAAAAGAAAAAGAAGAAATGCATTTTTCTTATGTATGATTTTTCCGTTTTTTAGCATCTATATGAATATTTTTACAGGTATTCAGCCTGTCGGTTTCGGAATAATTTCTGTTGAAATCGTAACACGGGAAACACCATAAAAATTCACGGGGCATCGCAGTCACTGCGAACGCCCCGTTACTTAACCTAAACTTAAACTATGAAAAACTTCGTGACAAAGATACGCAACTTTACGAAATTAACAAATTAAACGACACGAATCTTTGCATATTTTAAGAGCAATATCTTTTCTCCATGGTCATCAAAGGCTATTTTTGCCTTTAAATCAGCCATCGGTAGTTTGACACTTTCTTGAAAAATTAAATTTTGTAAATATTTGATAGACTTTCTGTTGAAAGTCTTTTTTTTGTCAAATTTAATTTCTATATTTGTAGTATATTGTGATATGTTACAAAGCAG
>SUYO01000014.1 GCA_015060385.1 Bacteroidales bacterium
CCGTGTCTCAGTTCCAGTGTGGGGGACCTTCCTCTCAGAACCCCTAGACATCGTCGCCATGGTGGGCCGTTACCCCGCCATCTAGCTAATGTCACGCGAGCCTATCCGTTTCCGAAATTCTTTAATCGCAATGAGATGCCTCATCACGATACCATGGGGTATTAGTCGGCGTTTCCACCGGTTATTCCCCAGAAACGGGCAAGTTGCTCACGCGTTACGCACCCTTGCGCCGGTCGCCATCAGGACTTCGACGAATCTCAGTCCCATGCTGCCCCTCGACTTGCATGTGTTAAGCCTGCCGCTAGCGTTCATCCTGAGCCAGGATCAAACTCTTCATTGTATAAATAATATCTCTTAGCTTGTCCTGACACTTATAATTCCTAAACAAAAGAATTAACGCTTCTCGATAAATTGTATTTCTCGGTACTTGCTTCTTGTACAGTAAATCAGTCTTTTCAATGAACTTCTTAAGCCAAACTTGAGGTCTTTTTTGTACCCCGTTTTTCGTTTGGGATTGCAAAGGTAGGCATTTTTTCTTTACCTCCAAATTTTTCTGAAATTATTTTTCGACTTTTCAGCATCAAAAAACGACCGGAATGTCATAATCGATTGACATTCCGGTCGTTATAGTGTTGTTACAATTTTGTTAAAAGATCCTCACGTCGTCCTACGGACTCCTCAGGATGACAAATCAAAGTCCTACGGACTCCTCAGGATGACAAGGGAGGACTTTAGAAATTGAATTTAACCATCATATTGATACGGTTATTGCCTACCCAATGGAGATTCTGGTCAGCGAGACCATAGGCGTTCATCGCACCTCCGCCATAATATTCTCCGTACTGGACAGCTGTCCACTGATACTCCAGTCCGATATTCATCTTACCTATATTATATATAAGCTGAGGATTGATACGGTACATCTGATTGAGGTTTGAGAAACCGTTGCTGCAGAAATATACATCTCCCTTTACAAGAGAATCCACTGCATCGGCAAGTCCGAGGTTCTTCACATATCCGAGGAAGAGGACTCCCTGCCATTTCTTTCCATATGTAAGGGAGAGCCATGACGAAGAGTTGCGGAGAGAAGCATACTCCCAGCTTCCGTCTACATTCTCAGCCACCTTTGCATATCCGCTCATGAGGTTCATATGCTCACCGCCCTGTCCGAAGGTAGTCTTTGCCTTCACTGCAAAATTCTTGTAGGTATACTGTGCATATACATAACCGAGAAGAGATGTCTTGCGATCGGATACCCTTACAGTGCTTCCGCTTTCAGTATGGCCAAGGACCCTTGGCTTGATGCTTACAAGGTCCGCACCTGCCCTCGCCAGAAAGCCACCTGTCTTATATGTAAGTCCCGCATAGATTTCAGGAGTCATACCATACTTCATATATATGGCCGAAGTACCGACAGGACCTGTTGACTGGTACTGCATCTGCCAGATTGCTGAAGCCGATACGATCCAGTTGCTTCCGATATTTGCATCCATGGTCACCTGAGGGGTTCTTGAGAACGGTCCGAAAGGTGCACCAGCCTCAAGACTGAAGATATGCGGCATGTCTGCAGCCATAGGATGCCATGCCTGACCCATCTTGAGGGCTACGGAATTCTTCTGAGACTTTCCGAGTTCCTTCCATGTCACAGTCGCGTACGCCTGACGGAGACGCGCCTGTGCCGTTCCGGAGATCTTTGTGTTTCCAGGGAAGTATGTACCAGCATTCGCATTCGAAGAATTTGAAAGTCCCGAATAGAAGTCACCCTCTATCTTGGCGCTGAAATGTACATTGCCGATCTGATATCCGGTCACATCCAAACCCAGACGGGAAGTAAGCGAAAGATAAGTGAATGAAGCCTGGTCATTAAGATCAATTCCATCCTGCATCTTCACATCCTTTGGAAGATAGTAGAACAGGTCTCCTGTTCCAGAAACGCTCTCGCGGCTGTCAAAGACGAAATAGTTTCTGATAAAGCCGTAGAGCTTGAAGTTATTCTTCGGCTCAGCCTTTTCTGCAGCTGTAACGCTCTGTGCACTGAAAGCGAGAAGTGCCGCAAAAATAAAGATTTTAAGATATCTCATAGTATTTTTGTTATTAATATCCTTTGTAAAGATCCCTCGACAAGCTGGGGATGACAAATAAAAACGGACCGCTCGAAAGCGGTCCGCAAATATAGCACATTTTTCGTAAATGATACTTATGAAGACAAGTATCAGAACGTCACGAACAAACTAAGCAGCAAACGGGAAGATCTTTGTGAGCCAGAAGAAGGCGAATACAAGACCGAAGATACCGATCACAGCACCTGCCTTGAGCATATCCTTGGTCTTGATAAGACCTGTAGAGAATGCGATTGCATTAGGTGGCGTAGAGATAGGCATCAGCATCGCAAGCGAAGCACAGGTAGCGACAAAGCAGATCATGGCCTTTTCACCGCCAAAGCCTGCGAATGCCGGATTTGCAGAAAGTCCTGACGACACAGCGCAAAGGATAGGGATGAGAAGGGCTGCGGTAGCAGAGTTGCTGATGAAGTTAGAGAGCAGGTAGCATACGAGACCAGCTACAACAAATACAAGGATGATGGACATCTCACCGAATGGAATTGCATTTACGAGAGTAGCGCCAAGTCCTGTTCCGCCCTTTGAGATATCGAGCATTGCATAACCGAGGGCAAAACCTCCGGCAACAAGCCAGAGCACGCTCCAGTCGATCTGCTTGATGTCCTCCTTATCAAATGTACCTGTGCAGACAAATACTGCAAGAGGAATGAGAGCCACGATATATGAACTGATACCTGTAAGGCTCTCGGTAGCCCAGAGAAGGATAGTCACGGCAAATGTAGCCCACACGAGATATGTTCTCCAGGTGGTAGGCTTGTCGTTCTTCGGGATATTGACCTCGAGTTTCTTGGTAGAGAATGGGAACATGACCTGAAGTACGACCCACGCTACAAGAATCATGATGAGCACGAACGGAATCATATGGATAGCCCACTCACCGAATGATATGCTCATACCGAAATAAGTCTCAAGGTTAGAAACTGCAGTACCGTTAGGAGGAGTACCGATAGTGGTACCGATACCACCGATATTGGCAGATACAGGGATTGAAAGCGCAAGTGCGATCTTACCTTTGTCTCCCTCAGGGAATGTTGCAAGGATAGGTGCAAGGAACGCAAGCATCATGGCAGCTGTAGCTGTGTTGCTCATGAACATTGAGAAGAGCGCGATTACAACCAGGAAACCAAGGAGCACCATCTTAGGGTTTGTACCGAACGGCTTCAGAAGGAATCTCGCCAAAGTGACATCCAAGCCATATTTCTGTGCCATGATGGCAAGTGAGAATCCACCAAGGAAGAGCATCACCACAGGATCGGCAAATGCGGACATGATCTTGGTGTAGTTCATTATACCTTCGAGTTTCTCTCCAGAAGCATCTACCATAAGGAAGCCAAGTCCCTTGTTGGAAAGCATAAGGAGAGCCATCACGATAACCAGTACAGATGTTGTCCAGCTTGGAATGATCTCGAAGATCCACATGAGAGCAGCGAATACAAACAGAGCGATCGTACGCTGCTGGAGAACAGTAAGTCCCTCAATACCAAAGAATGTGGTAGGGACAGCAAGAAGAAATATTGTGATCAGCAGCACCAATGGGAGCAGTACACAATACTTTACTGAAAATTTGTTAGTACTCATTATATTAGATAATTAAAAAATACGCCCGTTTAAAACGGGCGCAAAGTTAGTCTTTATTTATTATAATGCAATCAAAAATGATGCAAAAAGATTCCGGTCAGACCGGGGATTACCTGCTAAACGATTCCCTGCTCGAGCATTGCCTGTGCAACCTTCATGAAGCCGGCGATGTTAGCGCCCTTCACATAGTTGATGTAACCGTCAGGCTGAGTACCGTATTTCACACAAGCCTCGTGGATATTCGACATGATCGCATGGAGTTTCTCGTCCACCTCTGCAGGGCTCCAGCTGATGTGCATTGCGTTCTGAGTCATCTCGAGACCTGAAGTCGCAACGCCACCTGCGTTTACTGCCTTGCCAGGAGCGAACATGATGCCTGCCTTCTGGAACGCTGCGATAGCCTCAGGAGTACATCCCATGTTAGAAACCTCAGCCGCAAGCCAAGTACCGTTTGCAAGAAGTTCCTCTGCATCAGCACCTGTAAGCTCGTTCTGGAATGCACATGGCATAGCGATGTCGCACTTGATGCTCCAAGCCTTCTTTCCAGGATAGAATGTGGCAGATGGGAACTTGTCGGCGAACGGAGCCACGACATCGTTGTTTGAAGCGCGGAGTTCGAGCATGTACGCGATCTTCTCTGCGTTCATTCCTTCCGGATCATAGATAGCTCCGTCAGGACCTGAAATCGCAATGACCTTGGCACCGAGCTCGGTAGCCTTTGTTGCAGCACCCCATGCCACGTTACCGAAGCCTGAGAGAGCTACTGTCTTGCCCTTGATGTCCTTTCCGGCCATCTGAAGCATATGCTGAACGAAGTAAACCGCACCGAAACCGGTAGCCTCAGGACGGAGGATGGAACCTCCCCATGTCATACCCTTACCGGTAAGCACGCCTGTATTGTACTGCTGGGCGAGCTTCTTGTACATACCGTACATGAATCCGATCTCACGTCCGCCTACTCCGATGTCACCCGCAGGAACATCCTGGTCAGGACCTATCACCTTCCAGAGCTCAAGCATGAAAGCCTGGCAGAAACGCATGATCTCTGCATCCGACTTTCCGCGTGGATTGAAGTCCGAGCCACCCTTTCCACCACCCATAGGGAGGGTTGTGAGGGCATTCTTGAAAGTCTGCTCGAAGCCGAGGAACTTGAGGATCGAAAGATTCACAGAAGGATGGAAACGGATACCTCCCTTGTATGGACCGATGGCAGAATTGAACTGCACACGGTAACCGGTGTTTGTCTGTACTTCACCATTGTCATCAACCCAGGTAACCTTGAAGGTAAGGATACGCTCAGGCTCGACGATGCGCTCGACGATCTTAGCATCCTCAAACTCAGGATGCTGGTTATAAACTTCTTCTATTGACTCCAACACTTCGTGTACTGCCTGGAGATACTCTTTCTCGTAAGGGTACTTGGCCTGGAGTCTGGCCATCAGATCTTGTGTGTTCATTATGTATTGTTTTATTGGTTATTTCACTTCCCATGTAGATCCGCTGCGGAGAAGGTCATCAACGCACTGGATCTTCGACTTGGATTTTACTTCAGCAACCTGGTCACGGACACCGTCATCGTAGGTGACATCCTTGACGTCACGTATTACTCCGAGAGCTACTGGGAAATCAGGATACTTCATATCTGCAAGCATCATGTGGATTCCGACATTCTCGGAATGAGCGTCATGTACGAGGATATCGTCTTCAGTAACACCGTTCTCACCGATGGTAACCACCCTGAGACCCATTCCGTCCAGCATGATTCCCTTGTTCCTCTCCTTTCCAAAAATCATCTTCTCTCCATGGCGGAGAACGATGGTCCTGTCTGCACGCACCTCCCTGTCAGCGATGAGCTTATGTGCTCCGTCGTTGAAGATCACGCAGTTCGTAAGAATCTCCATCACCGAACATCCGTCATGCTTTGCAGCTGAAAGCATGATTTCAGAAGTAAGCTTCAGTTCCGAATCAAGGCTGCGGGCAAAGAAGGTTCCCTTTGCACCAAGCACAAGGCTTCCCGGATTGAAAGGATGCTCCACAGTTCCGTATGGAGAAGTCTTTGATATCGCTCCGAAACGGGATGTAGGAGAATACTGTCCCTTGGTAAGACCATATATCTGGTTATTGAAAAGTACAAGGTTGATGTCTACATTCCTTCTGATGGCATGGATGAAGTGGTTACCTCCGATAGCAAGGGCATCACCGTCGCCACAAGCCTGCCATACGGCAAGATCCGGGTTCGCCACCTTGATTCCGGTGGAAATTGCAGTAGCGCGTCCATGGATGCTATGGAAACCATATGTATTCATGTAATACGGAAGACGGGATGAACAGCCTATGCCGGAAACGACCACATATCTTTCCTTGCTGTAGCCCAAAGCCTCGGTCACATCAGGAAGGGCACGCTGCAATGCAGCCAGAACACCATGGTCACCACATCCCGGGCACCATCTTACTTCCTGATCACTCTTGAATTCCTTGAAAGTATATCTAGGCATAATTGTTTATTCTTTAGATGTCTCGACTTCGCTCGACATGACATTTCTGATGGCAGCGACGATTTCCTGGACTAGGAACGGCTGACCCTGAATCTTGTTATACTGTGAATATCTGAACTGAGGAAGTCCTGCACGGAGGTAATTAACGAAATGTCCGCTATTGAGCTCGCATACAAGAATATTCTCGAACTTCGAGAACACCTCTTCTGTATTCTTAGGAAGAGGCATTATGTAGTCAAAGTTCACGAAACTTACATCATGACCTGCTTCACGTGCCTCCTGGACTGCAGAAAGGATATGTCCATATGTTCCTCCCCAGCCTACTACGAGAAGCTTACCTGACTTGTTTCCGTTCACTTCAAGTTCCGGAATGGAATCAGCGACCTTCTGCACCTTCATGTAACGCTCCCTGACCATTGTCGCATGGTTCTGAGGGTCAGAAGAAAGGACACCGTCGTGATTCTTCTCAAGTCCGCCCACACGGTGCTCGCAACCCGCCATTCCGGGGACGGCCCACTTGCGTACGAACGTCTCCGGATCACGCTGGAAAGGCTTGTAAGGGACATTCGGCTGGGCGAAAGGAGGCTTGATTGCAGGATAGTCCTTCATCGAAGGGATGCGCCATGGCTCCGATCCGTTACCGAGGAATCCTTCCGTAAGAAGAAGCACAGGAGTCATATGCTCGAGAGCTATCTTTGCAGCATTGAATGCAGCGTCAAAGCAGTTTGCAGGAGAATGTGCGGCCATGACCACCATAGGACACTCTCCGTTTCTTCCGTAGAGGGCCTGGTTCAGGTCAGTCTGTTCCGTCTTGGTAGGGATACCTGTCGACGGACCTGCACGTTGTACATCCACGATAACCAGCGGAAGTTCGGTCATCACGGCAAGTCCCATAGCCTCCGACTTGAGGGAAAGTCCCGGACCCGAAGTAGTGGTCACAGCAAGATTACCGGCGTATGCCGCTCCGATCGCCGTACAGATACCGGCGATTTCATCTTCCGCCTGAAGAGTCTTTGCTCCAAGATTCTTGTGGATGGCAAGTTCCTCAAGGATACCGGTGGCAGGAGTTATAGGATATGAACCGCAGAAAAGAGGAAGATTTGCCTTCTCTGACGCAGCAAGGAGACCCCAGGCAGTAGCCTGGTTTCCTGTAATGTTCCTGTACAGTCCCTTCTCCTGATGGGCCGGTTCGATATTGTATGTGTTCGGGATAGCCTGGATGTTGGCTGCGTAATTGTATCCGTCCTGGAGCACCTTCTTGTTAGGAGCTATCATTTCCGGCTTCTTCTTGCCGAACTTCTTCTCAAGATACTGGAATATGTACTCCATCGGACGGTTATAGATATAGCATGCCATACCGAGGGTGAACATGTTCTTGCACTTGTCGACAGACTTCTTGTCCAGACCGCTGTCCTTGAGGCTCTCTTCAGTCAGGGTCGTGATAGGAGCGATGATGATCGTACGGTCCTCAATGTAGAGTTCCGCGATAGGATCGCTCTTGAGTCCCGCCCTCTTCAGACCGTCCTCGTCGAAGGTGTCAGAATCAATAAGAACCATGGCAGTTCTCTTGAGCCATTTTGCATTAGCCTTGAGGGCTGCAGGATTCATGGCTACAAGAAGATCGCAGAAGTCACCTGGAGTAGTGATGTGCTCGCTTCCGATATGCACTTGGAATCCGGAAACACCGGAAACTGTACCATGCGGAGCTCTGATCTCAGCCGGATAATCCGGGAAAGTGGAAAGTTCGTTACCGAAGATGGCTGACATGTCTGCAAAAAGAGACCCGGTGAGCTGCATTCCATCTCCCGAATCTCCTGCAAATCTGATTACAACATCTTTAGTATCAATGACCTTATGTTGCATAGTTTGTGTTATGAATTTTAATCAAATGGTTAGATTGTCCTACAAATGTAAATAATTTTCCAATACATTGACTATTATTTCACAGTTTTTTACATAGCAGAAACGGCGGACCATGAAAATGGCCCGCCGTCCGCATGAATATGTCTTGAAATTACTGTGCCTGAGCTGCTGCAGCTGCCTGTGCTGCTGCCTGAAGTTCTGCCTGGAGAGCCTCGAGAGTTCTGTCAGCAGGGATGTTCAAGGCTGTACGTGCTTCAGGAGTGAGGTCGATACCCTGAGCAGGATCCACATAAAGAAGGGAAGCCTTCTCGAACACGAAAGCGATACCCTTTGCCTTTGCAAGGTCGGTAACCGTTGCCTGAGCCTTCTCATAGATAGGAGCCTGAAGGTTCTGCTGGAGCTGCTGGAGCTCTACCTGAAGGCTCTGCTGAGTCTGCTCGAAGCGTGACTGGATCTCCATGATCTCTCTTTCCTTGCTCTCTCGGATTGCAGGAGTCCACGACTCCGCCTTCTGCTGATACTGCTGCATCTTTGTCTGATACTCATCATACATTGCAACAAGGATTTCCTCGTTTGTCTTCTGGTTCTCCTCAAGAGTTGCTCTTGCCTCATCCATCTCAGGCATGAGCATGATGATCTCGTTGAAATCAACATATGCCCACTTGAGGTCCTGTGCGCTTGCAGCCACCGACATTACGGCCATCGCTGCAATCAAAAGAATTTTTTTCATAATGTTTCTTCAGTATTTAATTATTTCATCAATATCATTCAGTAGCCTGTCACAGCTCCGCCGGAGCCTCGCAACGACTTTTAGAACTGCTGTCCGATCACGAAGTGGAACTGGCTTCCACCGTTTCCGTCATGGTTGTCAAATCCGTATCCCCAATCGACTCCGAGAAGTCCGATCATAGGCAGGAAGACTCTCACACCGACACCGGCCGACCTTCTGATCTGGAACGGATTGAAGTTCCTGATGTCGGACCAGCAGTTACCGCCTTCAAGGAAGAGGAGGGCAAAGATGGTCGACTGCGGCTGGAGGATCACCGGATAACGGAGCTCGACTGTAAACTTGTCATAGACGTTACCTGCGTAATAGTTTCCTTCCGAATTATATCCCGACGCTGCAAGAGGAGTCAGAGAGTAGTTCTCATAACCGCGGAGGGAGATGATCTCCGATCCGTATGTATCATATCCCGACATACCGTCACCACCTACACGGAAACCTTCGAAAGGAGAATATCCCCACTTTCTGTTGTAGTATCCGAGATATCCGAACTGGGCACGTGCCATCAGCACAAGGTCACCTACCAGCTTGGTATAAACAGCGCCCTTGAACGTCCACTTATGGTACTCGATCCATCTGTATCTGTCACCGGAAGTCTGGAAGTCATAGTTGATGTCACGCCAGCTTGAAACCTTAGTAGGATTTCCTTCTTCATCCCTGATACCCCTGTCCGTCTTTCTCAGGAGCGAATACGGAGGAGTAAGCTGGAGGGAGAAGCTGAAGTCGGAACCCTGGCGAGGATAGATCTGCTGGTCCGTAGAGTTTCTTGACAGGCTGAGGGTATAGCTCAGGTTATGTGAGATACCCGTATCGAACAGGAAGTTGTACGGCCAGTCCTGAAGCTTGTATGTCTGCCAGCTGAGCTGGTTGTAGAGCACAAAATATCTGTCAGGCCACTTCAGACGCTTTCCAAGTCCTCCCGCAAATCCGTACACTTCCATATACTGTTCGTTGTTCAGGATATTGAAGTACGGGTTCGACATCGTCTGTCTGGTATAGTACACCGAAAGATTCAGCGATGTAGGCTTCTTTCCGAAGAGCCATGGCTCTGAGAAACTGGCCGAGAGGCTGGTATAATATGTACCGTTGGTCTGGAAACGGAAGGCCAGATTCTGGGCATCTCCAAGCGGAACCGGTCTCCACGCAGTCTTGTCAAAGAACCTTCTTGTCGAGAAGTTATTGAAGCTGACACCGACAGTCGCCACAAATGTATTACCTCCCCATCCTCCGGAAAGTTCAAGCTGGCTGGACGGCTTTTCAGTCACATTGTAGATAAGGTCAACAGTATTGTTCAGCTGGTTAGGGATGATCGAATATCCCTTGCCGTATTCCATGATTGCCTCAGGGTCGAACTGGCCCATTGATGCAATCTCTCGGATGGAACCCTCAAAATCTGTCTGGCTGAAAAGATAACCCGGGCGGGTGAAGATCTGACGACGGATAACCCTTTCATTTGTCAGGTCATTGCCATTGATGACTATATTATTCAATGTGGCAGGCTTGCCCTCCACGATACGCATCTCCACATCGACAGAGTCGCCTTCAATATTGATCTCAACTGGCTGTATCTGGAAAAAGAGGTATCCGTTATCCTTATACAGCTTAGACACATCATACTCCGACTGCTTTCCGCCACCGAAAAGGCGCTTCTCCATCGTCACCACATCATATACATCGCCCTTCTCGATCTTGAGGATCTCATTGAGGGTTTCCGAAGGGTACACGGAATTTCCGGTCCATGTGATGTTCCTGAAATAATATCTCTTTCCTTCATCAATATCGAAGTCTATCTGAAGACGGCCCGGCTCGACATAGTACATCGTATCCTTGACTATCCTCGCATCCCTGAATCCTGCCTCATTGAAGGCGCTTACAAGGGAGCGCTTGTCGTTGTCATATTCGTTTTCCTTGAATTTCTTCGAGCTGAAGAAGTTCATCAGACGCGAGTCCCTCGTCTTCTTCATCGACCTTACGAGCTTGCCTTCCTTTACATTCTCAACACCGTTGAATGTGATCGTCTTGATCTTGACCTTCTCACCCCTGTCGACAGCGAACTGCACTCTGATGGCGCTGCGGACAACAGAGTCGCGCTTTGTATTGACATCCACCTTCACATTAAGGAAACCTTTTTCCTTGTAATATCTCTTGATGATGTCGGAAGATGTCTTTGATACATACTCGGAGAATTCTCCTCCTCTCTTGAGATTAAGTCTTTCCATGAGTTCCTTCTCCTCCGAACTCTTCACTCCCGAGAAGGTCCAACGCGACACTCTGGGTCTTTCAATTATACGGATCTTGAAGAAGGCAGTATCGCTGGCCGGCGCAATCGAGTCAATCACAACCGCAACGTCTTCAAAATATCTCTGAAGCCACAAACGGTTCACGACAGAAGTCATCTCCTCACTCGGAACGGTAACCTCCATACCCTCACGAAGTCCTGACACCTGCAGGATCTGGGTAGGATTGAGATATTCGTTACCTTCGACTTCAACCCCACCGACTATATATTTCCTTGGCCTGTTATAATCAACCGTAACATCATCTCCGGCCTGCTGACCCCATGCGCCCAAGGTTACCAGCAGCAGAAGTGATGTTGAGATTATTTTGCTGATTCTCATCTGTATGCTCTTAAATTCAAAACTGCAAATATAAGCATTTATTTTACTTTTCCATAACGACGGTCGCGTTTTGAATAGTATTCAAGTGCCGCACGGAACTCCTCCTTGCGGAAATCCGGCCACAGGGTATCCACAAAAAGCAGCTCAGAATAGGCTCCCTGCCACAGAAGATAGTTGCTGAGCCTGCTCTCACCGGAAGTCCTCACGATAAGGTCCGGATCAGGGATACCGGCGGTAGCGAGGTATCTGTCGAAGCCTTCGACTCCCATAGATTCTATCTCTTCCCGCTTCTGAGGGCTTTCCATCATATCATCCGCCATCTTTCTTGCAGCCTGAAGGATATCCCATTTCCCGCTGTAGCTCAGGAATACGATCAGAGTCAATGTGTCGTTATGTGCGGTCATCTCCATACACTCGTCAATGGTCCTGTTGAGAGAATCTCCGAGACGCTCCCTGTTTCCTATGACCATGAAGCGCACTCCGTTCCTGTCAAGCTTCTTCATCTCCGCTGCCATAGCCTTGACCATAAGGCCCATCAATGCTGTCACCTCCTCCTGAGGACGGTTCCAGTTCTCTTCCGAAAACGCATATATCGACAGGTACTTCACACCATTCTCTACAGCAGCCTCCACACAGGCCCGCACGCTTTCCACGCCTTCATAATGGCCAAAGACCCTTTCCTTGCCTCTTTCCTTGGCCCAACGTCCGTTACCGTCCATGATCATGGATACATGGACAGGCACATTGGTCATAGTTTCACTCGCCATATTTCTTATTTGATATTTCTGACATCTTCGCCCCAGAACAGTTTGTCTGTAAGGGCATTTATAAAATTGGAACTGTTAAGTCGGACACGTTTGAGCGAAAACTGTGCCACAGAGACCACGATCTCCACATCCTCGCTTACCTCACATGTCCTGTTGTCGGCCGAGAAATCGAACTTTCCGTCCCTCGAATGCATCTTCAAGGATATCACGGAGGAGTCCGGAATCACAAGAGGACGGACATTGAGGTTATGCGGTGCTACAGGAGAAATTATGAGAACCTTCGACTCCGGAAGGGCTATTGGTCCGCCTACGCTGAGAGAATATGCAGTCGAGCCGGAACTGGTGGAAACTATCAGGCCATCAGCCCAGTATGTAGGAAGAGTCATTCCGTCAATCGCTACATCGACAGCGAGCATGGCCGCCCCCTTCCTTATAACAGCCATCTCGTTGAGGGCATAAGGCCATGAATCGATCAGAGGATTTCCAGTATTGATTTCCGCGCGAAGCATGGTCCTGTTCTCTATCGTATAGTCGCCGTTCAGAAGTGCGGAGGCGACATCCTCGGGACGGTTCTCAGAGAGGAAGCCAAGCCTGCCGAGATTCACTCCCACAACCGGCAGTCCCCTTTCTGCAGCATGGACTGAAGTGGAAAGGAAGGTGCCGTCACCTCCGACACTCAGAAGCATATCCGCATCCTCTGCCGGCGTCTCGCCTTCTTCCAGAACATTCAATTCACAGCCGCCATCACGCAGGGCATCCATGAGGGTAACGAACCTCTCATCGGATTCAAGATCCCTCGTACCTATATATATAGCAATTCTCATAGCACAAAATTAACACTTAATTTACAATAATTGAACTTTATTATATATTTTTGTGATTTGAACAAACCATAGACTATACATGGAAATGACAAAGCTAAGCGTCAACATCAACAAGATCG
Organism: Bacteroidales bacterium; assembly: GCA_015060385.1. Taxonomy (GTDB): domain Bacteria; phylum Bacteroidota; class Bacteroidia; order Bacteroidales; family UBA932; genus Cryptobacteroides. The sequence continues at coordinate 13,169 of SUYO01000014.1, forward strand.
CGACCATCAGGAATGCCCGTGGCGGCAACATGCCCGATGTGACCAAGGCGGCCCTGGACTGCGAGGATTTCGGTGCAGAAGGCATCACCGTACATCCGAGACCGGATGAAAGGCACATAAGATATTCAGATGTCAGGACCATACGGCCGCTGATCAGGACGGAATTCAACATAGAAGGAAACCCCATCCCGTCATTCATCGACCTTGTAAACGAAGTCATCCCGGACCAGGTCACCCTGGTTCCCGACGCACACAACGCCATAACATCCGACGCCGGATGGGACACATTGAAGAACAGGGACTTCCTGACAGAGGTATGTGCAGAATTCAGAAGCAAAGGCATCAGGACTTCGATCTTCGTGGACCCGGATCCGAGGATGGCGGAGGGCGCGGCTCTCTGCGGCTGCGACCGCATCGAACTATACACCGAATCATACGCCAGCATGTTCCCGAAAGGTGCTGAGGCAGCCATAGAGCCTTTCGTAAAGACAGCCGAGGCAGCGCGCGAGGCAGGGCTGGGAGTGAATGCCGGACATGACCTCAACCTTGAAAACCTCGAGTATTTCATACGCATGATACCATGGACCGCAGAGGTATCGATAGGTCATGCAGTGATCTGCGATGCGCTATATATGGGATTGGAAAAAACAATACAGGAGTATCTCTCCAAAATTAAGATTTTTTAATTACCTTTGCGGGATATTCAAACGAAAACAATATTAATTTATAAGAAATGAAAAACACATCACTCATCCTCAGCATCGTTTCACTTGTTGCTGTTGTAGTATTTGGAGTCCTCTCTCTTACCAAAGGAGGCAAGACTGCTGATGTCCAGGCAGAAGGTACAGCTGTTGAAGCTGCCGCTTCAAAGGGCGACATCGTTTATATAGACCTTGACAGGGTACTTATGGAGTACGATATGGCAAACGACCTCAGGTCAGTTGTCGAGACCAAGGTACAGAACATTCAGGCTGAGGTGAACAGAAGAGGCAAGAAGCTCGAGAACGACATTGCAGACTTCCAGAACAAGATCGACAAGGGCCTCATGACACGTTCGGTTGCCGAGGCTCAGGGACAGAAGCTCTCTCAGCAGGAAGTCGAGTTCAACAACTACGCGGCTCAGAAGCAGCAGGAGATCAACGAGGAGCAGGTGGTGATGATGAACCAGCTTGGAGATGCAATCCAGACTTTCATCAACAAGTACAACGAGGAGAAGCAGTACGCCATGATCCTCACAAACTCAGGCGGAGCACCAGTAATCACAGCTGACGCTGCCCTTGACATTACAGACGATGTTCTCGCAGGTCTTAACGAGGAGTACATCAAGTCAAAGAACAACAAATAGGAACAATTGAAAATAGCTGTACTGTCCTGTTTCTATCCCTATCGAGGAGGAATCTCTCAGTTTAACGCATGCCTTTACGGTGAACTGAGCAAGAAGCATGTTGTCAAGGCATTCAACTTCAAGAGACAATATCCCGAATTCCTCTTCCCTGGTAAGACACAGCTGGTGACAGCAGACGATGAGGCCGTACCGGTGGAGAGTGTATCTCTGCTGGATACGGCCAATCCTTTTTCTTACATCAGCACATACCGGCAGATCCGGGACTGGAAGCCGGACGTGCTCATAGTCAGGTACTGGATGTCCTATTTCGCTCCTTCGCTGGGATACATAACCAGAAGGATGAAGAAGCACTGCAAGGTCATATCCATACTTGACAACGTAATACCTCACGAGCCTCATTTCTTCGACGCTCCCCTGACCAGATATTTCCTCAAGGGAAGTACTGGAAGCGTAACCTTATGCGAGGCCGTATCACATGACCTGCTGGCCCTTCAGCCGGATTCGCGCTACACCGTGATACAGCATCCCCTGTATTCACATTTCGGAGAAAGGAAGGACAGGTTTGAGACCGAGGAGAAGCTCGGTCTCAGGCACGGAATGAAGAACATCCTGTTCTTCGGTCTCATCAGGACATACAAGGGTCTTGACATACTTCTCGAGGCCTTCGGAAAGCTGCCGGACGATTACCAGCTGATTGTGGCAGGAGAACCATACGGTTCATTCGACATGTATCAGGAAATAATCGACAGGCTCCCGGGCAAGGACAGGATACTGCTGAACCTCAAATACATAAAGGACTCAGAGGTTTCTGACTGGTTCTCAGTGGCTGACCTTGCAGTCCTCCCGTACAGAAGCGCGACACAGAGCGGCATAAGCTCGGTCTCATACCATTTCGAAGTACCTATGATAGTAACGGATGTAGGAGGACTGAAGGAGACCATAGGCGACAGAGGCACGGGACTTGTGGCAGATGAAGGTACTCCGGAATGCATCAGCAGGGAGATCATCAGATATTTCAGCGATCCCGCAATCAGGGACAACTGCATTGCAAACATAAGGCTTGAGAAGGAAAGGCTCTCATGGAAGACCTTTGCCACAAAGCTTGAAGAATTCATAGACCGGTTATAAAGACACTGACATGAGCACAAAAATAACGAACATCATACTGGCTTTCATGCTGGCTTTTGGATCGGCGTCCGTCACATATGGTCAGGAGTACATAAGCACTCCTGTGACCATATCCAAGGAAAAGGTACGCGTCAACGGCAAGGTCTGTTATTCCCACATCGTACGCGAGAAGCAGACCCTGTTCTCGATCGCCAAGGCATATTCTGTTACTGTCGACGACATCTACAGCTTCAATCCTTCCCTCAAGGAGACAGGATTGAAGAAGAACGCCATCATACTGATCCCGTCTGCCGAAGCGTTGTCAGCCGCAGCACAGCCTGCCGGAAAGCCGGCTGCAACTGAACCGGATGCGGAAACCGTACAGGAACAGGATGCTGAGCCACAGAATGAGACGAAGGCAGAGGCAGACAGGAAAGCTTCAGAAGATGTCCAGCCTGCCCAGCCGGCCCAGGATACAAAGAAAAAGCCTGACGCACAAGTAAGGAATGCGTCATCAAAGAAGCAGAAGACCCACACTGTAAAGTGGTATGAGGATCTTGATGTGATAGCGGAAAAGTATGGGGTCACGGTAGAAGCCATCATGATGGCCAACAACCTCACTGGAAGGAAGCTCTCCAAGAGACAGAAGCTTATAATCCCTGAACCGGGAGAAACTCCTGAGGTAGACTTCATATACACAGAGACTGAAGCTGAAACGGAAGTGACGGAAAACGAAGAAAGCACCTTGGCGGATGCAGATACAATCACTGTCATGACAGGAGGTCCCGACCCTGAATGGCTGTTTGCTCCCAAGGACGAGGTCAATGTAACCCTCATCCTTCCGATGAAGGCCTCTACCGAAAGCGTGAGCCGAAACAACATGGACTTCTACAGCGGAGTGCTTCTTGCCGTCAAGGATCTGGCGGATGCCGGCATAAGCACTCAGCTGAATGTATATGACTCATCTGACGAGACCCATCCTATAGTAAGTGAAGACATAGATGAGAGCGACCTGATAATAGGTCCGGTATCTTCAACGGACCTGAGGATGCTCCTCGAATCCGACACCGACCCGAGGATGGTGATCTCACCTCTCGACTCAAGGGCCGAAGAACTGGCATACAGACACAGCAACTTCATCCAGGTGCCGACTCCTCAGATGTCTCAGTACAAAGACATCATGAACTGGATAAGGGAAGACTACATGCCGGGAGACACCCTGATAATGATAAAGGAAAAGACGGCACGTCAGACGGATGGAGTGAAGCAGATGATCCAGGCTGCGGATTCTTCCGGCCTGACATTCATACCTTTCTCATACAGCATCCTTGAAGGCAGGGACATCACAGAGCCTCTGACCAGCCTTATGACAGCTACAGGGGTGAACAGGGTAGTTATTGCATCTGAAAGCGAAGCCTTTGTCAACGATGTGGTAAGAAATCTGAGCATCCTCCTGTATAACAAGCTCAATGTTGTGCTCTATGCACCTGCAAGGATAAGGAACTTCGAGACCATCGAGGTAGAAAACCTCCACAAGACTGCTGCACATATCAGTCTCGGATACCTCATCGACTACGACAGCCAGCAGGTAAAGAACTTCCTGCTTAAATACAGGGCGCTTTACAACACCGAGCCGACACAGTATGCATTCCAAGGCTATGACATAGCCACATACTTCATTGGCATGTGCGGAAGGTACGGTTCGCATTGGACAAGGAAGCTTGATGACGAACAGACACAGATGCTGCAGAGCACCTTCATGTTCGTGCCGGCAGAAAACGGCGGATATGTAAATCAGGGTATCAGAAGGCTTGTCTACGGAGACGAGTGGTCAGTCATCAAGACAAGATAGAGACATCATGATTCAAGAAGCGACTTCGCATTGGCCACAGCGGCGTCAGTGAGAACGGAGCCGCTCAACATTCTGGCAACTTCAAGAACTCTCTCCTCGCGGGAGAGTTTCTTTATTGTAGTGACAGCCTTGGAAACGGCAGAATCTATATCCTTGGCCACAAGATAATGGGCGTTGCCTTTGGCAGCCACCTGAGGGAGATGGGTAATGGCGAATACCTGCATGAACTGTCCCATGTCGCAGATCATGGAACCCATCCTGTCGGCTACGCTGCCGGAGACACCTGTATCTATCTCGTCAAACACCATGGTCGGCATGTTTGCATAACGCGCACGCATCGCCTTGAGTGCAAGCATGATACGGGACATTTCTCCACCTGAGGCACATCTTGCGACATCAACGGCGTTCCTGCCTGTAGAAGAGAATCTGAACTGTACAGAATCATATCCTTTCGAGTTCATTGATACAGGAAGAAGTTCAACTTCAAAGACAGCGTACGGAAGTTCAAGATTCCTTATAGAACCTGTCATGGCTTCGGCGAACGGAACAGATGCCGCCTGTCTCTTTTCATGAAGAATGTCCGCCTTGGCCTTAAGCTGGGACTCGACTGAAGCAATCTCCTTCATCAGAGAATTTCTCTTTTCTTCAAGATGGGTGGAGTCATACAGGATATCAGAGAGTCTGTCGCGCAATGCCATCAGCTCCGCTTCGTCAGCACAGCCGTGCTTATGAAGAAGCCCGTACAGCATGGACATCCTGTCCTCAACCTCCTGAAGCCTGCTCTGGGAAAGGTCTATGCGGGAATTGAGGCTTACGACTTCCGAGAGGATGTCATCAATTTCCCTGCGGCATGAATCAACTCGTTCAGAAAGCGCCGCAGCATCTGGAAGGAAACGGCTCAGCCTTGAGAGAACCTTGTCAGCCTCCTTTAAAGACGCATCGATGGACATCACTTCTCCGCCTGAAGAAGCAGAGGTGAAGAGCTCCTCGACCGAACATAGACCGGTCTTGATCTCCTCTGCATTGGCAAGCTGTTTCTGTTCCTCCTCGAGTTCCGCAAGCTCCCCCTCTCGAAGGGAGGCAGCTTCAAGCTGATTGAACTGAGCCTGATTATAGTCCTGTTCCACAGCCATCCTTGAAATACGCGAGTCAAGTTCCGAAAGTTCATGCTTCATGGAACCAAGCCTCTTCCAAAGGACAGTACATTCCTCACACAAAGAAGATGCGTCTGCAAAATAATCGAGAGTATCCAGCTGGAATCCCTTGTCAGAGAGAAGCAGGGTCTGGTGCTGCGAATGCACATCGACCAGTTGGGATGAAATATCCTGAAGAAGCTGCACGGACACAGGAGAATCGTTGACAAAGGCTCTCGAACGTCCTGAGCGGTTGACTACCCTCCTTACGATGAGATGGCCCTCATCCCACTCCACGTCATTTTCGTCCATGACAGACTTAAGCAGCAAGTCATCGGGACTGACGTCGAACTCCGCCTCAACGACACAGCTGTCCGCCCCTTCAGAAAGCATGGAAGCATCTGCCTTAGAGCCCATCACAAGCCCCAGGGCTCCCATGAGAATGGATTTTCCGGCTCCGGTCTGTCCAGTAATAATGATCAGACCCTCCGGAAAATCAATTTCCAGAGAGTCTATCAAAACATAGTTCCTTACCTGAAGCCGGCTAAGCATAGACTACTCTTCGTCCTGCTTTGCCATTCTGTAGAAGACTTCGCCGTCCTTGAATTCCTCGATGGCAACGAGGCTAGGCTTCGGCTGTCTTTCGTAATATTTTGAGATCTCGATCTGCTCACGATTCTCGAATACCTCCTCCATCGTGTCACGATCGTTCTTGAAATCCTCAAGCTTTCTTGTAAGCTCCTTCTTCTCAGCGATAGCGATCTGGTTCGCTCTCTTTGAAAGTATCACTACTGTCTCATAGATGTTTCCTGTAGGAGCTGCGAGATCGTTAAGGTCTCTCGTCAGTGTGTTTACCGGTGTTTTCTTGTTTGCCATATCTTAAAAATAGTATTTTGTCCATTTAATTATACCCCTGCATCTGCATGAGGGTTTCAATTATTTTTCGCTTTTCTTTCCTTCGCGTATGACTTTTCTTCTTTCCTTCGCAAAGTCCCTCTCCGTCATACCGCTTGTCTCGGTATCCTCAGCCACATCTCGTCCAAGGGCCTTCTGGGCCTTGCGGTACACATTGTCAAGTTCCCTTCTGTAATGGGACTCAGGAATCTCACCGATGAAATTGTAATAATCATCTACAAAGGTAAGGTATCTTTCCCTCTGCTTTGAAGGAATACTGAGGCTTGCATATTTATACGAAGACATCGCGATCAGATAAAGGATATCTTCTCTGTATATGTTTTCAGAGTCATCCTTCAGGACGTTTCTCAAAGCCACTCGTGAAGCCAGATAATCCTCCATCCTGTAATAGAGTCTTGCAGACTCATAAGCCTTTCTGTCAAGGCGCTCATTAAGATCGAGGAGCATGTCACGGCACACCTGCATATGCTCGGTTTCCGGATATTCAAGGATATATTGAGATATCTCATCTATAGCCTTGTATGTAGGAGTCTGGTCCAGTTCATACCTCAAGGTAGACCTGTACAGACAGTCCAGACGGAGATAGCGCGCATCAGATGTGAAGGGGCTCTGAGGATAGAGCTCGATGAACTTGTCGAAATTCGTCTCTGCAGTATAGAAATCCCTGTAATTATAGTTGCTGAGTCCCCAATAATATCTGACGGTGTCATCGCGCTCGGTACCGTTAGTCATCACGGACAGAGACTCGAACAGCGATGCAGCCTTGGCATACTTTCCCTCATCGAAATACTTGAAAGCCGCATCATACTTCAGCTTCACATCGTTGCTGTTGAGCAGAATCTCATACTGAGACTTGCATGAAACCATTGCAGCGACCGCAATGAGGACAAGAAAAAGGTTCTTCAATTTCATTATATGACCGTTATTACTTCATTTTAAGGAACTTCTCCGCATCGAGAGCCGCACGGCAGCCTGATGCAGCAGCAGTCACGCACTGTCTGTAAAGAGGGTCCTGCACGTCACCTGCCGCAAAGACACCTTCCACGTTGGTCTTCGATGTCTTTCCGTCAGTAACGATATAACCTTCCTTATCGACCTGCACCCACTGGCTGAAAAGTTCTGAATTAGGATGATGACCTATGGCAAGGAAAAAGCCGTCGACAGCAATATCAAAAACCTCGCCATCCTTTCTCACGAGCCTTGCTCCTGTCACTCCATACTCATCACCGAGGACTTCCTGCGTATTGCAGTTCCAGAGCACCTCGATGTTTTCTGTAGACATCACTCTTTCCTGCATCGCCTGGGAAGCTCTGAGCACATCCCTTCTGACGATCATATACACCTTCTTGCAGAGTCCTGCAAGATATGTAGCCTCCTCACAAGCCGTATCTCCGCCACCTACTACAGCTACCGTCTTCTTCCTGTAGAAGAAACCGTCGCATGTTGCACAGGCAGACACTCCAAGGCCACGATACTTGACCTCAGAAGGAAGTCCGAGATACTTTGCCGTAGCTCCTGTAGCGATTATCAGAGCCTCGGCTGCAATCTCATGTTCTCCGTCGATCACTATCTTGAAAGGTCTCTGCGACAGGTCCGCAGACGTTATCGCGCCTGTACGCACATCAGCGCCAAGCCTTACCGCCTGAGCCTTCATCGTAGCCATAAGCTCCGGACCGGCTATACCGTTTTCAAAGCCGGGATAATTCTCTATATCTGTAGTTGTTGTAAGCTGACCGCCAGGCTGGACTCCTTCATACACGACAGGAGAAATATCCGCTCTGGAAGCATAAATCGCGGCAGTATATCCCGCAGGACCTCCGCCGACTATCAGACATTTTACCGATTCCATATTCATTTCATTTTGTATAACCCGCAAATATAACAATTTCCGGACAGATTCCGATGCTTTTGTCAGACTTTCATCAGATACGGCTTCGCCTTGCGATAAATCCAGCCAAGAAGACAATCCGGGAGGATAACTATAAACGGAAGGAATATCTTGTTGAGAAGCCCCGGCATGACCCCTCTTCTCCTGCGGAAAGTGGCCTTCAGAGCCTTGTCCACCGCCTTTTCCGGACGGATCATTACAGCAAGAGAGCGTGCCAGCTTGCGGAGACTGTCCTTGAGAGGGATGAGCGGAGTGTCGACAGCTCCGAAATATGCGTTGGTAACGCTCACTCCTGTCTTCTGACATTCGATCCTGAGTTCACGAGAATAATGTCTCACGAAACGCTTGGTGTTTCCGTACATGCCTATGCCCGGCCATATCATCCATGCCGCAAGGGAAGAAATGTTCAGGATATATCCGCAACCCCTCTCCTTCATAGCGCCGACATATTTCCTGCAGAGCATCAGAGGGGTGTTCATATGGACCATCATTATGAGCCTGAGCATCCTCTCGCTGGTCTCCGCTATGCCCTGGCAATACATTACTCCGGCATTGTTGACCAGCACCTCGACCTCACAGCCTGCATTTTGAGTGGTTTCATATATCCTGTCCGCAGCATCTGCAGCAGAAAGGTCCTGGACGACAGGAATGATCCTGATATCGCCGGCTTCTCCAAGCTGGCTTCTGACCATCGACTCCGTCTCTGCGAGTCCCGAGGCATTTATATCCACAAGCACGAGACCATACCCCATGCCCGCAAGCCTCTGCGAATATATGCGGCCCATTCCCGAGGCCGCACCTGTAATCAATGCAAATTTCATCTTATAGTGTGCTTTTCCTTAAACGAACCGCAAAATTACCAAAAATAAACATAACACAAGACTCCATGCAGGAAAAACAACCGGCCGGCATTCACATGCCGACCGGTCCAGTCAGAAATAGTTGTTAATATAGTTGGGTTGTCTTGTTCGGTACCTGTTCGAAACCTGTACGCTTCCACTCATATTCGAAGCTGTAATCCTTGTTACGGTTGAAATCATATCCATATCCGCCCTCTGTGGTCTCGTATCCTGTCCACTTGAGGAATACCCTTGCCTCGTCTTCCTTGATGAACTTTGTGATCGGGAAGCTGACGTATCCGCCTCCGTTGAAGATCATCGTTCCTTCCGGCTTCTCAGCGTACACCTCGTTGTAGGCGTTATGGCGGAGGTTCAGAATGTATTTTCCTTCCGCATCCTTGCTGTAGACAAGGTTTATCAGGTGCTTGGTCTCGCTGCCTGAAAGGATATGGAACCTGATCAGCATGTTCAGATATCCACCTGAATACCAGAGCTGCTCGACGGTGATAGGGTCCTGAACGGCAATCTCTCCCTCTGTGGCATTCTCAAAAGGAACCGCATCCTTGTCAAGCACGCTGTAGAAATCCCTCAGACGAACATCATATTCATTTTCAGCTCCTGCCGTCTCGTTAAGCACGTCACATATCACCATCGCCCTCTTTTCCGTTTCGAGCTTGCCGCCGCATAGCTGATCGACGATATTGAAGGTATTTCCCTGATCGCTGACGAATCTTCCGTCAACGATGTTACCCATCGTCATGTTGTTGTAGTAAAGCGTATCATCGCTCTGACACGAAACCGCAGCAAGAGCGAAAAGCGCAGAAATTACATAAATAATTGACTTTCTTATATTTATCATAATCTTAATTCTAAAATGGGCATTATTACCCTAACTAACCGTTATAATAGATGCAATCTTTGCCCGATTCGTTGCATTTGAAAGGCGAACTTGATAAATTTGTACGTAAATTCTTCAGATCATGGTAACATTCATACTGGCAATACTCCTTCTTGTGGGAGCATATTTCATTTACGGAAAGATAGTGGAAAGATATCTTGACGTCGACCCTTCTAGAAAGACACCGGCTTACGGCAAGGAAGACGGTGTCGACTATCAGCCCCTCCCTACATGGAAGGTCTTCATAGTCCAGTTCCTGAACATAGCCGGACTCGGACCGATCTTCGGAGCAGTATCGGGAGCCGCCTTCGGACCCGCAGCATACCTATGGATCGTCGTGGGATGCATCTTCATGGGTGCGGTGCATGACTTCTTCGCCGGCATGATGTCCATCCATAACGGAGGCGTGAACATGCCTGACGTCACGGCAAGATACCTTGGAAAAAGGATGAAGGGAATAATGAACGTCGTCGTAGCCTTCCTGCTCATGGCTGTGGGAGTTTCATTTGTGATAGGTCCTGCCGGACTGATGCAGAACCTCACAAGCATCGACAAGGAGATATGGCTCTACATCATATTCGCCTACTACATACTTGCGACCCTCCTGCCTGTGGACAAGATCATAGGAACCATCTATCCGTACATGGGCGCCATCCTTCTCTTCATGGCGCTGGGAATCGGTGTCATGCTCATAGCAGGCGATATCAGCGGCACCCATCAGATAATGGAAATGACCCCATCCACACTCAGGAACTGGCATTCCGATCCGGAACACAACGTGATCTTCCCTATGATGTTCATCGTAATCTCATGCGGAGCTATATCCGGATTCCATGCTACCCAGTCCCCTATGATGGCCAGATGCCTCAAGAACGAAAAATACGCGAGACCTGTCTTCTACGGAGCCATGATTGCCGAAGGCATCGTGGCGATGATATGGGCGACTGCGGCCATCACATATTTCGGAGGTCCTGAAGGTCTGAACAACGCCATGTCCGACACGGGAACCATGGTCAACGGAGTATTGGTAAAGAATGCGGAAGCCGCAGACATCGTCGACATGATATGCAGGAGCTGGCTTGGAAAGGTCGGAGCCGTCATCGCGATCCTTGGAGTCGTGATCTGCCCGATCACATCCGGAGACACCGCATTCCGCAGTCTGCGTCTTTCCGTCGCCGACTTCCTGAAATACGACCAGAAACCGATAATCAAGCGTCTGACCGTCTGTCTGCCGATATTCGTCCTGGCGTTCTTCTTCTGCAAGGTAGATTTCTCGACGGCATGGAGCTATCTTGGCATAGCCAATCAGATATTGGCGACCATTGTTCTCTGGACCGGAGCGGCATATCTGATAAACAAAGGGAGAGCGCACTGGATGTGCTCCCTCCCTGCAACGTTCCTCACGTTCATCTGTGTCAGTTTCCTCATGACAGCCCCTCTCGGGCTTGGTCTGGCACCGGTCATCGGCTATGTTGCAGGAGCTGTCGTCGCTCTGCCTCTGCTGATCTGGTGCATCATGTATGCCAGGAAAAAGGTCTAGACGGTGTACTTCTTTCTTGTAGGACGGCCTATGAGCTGGATATCGATGTTTTCCAGCTTGTAGCCCCTGAACTTCTTCCTTCCGAGATGTGACTCTATAAGAGCCACAAGTTCGTCGTCTATCACATCCTTGTACACATGGTTTTCCTGATCATAGAAATGGATGTGCTTGAAAGTGTTGACATCGAAGTACATCTTGTTGTTGGAGCTGAGCCTGTACTGGTAGACGCCCAGCATAGCCATCTGGGTCAGGATATTATACACTGAAGCGACTGTGACTTTTGTGGTATCCGTCGCCTTTATCGCATCAGCCACCATATCCGCACTGGCATGTCCAAGGGACATCATCGCCTCGTGGACTGCGACCCTCTGAGGAGTAACTTTCAACGAATGTCTGCGGAGGATTCTCTTGAACTCCTCCATGTTCGGGCATTTGTGTGTCGTCATAATAAAATAATGGAGTTTTGTGCAAAATTATGAATTATTGCACAAAACTCCAAGTAAATTTGACGGTTTCTAATTTATATCAGGGCTGGACAAAGGCTACGATCTCTCCCTTGACCACATTCTTGCCCTGTCTTGCACATACTGCCACGACCCTTCCGTCAACTGCAGGAACTACCTCTTCCATTCCGTAATAAGCCTGGACATATCCCATAGGCTCGCCTGCCTTGACCTCGGTTCCGGCAACAGGGGCCGAAGAAGCATCGTCCACATCCACCTGCCAGAGCATCTGACCCTTGACCGGAGCCTGGACAGGCACTGCAGAAGGATATTTAGCTGCAATCGCATCCACATCGAACTCAGGCATCTCCACGACAGGTCTTGTCACCACTATCGGTGCCCCCGCCTTGGCTCTTGCTGCCTCAAGATCCTTGTTGAAGCGCTCCTTTGCAACGCCGCTCTTATAGTCACGGTACTGTCTTTCGTGCATTGCCAGCTCGAAAAGTTCCTCATCATCCGGGCCGCAGTCCCATCCTTCTTCCTTCATCATCGCACGGAACTTGTCAAGTTCGTTCGGGAAGGCATCCTGAGGGGTACCTGTATAGAATTCCAGTCCCTTTTCCTTCGCAAGGGCCACGATTTCAGGCGCAAGCTCTCCAGGGAGCGTACCCATCTTTCCGAGAATCATGTTCCATGTATCCTTGTCGATAGTAGTCCAGCGAGGCTGACCCTTGAGGATGTTCATAAGGTTCATCAGCGCAGTATTCTTCACATACTGGCTGAAAGGGGTCACGAGAGGCGGATAACCCAGACGAGGCCATACATACTCCACTTCCTGGAACAGCATTACCATGAGCTGGTCAAGGGTGAGTTCCGACTTGCCCTGGGCCCTGAGTGAAGCGTTTATCGCGCCATGGAAGCCCTTGAGGTCAGCCATCATCGAGCCCATCATACCTCCTGGAAGGCCGCAGCCCACAAGAAGCGAACTCATTTGGGAGTTGTTCGGATCTATCCAGTAGCCGAGGAACTCGTCCATGAACTTCTGTGTCAGGGCACGTACATCCATGTATGCGTTCATGTTCAGGTCCTTCACCAGGAATCCGTCAGCCTTGAGCATCTCGCGGATAGTTATCACGTCCGGATGGACCTTTCCCCATGAGAGCGGCTCCACAGCCACATCGAGATAGTCCGCACCGGCGCGTGCCACCTCCAGCATCGAAGCAGGAGAAAAGCCAGGACCGCAATGACCGTGATACTGAACCTTGATATGAGGATATTTCTTCTTTATGCGCGCGGTAAGTTCAGCAAGGAAGGTAGGTCGTCCGATACCCGCCATATCCTTGAGACAGATCTCATCACAGCCGTACTCTACCACATGATCTACCACTCCCATATAATAGTCCACCGTATGGACAGGAGAATTTGTAATCGAGAGGGCCACCTGCGAGATCATGCCTGCCTTCTTCGCATATTCTACGCTGAGACGGAGGTTGCGGTGGTCGTTCAGACCGCAGAACGAGCGCGAGATATCTGTTCCCTGTGCCTTCTTTACCTTATACATAAGCTCACGTACATCAGCAGGTACCGGATTCATGCGGAGGGCATTCAGACCACGCTCGAGCATATGGGTCTGGATGCCGGCCTTATGGAAAGGCGCAGTCCATTCGCGCACTGCCGTATTAGGATTCTCTCCAAAAAGGAGATTAACCTGTTCGAAGGCACCTCCGTTGGTCTCCACACGGTCAAAGCAACCCATGTCGATGATAGCAGGTGCCACTTCCTTCAATTGAGAGACAGTCGGTACATATTTACCTGAAGACTGCCACATATCCCTGTAAACCAGGGAGAATTTTATTTCTCGTCCCATATGTTTTTGATACATTTCCAACAAAAATACAAAAAATATTGGAGATATTAAATTTTTGCGTATCTTTGCAGTCCTCAAACAACTATGGTGCCCATAGTTCAGTTGGTTAGAGCGTCAGATTGTGGTTCTGAATGTCGTCGGTTCGAATCCGACTGGGCACCCTGAAAGAGACCGATTCGACGGTCTCTTTTTTTGTGCCCGGTCGGGTGAGAACCCGGTTCGTCATCGACGAAGTCGCTTGAGCGGCAGCGAAAGAATCCGACTGGGCACCCTGAAAGAGACCGATTCGTCGGTCTCTTTTTTTGTGCCCGGTCCGGTGAGAACCCGGTTCGATAGCTGACCGCCAAGACGTTGAGCGGGGAAATGGCCTTCTGGGGCACTGTAGCCGCTCAACGGGGGATGGGAAGCTACCGTTGAGCGGAAAACCATGCCCTGGCAGACGTTTTCCCGCTCAACGTCTTGGCATAGACACTGACATCGGTTCCCATTCCGCTCAGATCCTTGGCGGGCAGACCTGTCGGTAGAATATAATTTCATGTGGGAGGATGGTAGGGATTGCGGAGGCGTATCCACCCGCGGACACGGGCAGCGGGAGGGGCCCGATGGAGACAAGTGGTCGATCATCGACGAATTACTAACTATGCTTGCAACTATTTAATCGGTGTGTTATGAAAAGGACTATGATTACAGTCTTTGTATTATTCTCTTCTTTTTTATGTGCTTTCTCACAAGGAATATACAAAGAGCTTGAAGAGCAAGAAGCTTACATCATTGAGCAATTTGACAACATTGAGGGTGAATATGTCTTCACTGACGACGGTGTTGCTATTCAAAAGTCATTACTGGAAACGGTGACAAAAATCAACTTTATGATAAAGTGTTAGAGTTTCTGGCAAGAACATACAAGGATTCCAAAGAAGTAGTTCAGGTGAGTGAACGAGAGAGCGGACTTATTATTGCTAAAGGATTGTATTCGTTCTATGTTAAAGATATGAAAGGAGGCTATGGTAAATCCATTCAAAACAACATTTATCATATAATAAAGGCTGAGTGTAAAGATGGGAGAGTTAGGCTAACCCTCACAGTAGATTACATTGATGAGTTCAGAGAGGCTACTCCGGCTATTGGAAGTAACTATCCAGCAAAACCGGCTTCAACAACTAGAGTATATATACCGGATCTATACAAGGATTATAAACTAGAACCAGTCAAAGTGACTACAGAAGATGTTATGACGGTTTGGTCTCGACAATCACAAGTGTATGGCGGATATCAGATATATCACTGCATCAGATATTTGCTCTTCATTACAGATGAAATAGAGGCAAGTCTAAACAAACAAAGCGTATTAGATACAAGTGACGATTGGTAGATTATAAAAGGAGGCTGTTGGGCCTCCTTTTATAATTAAAAATCTTCATCGATTGATTTATGTCTTGTAGTAGCAAGTCTTTTATCAATATGCTTTTTAGATGTGGTGATATGACTACCTAGCAAGTTAGCGATGAATGTTTTGTCTCTATACGAGTAAGGTGTTGATATACGAACCTTCTTAATTCCGAATTTAGCTATTTTATCAAAGTGTGATAAATATATTGGGAATACTGCTGCATAATGATCAATTTTCTTGTATCCAAATGATGATGTCACATCAACCTCTCCTACGCTAACATTGTCAACATTGAGGGTGATAACTTCATCGTTTCTGAGTTTAATCAGGAGTTTAGCATCATCGGGAATCTGATAGTATGAACTTACTAGAAGAATCCAATCCTTGTAAGTACCATAATCAAATACCTTTATGAGGAAGTTATATTCAGCACCATCTAGATCGCATTCATAATCCTCACTCATTATTTGTCGTCTACTTCCACTGTTTTCCATTCTATCTAATGAGATATATGGAGAATAATGTGACGTAACACCACAAGAGGTTAAACAGATGAGTGTTGCGAGTATAGTAAATAGTTTTTTCATACTAGATTACTTAATTACAAAGTTGTTAGTCTGAAAATCTGTTAATTGAGTGTAGATGTCTTCCTTTTTATTGAATACACCTGAGAGTTTTTCAAAGTTTGAGTTATAATCAGATCCAGAATATCTTAATGGATATTCGAATTTACCACTCTTGAGATAATTAACTCTTTCCCTCCAAACTTTTACTTGTGTCTCACAATCCTTCATCTTCTTTTTAAAAGATTCTTTTGCTTTGGTTACGTACTCAGATGAATATCCGTACTTGTTTCTAAATGCTTTTGCATTATCATCCATCCTAGGAGAGGTGAGCATTCTTTTTACATCAGCAGCTGCGATTGTATACGTTGAACCATCAGTGTATATTATATCGATCTTGTAGAATTTGACGTATTTTGCAGAATTATTATATACGATAGCTTCCCAAAGTCCGCCACCTAATCCATTTGGTGATATAGGGCCGGTATCGTTACCAATGACATTACTACTTCCTCTAATCTCACAAAGTACTCTATCATCAACTGCATTGTATGTATCTCCCCACCATTTGAGATATTTAATGGTTTTCTTAGACTTGTTAGTATATTTGAAGGTATAGTCACATCCTCCGAGGAAATTAGGTGAGCTCATTTTAGCTTCTGTAATATCAATTCTATCAGCAGCTTTCTTGGTAGAAGCCGGTAATGAGTTATACCAATCATCATACTGCTTTTGCTGAAGTGCCGCATATTCATCTTGAGCTGCGAATGTTACGGAGTCTAACTGTGTGTTGAGTTTTGTTTCCAGTTTAGAATAATACTGGTAATGAGTCTCGCAATCATTGAGATAATACTCTGTCAATGAATCCAGTTCATTCTGAATGTCCTTATAATCGAGAATTAGTTGCTTGTATGTATCAGTTAAGCGAGTGTTTTCCTCTTCAAGTGGTTGAGTGTTTTCCACAAACTGAGATGGAATAAAGAACAGTTTGCCTTTATTCTCTACCACATAAGTATCGTAGCCTAATTGCTTTTTACTATTAGCATAGCCTTTAACAAGAAAGCTTTTAGGTTTCTTAATAATTTTAGACGGACGATTACTATAATCAACTACAATCCTTTTATCCGAGTTGTCATCATTGTGTTGATATATGGTGTTGACATACATTACAGCGTTAGGTACTGTAGTTACAAAGTATGTTTCAGTCGGACTTAACCAAGTGATATGTTTGGCCTCGGAAGTAACACATAAGACCAAGCATAATAGTGAGATGAAAAGTTTGGCTTTCATAGTATGTGACGTAATCTCTACAAAGTTAAAAAACATTTTAAACTGATGAAAAATAATCTTCGAAATAGTTCTGCATAATTTGGAGAAATTAAAAATTATTACTATATTTGTATATCGATTTAGCAGTTCTGCTAACATGTATATCTCATTATAATAATTAAACTTTTACCAACTTCAATATTTGGTCGCAACAAAGTCGCTTGAGCGGCAGCGAAAGAATCCGACTGGGCACCCCAAAAAAGGTCGATCGTCAGATCGGCCTTTTTTTTGTCCTGTCGGATGAGAACCCGGTTCGTCATCGACAAAGTCGCTTGAGCGGCAGCGAAAGAATCCGACTCGACAGGCTACCACCAAGACGTTGAGCGGGGAAATGGCCTTCTGGGGCACTGTAGCCGCTCAACGGGGGATGGGAAGCTACCGTTGAGCGGAAAACCATGCCCTGGCAGACGTTTTCCCACTCAACGTCTTGGCATAGACACTGACATCGGTTCCCATTCCGCTCAGCTCCTTGGCGGGCAGACCTGTCGGTAGAATGTAATTTCATGTGGGAGGATGGCAGGGATTGCGGAGGCGTGTCCACCCCCGGACACGGGCAGGGGGAGGGGCCCGATGGAGACAAGTGGTCGAAGACCACGCAGGAAACATTGGGAGGGTCCGGAGAGAGCGAAGCGAACGGAGTCCTCCGCAATCCCTGCCATCCTCCTGATGTAACCATATATAAAGAAAGGAGGCCGACTGATCAGTCATATTGACTTCAGTCAGCCTCTTTCCTAAATTATACATTCATCCGGTAATTCGGCCTGATTCCCGGACAAGTCAGACAAATTATGGGTTTCATCCGGAAACAGGACCATTTTCCCGGACATTTACCAACATACCTTTCCCTTTAAGCCGTTTATTTCTTGATACCGTAGGCGAGATCGCCGGCATCACCGAGACCAGGGACGATGTATGAGTGGCTCGTCAGTTCCTCGTCTATAGTAGCTACCCAGAGAGTCACCTTGTCGGCAGGAAGATTCTTCTGCAGGTATTCCACTGCATATGCACTCGCTATCGGGCAGACAAGATGGGTATGCATAGGCTCACCCTCGTCCCACAGCTTGTTCAGAGCGACCTCAAGAGAAGCTCCTGTAGCAAGCATGGTATCTGCCAGGATCAGCACCTTGCCGGTAAGATCCGGAGTGCTGGCATACTCTATCTCTATATGGAAGCCCTCTCCCTTGTCATATTTCCTGTATGCCGCCACAAATGCATTCTGGGCATCGTCAAAGAAGTTCAGTATACCCTGGTGGAGAGGCAGACCCGCGCGAAGGATGGTTGCGACCACCAGTCTGTCATCATAGACAGGGACGCTTGCTATGCCTAAAGGAGTAACCACATCCTTTGCAGACGCATTCAAGGTCTGGCTTATCTCATAAGCGAAGATTTCTCCCACCCTCTCAAGATTTCTGCGGAAACGCATGCTGTCTTTCTGGATTTCCCTGTCGCGCATCTGCGCCACGAATTTGTTAAGAACAGAATTTTTCTGACCAAGGTTGATGACTTTCATTGTTTCAAGGTTTTTATATCCCCGCAAATATATCATATTTTTCAAACCTTTTCAACACTTTCCGTCACAAGTTGCTCGTCAGCAAAGCTGTACCAGCTGTCTTCAGCGATGACCACATGGTCTATCAGCTGAATCTCACAGGTCTGCAGCGCCTTCTTGAGTATGCCCGTCTGTCTTATGTCCGCCTGACCGGGCATGGCACTGCCGGACGGATGGTTATGGACGAGTATCACTCCGCTCGCCTTTCTCTCAATGGCCCGACGGATAATCATCTTCACATCCACGACAGTTGACTCCAGTCCGCCCACACTAACCTTCTCCTTTCCAAGCACATAGTTCGCCCTGTTGAGGAATAGTACCCAACATTCCTCGTGGTCCAGTCCCCTGAGTTCGGGAAGCATAATCCTGAACACAGTCCTCGGAGAGGAGACCGCAATCTTGTCCATGATTATCTTCTCTACCGCACACCTGCGTCCTAGCTCGAAGGCGGCAGCCAGGGTCACCGCCTTTCCGGGTCCTATCCCGCTCACGGAGCAAAGCTTGTCAAGGGACATGTCGGCGATGGCATTCAGCCTGCCCTCCCCTTTCAGAAGCAAGGTCCTCGCAACCTCGACCACATTCATCTTACCTGTCCCGGTACGTATCATTATCGCCAGCAGCTCGGCGTTACTGAGGGCAGAAGGACCTTTCTCCATCATCTTCTCCCTCGGCCTGTCATCCAGGCATAGTTCCTTAAGTCTCATACCGCAAAACTATGCACAAAAGAAAAATCTGCCGTTGTTTTATATTAAGACAACGGCAGATTTTTCTTTTTTTTATAATTCCTTCCTCAACCGGGCCTTAGGGATGCCCAGCTGATCGCGATATTTGGCTATGGTTCGCCTTGCAACCTTGTAACCTTTCTCTGTCATCTTCTCTACAAGTTCGTCATCGGTCAAAGGCTTGCGCTTGTTCTCATTGTCCACACACTCCTGAAGAGCCTTCTTGAGTTCCCTTGTAGAGACCTCCTCACCCTCCTGGTTCTCCAGACCTTCCGAAAAGAAGTATTTGAGCGAGTAGATTCCGAAATGTGTCTCGATATATTTGCTGTTCACAACCCGGGAGATGGTCGAGATGTCGAAGCCTGTCTTCTCGGCGATATCCTTCAGCACCATAGGCTTCAGGTTGGTCTCATCTCCGTCGATGAAATACTCCCTCTGATAATCGACTATTGCCTGCATCGTGCTTGAGAGCGTGTTATGTCTCTGCTTTATCGCCTCGACGAACCATTTTGCAGAATCCAGCTTCTTCTTCACGAAGGCAGCTGCTTCCTTCTTTTCCCTCTCGGAAGAGTTGGCTGCCTCGATGAGGATGTCAGCATACTTCCTGTTCACCCTGAGTTCAGGAACAGAGAATCTCGGCATCGACAGGAGAAGTTCGCCGTCCCTGTACTCAAGCAGGAAGTCCGGCACTATCTGCTGGGCCTGGTCAGTATATGAATCATCGATCTGTCCTCCAGGGGAAGGATTCAGCTTGAGAATCTTTGCCATCGCCGCCTTGAGAGCCTCCTCGCTGAGGTTCATGCGTGTCATTATCTTCTGGAAATGCTTGTTCGTGAACTCATTGAAATGGTTCTTGAGTATCTTTTCCGCATTCTCCACCTCAGGAGTCCTCCTGCAATGCTTTATCTGAAGAAGGAGACACTCGCGAAGATCACGCGCACCCACACCGGCCGGTTCAAACTCCTGCACGATCTTTAGCATCTGCATCACTTCTTCCTCATCAGTCTCGATATTGGCACGGAACGACAGGTCGTCCACTATGCTGTCTATGCTCCTGCGAAGATACCCGTCATCATCCAGACTGCCGATGATGAATGATGCTACCGCGTACTGATGCTCCGTAAGGTTACGGTAACCCAGCTGTTCCTGAAGGCTCTGGGTAAAGCTTTCCTTTACTGAAAAAGTGCTGTACTGAGGACGCTCCTCCTTGGAATTATAGTTATCGGACCTCAGACGATAGCTTGGGATGGAATCATCCTCCTTGTACTCGGAAAGTGACACATCTCTTGGTGCCTCGCCATCCTCAGACTCCTGAGGGACATCCTCGTCGAGGACAGGATTCTCCTCAAGTTCCTTACGGATCCTCTGCTCAAGTTCCTGAATAGGAAGCTCAATCAGCTTGATAGTCTGTATCTGAAGAGGAGACAGCTTCTGAGTCTGCTTCAGTTCTAAACCTTGCTTCAACATAACACTACAACTGTTAACCTTTATAAACCTGTACGCTTGGGACGAAGGACCTTGACTGTATCAGTCACATATGAATTCTCCTTGTCCACCACAGGGAACTCGATGTTCTCCTTCACCACAAAGGCACTCGGGAATTCTCTTTTTATCGTCTCAAGATGCTTCATGGCCTCTGATCTTGTCCTGAAATCGCCCACAGTCACCTTGAAATACGGATTGGCGTATGTCCTGTATGCCACGACATCGTGGAACATGCTTTCAAACCTCTCCAGCGTCTCTTCTGACTCGACTCTGGCGGTCTGCTTGTTGTCAAAGAATATCCTGATGCGATATCCGCTGAGGGTTCTTGAGCCGTTTTCATCCGTCTGACGTCGCATCGCGTCCCTTACTGCATCCGTCTGGTTGATGGTCACTCCTGTCTGGTCTCCCATATCCCTGCTCGGCATCAGAAGAAATACATCCTTGCCGACAAGGGTGGTGTCCACAGTCGCGACGGGCCTGTAGATAACGGAATCCACAAGCTCATATCCTTCAGGAACGACAATCTGTTCCTGAGCCTTGAGTTCGACACCATATGAAAAAAGCAGAGCAGTCAGAATTATAAGAATATCATTTCTTTTCATTTTCATCGTCTTCCAAAAGTTTCTTCAAAGGAATATCCTTGAGGGTAATCGGTGCGCCAAGTCCGCTTTTAAGTCTCGGAGTCGCCGACATATCCACAGTACATTCGTAGAGCTTCTCTATATTCGTAAACATAAGAAGGTCCCTCAACCTGGCTTCTTCGCCAAGGCTCAGAAAAGCCTTCACATGGTATATTTCAGCGGATTTTCGTTGCAGGACCATCGGGTCCATGGTCACCCTACCAAGAACCTTGCCAGAATGTTTGAGAGAACCGTGAATATCCTCCAGACCTATCTGGAAAGCGGGATTGTCTATACCCACAGCCATATACACATCTATACCTTTAAGCCCCTGCGGAGCAATGGACTCAAGCTGCAGGGAAGTCACCGTTATGTCCTTTACCTTACCGCATCCAGCAAGGGCCAGAGCCATCACGGACACGACAAGAATCATAAGTCTACGCCTTGGATTCATCACTGTACATCATTTTACATCTTCGCAAAGATAACGATATTCGTCGAAAAATCCTATCTTTGCACCCGTGGCAATCTCAACACGCAGCGAAATGAACATAAGACCGATTACAGATCCGGCAAGGCCGAAGGTATATATAGAGACATACGGATGTCAGATGAACGTGAATGACAGCGAAGTCATTCTTTCAATCCTGCAGGATGCAGGATATGCATTGACCGACGACATCGAAGAAGCGTCGGTCATCCTTGCGAACACCTGCTCGATCCGCGACAATGCGGAACAGAGGATATGGGGCAGGATCGACCAGTTCAAGCTCCAGAAGCGCAAGAGGGACGGTGTGGTCATCGGCATCGTGGGCTGCATGGCTGAAAGGCTCAAGACCAGGCTGCTTGAAGCGGTCGACCTTGTAGCCGGTCCGGACGCATACAGAAGCCTTCCGGACCTCCTCAAGGCCGTGACCCCGGACAGTCCTCAGATCAACGTGCTCCTCTCCCATGAGGAGACCTATGCCGACATCAGTCCTGTCAGGATGGACAGGAACGGAATATCCGGATTCATATCCATAATGCGCGGATGCAACAACGTATGTTCATACTGCATAGTACCTTATACAAGAGGTGCGGAGCGCAGCCGCGACCCGTATACAATCGTTCAGGAGGCCAGGACCCTCTTCGAGAACGGATACAAGGAAGTCACCCTCCTGGGTCAGAACGTGGACTCATATTTCTGGAAAGACCCGCAGAAGGCCGACAGGAACGTAAACTTCGCCCAGCTTCTCGAGATGGTAGCGAAGATCAGTCCTGAGCTCAGGGTAAGATTCTCGACCTCGCATCCTAAGGACATAAGCGACGAGGTGATCTATACCATGGCCATGTACGAGAACATCTGCAAGCACATCCACCTCCCGGTACAGTCGGGAAGCAGCACCATGCTTGAAAAGATGAGAAGGAAGTATGACCGCGAGTGGTATCTGGAAAGGGTAAGGAAGATCAGAAGCGTGATTCCGGACTGCGGCATCACCACGGACGTGATAGCAGGCTTCAGCGGCGAGACCGACCAGGACCACCAGGACACCCTCACCCTCATGGAACAGGTCGTATTCGATTCGGCGTTCATGTTCGCATACTCCGAGCGTCCGGGAACCCTCGCATCCAAGAAGTATCCTGACGACATCCCGTATGAACTCAAGACACAGAGGCTCAACGAGATCATCGCCCTTCAGGGCCGCATGAGCCTCAAGAGCAACGAGAAGGAGATCGGAAAGACCCTCAAGGTACTTGTGGAGGGTCCGTCAAAGAAGAATCCTGACGAGCTCTGCGGAAGGGCAAGCAGCAACAAGATGTGCGTCTTCCCTAGCCGTGGCGAAAAAGCCGGAGACTACTGCACAGTACAGGTAGCTTCAGTAACCTCCGCCACCCTTATCTGCACAAGAATCGACTAGAAGCTTACGCGATAGCTGAAGTTCGGAAGAATCGGCAGCAGAGCCAGCATGTTCCACGACTCCTTTTCCCCGTCAAAATACAGCATGAACGGGTTGAAATGGTTCGTGGCGTTGCATACTCCGACATTGACGTCGTGGCTGACCGGTCCTGTCCTGAATGAGAACTGATACCCGAGGTCAAGTCTGAAGACCGTCGGCATGTGGTAATTGTTGAAGGTCGAGTAATACTCCGGAATCCACATGATATCCCCGAAGAACTCCAGAAGATATGTTTCCGGAGCACCGTTTTCCCAATGTCCGCTCATGCATGTGACAGCAGCGCTTAACCCGCGCCATCTTGCCATCGCATTGAACACATGGCGGCGATCGAACTTGGCATGGAACTCTGCTCCGTCATTCATGCACGCGAATCCGCTCCGGTCTGTCTTGGACAAGGTATAGGAAGCTCTTGCGTACAGTTCGCGACCGCAGTACTCATACAGGAATTCCGCGCCATAGGACAGTCCGTTGCCCTGATAGAGGTCCTCTGCCCAATCCTTGTACCTTTCGCTGAACAGGGATGACGCATACTCATATAAGACGAGATCCTTCATGTTTTTGTGGAAGGCACTGACTGAACCGGAGTGCTTTCCGAACGTCAACGAGACTCCGAGAGTCGCCTGAAGCGCCCTTTCCGGTCTTATCAAGGTATCGGACGGCACCATCATGTCTATGTTCCATCCCACAGGAAGACCTTCCAGAGTATGATAATACTGGACTATGTTGTCGAAGGTTCCTTCCAGCGCCACATGCGGTCCCAGACGGTACCTGACATACAGACTCTCCTCCAGATCTCTCTGCCTTTTGTTTTTCCTGGTTACCCCCTGCAAGTTCCTGTTAAGATTGCTGAACATATTGTACCGGACCGAAGCCCTGACATCCAGCTTGTCAGGGATGCTGTATCTGCCCTGGAGATATATGTCTGTCAGTCCTGTCCAGAGTATGTTTCCGAATCCTCCGACATTCCCCGGGGTGAATGCCGTACGTCTCGACTTCAGACCATATCCGACCGATATGCGGTCTCTCCTGCCGAAAGTGTTGGTTCCCCGGACATGAAAAGTCTTTTCACTCAGCTCCGAAGCAAGGGAAAGAAGCTGAGCTTCCCCACGATACAGCTTCTCCTGCTCCTGGATGCTTCCATACTCGTTATGAGAATATCCTATCTCATAACGGGATCTCTCCCTTTCGTAATATATCCTTCCCATGCCGATCGTATTCGTCCACCCTATCGCGTCACGCGAATCCTCCGCAGGATAGAACTGATATGTATCCTTTGTCATCAGCATGGAAGCCTCAGCCCACAATCCCTTTATTATCTTTACGCGAGCTTTTGCATAGAGGTCCCCTATGTCGGCATCCAGATCACCGAGACCGCTGATAAGGTCAG
>SUYO01000034.1 GCA_015060385.1 Bacteroidales bacterium
CAGCTGTACAAGGCGCTCCACACACTTCGTTCGATTCTGAAAGAAAACAAATAATCCCCAATAAACTGTCATTAACAGATATGACCATGAAAAAGGAAAACCTATATATCGGCTACATAGACGGAAGTCTTTCCGACATTCAGGAAAAGGAACTGGAAGACATGCTTTCAAAGGAAGGCAGTCAGGCAAAGACCGAACTGTTCGAGATGAAAGACATGGCCGATACGGCAAGGCACGGCACCATGCCCATCAGGGAGCAAGAGCGGAAAATCATCAGCTTAGTCTCCAAAGCGGAAAGATATGAACGAAGGCAGAAGCACAAGAGAACAGCATATAATATAATAGGATATGCGGCAGTAGCAGTCATTGCGTTCTTCGTCGGAATATATGCTGTACTGACAAAACAGACCAGCGAAAAAAAGAACATGGCCGTATATGCCTGCGCCGGCAACAAGACTGACCTCACTCTCCCGGACGGAACCAAGGTGACGCTGAAATCTTCATCGACACTTCAATATGACATCAACAGATTCGGAAAGGGCACAAGACAGGTATATCTTGACGGCGAAGCCTACTTCGACGTGACAAGGATCCCGGAGTCGAAATTCATCATAAAGACCCTGAGACAGAAGGTCACGGTACACGGCACTTCATTCAATCTGCAGGCCTACGACAATGACAAATCGAACACACTCACCCTGCTTGACGGCAATGTAAGCATAGACCTGTTCGATCTTAGCGGAAAGAAAATCAGAAGCCTCGACATCAATCCGATGGAAAAATGCACCTGGGATCTTCGTTCCGGGCAGACTCAGGTGGAAAAGATAGACGGCACGGAAGCGGGCCTGGGCTGGAACGACAACATCTTCTATTTCAGGGATATGAGCATGGCGGACATCGCTGAAAGACTTGAACATTACTACGATGTCAACATCGTCACGTTCAACTTGGAAAACGACAGTGAAAGATTCTCCGGAGGACTTTCCCTCAATCAGAGTGTAAGCGAGATCATGCGCACGCTGAATTATGACAAGAAATTCTCGATCCGAAGAATCGATGACAATCATTTCAGCATAAGCAGAACAGCAACTAAATAACAACAACCGATATGAACCCTATTTTCAGACTTCTGCTGACGGTCCTGATGCTTTTCGGAGCAACAGGTATCCTCTCGGCACAAGAACCGCCACTTGAGCGCAGACTGGATCTTGAGCTTAAAGATGCAAGCCTCGATGATGCACTCAATGCAATCATGAAGGAGACTTCGGCTCTTTTCTTGTATAAGAGCAATGAGATCAATCTTTCAGGTCCCTTCACAATTTCAGTCAGGAACGCAACCGTAGCCGAAGTTCTTGACATTATCATCGCAGACAAGGATGTGACCTATTCTGCAAGCGGCAACCAGATCATACTTAAAAAGAAAAGTCAGGCTTCTGAGGTTGCCCCCCAGTGACAGACTGACACGAGGCACCGTGACCGATGCATCCGGACTGGGCATCATAGGGGCCACAGTCATGATCAAAGGCACGACAAATGCCACAGCAACAGACCTTGACGGCAACTTTGCAATAGATGCCAAGGCCGGATCACTCATCGATGTGATGATCATCGGATACCGCACGGCAACGGTAAAGGCACAGCCAGGCGCCCACCTGAACATCACTCTTGAAGATGATGTGACTCTTCTGGACGAGGTGGTCGTGGTAGGATATGGTACACAGAAGAAAGTAAACCTCACCGGTTCGGTCGAGTCAGTAGGTGGTGACCAGATGGAGAACATGCCCATGCCCTCACTTTCAAGAGGTCTCCAGGGACTTATCCCGAACCTGAACATCGACATGGCGGACGGAAAGCCGATCCGAAGTTCGGAATATAACGTCCGAGGCACGACCTCCATCGGAGAAGGCGGCGGAAGCACTCTCATACTCATCGATGGTGCCCCGGGAGACCCTGACATGCTCAACCCGAACGACATAGAATCCGTCACAGTACTTAAAGATGCCGCATCTGCGGCGATCTATGGTGCCCGCGGTCCTTTCGGAGTCGTACTCATCACGACCAAGAATCCCTCTGACGGCAAGACAAGCATCTCCTATTCCGGCAATGTCTCATTCTATCAGCAGACACAGACCAATGACTACATCTGGGACGGCTATACTTACATGACCCAGTTTGTCGAGGCTTACCGCTGCTACAATGACTATGCGATGAGCCCTACCGGTGTCAACAACGCCTTTCCCTTCACACAGGGACTTGAGACCTACATGGCGGAACTCAAGAAAAGGCATGACGACCCGTCATTGTCGAAAATCGACATCGACCCCAAGACCGGCAAATACCTCTATTACGGCAGCACCAACTGGTATGACGAACTGTACAAGGACTTCAACATGGGAACCGAGCACTCGATCAACATCTCCGGAAGTTCAAAGAATCTCGGATATTACATCTCCGGAAGATATTACGGTCAGGACGGTATATTCCGCTACAACTCCGATGACTTCGACACATTCAACGTCAGGGCGAAGGGTTACGTACAGGTGTTTCCATGGCTTAAAGTTTCAAACAACTTCGATTTTTCCAACAGGAAGTACAATTATCCCCTCACATCAATTTATGAGAAGGGTATATGGCGTAATATAGCCGACCAGGGCTTCCCGATGGCCATGATGTTCAATCCTGACGGAACCATGACCCGTCACGCAGCATATACTGTAGGAGATTTCTACAACGGAAACAACAAGTCCATCACCAGACAGTTCTCTCTGAGGAACACCACGAACCTCTATGCGACATTTCTGGAGAAGAAACTGCGTTTCAATGTAGATTTCACATACAGTTTCAAAAGGGATCAGGACAAGAGAGTCCTTTACCCCATGACCTTCAGCGACGAGCCGGGCGTCATGCTTACGGAAGGCGTAAACAAACTCTCGCTCAAGAACAACGAGACCAATTACATAGGAACCAATGTATATGGCGAATACGAAAACACATTCGCCTCTGACCATTATTTCAAGGCAATGGTCGGTTTCAACTATGAATACAACTCCATGGCAGCCCACTATGCCGAGCGCAACGGCATCCTGAAGCCGGACAATGCAGACTTCAACCTCACCAACGGAGACAACGCCATCATAACCGGAGGTGGAAAGACATGGGTCATAATGGGTATATTCTCCCGCATAAATTACATATATAAGGACAGGTATCTGGTGGAGGTCAATGCCAGATATGACGGATCTTCGGTGTTTCCGAAAAACTCAAGATTCGGTCTGTTTCCATCCATATCGGCCGGTTGGAGAGTATCCAAGGAGTCGTTTTGGGATGTCGATCCTAAGGTGATGAACGAGCTGAAGGTCAGGGCTTCATATGGAGAGCTCGGTAACGGACAGGTACCTCCTTATGCATACGCCCAGACCATCGGAACAAGCACTTCGTCTAGAATCATAAACGGTTCCCTGCCTCTTTATGCGCAGCAACCCTCTCTGATACCGGAGTCTCTCACATGGGAAAGATCGAAAACCGTAAATATCGGTCTGGATATGGCTTTCCTGAACAACAGGCTCACCACCAACATCGACATCTATCAGAGAAACACCGAAGATATGTACACAGTCGGCCACATTGTGCCTTCTGTGCTCGGAACAAGCTCACCTAAAGGAAACTACGCCGACCTCCGCACCAGAGGATTTGAATTCTCGATAGAGTGGAAGGACAGAATCGAGATGGTAAAGCCTCTTGACTATTCCGTACGTTTTGTACTCTCCGACTCACAGGCAGAGGTGACCAGATATAACAACCCTAACGGTCTGATAGCCAACACCTACTACAAAGGGGCAAAGGTCGGAGAGATCTGGGGATATACCATAGAGGGTCTCTTTCAGAGCGAGGAGGAAATCGCGGAACATGCAGACCAGAGCTACATGAAGACATCCCAGAGCCAGAAGGTCTGGCTGCCGGGAGACATGAAGTACAAGGACCTCGACGGCAACAAGAAGATCAATGACGGCAAGAAAACCGTAAGCGACCCTGGTGACATGAGCGTAATCGGAAACACCACTCCAAGATGGCGCTACGGCATAAACCTGTCAGCCAATTGGAACGGATTCTTCCTTACCGCAATGCTTCAGGGCGTAGGCAAGAGAGACTGGTATCCGAGTGTGGAGTGCAATGCCTTCTGGGGAATGTACAACCGTCCATACAACATGTTGCCGACACATGTATATGAAAACCAGTGGACTGAGGATAATCCTGACGGATATTTCCCTCGTCTGCGCGGATACCTGGCAACTTCCTCAAACGGTGTGCTCAGGATGCCGAACACGAGGTATCTTCAGAACGCTGCATACATCCGTCTCAAGAACCTGTCATTCGGATATGAATTCCCGTCAGCATGGCTTGAGAAGGCAAGAATCAGCAAACTTTCCATCTATTTCTCAGGACAAAACCTGTGGACATGGTCCCCTATCCACAGAATCACCAGAAACATCGACCCTGAAGTCATTTCCGGATCCGATGCCGAGGTTGCAACCGGAAAGGGCGACTCCAATGCATATCCTATGCTGAAGAATTTTACACTTGGACTGACTATCGGATTCTAAGACTATGAAAAGGATAATATACTATATAATCACACTGATGGCAGCCACATCAGCCATCAATTCGTGCGACACATTGGAGCAGATGCCTGTCGATAAGCTCTATGAGGACAATGCCTTCCTTACGGAGGATGACCTTGCACTGTATACAAACTCATTCTACACAATGTTCCCGTCAGCATACAATGTGTTCTATGCTGACAGAATCAGCGACTACATTGCCCCTGTTGCGATAAACAAACTCTTTTTAGGCACATTTACCGCACAAGACAGCGGAAACTGGACATGGGGTGCCCTAAGGAATGTAAACTATTTCCTGAAACATTATGACAATCCCGACATTCCTCAGGAAGCCAGACTGCATTACGGCGGTCTGGCACGTATGATGAGGGCATTCTTCTACTTCGAAAAGGTAAAACGTTTTGGAGATGTCCCATGGTACGATGCGCCCCTTGAGGCAGACGACCCAGCCCTGTACAAGACACAGGATAGCAGGGAGTTCATAATGAACAAGGTGCTCGAAGACATCAACTACGCATGTGACAATATGAGGGGAAGAGATGGAGGAAACCTCAAGAACACAGACTGCACCGTGATTGACAGATATGTGGCTCTTGCCTTGAAGTCGAGAATATGCCTGTACGAAGGAACGTGGAGGAAATATCATGGACTGACCTCTTTGAATCCCACTGCAGACAAATGGCTTGAGGAGTGTGCAGACGCTTCGGAGCAACTGATGGAATGCCCTCTGTTCAAACTCAATACAAACGGAGAAACACCTTACGGAGATCTCTTTACAAGCGATTCGGCCAATAAGGACGAGTTCATCATGGCTCTTGTATTCAGCGCAGGATTCCAGGTATATCACGATGCAAACTGGAGATACACCTCCCCATCATACGGAGAAAAACTCGGTCTGATACATCAGTTTATAAACACCTATCTCAATGCAGACGGAACACGCTTTACGGATAAGGCAGGATATGACGAGATGGAATTCCAGAACGAGGTCAAGGACCGCGATCCTCGCCTTGCACAAACCATCCGCTGCGGTGCATACATCAGGAGTGACGAAAAGAACTATGCCCCCGATTTCGGAGCCGTAACTACAGGTTATCAGATCCGCAAATGGGTTGTCGATGACGTGACTCTCGACTCCCGTGCCGAGAGCACCAACTGTGTGCCGCTTTTCCGTTATGCAGAAGTCCTGCTCAACTACGCTGAGGCAAAATGCGAACTCGGAGAGTTTTCGGAAGACATCTGGGACAAGACGATTGGTCTGATCCGCAGCAGAGCCGGAATAACTGACTGCAGCATGCCGGCTTCAGCCGACCAGTATATGCAGAATACATATTTCCCTGACATAACTGACGCGAACCTCCTTGAGATCCGAAGGGAAAGGGCCATCGAGCTCTGCGCTGAGGGATTCCGCTTCGACGACATAAAAAGATGGAAAAGAGGTGAACTCATGACCATGGAATATCAGGGAATTTATGTGCCGAGCGAAGGTATGGAACTCGACCTGAACGAGGACGGAGTAATGGACGTAGGGTTTGTAAAGAAGCAGTCATGGCAGGTAAACACATATCAGGTACTTCTCGGAAGCAC
>SUYO01000035.1 GCA_015060385.1 Bacteroidales bacterium
GCCTGGTGTAGAGTTCCGCATTAGGATAGACACCGGTCCATACGGCTCCGAGTCCGAGGGCTTCGGCTGCAAGAAGCAGGTTCTGTGTCGCTGCCGCGCAATCCTGCTGCCAGTACGGGTTCTCGTTTCCGCCCATCCAGACTGTCTCACCGCATACGACGATCGCAAGAGGGGACTGCTTCAGCATCTTTGCATAAGGAAGGATCTCGGCCATGGCGTCAAGCTCTGCACGCTCTGTGACCACAACGAATCTCCATGGCTGGAAGTTGACAGCCGAAGGTGCGGCCATGGCGGCTCTCAGCATGGTTTCCACCTGCTCCTCTGATACAGGCTCGGATGTGTACTGACGTACGCTTTTTCGGCTGTGGATGTTCTCCAGTACAGCATCTGCGGAGTTTCCGCCTTTGTTGCAGCAAGCGCTCATGGCAATCAGTGTTACGCCCAGAAGGGCAAGTTTCACGATGATGTTCTTCATAATTGATAAGGTATTAAAAAAGCCGGCTTTCAGATCTGAATGCCGGCTCTGTCGTTATTGTATGTTGTTCTAGTATCGGTTCAAAGGCATTCCGTTGGTCTTCATGCGCACCTGCTTCTTTACAGCTGTGAGCACTTCCTCGTATGCTTCGCGTCCCTCTTCAGTCTTGCCTGCGATGAGGTCGAGGTTATTGGCTGCGTTTGTAAGAACCTGGTCGATGAGGTTCACGATGAACTCCATGTCCTTCTCAACGAAGCCACGTGATGTGATTGCAGGAGTACCTACGCGGATACCTGAAGTCTGGAACGGAGTACGTGAGTCGAACGGTACCATGTTCTTGTTGACTGTGATGTCTGCCTTTCCGAGTTCCTTCTCTGCTACCTTTCCTGTAAGTTCAGGGAACTTTGTGCGGAGGTCGATGAGCATGAGGTGGTTATCCGTACCGCCTGATACGATCTTGTAACCTCTTGATGCAAAGGCTTCTGCCATCGCCTGGGCATTTGATACGACCTGTCTCTGGTAGTCCTTGAATTCAGGCTGGAGTGCTTCATAGAATGAAACTGCCTTTGCAGCGATGCAGTGCTCGAGCGGACCGCCCTGGACGCCTGGGAATACGCTTGAGTTGAGGATCTGCGACATCTTCTTCACCACGCCCTTCGGAGTCTTGAGGCCCCAAGGGTTGTCGAAATCCTTTCCGAGGAGGATGATACCTCCACGAGGACCGCGGAGAGTCTTGTGGGTTGTTGATGTCACGATATGTGCATATTTCACAGGGTTGCTGAGGAGACCTGCAGCGATGAGGCCTGCTGTATGAGCCATGTCGATCCAGAGGATTGCTCCTACCTTGTCGGCGATCTCGCGCATACGTGCATAATCCCACTCTCTTGAGTATGCTGATGCTCCTCCGATGATGAGCTTCGGCTTGAACTCGAGGGCTCTCTGCTCCATCTGCTCATAGTCAATCATTCCTGTAGCCTCGCTGAGACCGTATGCAACCGCATTGTAGAGGATTCCTGACATGTTTACAGGCGAGCCGTGGGTGAGATGTCCTCCGTGTGCAAGGTCAAGACCCATGAAAGTGTCTCCAGGCTTGAGGCATGCCATCATTACGGCCATGTTTGCCTGGGCGCCAGAGTGAGGCTGTACGTTGGCATATTCCGCCTCATAGAGTTCGCACAGACGGTCGGTAGCGAGCTGCTCGATCTGGTCTACGACTTCACATCCGCCATAGTATCTTGCACCCGGATATCCTTCCGCATATTTGTTTGTGCAGATAGAGCCGAGGGCTGTCAGCACCTGCTGGCTTACGTAGTTTTCTGAAGCGATGAGCTCGATTCCTGAGGTCTGTCTTTCCTCTTCTTTCTTGATGAGATTGAAAATCTGAAGATCCTGTTTCATAAATCTTGGTTTAAAGCGAATGCAAAAATACTCATTTTTTTATTTTTATTACCTTTGTGTTGATAACTTTTTGGAATAATATGAGTAATCGCAAACTTTTGAACATAGAGCTCGGAAGAGTATCGGCCGAGGAGTATAAGGAACTGCCTGAATCAGGCCTGGTTGTGGTGCTTGACAACATCCGCAGCGCCCACAATGTAGGTTCTGCATTCCGCACTTCGGATTCGTTCAAGATCGACAAGGTCTGGCTGTGCGGAATATGTGCAGTGCCGCCTTCGGCGGAAATCCATAAATCAGCCCTTGGCGCGGAGGACAGCGTGGAGTGGGAACATGTTGATGATACGATGGATGCGGTCCGCCGTCTGAAGGAGGACGGGTATACGGTCGTATGCGCCGAGCAGACGGTGGGTTCTGTAATGCTCGACGGCTTTGTCCCTGAAAAGGGGCGGAAATATGCCGTGGTTTTCGGAAATGAAGTGGCTGGAGTGCGTCAGGATGTGGTTGATGCCGCTGACATGAGCCTCGAGATTCCGCAGTTCGGCACGAAGCATTCGCTCAATGTGTCGGTCAGCATCGGAGTCATCCTGTGGCATTTCCGTCTTTACCTATAAAAGCCCGAGCAGCTGGGACATCAGGAAGCCCAGGTAGTTGCCG
This sequence comes from Bacteroidales bacterium, assembly GCA_015060385.1. Taxonomy (GTDB): domain Bacteria; phylum Bacteroidota; class Bacteroidia; order Bacteroidales; family UBA932; genus Cryptobacteroides. The sequence continues at coordinate 2,528 of SUYO01000035.1, forward strand.
GCTGCATATCCTATCACGCCGATGGTAAGGCCGGGTATGAGCACGTCCTTGTTCTTCATGGCGGCCGCCATCATTGGGACGAAAGGTGGAGAATTGATGTATGTTACGGAAGATATCACCATCATGTCGGAATCAATCCGGAATATCTTTGCGAATATCACCTGAAGGATGAGCGAGCCGAAGACTGCTGCAAGCAGATAGCCGAGAAGGCCTATGCCACCGGCGAAGTCCAGCTTGCTGAGATCGGCCATGGAAGCTACTGCAATGCAGAAAATGTATATGAAATACATTCCCATGTCATAGCTGTATTTCATCTCTCTGACAGGCTTTATGAACGAACATGCGATGCCGAGAGTCGTAAGAAGCAGGATGAATACTGTCATGAACATACCAGAAGGCAGCAGCAGGGCGATGCCTGCGGATACTCCGACTATCAGGGCTGTCAGGCCGAGAAGCTTGCCGGCCTGTGCCATGCCCGGGCGTGTGAACAGGCCTTTGTAAGGATTCTGGTTCTCTTTTCCGATTTCTGCCCGGATCGCCGCTTCGTCTTCCTCTGAATATGATTTTCTCTCGTTCGGAAGGAACTTCCTGAACAGCTTGATACCTATGGTCAGGAGAAATGTCAGGTAAAGGAAACTGACGAGTATGTCATATGAATTTATCATTATGTATGTCTCGTCGCTTACTCCGAGCATGGTCTTCAAGGCTGCCAGATTGATCGTTCCGCCCGTGTAGACGCCGACAAGCATGCCTCCGACCTTGTTGCCTTCAGGTATGTTGTCGCCGAAGATCAGGAAACCTATGACGACGGCTGTCGCTACCGATATTATTCCGGTTATCAGGGCCAGCAGCTGCGACCTCGCTCCGCTTAACTTGAAGGTGCAGCCGAACAGCATGAGAGGAATAGCCAGCGGGACCATTGCGTTTGACATAAGCTCCTGTACAGCAGGAAGCTGGCCCGGCATAAGGCCGATGTTTCCGATGATTATGCCGATGAAGTACAGTATGAGCACGGGCCCTATCTTTCCGAGAAGGCTGAATCTGCGGCAGAGCCATAGCACCCCTGCAGGTATAAGGCAGAATGCCGCAATCAGTATGATCCAGTTTGCGATTTCCATTGATTCAAGGTTTTAGCAGGACAAAATTATGATTTTATCGCGTTTTTTCAAATATGACATCATTCGCGCGTGCGTGACAAAATGTCAGTCTTTTATGACTGGCACTCCTTTTGTCCATAGGGCGGTGTCATCCTGAGCACAGCGCAGGATCTATGAGAAATAATAACAATACAAAATACTATGATCAGACCATTAGCAGACAGAGTTGTGATCGAGCCGAAGGCGGCCGAGACACAGACAGCGTCAGGACTCTTCATTCCTGACACAGCAAAGGAGAAACCGCAGCAGGGAACAGTAGTTGCCGCTGGTCCGGGCAAGAAGGATGAGCCTATGGAAGTAAAGGTAGGCGACGTGGTTATCTACGGAAAGTACGCAGGTACCGAGGTTTCGGTAGAGGGAAAGGACTACCTCATCATGAAGCAGTCTGACATATTGGCAATTCTCTGATAATGTCGTCATCCTGAGCGTAGCGAAGGATCTTTCAGGTAAAGATGTTTCACTTCGTTCAACATGACATAAAGAAAATAATTATGGCAAAGGAAATCAAATTCAATATCGACGCTCGCGCCAAGATGAAGGAAGGCGCGGATGCTCTTGCAGATGCAGTAAAGGTGACACTTGGTCCAAAGGGACGTAATGTGGTGATCGCCAAGAAGTTCGGTGCACCTCAGGTGACCAAGGACGGTGTGACTGTGGCGAAGGAGATCTCTCTCGAGGATCAGTTCGCAGACATGGGTGCCCAGATGGTCAAGGAAGTGGCTTCAAAGACCAATGAGCAGGCTGGTGACGGTACTACTACCGCTACTGTTCTGGCGCAGGCCATCATCAATGTAGGTCTCAAGAACGTGACAGCAGGCGCAAATCCGATGGACCTGAAGAGGGGAATCGACAAGGCTGTTGCTGCAGTTGTGGAGAGCCTTCGCGAGCAGAGCCAGGAGGTAGGCGAGGACTATGCTAAGATCGAGCAGGTCGGAACCATCTCTGCCAACAATGACAACTATATCGGAAAGCTCATCGCTGATGCAATGTCAAAGGTGAAGAAGGACGGTGTCATCACAGTCGAGGAGGCAAAGGGTACCGAGACCGAGGTCAAGGTAGTCGAGGGTATGCAGTTCGACAGAGGATACATCTCTCCATATTTCATGACAAACGGTGACAAGATGGAGGCTGTACTGGATGCTCCATACATCCTTGTGACTGACAGGAAGGTTTCTACAATGAAGGATCTCCTCCCTGTTCTCGAGCCTATCGCACGCGAAGGCAAGTCACTTCTTATCATCGCTGAAGATGTTGATGGCGAGGCTCTTACAACACTTGTTGTGAACAAGCTTCGCGGAACCCTCAAGATCGCAGCTGTGAAGGCTCCGGGCTTCGGTGACCGTCGCAAGGAGATGCTTCAGGACATCGCTGTCCTCACAGGCGGTATGGTGATTTCTGAAGAGAGAGGCTTCAGCCTTGAGAATACGACTCCGGACATGTTCGGTAAGGCAGAAAAGGTTGTGGTTACAAAGGACAATACAACCGTTGTGAACGGTGCAGGCGATGCCGCTGCAATCCAGGAGCGTGCAGACCTTATCCGCAAGCAGATCGAGACAACTACATCTGATTATGACCGTGAGAAGCTCCAGGAGCGTCTCGGCAAGCTTGCTGGCGGTGTTGCTGTCCTCTATGTCGGTGCAGCTACCGAGGTTGAGATGAAGGAGAAGAAGGATAGGGTAGAGGACGCCCTCAGCGCAACACGCGCGGCTGTAGAGGAAGGTATCGTACCTGGCGGTGGAGTAGCGTATATCCGTGCATCGGAGGCTATCAGAGACCTCAAGGGTGACAACGAGGACGAGACTACAGGTATCCGTATCGTTGCACGTGCCATCGAGGAACCGCTTCGCCAGATCGCCGCTAACGCAGGTGTCGAGGGCAGCGTGATCATCAACAAGATCCGCGAGGGCAAGGGTGACTTCGGTTACAACGCCCGCACAGAGGAGTATGTGAACATGTTCGAGGCCGGCGTGATCGACCCTACAAAGGTTTCGCGTGTGGCTCTTGAGAACGCAGCTTCGGTTGCAGGCATGTTCCTCACAACAGAGTGCGCTATCGCAGATCTTCCAGAACCTGCTGCCGCTCCAGCAATGCCTGCAGGCGGAATGGGAGGCATGATGTAGCGGTGTCGTTCAGTGCCCTTACGGGCTGGTAAATATGTTTTAAATCAAAGCCTTCCTGCACTTAAATGGGCAGGAAGGCTTTGATTTATTGTAGTTCTGTATTTAAGATGTTCTTGGGTTTCAGACTCTTATGAATATAAAAAATAATTAAAAATTATAATCGGTTGGGTGATGCTGAAAAATTGCTTATAATTTGAAAGTAAAATATGGGATAAATGAAGAAATAATTTAAAAAATAACTCTAAAACGCTATTTGACGATATATATAGTGTTGTTTTAAAAGTTTGGAATTGTAAAATTGATTTTCTAGGTTTGCAGTCAACAGCCAAATAAACGTTCCTTTTGGGGAATAATTTGA
>SUYO01000036.1 GCA_015060385.1 Bacteroidales bacterium
ATGTACCTTCCGGAAGATGCTCAAGGAAATAATGACCGGTATCACCGGTAGTTGTACCTACCGTCGTTCCCTTCAGCGAGACGACAAGAAAAGGGACATGCTCCCCGGTATTCCTGTCAAGAACATGACCGTGTACGCTTGCTTCAGTATGTTTTCTATCAGTTGCAAAGAGAAGTGCGGGCATAAGAAAAGCCCACAGAAATATAAGGATTCTGGTTTTCACAATCTTGAATTTTAAATTTCGGTGGGCAAATTTACTGCTGACATACCGAATCAGCAATAGCTATTTATTGGTATTCCAGGCCTGATTATTCTACCGGAACAGACTCGACTCTGACGAATTTCTGGATGAATTCCGGATCATCTTTCGCGACCCAGGTCATCGAATCAGAGGTAAGGTCCTTCACGATATAACGGTGAGCCCAGTCGCCTGAATCATGGTCATAGTTGCCACGGATTATCGCTCCCAGTTCCGGGTCAGTCTCGATGAAATATGAGCCTGTAACCTTGTGAGGCACATTGCCGAAGCTGTCGATATTCTGGTACATCGTATATGTCCTGTCATTGCGCACAATGTCAAGATATACATAAGTGCCCGATGTCAGGGACGTTCCGTTCCATTCCACCAGTTCCCACTGGCCAGATATGTTGTTTGCATTGACATCAAGATATATTTCCTCAGGCTGGGTCTGGTCATTCACATCGCATGACACCGCAACAAACACACATGCGGCAAGAGCAGCCATTAATCTTTTGATTCTGTTCATATTATCGTTCATTTATCTTTTTCAAATTTCCTTATTCCGTTACGGATGACAGTCTGACAGTTATCGAAGACCTGCTCGGAGGTACTCCCAATCCTTTCAGGACGACCTTCATCACCTCGCGTCCATCCCCTTTTGAAGGGTCGCAAGAGATGATGATCTCTCCGGTCTCCCCTTTCTGCACTATCTCCGGTTCTGTCCTGAAAGAGAGGCAGGAAGGAAGGAAGGCATCCTCACATTGCAGCTGAAGAGGCTTTTCTCCGATATTGATGAACCTCATCTTCTCTACAGCCCGGTCTCCGCCATGGAAAGTCACTTCAGACCTCCTGAGTCTTATTGTCCCCATCTGCACAGGCCATTCACCCGAGAGGTCGGCACCGCTTTCCACATGCACGGAAAGCCGGAGAACAGCTGCCGGATCCTGACTGTCTTCTGTATATACAAAGACCTTTCTCTCGAAACGTCCCGGATGTCCCTTCGGGTTGTAACGGACCCTTATCTCGGCCGACTCCCCTGAAGGGATCTCCATCCTGCTCGCCGAAGCCGAAGCGCAGGAGCATGTGGACACAAGTCTTTTTATACGGATGGCATCGTCACCTGCATTCCTGAACCTGTATGTAAAGGTCCTGGGGGCATCGTCCTCATTCATCGTCCCCGCATCCAGATGTCTCGAATCAAAGTCAAATGCGGCCGAATCACGCGAAAGACGCGGCTCAGAGACGCTTTCGACCTTTTCCCTTGGCAGAATACGGATCTGCGCAGAAACGGCCACAGAGGCCAGGGAAAGACACAAAACGGATATGAGGCTTCTGATCGTCATCCTACAGCCAGCCGTTACCCTTTGCAGATTCACGTACCGTTATGACAAACCTGTCAGTCCTGCTGCCTGTAACGGAGGCCTCTGTCTGGCCTTCCTTGAGACCCTTTACGACCATCTTGCCGTCAACGATCTCCGCAGTAGCGATACTTGTATCCGAAACAGTCACTGTAAAGGTATTTCCGTCCATATACATAGACGGAAGGGCAGTAGTCTGTCCGCCCTCTGCGACATAGAGGTTAGGGAAAGTCATCTCGACCCCGGCACCCTCGATCGCCTTAAGAAGGGCATATGCATTGATCTGTCCATGTCCCATGCCGCCCTTATAGCCGTTGAGGCTGTAAGACATCAGAGGAGCAGACTCAAACAGGTCGATAACATACTTCTTATACTGTTTCTTACCGCTCATATACTGGTCAATAGGAGTCGATGTCTCATAAAGAAGAGCCTTGAACTCGTCAGCCTTGAAATGTCTTTTCAGCTTGGCGGCATATGAAAGTCCAAGTGCAGCCACACCGGACACATGAGGACAGGCCATCGAGGTTCCCTCCATATAACCGTATCCGCTCTCACTCACATGGAACGGAAGAGTCGAAAGTATGCATCCGATCTCTCCGATCATATGTTCGTCATCCACATAATCCCAATAATAGTCCTGATCTCCGCCCGGAGCCGAAATGGTGGTTCCAGGTCCGTAGTTGGTATAAACCGCCGGAGTGAAGTCGCCTGCAGTTGCCGCTACTGACACGAAGTCAGGGTATGCCGCAGGGTAGCTTGCCGCCGGTGCCGCTTCATTTCCACCTGCAAAGATGGCAAGTCCGCCTTCGATGACACCGTCAGGAGATCCTGCGTTATGGACGAAGTAATCCAGAGCCTTCCTTTCAAGTACATTATACATCTCCCACTCCTCGTCTGTAGAATACTGCGGGGTCCATTCATATGGATTGGCTGCACCTGAAATATATCCCCAGCTGCACTGAAGGATCACAGCTCCATTGTCAGCCGCATATTTGATCGCCCTAACCTCTTCGAGGACCGTACCGGCATACATTCCGGAGAATATCTGACATGACATGATCTTCACACCCGGCTGAGAAGCATTTCCACCGGCGATAGAGCTGATTCCCAATCCGTTGTTGTTCGTTGCGGCAATGACTCCGGCAACATGGCTTCCGTGACCGGAATCATATTTGTTGCTGACTGTTATGACTCCTGACTTACCCACGAAGTTGTAGCCATGCACGTCACCGGCATAGCCGTTACCGTCATTATCCTCATGAGATTTCCATATCTCATCCTCATTTACCCACATGCTGGCCTTAAGGTCAGGATGGGTCACATCTACGCCTTCATCAAGGACGGCAACAATTATTGAAGGGTCGCCCGTGCTGAGTTCCCAAGCCTTCTCGACATTGACATCAGCACCTTTGATGAACTTGGTAGGGCGAAGATCGCCATTGTTCACCAGATGCCACTGATCACCGAGAAGAGGGTCATTGAAAGCGGCTGTCGACTGTGGAGCAAGCTCGCGAAGCTTCTCGACAGTAAGAGGGACAGCTTTCTTTTCGGTTGCTCTCTTGAGAGTACGGTTGTACTCTACCCTGCTCACCTCGCCAAGCTTTGACAGGTTTGCAGCAACCTGCTCAACCGGATGTTCATCGCTGAAACGGACTATGTACCAGAGATGGAGACCTTCCTTGCGTGCCTTGTCTTCAGTACGGACATCCACAGGGAATACCCTCTCTATCTCATAACCGTCCACAAGCTCCAGGATCTCGTCCACGCTGAGGACTCCTGAACGGGTCCTTGACGACGATGCTCCGCTTCTTGTAAGTCCGGCCTTGTCCAGGATATCACTCACACGCGCATCAAAACGCACGAGAAGTTCGCCCTGAACGACATCCTCAGAGATCTGAGGAGTCTTGTCTCCGGCATCAGGACCAGTCACAGGCCCGTCCACCGAGCAGGCTGTCAGGCCCATTACCAGAGCCGACGCCATGAAACATATCGTTTTTCTTATATTCATTATTCTGAAATGTTATTCGGGTTATACTTCTTGTTCTTGTAGTGGTGATAGTAGTAGTCAAGGCTGACAGGCTCATTGCTGAATCCGGCCTGCTGGCCGTCTCTGGTCTTTCCCTCCTGCGAGAACACAAGCGAGTAAGGATACCACAGGTCAAGTTTCGGATGGTAAAGAAGCCAGTCAGGAAGCTCACCTGTAAGACGGTTGAAGTTGATGGCGAAGAAATCCGTATCCGGAAGCACCTTCGGAAGTCCTATGAGAATATCCGGAAGCGTATCACATGCCTCTACCTCTTCCTTAGTCCATTTCTCATGACCGGACATCGAAGGAAGTTCGCCCTGAAGATAGTTGACAGAGAGTCTGATCGTATCAAGCTTGTTCCACCTGAGGATCCTTTCCGGGAACTTCGGTTCATCGATGAGTCCTCCGACATTCTCTCTGATGTCGTTGCTGAGGTCGTAGATGGTATGACGCTGGTTGGCATTCATGACCAGAGAGTGAAGATTCGGGAAGTTCTCCTCTGTAATCACATCAGGAAGCGTCTGGAAGCAGTTCGAGCTCAGATCCAGGTACTCCAGATTCCTGAGGTTCTTGAAGTCCGGATGGAGGCTTGTAAGGCCATATGCACCGATGGTAAGCCTCTTGAGGTTCGTGAGCTTGGTGATATGCTCACCTGTATCAAGGCTGCGGAGGAAGTGGTTGGCGTTCGAATAGATCGCAATCTCCTCTGCCGCAGTAAGATACTGGATCTCATATGGGATCTCCTCCTGCGTATAGAACATGAAGAACTGCACATACCTTACTCGTCCCTTGTTCGGGCCATCTTTCCATACCCTCACATTGTTCCAATGTTCCATTCTTTCAGCAGTATCCCATTCCATATAACAGTTGAGACCACGGCTCACTGCAAGAAGAGCAAGAGAGTCACCAGCCGGTGTATCGGCAGGAATAGGCAAGGCTGCCTTCTGGATGACCTTTATGCCTTCATTCCTGGACAATGTCACATCTTCCTTTGGAAGGAACTCTATATCCGCTACTCGCTCCGCATCGCGCGAATTGACTTTCCAGTCAAAGCGCACTTTTGTATGTCTCGGGCGTGTTCCGCGATCGAGGTCAACATCCGACTTCTTATATGAGAGCCATTTCTCAACTCCGTCCGGAAGAATGACATCAAAATCAACGTTGGTCTTTACCTTGACTTCAAAATATCTGGACTCATAAGCGGCAAAGTCTTCTACATTGACCTGAGACTTTTCCGGTACGATCTGATACTCAAAACCAGTCTGGGTTATAGAGAAGTCCTTGTTTTCGTCTGTTTCCAGATTATGTATTCTCACAGTGCCTGTACGAGACTCGGCAACAAGTGCGGAATCAATGAGTATCGAGCACTCTACCGATCCCCTTCCATTGGCAGGAGACACGGTAATCCATGGTGACTCAGTCATGGCAACCCAGTTTCCGGACGAGCTCACGCTTATCTGTCTCTTACCGCCAGCCGGTCCGATTTCTATCTTGTCGGTATCGATGCCGAACTCTATTTCAGGAGTCGGCACACATGATGCTGCCGTTGCAATGATCATGGCAGCTGTTATGATTCTTTTCATATCCATATAAGTCTCCTCCTAATTAAAAAAGAATGTCACAGTTTCTGATGTCCTGCGTCTTGTCATAGATCAGGATATACGCGCCCTGCTGTATCGCATAGCATACATCAGATGCATCGAAAACGATTTCAGGATTATCACTGATGTCAAGATAATAGCAGATGGTGGAAATGGTATCCTCAATCTTACCAAGGTTGTTGGAACCGATATAGAAACCGCGAAGTCCACGGTGCTGATAGATTCCCTCCGGCCAATCTGAAAGACATCTCTCTCCGTTCTCGTCACGCTGTCCTCTGATAGCAAAGACCGTAAGATACTGGCTGTCAAGAGGTCCCCAAGGGAACTCGGAGAACTGGTTGTATGAAAGCTCGACACCATACAGATAAGGCATGTTTCCGGCATGCATTTCCCAAGGAAGCTTCTTCAGATCATTGTAAGAGAAATCAAAAGACTGAAGCTGTATCGCATTTTCATAATCAAACGAGCCTTCCGGCACTTCATTTATGTTACAGCCCCTGAAATTGATGTTCATGATCTTGGAGTTTGACTTTGCAAGCTCCACCGGATACTTGGTGAACTCCGGATTGTTCGTTATGGTAAGCGTCTGGACATATACTCCCCTGAAATCTTCCGGGAACGAACTGATATGGTTGTATGAGAAGTCGATCGAAACGATCGCATACATCGACTCCGCGTCAAAGATGTTCGGGAACTGTGTGAACCTGTTGTTCCTTACAGAGAACGTCTCGGCATCTTCCATATAGCAGAACACTCCGTTTTCATCCACAGGGAATTCAG
>SUYO01000005.1 GCA_015060385.1 Bacteroidales bacterium
CTGAAAGGTGACTCGATGAGAAGAAAAAATCAGAAAAAATAATAACTTTGCCGAACCTAAAGCGACCATATCTGAAGTGGTACATTTGAAAACGCTCTAGGAGGTACATTCAATGTGATATAGTCACAAAATGCAGATTTTGCTTAAAATTATCCTTTACCGCTTGTAAAACCGCTTGTAAGTAAGATAACTTACTGATAATCATATATAGTTCGATCCCGTCCGGAATCATGCAACAGAGGCGGCCCTTGCGGGTCGCCTCTGCGCTTTTATGTTATACTTCGTTGCGGAATTGTGTTTTCTGTTAGTCTTCCTTCTCTTCCTCGAGGTAAGCCTTCAGGAGCTTCTCCTGTACATCACCTGGAACAGGCTGGTAGTCAGCGAAGTCCATTGTGAATGTTGCGCTACCTGAAGTGAGGGAGCTGAGGGTTGTAGAATAACGGTAGAGCTCTGCAAGCGGAACACGTGCCTTGATTGTGCTGAATCCCTTGTCCTCGCCCATTCCCTCGATGAGGGCACGGCGGTTCTGGAGGTCAGACATACAAGCACCCATGTAGTCAGAAGGAGTAAGTACCTCTACATTGTAGATAGGCTCCATGATCTTCGGACCTGCAATACGGAACGCCTCCTTGAATGCATTACGGGATGCGAGAACGAATGAGATTTCATTTGAATCTACCGGGTGCATCTTACCGTCGTAAACGTAGACGCGGATGTCACGTGCAAGCGAACCTGTAAGAGGACCTTCGCTCATCTTCTCGTTGATACCCTTGAGGATTGCAGGCATGAAGCGTGCATCGATAGCTCCACCCACTACGCAGTTGTAGTACTCGAGCTTACCGCCCCATGGGAGGTCATACTCTTCCTTACCCTTGATATTGAGGACAACTTCCTTTCCGTCCACCTTGAAACGGTTGCCTGGATCAACACCCTCCTGATAAGGAGCGATAAGGAGGTGAACCTCACCGAACTGGCCGGCACCACCTGACTGCTTCTTGTGGCGGTAGTCTGCACAAGCGACCTTTGTAATTGTCTCACGGTAAGAGATCTTAGGAGCCGAGAACTCGATCTCGAGCTTGTTCTCGTTCTGGAGTCTCCACTTGAGAGTGTTCACATGCTGCTCGCCCTGACCCTTGAGGATGGTCTGCTTCATCTCCTTGTGGTACTCGATGATGTATGTAGGGTCCTCAGCAGCGATTCTTGCCATAGCCTCGCTCACCTTCTCCTCATCCTTTGCATCCTTGGCCTTTACTGCACAACGATACTTGTAGTGAGGGAACTTGATGTCAAGATAAGCGATATCAGAACCTGGAGTACAGAGAGTCACGTTTGTCTTTGCAGCGCGGAGCTTAACGGTACATCCGATATCACCTGCTACGAGCTCTGTAACCTTCTCCTTCTTCTTACCAGCTACAGCATAGATGGCTGTAATCCTTTCCTTGTCGCCTGTCTCAGGATTCTCAAGGTCAGCACCTTCAACGAGCTTACCTGACATTACCTTGAAGTAAGCGACCTCACCAAGGTGCTGCTCTACGGCTGTCTTATATATGAAGAGTGAAGTCGGACCGTCCTGCTTGCACTCTATCTCCTTTCCATCCTTTGTAACACCGATACGCTCTGCCGGAGAAGCCGCTGTGCGGATTGTGAACTCCATGAGACGCTTCACACCGATGTCCTTCTTTGCAGAAAGGCAGAATACAGGCATCACATCACCCTGACGGATACCGATTCCGAGACCCTTTCTGATCTCATCCTCTGAAAGAACGCCCTGCTCGAAGAATGTCTCCATGAGTGTGTCGTCATACTCTGCAGCGCGCTCGATGAGAGCATTTCTAAGTTCTTCAGCCTCATCCACCAGGTCTGCAGGGATTTCAAGGTCCTCACGCTTGCCGGTATCGCCCGCAAAACGGTAATACTTCATCTTGAGAACATCGACAAAACCGTCGAACTCAGGACCAGCATTCACAGGATACTGAACCACTACAGGCTTGTTACCGAATGCTTCCTTCATTGATTCGAGAGTTCCCTCCCAATTTGCCTTCTCGCCGTCAAGCTGGTTTACAGCCACGATCATAGGAATCTTATACTCCTTTGCATAGCGCGAGAAGATCTGAGTACCGACCTCAACGCCCTGCTGTGCATTGATCACAAGGACTCCTGTGTCACATACCTTGAATGCAGAAACTGCACCACCTGCGAAGTCGTCCGCACCCGGAGTATCGATGATATTGAACTTGGTATCCATGAACTCTGCGTAAAGCGGAGTGGCATAGATTGACCTCTGGTTGATCTGCTCGATCTCGGCGTTGTCAGAAACTGTGTTCTTTGCCTCTACCGTACCTCTTCTGTCGATTACCTTACCTTCGTAAAGCATAGCTTCAGACAATGTGGTCTTACCTGACTTGGTGCTACCAAGCAGAACCACGTTACGGATGTTTTGGGTTGAATAAACTTTCATCAGTATTAATGTTATTGTGTTTGTAATTATGTTCCTTCAGTGTCATTTCAGACACATCCTCGCAAATCTAATAAAATAATGTTGCATTATCAACAGTTTAACATAGTTATTTGCAAACAGAAACATCAGGAGCTGATACGAACTTTTCCAAAATGTCCTCTGAAGACATCCCGAAGGCATTGTAAAGCATGTTGTCGGCAGATACAGTATCTCCCGTACCGTCGTCGATTCCCTTGCCGCTAAGCAGCATGCTGCAAAGGCGCAGATAATGAATATTGTCACACATAAGAAAAACTTTTATGTCGGCAAATCTGTCACCCATCGTCGGAAAATCCAAATTTATGTGACGAAATCACCGGAAAACAAGAAAGATTTTTCTTTTTTTTATTCTTTTTTCCGTTTTTTAGTCAGTTTTTCCGACTAATCGCAAGAATATCCGGTTTAACCAAAGCTTGTCTATAGGATAATTTTGTGACTGTGAAATAAGTTTTCAGTCATGGACAACACTTCTATCAAGCAGAACATCCGCAATGTAAGGAAATCACGGAAGTTCACCCAGGAAGAGATGGCGGACAGGATGGGCATGTCCCTGACGGCCTATCGTGACCTTGAAAAGGGAGATACGTCAATCGTCAATTCCAACCTGCAGAAGGTAGCCGATCTTCTTGAAACTACATCAGAGGAGCTGGTGCTGGGTTATCGTCCGCTCCAGATGGAAGGTCCCGGAGTCGAGGATGTCAGGGAAGAGTATTCTGAAAAACTCGAAGCTCTTGCAAAAAGGATACATGATCTGGAAAAACTGGTCAATTCGCTCGAAGAGACCATCTCTACAAAGAACGAAATCATATCAATGCTGAAGAAATCACTTGATAGGGACAAATAGATTGTGTATTTTTGCAGAATGCACAAAGAACCCCATCTTCTGAATTTCCTTCATCCGGACCTGGTCGAGGCAGGATGTGACGAGGCGGGAAGAGGTCCTCTGGCCGGTCCTGTCTTCGCTGCAGCCGTGATAATGCCCAAGGATTTCCATCATCCGCTGCTGAACGACTCGAAGAAGATGACGGAAAAGGCACGTGAAACCCTGCGTCCCATCATAGAAAGCGAAGCCCTCGCATGGGCTGTCGAGGAGGTTTCCGCAGAGGAAATAGACACCATCAACATCCTCAATGCATCAATAACAGGCATGCAGAGAGCTGTCAGACGGCTTTCGGTAAAGCCTGACTTCCTGCTGATAGACGGCAACAGGTTCAAGCCTTTCGACGGGTACAGATACCAGTGCGTGGTCAAGGGAGACGCGAAGTTCACGTCCATAGCAGCCGCCTCAGTGCTTGCCAAGACCTACAGGGACGAGTACATGAGGAAGCTGGCTGAAGAGTATCCCCGTTATGGTTGGGAAAGGAACATGGGATATCCGACAAAGGAGCATGTGGACGCAATCATAAGGTACGGATACACGCCTCACCATAGGAAGAGCTTCCATCTCAAGCAGCTGGAACCTACGCTGTTTTAGATTCCCGGTCAAGCCGGGAATGACGGGAAGAAAGCCGGGAATGACGGAAGGAAAGGAGATTTATTTAATAACGATATACTATGAAACGGATTACAAGCATCATTGTAGCAATGACGATATGCGTCAGTACTTTGGCAGACGAAGGCATGTGGATGCTTCCTCTTCTTCAGAAGATGAATGCGGACGCCATGAAGGAACTGGGATGCGAACTCACCCCACAGCAGATATATGACATAAACCACAGTTCGCTGAAGGACGCCATCGTGCAGTTTGGAGGCGGATGTACCGGAGAGATCATTTCAGGAGAGGGTCTTCTCGTGACCAACCACCATTGCGGATACGGCAACATCCAGAAGCTCAGCAGCGTCGAGCATGACTACCTCAAGGACGGATACTGGGCGATGAGCCGCAGCGAGGAACTCCCTTGCGAAGGTCTTACGGTAACTTTCCTCGAATACATGCAGGACATAACTCCTGTACTTGAAAAGGCCGCTGCGAAGGCACGCAAGCAGAACAAGGGTGCCGAGGACATCGACCAGCTCGTGGCCGAGGCCAAGGAAAAGGCTGCCGCAGAGATCATCGAAAAGGCAGAGAAGCAGAACCCGCACTGCACGGCAAGGGTATCTTCATACTATAACAGCAATGTATATTACCTTCTTGTATACAAGATCTACAGGGACGTACGTTTCGTAGGTGCACCGCCTTCATCGATCGGCAAGTTCGGTGCGGACACCGACAACTGGATGTGGCCTCGCCACACCGGAGACTTCTCGATGTTCCGAGTTTATGCCGACAAGGACAACAACCCGGCATCATATTCACCTGACAATGTCCCTTACAGACCTAAGCAGCACCTCAGCATCTCGCTTAAGGGCGTACAGGAGGGTGACTACACCATGATCATGGGCTATCCCGGCCGCACCACCCGTTTCCAGACATCCCCTGAGCTCAAGTTCCAGATCGAGAAGAACGACGTAAGCATCGCTGCACGCACAGTTCGCCAGGATGTGATGCTCGAGGACATGCTCGCCGACCCTAAGATCAAGATCCAGTATGCAAGCAAGTACTCGGGATCTACCAACGCATGGAAGAAGTGGCAGGGAATGAAGCTCGCCTTCGATAAGCTCGACATAATCGGAAGGGCAGAGCAGGAAGAGGCAGAGTTCACGGAGTGGGTGAACGCCAGCGCAAAGCGCCAGGCTGCATACGGCACAGCCCTCAAAGACCTCGCAAACGGAATTGAAGCAGGCAGGGCAGCCAACCTTGCGTTCACAAAGGCGACAGAGACAGTATATAATATAGAGCTTACCCGATTCGGAATCTACCTCAAGATTTATTCAGGCAGAGGTCTCGTGGACGGAACAGACACCCTCGCGGCCCTCAGGTCTGCATATGAAAGGTTTGCTTCGCAGTACGGAGACTACTCCGTAAGCACCGACAGAAAGGTTGCAAAGGCCCTGATGAAGCATTACCGCGACATCGCGGCTCCTGAAAATTACCTCAAGGGCATAGGAGAGGATTTCGCGACAATGGATATCGACGCATTCGTGGACAATCTCTTTGACAACAGCGCACTGACTTCGGCAGAGAGTCTGAAGGCAGCTATCGAGGAAAAGGGCGCAGCCATCCTCAACGACCCTGCAGTGGTCACCGGAATGGCGATCTATAACGAATGTCTTAATTCTCAGGCTCTTGCAGCAGAGTCTGACGACAATCTTGCAAAGGCAAGACAGGTCTACACCGCAGGTCTTCTGGAGTGGAAGAAAGGCGAACCGTCTTACCCTGACGCAAACTCGACGATGAGACTTACCTACGGTACGGTCAAGGGATATTCTCCAAAGGATGCCGTCGTATACAAGCACTATACTACTCTCGACGGAGTGATGGAGAAGGAAGATCCTGACAACTGGGAATTCGTGGTTCCGGCAAAGCTCAAGGAACTCTGGAAGAACAAGGACTTCGGTCAGTACGGCACTGCAGACGGCAAGATGCCTGCCTGCTTCCTCAGCAACAACGACATCACAGGCGGTAACTCCGGCAGTCCTGTGCTGAACTCACGCGGAGAACTCATCGGACTGGCCTTCGACGGAAACTGGGAGTCGATGAGCAGCGACGTGATGTTCGAGCCTGACCTCCAGAGGTGCATCAATGTAGATATCCGCTATGTCCTCTTCATCGTGGACAAGTTCGGAGGTGCCGGTCATCTTATTGAGGAGATGACTATAGTTAAATAACAGACGACATGAAGGAAAATGAAGTAAGCGGATGGCTCCGGGAAGTGGAGCATCCGGCAAAAGGCGACAGGAACATCGTCGACCTGGGCATGGTCGAAAAGATCGAGGCCGGCGAAGGGAGCGTGACCGTGACCCTGGCGTTCTCGAAACATCGTGACCCGCTGGCGGAATATCTCATCGGCAGCGCAAAGGCGGCCATAATAAGGAATGCGCCCGAAGGCACGAAGGTCGAGATAAGGACCATCATAAAGGACGAGGCTCCGAAGAAAAAGCCGGGTCTTGACCTCGGAGACGAGGAACTGACAAATGTAAGGCACATCATAGGAATCGCATCGGGAAAGGGAGGAGTCGGCAAATCGACCGTTTCCGTGAACCTCGCCGTCTCTCTCGCACGCCTCGGATACAAGGTCGGTCTTGCGGATGCGGACGTATATGGTCCGTCTGTTCCGAAGATGACGGCAACGGAAGGGCTGATGCCTGATGCGATCCAGGAGGGAGAAAAGGAAGTGATCCTCCCGATGGAGAAATACGGCGTGAAATGGATGTCCATCGGATATTTCGCCAAGCCTGAGCAGGCCCTTATATGGAGAGGTCCGATGGCGTGCAACGCGCTCAAGCAGATGATACTCCAGGTAAGATGGGAAGAACTTGACTTCCTTCTCATCGACATGCCTCCGGGAACAGGTGATATCCACATCAGCCTTGTACATGACATCCCGATGGAGGGAGCGGTCATCGTCAGCACACCGCAGGATGTGGCTCTTGCTGACGTGGAGAAGGGTGTGAACATGTTCAGGAACGAAAGCGTCAACAAACCTATCTTCGGTCTGGTAGAGAACATGGCATGGTTCACCCCTGCCGAACATCCGGACGAAAGGTACTACCTTTTCGGAAAGGATGGAGGCGTAAGGATGGCAGAAAAGTATGGAATTCCGCTTCTGGGACAGATTCCTATCGTGCAGAGCATCCGTGAAGGCGGAGACTGCGGAGAACCTGCAGCACTTTCAACCCGTCCTGACGGACTTGCCTTCGTGGCACTTGCCGAAAAACTCGCACAAACACTTAAATAACCAACATAAAACCCTAAGCGTATGAAAAAGACACTAAGACTGATCGCAGTCGCAGCCATGGCAATCGCCGCTGCAGCATGCTGCAACAATCAGGAGAAGCCTGAAGTAAAGGTCGTGGAACCTGGTGAGCAGGCACCTCTCGCTGACCCTGGCCAGAAGAACTTCGGAGGCTCCCCTACTGCAAACAGAAACAGGGACACCACAGGAATGGCCGAGAGAATGCGTAGAATGAGAGAGGAAATGAACAAGGTCAGAACCATCCACTTCAACGACCTCTCGATGAGCGACCCGTTCATCATTCCTGACCCTGAAACAAAGACCTACTACCTTACAAGCACAGGCGGCCGTCTCTACAAGAGCAAGGACCTCGTATGGTGGGAAGGACCTTACAATGTGATCGACATCGAAGGCACATGGCTCAAGACTGGCGGCGGACCTGCAGCATCTGAGATCCATAAGATCGGCGACTGGTACTACTATGCAGGTACATGGAACGACCACGCAGACCTCATCCAGCAGGTTCCGAGACGTTACAATGTGCCTCACAACCAGACCTATCTCCTCCGTTCGAAGAACATCGAGGGACCTTACGAGGTCTTCACAGAGGATCCTAACTACGACTGGCAGCCACGCGAGTGGGACTGCATCGACGGTACTCTCTATGAGGAGGACGGAAAGGTATATATGATCTTCGTACACGAGTGGACACAGATCATCGACGGTACAATGGACTATATCGAGCTCTCAAGCGACCTTTCAAAGACAGTTTCAGAGTGGCCTGTAACCATGTTCCGCGCAACAGAGAACCCTTCTGTAAAGGAAATGAACAGCCTTGGAGAGGCGACATTCGGACGCAAGCTCCCTGGTTGGGTGACAGACGGTCCTCAGATGTTCCGCACTCAGACAGGAAAGCTCGGTATGCTCTGGTCAGGTTGGGGTGAGGAGCGTTACCTCCAGCTCGTATGCTACTCTGAGTCAGGTACTATCGCAGGTCCTTGGGTACAGGAACCTGAGCCGTTCCTCGGCAACAACTCAGGTCACGGAATGCTCTTCCGCACCTTCGAGGGCAAGCTCATGTACGTTGTACACCACGTAGAGGGCAACGGTCCAAGAAAGCCTCAGTACTGGAATGTGGACGATTCAGGCGACAAGCTCGTTCTTCTCGACCAGATCGTTCTCAAGAAGTAAGCCTATACCCTATGATAAACTTCAGACTTACAGCAATATCAGGAGCAATGCTGCTTATGGCGGCATGCTCCTCTTTTTCTGAGCAGACATCCCTCAAGGAAGCATATTCTGACAGCTTCATGATAGGCTGTGCCGTCAACCCGCTCCATACAAGCGGCAGGCTGGCCCAGGCGAACGAACTGATCTTCAAGCACTTCAACGCAATCTCTCCGGAGAACTGCCTCAAGGCGGAAGTAGTGCAGCCAAGACCGGGCGTATGGGATTTCAGACAGGCTGACGAGTTCGTACAGTTCGGAGAAGACCATGACATGTGGATGCTGGGTCATACCCTCGTATGGCATAACCAGACTCCCTCATTCTACTGGGAAAACAAGGACGGCTCGCCAAAGACACGCGAGGAGCTCATCGAGACCATGCGCGAGCACATCGAAATGGTCGCAGGCCGCTACGCAGGCCGGATCGACGCATGGGATGTGGTCAATGAGATCATCGGCGAATACGGCGAATACCGCAACAAGGGATGGGTCAAGGCATTCGACGGCGACGGATATGAGGTCGTAAGGAACGCCTTCATCTTTGCAGACCGCTATGCGCCCGACGCAGAACTCTACTACAACGACTTCAACGTGTGGAGACCGGCCCATGTGGACGGAATCGTGACCATGGTGAAGAAGCTCCAGGCCGAAGGCATCAGGATCGACGGAGTCGGCATCCAGGCCCACTGGGGACTGAATTATCCGAAGACCGAATACATCGAGCACGCAATCGATACCCTCCACTCCCTCGGTGTGAAGGTGATGATCACCGAACTCGATGTCGACGTGCTTCCAATAACAAGGGAAGGCCAGGTCATCGGACAGTCACTCACTGACCCTCTCTACCAGCACGAGGAATTCGAGGAATATCTCGATCCATACAAGGACGGACTTCCTGCGGAAATCGAACAGAAGCTCGCTGACAGATATGAGGAGCTCTTCAGGATCTTCTATAACCGCCGTGACAAGATCGACCGCGTGACTCTCTGGGGCCTCACCGACGACACATCATGGAAGAACGGCTATCCTGTTCCGGGCAGAACTAACTACCCTCTCCTCTGGAACCGAGACTACACTCCGCATAAGGCGCTTCAGTCAGTTCTTGCAGTGCCGCAGAAATAAATCTCAAAAACCGATGTCCGTGAAATCCGGAACATCGGTTTTTTATTATCTTTGCGCCCCGTTAGAATAACATGGTAGTGTAGTATGAGATATGGAAATTTAACCAGGCAACTTACGTCGCTGGCTGGTCCGATATTCGTCGAGACCCTGCTGGTGATGATGCTGGGTGCAGTAGATACATTCATGCTGAGCCGTCACTCCGACAACAGCGTCGCGGCCGTAGGAGTGGTGAACCAGCTCATGAATCTCGTCTTTCTCCTTTTCGAGGTAATCTCCCTCGGAACATCGATCCTCTGTTCGCAGTACATAGGTGCAAAAAGAAGGGACAAGGTAATTCAGGTAACCGGAATCTCCATCGGCTTCAACCTGATATCGGGCCTTGTGCTCAGCTGTGTCCTGCTGTTCTGTGCAGACGACCTGCTGTTGATGATGGGTCTGAGGCCTGACCTGATGAGCGAAGGTCTTCCATATATGAGGATAGTGGGAGGATTCGCCTTCCTTCAGGCAGTTTCGCTATCTCTTTCGGCATCGCTCAGGAGTGCCGACAAGGCAAAATACCCGATGTACGTGTCCGTGGTGGTCAATATCCTCAACATCATCGGAAACTACACCCTCATCTTCGGTAAGTTCGGCATGCCTGCCCTGGGAGTGGAAGGAGCGGCGATTTCGACATCGTTCTGCAGGTTCGTATCAGTGACCATACTCCTGATAGTCCTCTTCAAGAAGCATATCCCGTCGTTCCCGAAGAAGCTTTTCACCCCGTTCCCTTGGGGAGAACTGAAGAATCTTCTCAAGATCGGCATCCCTTCAGCCGGAGAGCACATGTCCTACAGCCTGTCACAGGTTGTCATCGCCTACTTCATCAACATGATCAGCAACGAGGCCCTGGCGACAAGGACATACATCGTCAACATCGTGATGTTCACATACATCTTCGCCCTTTCACTCTCTCAGGGAGGAGCCATACTGATCGGTCATCTTGTGGGCATGAACAAGATAAAGGCGGCCTACACGATCGGCAAGAGAGTCATGAGGTTCGGAGTGGCCATGTCTGTAAGCCTGTCGCTTGTGACTGCCGTCTTCGGAAAGTCGATCCTGTCCATACTGACTTCCGATCCGTGGATCATATCCACCGGAGCAGCCATCCTATGGGTAGAGATCTTCCTTGAACACGGCCGTGCCTTGAATTTCTTCGGAGTAAACTCGCTCAGAAGTGCCGGAGACATCTATTTCCCTGTAATTCTCGGAATCATCGTGATGTGGGGCGTACAGGTGGTAGGAAGCTACCTGCTCGGAATATCGCTCGGCTGGGGACTTATAGCGATGTGGGCCATCTTCGCCCTTGACGAGAACATCCGCGGCCTTGTCTTCGTCCGCCGCTGGAACAGCTTCAAATGGGTCGGCAAAGGCTTCCTGAAATAAAATTTATTTTATCAGTATTGCTTTCGAAAGGGATAGTTTTGAGAAGGCAAAGAGCTTCTTTCCGAGATCCTTCATGGAGGCACCGATATGGTAAACATCTTCATCCACGATCAGAAAGCGGTCGTGGATATTTTTCTTTTCGGTCAACATTATCGGAGGATACTGGGAGTTGTGCTTGGTAAGGTCCTGCTTCAAGGATTCAGTCAGTCTGCCTGTATGAATTTCAGCAAGGACTCCGTCATGACGCTTGGCAAGCATCAGAAGTACACTCTCGTCAACATAGTTATCAATAAGAATGACAGATTGCCTGGCAGAACGTATCAAATCGGTCGCAAATACATATGCATCAAATATCTGACCGTCATAAAAGACTCCCTCTACGGGAGGTAAGGAAGTCCGGACGAAAAAAGCTATCTGTTTACCATATTCATCGAGACGTCTATCATATTCCGTCATTCGTCTGTCGACTTTATCTTCCAAGCAAGTCAATCTCTGATTAACGGAATGACCACGCAGCATTGTCTCTTTAAGTACATTTGTTGCCCATCGACGGAAAATTATACCACGATCTGACTTGACACGATAACCGATAGAGATGATCATATCAAGATTATAATATTCGATAATGCGTTCAATGACTCTATTTCCTTCTTTCTGAACTGTCGCAAAATTTGCGACAGTTGAAAGATTCCTTAGTTCTTCTTTCAAAGCATTGTTTATATGCTTTCCTATCGTCTTCACATCTCTACCAAACAAAATTGCCAATTGGTTTCTGTTCAGCCAAACCGTCTCTTCATTTACTCTTACCTCAAGCCTTATGACTTCATCAGGCTGATAGACCACAATTTCTCCCCTGTCGGAAGAGTCCTCCTTCAAAACAATGTTTCCCATACGCCTGACTTTTTTCCTTAAAGTTCAGCATATAGGAAACATCTGTCAAATAATTGTGACGGATTTCACCCGATCATAAAAAAGATTTTTCTGATTTTTATCATCATTGCACTTTTCTTTGCATCAGAAGCTGATACGGTAGCTGAAATTCGGCAGGATCGGCAGCAAGGCGATCATCTTCCAGCCTTCGGTCGCAGCGTCGAAATAGAGCATGAACGGGTTGAAGTGGTTAGTGGCGTTGCAGACTCCGACATTCACGTCATGCTTCACCTTGCCGGTCTTGAACGAGAACATATAGCCAAGGTCAAGCCTGAAGACAGTAGGCATATGGTAGTTGTTCACTCCCGAGAAATAGTCTGCGATCCACTCTCCTCCCGGAACATGCATCGGATAGGTCTCGGCAGCGCCGTTCTCCCAGTGACCGCTCTGAAAGCTCACAGCAGCGCTGAACCCCTTCCACTGCGCCACGGCGTTCAGCACATGTCTCCTGTCGAACCTCGCATGGAACTCGCCTCCCTTGTTAATGTTCGGGAAGCCGTATCTGTTGGTCTTCGACCATGTATATGAAACTCTCGTATAAAGGTCTCTGCCGACGTATTCATGCATCAGCTCAGCTCCGTACGAGGTTCCCTTGCCCAGGTCCACATCCTCCTCCCAGCTGGCCATGCCGCCGCTGAAGAGGCTCTGGGCATACTTGTAATAGACAAGGTCATTCATCTGCTTGTAGAACCCTCCCGCAGATACAGTATGCTTACCTATCTGGCTCCTGAACCCGAGGTTGCCCTGAAGGGCATTCTCCGGAACGATCTCCCTGCCCGAAGGGACTATCATGTCAAGAGACCAGCCCACAGGAAGTCCCTCCAATGTATGATAATGCTGCACCATCCTGTCGAAAGTTGCCTCCAGGGTCAGATACCTGAAGATGTTCCATTCCAGAGAAGCGCTGGCATCGACATCAAACCTGCCAGGCTTGATCTCCTCCTTGCCGTCCATCACGACCTCATCCTTGAAGCTACGGTAATAATGTCCCCTTGCAGTTGCCCTCAGAGCCAGCCTGTCCTCCATGTCGAAGCGGCCCTGAAGGTACACCGTACCGAGAAGGGTGCTGGAGGCGTTGTTCACCGAAGCCACCTGTCCCGGAGCGAACCGGGCATAGCGCGCCTTCGCTCCGTAGTCCATCTTGAACGCCTTGAAAAGGGACTCGGTCCTGTCGAAGCTCAGCATGTATTCAGTCAGCGAGGACTGAAGGGTAAGGTCGTTCCATACTCCCCTGTAGTACTTGTGCTGCTCCTGGGAGCTGGTGTATCTGTTCACAGAACCACGCAGGTCCATGAACGAGCGCTCTCCGTCAAGGTGCCAGCTCACGATGCCTATCAGGTTATTCCACCCCATGCTCTCCTCGCTCCTGTAGATGAGACCGTCATATTCCGAAGGGCTGCTGAACGAGTAGCCATCCATGCTGCCCAGGAAGGAAGCGTTAAGGACGCTGCGCTTGCCCGTCTGCCAGCGGAGCTTGCCGTAGAGATCTCCGACTCCAGCGCCGAAGTCATCAAAGCCTCCCAGAAGGTCAGGAAGCATGCCTTGTATAGCCTTGTATTCCAACGCCAGCGGGGAGATCCTGCCGGAGAACATGAACGACATCTTCTCATTTATCGGGGACTCCACGCTCACGCTTGCAAGGAAGTTGTTCAGGGACGCGCTCATGCGGAACTTCTCGCGGGAAGGGTCACGGGTGGTCATCTTCAGGTGTCCTGCTGTGAAGTTGGAGCTGCTACCCTCGAAGCCTCCCTTCAGGAGGGAGGTCTCGGACATCGTCTCCTGAGGGATGATAGTAGTCAGACCAAGAAGATGAGAATATCCGTATACGGGCACCCCGTCTAGGGTGATGAGGTTGTTGCCCATGTTGCCTCCACGAACATAGAAGGCGGTCGTTCCGTCCGCTCCTGTCGTCACGCCCGGAAGCCCCTGCGCCCAGCGGATCGGGTCGCCCTCGCCCAGAGGCGAGATCACCCTCCGCACGCCCTCCACTCCCGTGGTCATGCGGCCCAGGGACTCCGCTACCCTACGGCTGTCGGTCTTCACCGCAGCCTCAAGGGTGTCGTGCTGCGGATCCCATTCCTGCGCGATGATCGCTGCAGGGAAGAGAAGCAGCGAAAGACATGTAACAATAAACCTGTTCATAAGCTCAGTCTTCAATATACTTGTGAGTTTCCGGATCTATACCGTATTTGGAATATTCTTCGACAGGAACATAGGTGATTCTCCACCCACAATCCAGATCCCACTGCACTTTACCTCCGAATATGCCTATACCGCCGTGTATGTTCGAAGGGAGATTATCCCTGAGATATAAAGTGGACATATCGGAACTTTCCTTGACTTTGTCCATCATCAATGCTGTCTTCAGATAATCGTCATAAGCATCGGAAACGGACATGAATATCATAGGACGAGCGTAGTAGGCGTGGTCTTTCCAAATCGAGAAATTGCAACTTAACAGAAAGAGTTCGTCATATCTGCCACCATTGACGCGGAGAAAACGGTCGTGCTTCATCGCTCCTTTAAGATCCGGATAAATTGTATGGATTCCTGTAAATTTACCGTATGATTCTACTATTAATTTGATTTCAGGCACATATTTTTCGCCAGTGACATTGAAGTTATCTACATTCTGCAGATCAGTAAATATCTCACCTGCAATGGGCCCCGTACGAACAAGCCAGTCTTCAAACTCCATGTCAATTCCGTGTATCCATAAAGAACTTGAGAAATCCTCATCGAACTTGTAGATATGGCCCTTAAATTGACTGGCATATTTACCGGGAGCTATTTTTCTTGGATCTACAGTTGTTACCTTTATCCTCCGAGGCATAATATCTTCAGCCCAGATAAGTTCATAACCCGGAACCTGAACTTCCAGACGGTAATGATGCTCAGGAACTGCAGAATAATCCAATGTCCACAGATTCTCTTCCTTCCCTTTCACAAACTGCCCGACTGTCTTCGATTCGGTCAGGTCGATCAAGGTTGGGACAGCTTCCGTCAGAGGCTCCGCTTCTTCCCGGGAGACACCTTTAGTGAAGCTTAGATATAGTTTCTGTATACTGTCATTTGACATGACGCACTCCACAGCAACCTGAACATTCTCCCCAGCATCAAGAACCACATCCCGCACGCAGGACGGCAGAAGCAAGGCTGATGCAAGCAAGGCAGTGAAGAAAGATAGAGACGACCGTTTCATAACAGATGGAATTCAGATGGTTACACGATTCTGGCTGAAGATAGTAAATATATTTCACATTAGTGTAGAGGGGATTGTAAAGGTTCCTTCGTATACATCACCGGATCCGGTGATGTATACGATTTCGTAGATGCCCGGCTCTCCGGAGAGAGGGAGCAGGGTCTGAGGTTCCATAGCGGAGTCAAATGAGTCGTACCATACGCTGCCTGTAGAGCAGTTGGTAACCGTGAGAGCGACATCGCCAAGGTCAGTAAAGACAGTCGTGAGGATAGAGTCCATCATGCCGAAGTAACAGCATTCAATAGGAAGCTGAATAAGACTTCTGTTGTCATAATCATTATCTCCGTTAATAATCTGATCTAATGGAATTTCTTGTCTGTTCTTTTTATCGTCGGCATTCAGTACTGATGCCGACAGAGGCAGGAACATTGTCATAAGGATTAGAAGAAATTTTGTTTTCATGATAATGTGGTTTTAATGTTTCGTCTATAAAGTTATAACCACGACATGCTGGGACTCAGGCTCCTGAGCGGACACCACCGATGGAAACATAAGGAGTGCTGCAATAATCAGTCTGTTCATCGGCTTGTTGTTTTTTAGGTTTACCACTCGTATTCTTTGGATCTATCATCAACATCGTATTCATTGAATCTGCGCGCCCATTGAAGTTTCATGCTCGAAGATGCTGCAAAAATTCCGAGTCCGCCATGGATGTTGGTGTAGAGGTTATCCCTTAGATATATGGTGGACATGTCTGTTGATTCCTTTACGTCAATAATGTGACACGCATCTCTCAAATATGTATGGTAGTTCTCAGAGATGGCCTTGACCACAAGATATCCTTCATCCGGAAGAGGCTCACGGTCTTCTTCATAACGATTATTGACATCATACCACTTGCCGCCGAAACTACCGGACAAAGTAAAGTATCTTTCAACCTCATCAGCCTCTGCGGGAATGCACAGAAATCTGTCATATAGCGGTGATCCCTTCAATTCCGGATGCAGGGTGATTTTCTCGTCATATGATCCTGTGTTCTCGTCAAAGAGTCTTTCCGGTTCGTATAACTGACCGAGAAGGTTAAAGTGTTCAACCAACGGATGATCCGTACAGATAGTTGCGGCCATTTCGTGACGGCCGGTTTCTTCATTGTAATTCAATCCGTATATCAGGAAATAATCAGGTGATGATTTGAGATAATAATAGGATCCCCAGAACCTGTCCATTCCATACTTTTGGCTGAGATATTCAGCTGCACCGTGTGCCCGTTCTTCATCTGTCATGGCGAGATAACCGTCATAATATATCGGTCTTAATCCGATTCCGGACACATTATTGGCCCAAGGTACGGTATCCCTGACCCAGATTGGATCGCCTCGATGTCTTTCAGATATTACAGGCAGCTGAGGCATAAAGTCTTCTGCATGGATGAGATCATACCCCGGCACTTCGATCTCCAGACGGTAATGGTGTCCGATGGTTGGAGAATGGTCCAATGTCCAGAGATTGCCTCCCTTAAATTTGAACCGGCCTATCGTAACCGTATCAGTGAGATCTCTAAGAGTAGCAACGGCTTCTCTCAAAGGATCTGCTTCAGCCTTAGAGGCACCTTTCGTGAAATTCAGATATAGTTCCTGGACTGCATCGGTATCTAAAATACACTCGACTGCGACTATCGGTCTCTCCTCCGCATCAAGAATCACATCACGGACGCAGGACGGCAGAAGCAAGGCGCTTATCAATGATATTATTCCAAAAGCCAGTTCCTTCGTTTTCATGACCTGAACGTTAATATAAAACATGTATGAAAGATGCTGACAAGACAGATTCCGTTGCATCTCACCAGCATCTTTCAGGAATTTCATTACATCTGCATACAAATCACCGTAAATGTTGTGCCGTCTAGACGATAACCGTTATAATATCCAAAATATTCTATCTTGAAATAGCCGTAATCCTGACATGTCAAACGATACTTTGAACTTGAAACTTGATTAAATACAAACGGAGTCGGAGATGGAGCATCCATGAATAGTACGTCAATTTCATATTCAAGACCTGTCTCGGCATTTGAAATCGTATAATCATTCGCTTGATTCAAAGCGACAGGGTTGTTACCTGTAATTCTGACAGTTGAATTGACTTTTGGTTGAAAATACTGCCTGTTTGTGCTAATGTACGGACAATATGACGGTGCATGTTGCATCAGAGGACCATCGCACCATTTTGATACGTAAGTATTATTGGAATGGCATACCGCCGAATGATCCCCATCTGGATAATATACTATATTCGCATAGGATGCATTGGAACATAATGTGAAGCTATTTTCACCACCAGCACTGTGGTTGAGAACCCAATATTTACTCAGTTGTTCTACTCCACAGCTATCTACTCGGTCAAGCCAGAGAGTGTTATCTGTTGATGTGTCATGCCATGCATAGCTATGCCCGTTATATCTGTGAGTCGAATTGTCCAACATCACAGCATTAGGATAATTGGCAGTAGCAGCTTGATCGAGCTGATTCAATTCAAATATTGATGACTCCGTGAAAATAACGAAATCCAAGGTCCTGCCTCTTGGGATTGAATATGATTCATAGTTAAATGCATTTGCTCTATTAACGGCTGTTGCCAATCCAAGAGACTCCGCCTCATTTACCGCCAATAGCGGCTTTATCGAATGCATGCTGAATGTGCCAGGAGATTTAATGCGTTCCTGGAGCTTCAACTCTACAGCTTCGGCAAGCTTTTGCTTTACAGATGCCTTGCCAAGTCCCGTCATGAGTCCCGATGCGATGAAGTGGTCCATGAACATGGTGTTGGTATATGAAAGGCTCGTGTAGTTTCCGTCAAGGTTGCCTTTTTCAGGACTGATGTCAAGGTCTGCGGCTGCATAGAAATCCACGAACACTTCCGCAGCATCTTGTCTTGACAGGAACTCTTGATGCAAAGAGCTGTACTCCATAATCAGATCAATGGCTTCATTTGGGTCATCATAGAAAAGAATAAGATAGTTGAGAGGATAGTTGAGCATTGACTTTACAAGAGCCTCAGTCGTCATGGCGTCAAGTCTTGATGCAGGTACTTCACATGCAGCAAAACGGTCTTCGAGAGGACCGATGTCTGTAAATGATTTCATGTCTTTAGCTGCAGAGAAGACGACAGGATCGTCAGGAGTAATCTTTCCTGCTGAAAGGGACTTGGTCATTACCTCATCTGAAATTGCAGGGATTTCCGGATGATCCGGAACAAGGTTCTGCTGGCATGAGATAAGCGCAACAGATATGATTGATAAGATGGTAATCAGTCTTTTCATGTTGATTCTGTGTTATTGGATTGTAAAGGTTCCTTCGTAGACAGCACCGGATCCGGTGATGTATACGATTTCGTAGATACCTGGCTCTCCGGAGAGAGGGAGTATGGTTTGAGGCTCCAGAGCGGAGTCAAATGAGTCGCACCATACACTGCCTGTAGAGCAGTTGGTAACCGTGAGAGCGACATCGCCAAGGTCAGTAAAGACAGTCGTGAGGATAGAGTCCATCATGCCGAAGTAACAGCATTCGACAGGAAGCTGTATCAGGCTTCGGTTGTCATTGCTTTGGCTTCCGTCATTAACAATGTGTAACGGAATTTCAGCCCTGTCTGTATTGTCATCGTTATTTTGTGCAAACAGCGATAATGGTAGGAATACAGACACAAGAATCATAAGAAATCTGGTCTTCATAATAAATAGAGTTTTAGAGTTACATGTGTAAAGTTATGAAGACAAATTCCTATAAAAGAATTTTTCCAAGAAGAACGGTCTTTCAAAACGCCAAAAATCACTTTTATATCTATATGATAATCAATCAATTACAAAAATGAAAGATTGGTCATTTATTTCAATTTTGTAATTGATTGATATAGATGGTGTTATATATATGCGCTGAAAGACAAAAATCACGAAATTATTTGCAGATATTCGTTCTTGTATTCTGAATCGGACTCTTCGATGTGTTTTTTGAGTCGGCTTTTCCTGATATAAAGGGTATTTTGAGTACATCCCATGAAATGGGAAATGACGGTAATGTCAAATCCGAGCGCGAGATAGCCGAAGAGCTGATGGTCTTTCTTCCTCAATTTCGGAAGCTCTGTTTTAAACTTGGTCATTATATCACCTAGGTCACTATTCAAAGTGCGTTCAAGGTCTTCTTGAGAAGCAATATCTTTTCGGAGATTATCAATAAGTACAGTAACCTGTCTGTAGACAGAAGCTTCTGCACTTTTTCGCCCTCTGGACAGCACGTATTGTTCAAACAAGGATGATATTATTTCGTATCTGGCTCTGTAGGTGGATAGATATTTCTTCTGTAAGGATGTGTATGCTTCAGCATGAAGGTTCTGAAGCTGTCTGTTGATTTCTTCTGCGTATCTGATATATTCCTCTAATTCGAATTCCTTCTTGCGTTTATATTGTCTGGCTGTAATATAGATCAGTGTTATTGCGGAAACAGCAACAAGTATTATACAATAGAGGATTATATTATTAACTTTGGTCTTGTATTCGGATAGCTCGTACTGGGACTGGTAATAGTCCCTCTGGACAACAGATATTGATTGCTTTAAAGCTTTAATCACCTCTTCGTTATTTTTGTCGGAAAACTTCTGATGGAGAGTAAATGCTTCGCTGGTCTTATTCTGAGCTTTTGCAATCTTGTATTGCCAGTAATATGCGGTGCCGGAGGTGTCGATGGAACTAAGCATGTCAACTATCTGCTGAGATCTGTCAAGATCTCCTGTCTGTGCCAAAGCATGAGCCCAGACCCAATAGTCCTGTTTGGAGAGATATCTGCCACCTTCTACTTGTGCTGTCTTTTCGAAATAGGTTACTGCTGTTTTGTAGTCAGCATCAGGGCGGGTGCCCATGAGAAAGGCATAGCTACTGATGGCCTTAGCATTCAATCTTTGATTCAGCGTTCCGGAATGTATCAGAGACTTAAGCATAGACTCAGCCTCTTCATACCTTCCTTCTCCTATATATGCTTGGGCTAATCTAAGTTGTGCAACGTCTATGTAATAATCGATGTTTAATGACTTATAAATTTCAAGGGCATTCTCAAGTGATTCTATTTCACCGATCCAATTGTAATTAGTACTATATATATCTGCTTGCAGTACTTTAACAAATCCTAAATATAAACTATCATGAACTTCAGCTATTGACTCGGCTTTGGAAAACTCTATAATGGATTTGTCGTATTCCTTATTATAATAATACGACAACCCTTTATAATATAAGGAACGCGCAAGATATTTCTTGGGACCGTGCTTCGAGTAATATCTGACGGCAACGCTGGCAAGGGAATCGTCGGTAACATCTATATAGTTCTTATCAAGGGCCATTGCATGCAGAAGAGCATGGTGGGCCTCTGAGCGTCTGCTTTTAAGGTCTGACCGATCAATGGATTCAAGGACAGCAAGGGCGCTGTCCGGTCTTTCGGAGATATATGATTCGACATCTTTCAAGGTCCTGTCAACCTTTGCCGGAGTACAGGCTGCAAGAATGGCTGCTGAGAAAATCAGTAAAAAGGTTCTCATAAACGGACATCAATTATTGACTGCAATTTAATCAAAATTCACGGATTAATCGTATATTTGCCCAGCTTAGTAGAAGACTATTTTGAAATACATACTCATTCCTATCGTCGCTGGTATAAATCTGCAAATTTATTGAATGAATGATAGGGCGATAGGTGGTTCCGTGTCAAGGCACGGAGCTGCCTGTTTGTTGTTCGGGCTTTGCAGAGCCTATACCGGCACGGGTGGTTCCGTGCTTCTTTTATGTCCGGACCCCGAAATATAGCATATACAGGGAGACGGATATTCAAGAGTTTTTATGGTTACACCGAGGCGGATATTCCGCTTCTTCAACCGTCTCCCTTTCAATTACCACATTTGTGGAATTTCGGAAAAGTTTCTTTTCAAGATCTTTCAGGCACAGACATGGATTGTAGAACAACAAAACAAGCACCCACGCTCATGATTTAACTTCAAAATGAAGCTTTCTTGATAGCGTAGGTGCCAGTTTAAAGGAATACAGGGGCCCACGATCAGTCAATTCTACTGACAGGGGCATGAATTTACTTCACGCTGAACTTGTAGATGCAGCGGTGCTTGTAGGTCTCGCCTGGGCGGAGGAAGGCTGAAGGCCACTCCGGCATGTTAGGCGAGTTCGGATAGAGCTGGGTCTCGATGCAGACAGAAGCTCTCATAGGGTACATGATGCCATGCTTGCCAGGAACCTCACCTGTGAGGAAGTTACCTGTGTAGACCTGTACACCCGGCTGGTCTGTGTACTCCTCGAGGAGGATACCTGTAGCAGGAGAGTAAACGCTTACAGCAAGCTGGTTGATGTCACCCTTGGTGTTGAGCACCCAGTTGTGGTCGTAACCGTTTCCGAGAACGAGCTGGTCGTAGTCCTGATTGATATCCTGACCGATAGCCTTAGGAGTACGGAAATCAAACGGAGTTCCCTCTACAGGACGCATCTCACCGGTAGGGATGAGCTTGTCGTTTGCAGGAGTGAAGGTATCTGAATTCACATAAAGAACCATGTCAGTGCCTGGGACAGCGTGGTTTCCTGAAAGGCTGAAGTAAGCATGGTTGGTCATGCTGAGTACTGTAGGCTTGTCAGTTGTACCGCTGTATGTGATGTCGATGGCATTGTCGTCAGTAAGCCTGTAGGTAACCACAGCTGTGACTGTGCCAGGGAATCCCATGTGTCCGTCAGGATCCACGATAGTGAGCTGGAGGGTCTGGTCGTCTACCTGGACTGCATCATAAACCTGATACTGCCATCCCTCTGTACCTCCGTGGAGGCAGTTCTCGCTGTCGTTCTGGTCGAGTACGACAGTCTTGCCGTCGAGCTCGAACTTACCTCCTGCGATACGGTTCGCATAACGTCCGATAGATGCACCGAAGTCGCTTGACTTGGTCATATAGTCGTTGATGTTGTCGAAGCCGAGGATAACGTCAACCATGTTACCGTCTCTGTCAGGAACCATAACTGATACGAGACGACCACCGAAGTTGGTGATGCAGACTTCCATACCGTTCTCGTTTGTAAGGGTATAGAGTGCAGTAGCCTTTCCGTTCTTCTCGCCAACGAAGTCCTTAGGATCGAGACCTGAAAGGGTAAGCGCAGGCTCGCTTGAACAAGCTGCAAGGCTGAGAGCCGCAAGCGCAGCTCCGAAAATTGTCTTTATCTTCATAATATTTATTTAACCTGTGATTCTACAAATCCGCCGAATGCAAGGTAATCCTTGTAGAGTTCGTCGTAAACCTTCACATTCTCTGCGATAGGCTGGTACTCGTGAGCGAAACCTGAGTTCATAGCGTCACGTGCAGCCTCTACATTAGGATAAGCACCTGCAGCCGTAGCAGCGCACATTGCAGCTCCGAGTGCACAAGCCTGGTCAGTATTGCAGACCTTGATAGGCATGTTGAGAACGTCGCTGAGAGTCTGCATCACGAACGGTGACTTGAGAGCGATACCTCCGATACCGATCACGCTGTCGATTCTCACGCCCTCGCGACGGAATCTCTCCACGATTGCACGTGCACCGTAGGCAGTAGCCTCAACGAGGGCACGGTAAATCATAGGAGCTGATGTACCGAGAGAGATACCGGCGATTGCACCTGTAAGGAGCTGGTTTGCGTCCGGAGTACGACGTCCGTTCATCCAGTCGAGGGCGAGAGTTGCGCTTTCGCCCGGCTTCATTGCCTCTGCCTCCTTTGTAAGGGCAGGGATGATCTTGTCGCAAGCCTTCTCGAGAGCCTCACCCTCAAGACCTGAAAGATTTCTGAGAGGCCACTCGAGTACGCGGCGGAACCATGCATAGACATCACCGAAAGCAGACTGACCTGCCTCAAGGCCGATCATTCCAGGGATTACGGAACCGTCCACCTGACCGCAGATACCCTTGATGAGGTTGTCGCCGATCTCCTCCTTAGATGCAACCATGATGTCGCATGTCGAAGTACCGATGATACGTACGAAAGTATGTTCCTTGATGTTTGCTCCGATTGCACCCATATGGCAGTCGAACTCGCTGACACCTACAACTACGTCTGTAGTGAGGCCGAGTCTGTCTGCCCACTCCTGTGAGAGGTGACCTACAGCCTTGTCTGCTGTCTCAGTCTCGGTAAAGAGCCTGTCACGGTAGCCGTCAAGAAGCGGATCGAGGCTTGAGAGGAATTCCTGTGGAGGAAGACCGCCCCATTTCTCATGCCACATCATCTTGTGACCTGCAGAGCATCTTGCACGTACGATGTCCTTTGCAGACTTACAGCCTGTGATGAGTGCAGGCATCCAGTCGCAGTGCTCCACTACCGAATAAGCGGCATCGCGGACAGCTTCATCCTCTCTGAGGACATGGAGGATCTTTGCCCACCACCACTCTGAAGAGTAGATTCCTCCTTCATATGCGGTATAATCCACAGCGCCTTCCTTATGGCATGCCTCGTTGATCTCGGCAGCCTCCTTTACAGCGGTGTGGTCCTTCCAGAGGACGAACATGGCGTTTGGATTCTCAGCAAATTCCGGCTTCATCGCAAGCGGAGTACCGGTCTCATCAACGAATGCAGGAGTTGAACCTGTAGTGTCGAAAGACATACCGATAACATTTTCCGCAGTGCCTGCAGGGCAGAGTGAGAGAGCTTCCTTTACACTTGCCTCGAGTACCTCTATATAATCAAGAGGATGCTGGCGCCACTTGTTCTCGAGAGGTGTGCAGTAAAGACCCTTCTTCCAGCGAGGATAGTACTTCACTGAGGTAGCGATGGTCTTTCCTGTAGCGACCTCTACCACGAGAGCTCTCGCAGAGTCTGAACCATAGTCCAGACCGATTACATATTTAGTATCTGCCATGATTATTTGAGTGCTTTGTTCAACATGTAGTAAACCTCGTTGATCCTCATGTCTCTCTTGAAGTTAGAGATTGTAGTGTCATCGTTGATGACGAGCATCTCCACGTCAGCGATCTCTGCATAGTCCTCCCAGTATTCTGTAGTAAGGTCATATGAGAAGCTTGTGTGGTGTGTACCGCCGGCAAGCATCCATGCTGCAGCGCCTACCTCGAAGCTTGGCTTAGGAATCCAGAGAGCGGATGCAACAGGAAGCTTAGGAAGCGGCTTTGACTCGATGCACCTTACCTCGTTCACGATGAGGCGGAAACGGTTGCCCATGTCTACAACTGTAGCAGCAACGCCGTCGCCTGTCTTGCTTGTGAACACCAGACGTGCGGTCTGGGTCTTGCGGACACCGATACCGAGGTGGTGAACCTCAAGCTTCGGCTTCTCAGCTGCGATTGCAGGGCTGATCTCAAGCATATGTGCCTGAAGGAGCGCAGAGTTTGCACCGTCGAAGTGGATGGTGTAGTCCTCGAGGAATGAAGATCCCTTAGGAAGGCCCTGACCCATGTACCATGCCGTACGCACGAGAGCGGCTGTCTTCCAGTCACCTTCTCCACCGAAACCGTAACCGTCAGCCATGAGACGCTGCGAAGCGAGACCAGGGATCTGATCGAAGCCCTTGCCTGTCTCCTCTACGTTCACGTCACCGAGGTCATCGAAGTTCGATGTGAATGCCTTTGCACCGTAAGCCTCGAGAACAGCACGGAGGGTAAGCTCAGCCTTAGCGGAGTTCCATACCTTCCTGTAAGCCTCAGTAGTCTTGTCCTCAAGCTCAGGAGCATGGTCATACTCATTGAAATATACCGCCACGAGCTCGTCTACAGCCTTGTCCTCTACCTTCTCGAAGTAAGTCATCACCTCGCTGAAAGGAACATAGTCCACATGGAAACCGAAACGGATCTCAGCCTCTACCTTGTCACCGTCTGTAACGGCTACGTTGTTCATCTGGTCTCCGAAACGGATGATCCTCATGTCCTGTGAATCTGCCCATGCTGCTGCAACTCTCTGCCATACGGCGATGCGCTCGAGGGTCTTAGGATCCTGCCAGTGGCCTACGACTGTCTTGCGGCCCTTGCGGAGGCGTGAGAGGATGTGTGCATACTCCCTGTCGCCGTGTGCGCTCTGGTTGAGGTTCATGAAGTCCATGTCCATAGTGTCCCAAGGAATCTCCTTGTTGAACTGGGTGTGGAGGTGGAGAAGAGGCTTGCGGAGGATCTGCATGCCGTGGATCCACATCTTTGCAGGAGAGAATGTATGCATCCATGTGATCACACCGACGCACTTCTTGTCTGCCTCTGCAGCCATCATGAGGTCAGCTACCTCCTTTGAAGAATTTGCTGTACCCTTGTAGACTACCTTTACAGGAAGAAGGCCTGAAGCATTCATTCCGTCTACCATTGCTGATGAGTGGCCGTCAACCTGTACCACTGCATCGCCTCCGTAAAGGAGCTGAGCTCCTGTTACGAACCATATCTCGTGATTTTCAAATGCTTTGATCATATCTGATTAAATGTTAAAGTGTTATTTCTTTTTCTGTCCGTAGTATGCGTTAGGACCATGCTTGCGGTTGAAGTGCTTCTCGATGAGAAGGTCGTTCATGGTCAGGTTCGGATTCACGCCGTATGCTATGTACGCCATCTTCGCCACCTGCTCCATGACGACAGCATTGTGGACCGCGTCAAATCCGTCCTTTCCCCATGAGAATGGACCATGGTTCTTCACGAGCACGCCAGGAGTATGGACAGGATTCATACCCTCGAAACGCTTGATGATCACGTTTCCGGTCTCGAGTTCATATGCGCCCTTCACCTCTGCCTCGGTCATGCTTTCGGTGCATGGGATGGCGTTGTGGAAGTAGTCGGCATGGGTCGTTCCGATGTTAGGGATGTCCTTTCCGGCCTGTGCCCATGCTGTGGCATATGTAGAGTGTGTATGTACGACACCTCCGATCTCAGGCCATGCCCTGTAGAGGGCAAGGTGGGTCGGAGTGTCGGAAGAAGGATTGAGGTCTCCCTCGACGATGTTTCCGTCGAGGTCGACCACAACCATATCTTCAGGTTTCATGTTGTCATATGAGACACCGCTCGGCTTGATGACTACCAGACCGGTCTGGCGGTCGATGGCAGACACATTGCCCCAGGTGAAGATGACAAGTCCGTGCTGGACAAGTTCGAGATTGGCCTTGCAGACCTTTACCTTGAGTTCTTCCAACATATTACCAGAGTGCTACGTAAAGAATAACAATGATTACAGCGATTGCAAGAGCACCCCATGCATATTCCTTGCTTGTCTCGAAGAGCTTGAGGTCAAGTGCAGAACCCTTAGGGTCCATCTTCTTGTCGTTAGCGTCTGACCAGAGCCATACAGCGTTGCAGCCCACGAGGACTCCGAAGAAGAAGAATGCCTGGAATCCGATATCGTTCAGATAAGCGATGAAGCTTGTGTCAGGAGTAGCTGTCTCAGGAAGGCATGCGCCCCAGATTGTAACGACAGCAGCGATGAAGATGAAGAATACGCCGGCACCGCCGAGGATCTTCGCCCACTTGATCATCGATGCCTTGTCCTTCTGTTCAGGAAGTTCGCAAGAGATGAACTTCTTGTCGATGAGCGAGATGATGATGAACATTGTGACGAGGATCATGAACACATAACCTGCACGGAGCTGGAAGGCAACATCAGGCATTGTGAGCTTGAAGAGGACTCCGAGAGGAATCGTAGCGATTGCAGACCATACTGCAGCCTTATTGGAAGCACGCTTCCAGAGAAGTCCGAGACCGAATACGACCACGATACCAGGATAGATGAATCCTGAGTACTCCTGGATGTACTGGAACGCCTGGTCGAGACCGCCGAGGAGAGGCTTCACGGTGATAGCTGCGATGACGAGGGCTACAAGCGAAGTGAGACGACCCACGTTCACGAGCTTCTTGTCACCGGCGTTAGGGTTGATGTACTTCTTGTAGATATCCATTGTGAAGAGGGTCGAAGTCGAGTTGAACATCGAAGCGAGCGATGAAATGATCGCTGCTGCGAGGGCTGCGAACGAGAGACCCTTCACTACAGGAGGTGCGAAGTTACGGATGAGCCATGGATAGGCGTCATCAGCCACATTGATCGATCCCTGGAGCATTGTGAACTGGTCTGCGTTCTGTGTCATGTAGTATGCACATACGCCTGGAAGCACAACGATGAAAGGAATGAGGAGCTTGAGGAGACCAGCGAAGATGAGACCCTTCTGAGCCTCGTTGATGCTCTTTGCTGCAAGACCCTTCTGGATGATGTACTGGTTGAAGCCCCAGTAACCGAGGTTTGTAAGCCAGAGGGCACCTACAAGGGCAACGAGACCAGGCACGTTAGCAAATGCATCAGGGTTATGAGACTGCTGGATCACAAGATGGAAATGGGTATCCTTCGCGTAATCGCCTGTTGTGAGGGTTGTATATACATTGCGGAGACCTTCCATTACAGCACCGTCGCCGGCAGCCTTGAGGGCGAAGAACGCAGTGATGAGACCGCCGCCCACGAGGAATACAACCTGCATCACGTCAGTCCATGCAACAGATGCAAGACCGCCGTAGATAGAGTAGATACCTGCGATGAGGAAGAGGAATACCACGATCACCATCCTCATGGAGATCATTGTCTCGCCGAATGATATGAACACGCCCTGGAGTCCGAGGATCTGCTCGATTGCTAGAGCTCCGAGCCATGCAACCGAAGTAAGGTTCACGAAAACATAAAGGAAAAGCCAGAGGATAGAGAATGCGAGACCCACACCGTCGCTGTACCTCTCGCGGAGGAACTGAGGGATTGTGAAGATCTTTCTCTTGAGCATCACCGGAAGGAGGAACTTACCGATCACCACCAGTGTGATTGCCGCCATGATCTCATATGCCGCAGTTGCGATACCGTCACGGAAACCGGTTCCGGACATACCGATGAACTGCTCCGCAGAGATGTTCGCTGCGATGAGAGAGGCACCTACTGCCCACCATGTCAATGTGTTGCCGGCGAGGAAGTAGTCGTTAGCACTTTTCTCTTCACCTTTTTTCGTGCGGCCGAGGAAAAGGCCGAGGCCGACAAGGACTACAAGATAGATGACCAGAATGACAAGGTCGATCGTCTTGAATCCTGACGCACCGATGGCGGCACCGAGGTCGATCGACCTCATTGTCTCGCCGAATTGCTGTACAAAATTCATAATTAGTTGATTATTAGTTAATTATTAATTTTTAAGATTATCCGAGTCTCTCAAGTTTCACAGTGAAGTGGCGCATGAGCTCAGTCTCCCATACGATCTTCACACCGCGTGTGATCTCGTGACGGCGGTCGTAGACGTTCTTGAGGGCCGCAGCGATCACGTCCATATGGTTGTTTGTGTAAACTCTTCTGGCAATGCAGAGACGGAGAAGGTCAAGGCCTCCGAAACGGTTCTCGCGGGTCACAGGGTCACGGTCGGCAAGGATGTAGCCGATCTCGCAGCCGCGTACTCCGGCCTCGATGTAAAGCTCGATTGCAAGAGTCTGTGCAGGGAACTCCTCCTTAGGGATCTGGTCAAGGACACGGTCAGCGTCGATGAAGAGGGCGTGTCCGCCGACAGGACGCTGGTAAGGGATTCCGTACTCGTCAAGCTTTGCAGCAAGATACTGTACCTGGCGGATACGTGTCTCGATTGTCTCGAGCTCGGTGTTCTCGTCAAGACCAACTGCGAGGGCAGCCATGTCACGGCCGTTCATACCACCGTATGTAAGGAAGCCTTCGAAAGGAATACAGAACTTCTTCGCACCCTCGTACCAGTCCTCGTGGCGTGTAGCGATGAAACCACCCATGTTCACGAGACCGTCCTTCTTTGAAGACATCGTCATACCGTCCGCATACGAGAACATCTCCTTGCAGATTTCCTTGATCGACTTGTCTGCATAACCTTCCTCACGGGTGCGGATGAAGTATGCGTTCTCCACGAAACGTGCAGAGTCAAAGATCACCCTCTTTCCGTATCTGTCGGCGATTGCACGTACCTCACGAAGGTTCTGCATAGATACAGGCTGACCTCCGGCTGTGTTGTTGGTGATTGTAACAATGATGAAAGGAACGAGCTCAGCCTTCTCAGCGAGCACCTTCTCAAGCTTCTTCGGATCTACATTTCCCTTGAAAGGAACCTCAAGCTGGGTATCCTTAGCCTCGTCGACAGTACAGTCCACTGCAAATGCCTTGCGGCTCTCGATATGACCCTTGGTGGTATCGAAATGAGAGTTGCCGGGAACTACTGCGTCTGCCTTCACAAGGTGGCTGAAAAGCACGTTCTCGGCAGCACGGCCCTGATGGGTAGGGATGACATATTCGAATCCTGTGATTCTGGTGATGGTGTCCTTGAGCTGGAAGAATGACGATGAACCTGCGTAGCTCTCATCGCCCATCATCATCGCAGCCCACTGGCGGTCGCTCATTGCGCCTGTACCTGAGTCTGTGAGACAGTCGATGTAGACCTGGTCCGACTTAAGCTGGAAGAGGTTGTAGTCTGCTTCCTTGATCCACTGTTCGCGCTCTTCGCGAGTACTCTTGCGAAGGGGCTCCACCATTTTGATCTTGTACGATTCTGCAAAAGGTAATTCCATGATTATCAGTAATTTTAGTGTTATTATTATGATTTATTGATTTTTCCAATCGATAAAGATAATCATTTTTTACCTCATAAAAGATAAATCTTTTATTTTTTAACGAAATACCTGGTCCTTAGCCAGGAAGCATAGAAAGGGTCGGCAATGGATATCCTTCCGTCGATGCTGCATACGAGCCCTTTCTCAAGCAGGGCGGTCTTGGACCTGGAAGCCGAGGTTGCGGAGGTGATATGATGACGGTGCAGTACTTCCGAGGTGCTTATAACGGTCTCG
Source organism: Bacteroidales bacterium (assembly GCA_015060385.1). Lineage (GTDB taxonomy): Bacteria > Bacteroidota > Bacteroidia > Bacteroidales > UBA932 > Cryptobacteroides. Next base: position 30,021 of record SUYO01000005.1, read on the forward strand.
CCTGCGAGTACTGCATGGAGATAGCAGAGCTGCTGGGTTGTCAGGGAAGCAGTCAGATTCTCGTAGACAAGCCCCATCTGGTCTACAAGGATTTCATGTGCCTGAAGGATGATCTCCCTTGAGCATACGACCGAAGACACCAGCCATGACTGGTGAGCAAGCTGCTGGACACACTGAGGATGATTTTCGGCAAGTTCCGCTATCAGCGTCGCATTGTCGATATCTATGAACTTTGCGCTGTCGGCAAATCGTTCGCGGACGAATGCAGCCATCTCGGAAGTACTGATCTTTCCTAGCCTTAGGATGTCGCCGAAGCGGAAGAACATAGGGGTTGAAGAAACAAACTTTTCGATAACTGACAACGGGGACGAAGTAATGCAGTAAGCTACACCCTTGTGACTTTTCCATCTCTGTCCGAAGCGTTGCAGAAGGGTATCCGGGTCAGAAAAGAAAGATACGGCATGCAGATCCTCGATGCACACCACGAGCTTGATACCCTTGTCTTTGGCCACTGTACACGGGAGGTCGACAAGATAATCCTGGTTTCTCCTGATGTCCTCCCAGTCGAAATCGACATACAGACTGTCGACGCTGTCCGACCCGAAGCTTATCCTCGGGCGGAAGCCTGTAAAATACCGGCCCACATTGTCCAGTACCTCCTTCTGGGTGGATGATACTGCCCTAAGGATGCCACAGACAAGAAGTTCATAAAACCTCTCCTCATTCCTGACGTTGGAAAGGTCGACATAGGCAAACCGGAGGGCTCTTTCCTTGTGGAAGGCCACCTTCGCCGCCTGACGCACAAGGGAGGATTTACCCCATCCCTGAGGCGCAAGAATTGCAGTGTTTGTGAGGAAGACAAAGTCTGATGAAAGCTTCTTGATTTCGGTTTCTCTGCCGACGAAATGTATATCTTGAGCTATTCCGTTATAATTGAATATCTTATCCATTGTAGAAACATATAATTTCTACAAATGTAATACAATTTATGTATTTACACAAATTGTAAATCAAATTTTGTAAAGGATTTTAGTTCAGTCCCATTTTTTCCTTCATGCTCCTGAGAACATCGAACGCCTGAAGTGGAGTAAGGTTGTTAAGGTCTACCGAATCGAGGTCATCCTTGAGGGAAGAAAGCAGAGGATCTTCAAGCTGGAAGAAAGACAACTGGAGCGATCCGTCGCTCTCTACACGACCTTCCCTGACGTTGTGAGGCTTCTGCATCCTGGCTGTCCTTTTCGACCGGACAGTCACTCCGTCTCCGCTCTTCGCAATTGCGTCATCGCCAGCCTCGAGCGAAGCGAGAGTCTTTTCTGCAGACTCGAGTACCTGCTTAGGCATGCCGGCCATTCTTGCAACATGCAGACCGAAGCTGTGGGCAACTCCTCCCTCTACCAGCTTGCGTAGGAAAATGACGTTCTTTCCTACTTCCTTGACGGCAATATGGAAATTGCGGACCCTGCCGTAAATCTTCTCGAGATCGTTGAGCTCGTGATAATGGGTCGCAAACAGGGTCTTCGCTCCGTCTCCGTACTCATGAATATATTCCACAATAGCCCTGGCGATGGACATACCGTCATAAGTGGATGTTCCGCGACCAATCTCGTCGAGAAGGACGAGGGAGCGGGACGAAAGATTATGGAGGATCATCGAGGTCTCCAACATCTCCACCATGAAGGTGGACTCACCGCGGGATATGTTGTCTGACGCACCCACACGGGTGAATATCTTGTCACAATAGCCGATTTCCGCGGAATCTGCGGGAACAAATGATCCTACCTGGGCCATAAGAACTATAAGGGCGGTCTGTCTGAGAAGAGCGGACTTACCGGCCATGTTTGGTCCGGTAAGGATAATGACCTGCTGCTTCTGATCATCAAGATACACATCGTTCGGAACGAATTCTTCTCCAGCTGGCATGAGGGCTTCGATGACAGGATGGCGGCCCTTGGTTATTGAAATGCTCCTGCCGTCATTCATCTTAGGACGACAGTACCTGTTAGAGCATGCGAGATCAGCAAAACCGGAAAGCACGTCAAGGCGGGCAAGTATCCTGCAGTTCTTCTGGATTCCCGCGATATTTGACTGTATCCGGGCAACAAGGTCTGCATATAGCTGGGTTTCAAGCACATATATCCTTTCTTCTGCTCCGAGGATCTTCTGTTCATACTCCTTGAGTTCTTCGGTAATATATCTCTCTGCATTTACCAGAGTCTGCTTTCGTATCCATTCCTGCGGAACCTTGTCCTTATGGGAATTGCGGACCTCAAGATAGTATCCGAAGACTGAGTTGTATCCTATCTTAAGGGAAGGGATCTGAGTACGTTCGGTCTCGCGCTCCTGAATCTTAAGCAGATAATCCTTTCCGTTTCTTGCTATGTCCCTGAGTTCGTCGAGTTCATCAGAAACGCCCGAAGCGATTACATCTCCCTTTCCTACAGCAGCTGCGGTCTCAGGGTGCATCGTACGCGTGATATAGTCGAGAAGTTCGCGGCAATCAGTAATGGATCCCATCATTTCGTCGAGTGGTGCGACTCCCCTGCCGCTGCAGAGCTTCATGATAGGTTCTGTCTGGCTTAGACCTCTTCTGAGCTGCATGACCTCTCTAGGCATTATCTTGCCGGCCGCAGCCCTTGAGATTATTCTTTCAAGGTCACCTATATCTCCTACCATGGTCTGGAGTCTTGAAAGATCTTCCTGATTATCAACGAAATACTGTACTACCGAATGTCTTGCGTCGAGTTCGTCAAGATCCATTACCGGCATCGAAAGCCATGTCCTCAGCATTCGGGCTCCCATCGGAGAGGAACATTTGTCCATGATTTCGACCAGAGATGTACCTTCCTTTCCGGCAGTTGACGAGAATATCTCGAGATTTCGGAAGGTGAAGCGGTCCATCCATACGAATGAACCCTCGTCAATTCTGGAAATGGAACATATGTTTGCAAGCGAAGAATGGTGGGTCTGTTCAAGATATATGAGAAGCGCACCTGCAGAAGTGACGCCAAGAGGATAGGTGTCTACGGCAAAGCCCTTAAGGGAATCTACTTTGAGCTGTCTTGCAAGCTTGGTGACGGAGTTATCATAGATGAAGGCCCATTCCTCAAGGGTAGAGATGTAGAAACTGTCCCCGTAGCGTTCCCTGACGCCTTTTTCATATCCCCTCGGTACAAGAAGTTCCTTAGGAGCGAATGAACTAAGCAGGGTTCCTATGTAATCAAGGGAACCTTCGGCAATCTGAAAGGTACCTGTCGATACATCGAGAAAGGCAACTCCACATCTGTCCTTGTTAAATGTAAGACCTGCAATATAGTTATGTTCCTTCTGCTCGAGAAGCTGCTCGTTGAAGGCAACACCAGGGGTCACAAGTTCGGTGACTCCCCTCTTGACTATGTTCTTAGTGAGCTTAGGGTCTTCAAGCTGGTCGCAGACTGCAACCTTGTATCCTGCACGGACAAGTCTTGGCAGATAGGTCTCCAGGGAATGGAACGGGAACCCAGCCATAGGCATAGCTCCCGGAGTTGCACTTGATCGCTTTGTCAGCACAATTCCAAGAACCTTGCTCGCTATAAGTGCATCGTCACCGTATGTTTCATAGAAATCTCCGCATCTGAAAAGCAGTACTGCCTCAGGGTAATCAGCCTTGAAGGAGAAAAACTGCTTCATCATCGGGGTCTCCGTGTGTTTCTTCTCTGCCATAAAAGTGTATTTTCGTAATCCGACAAAGTTACAGATTTTTTTTAACTTTGTGAGTTGCTATGAAAAGAGTGCTCGTCATAACTTATTATTGGCCTCCGACCGGCGGATCGGGTGTGCAGAGGTGGGTGAAGTTTGCCAGATATCTTCCTTCAGAAGGCTGGCAGCCGGTAATCTATACTCCGGAAAACCCTGAACAGCTCGCCGTCGACCACTCGCTGGAAAAGGAAATCCCAGAAGAAGCAGAAATAATAAAGAGACATATCACCGAACCATACGAACTCTACAAGAAGTTCCTCCGCGGCTCAGGACACGGGAAGGAAGCCGTGGAAGTGAATCCCGTCAATGCCCGGAACAAGTCCTTCGCGCAGAAGGCAGCAATGTGGGTAAGGGGCAACTTCTTCCGCCCGGATCCGCGCTGCATGTGGATAAGACCTTCGGTGAAATACCTGAAGAAATATCTCGAAGAGCATCCTGTCGACCTTATAGTCAGCACGGGACCTCCCCAGTCCATGCACCTGATAGGCAGAAGACTGGCGAAGGAGACCGGTCTGCCGTGGATTGCGGACTTCCGTGACCCATGGACAAAGATCTTCTATTTCAAGCATCTTTCGATGACCCGCGCAACTGAAAAGTGGCATCATAGGATGGAGAAGAAGGTGCTGGACGAAGCTACTGCTGTCGTAGCGGTATCTCCTCTTGTACAGAAGGACTTCCAGCAGGTCACAAAGACTCCTGTCGTACTTATCACTAACGGATTTGACGAAAACGACTACCCTGACATGAATGTCTCCCAGATGTCGGGAGGTCATGAAAAGGACTTTACCATAACCCATACAGGTCTTTTCGCTGCAGACGGAAATCCTACCGTGCTTTGGGATGTGCTGGCTGACAAATGCCGCAAGGACTCCGAGTTCAGAAACCGTCTGAAGATAAGACTCGTAGGAAAGACAGACATCCAGATAATCGGGGCCATCGAAGATGCAGGACTGAAGGACAATCTCATCGACCTGGGATATCAGCCGCATGAAGTGGCGGTGGATGAACAGAGAAAGGCTTCCCTGCTCATCCTTCCGCTCAGGAAGGAACCGGAGTACAAGGCCGTGCTTCCGGGCAAGCTTTTCGAATACATCGCATCCCGCCGTCCCGTACTCGGAATAGGCCAGCCTGACGGAGCCATGGCCATGATAATGGATTCCACAAAGACCGGCACGGTACTCGACTGGAACGACAGGGAAGCCGTCGGCCGATTCATCGACCGGTGCTGGTGCGACCATTGCAAAGGCACACTGACCGTCGAAGGTGCCGACATCTCGCAGTTCACCCGCCGTAACCTCACCCGCCGGATGGCGGAACTTTTTGACAGAATCGTATCCGGGAAACAATAGGAATCCACGGATAAAACGACAGAAATACACACCATATCCGGAAATACGCATGATTTCCCGGACAAAACGGATAGAAATGAATAAAGATCTTTTGAAGAAAATCCTGGCTTACGCAGGTATCATCCTGTTTTTCGCCATCGTGGCATACGGATTCGTACCACAGGTACTGAGCGGAAAGATAGTCAACCAGAGCGACATATCCTCATGGAAGGGAATGGCAAACGAGGCCATGACCCATAACGAGGCCCATCCCGACGACCCGACCGCATGGACCAATTCGATGTTCGGAGGCATGCCGACGACAGCGACCATCGACGACTTCGACGGCGACTGGACCGACAAGCTGTACGACCTCCTTCTGACGGGCCGAAGGCCGGGAAGCTATCTGTTCCTCGCCCTTGTCGGCGGTTTCCTGCTCATGCTTTCGATGGGGATGAACGGCATAGTAGCGGTCGCCGGAGCCATCGCCGTCGCCTTCTGTTCATACAACATGCAGATCATCCAGGTCGGCCATAACACCAAGATGCAGGCCATCGCCTATTTTCCATGGGTGCTTGCAGGAGTCATCTATACATACAAGGCGGCGCTCGGAAGATTGCCACGTCGCTCCGCTCCTTGCAATGACGGGGCGGAATCTTCAGGATGGCTGCCGAAGACGGTTCTGGGGGCAACGCTGTTTGCATTTGCCCTGAGCATGCAGATAAAGGCTAACCATGTTCAGATCACATATTATCTTGCAATCGTCATCTTCGTCTACGCAATCGCGCTGCTTATAAGCCTGTGCATCGACAAGGCAAAGCGTGTCATGCTTGGCCGTTTCTTCGCCGCTTCCGCCCTGCTGCTGGTGATAGGGTGCGTCGGTATCGCGACGAATGCCAACAAGCTCATCCCTACATACGAATACACTCCTTATACGATGCGCGGAGGCTCTGAGCTTTCGGGCAGCGGTACGGGGCATAATGCGGAAGGACTCGACCTTGACTATGCGACCGCATGGTCTTATGGCATCGAGGAAATGCCTAACCTGTTGATTCCTAACTATAACGGAGGTTCATCAGCCGGTCCTCTGGACATGGACTCGGAGACAGGAAAGCTTCTCAAGAGGGCTGGACAGCCTAATCTGCGCCAGACCCTCAAGGCCATGCCTCTGTATTGGGGTCCTCAGCCGTTCACTGCGGGTCCTATGTACATGGGAGCGATAACAGTCTTCCTGTTCGTGCTTGGCCTGTGCCTTGTAAAGGGCAGGGAGAAATGGTGGATGGTCGTTGCGACTGTCATAGCCATACTGCTTGCATGGGGAAGCCATTTCATGTGGTTCACCAAGCTGTGGTTCGACTATGCACCGTTCTACAACAAGTTCAGGACGGTTTCAATGGCTCTGATCGTGCTGCAGGTGACCCTCCCGCTTCTTGGATTCTATGTCCTCGACAGGATCATCAAGGAAAAATACGAAAAGAAGGACTTCTTGAAGGCCGGATACATTTCCTATGCTGTTACAGCCGGATTCTGCCTGCTTTGCGTGCTGATTCCAGGCGTTGCAGGAAGCTTCACAGGGGCTGTTGACGCAGGTCAGCCGGAGATCCTCATAGATGCCTTGGCTGCAGACAGGGCCGAGCTTCTCAGAAAGGACGCACTCCGCTCGCTTGTTCTGATCACGGTGGCATTCGCCCTCCTTCTCTGGGCATACCGCACACCTAAGACAGATGCAGTCGGTCCGAAGGGTTCGTTCGTAAGAAAGGGCAGGCTGACAATGGTAGCTTTTGCTATGGTCTTCCTCGTATGGATCGATCTTGTTTCTGTAGGAAAGCGATATCTGAACAAGGATCATTTCGTCACACCTAAGGATTTCACGGCGCAGTATGACCTTCGTCCTGTAGATGAGATCATCCTCGAAGATCCGGACCTGGATTACAGGGTTCTGGATATCAGCGTGAACACATTCAACAGCTCGATTCCAAGCTACCACCATAAGACAATCGGAGGATACAGTCCTGTTAAATTGCAACGTTATCAGGATCTTATAGAAAGATACATCACATCTGAAATCTACGAAATCTATGATGTGGTCGAGAATTCAGAAACAGTTTCTGAGGTATCTGAAACATTGCCTGAACTTAAAGTAACATCGTTGTTAAATGGCAGATACATCATTCTGGGAGCGGATTATCCTCCGGTAATAAACAGTCATGCTTATGGAAACGCATGGTTCGTTTCGTCATTTGTACCGGCTTCGACCCCTGATGAGGAGATAGCGCTTCTAGCTTCGACAGACCTCCACACGACAGCTGTCATCGGAGAGGACTTTGCATGGGCAAGAAAGGCCTTTGCGAGCGAAGCACCTGATGTCATTGCGAGCGAAGCGTGGCAATCTTCCCCTTCCATAACCCTTACTCATTACGCACCTAACGAACTCCGCTACAGCTACAGCACGGACGTAGAGCGCGCCGCCATCTTCAGCGAGATCTATTACCCTGAGGGATGGAAGGCATGGATCGAACCAGCCGGAGCCTATGGTGAGGTTCGCAACGGCCATTACGAGCCGACTGCCGGAGCACGCGAAATCGAACTCTTCCGCGTAGACTGGATGCTCCGTGGAGCTATTATCCCAGAAGGCGAAGGCCAGCTGATAATGCGTTTCGAGCCGGATTCATATCAGCTTGGAGAAAACGTATCGCGTGCAAGCTCCATCGCCCTGATCCTCCTGCTTCTGGGCTCAATTGCTATGGTAGTCTTCCGTAAACATGGTGCTTAAATACTTGATTATTATATAATTATGCATAAAGCCTGCTGCAAATTGCAGCAGGCTTTATGCATTAAAACGTTACTATTCAATAAATTAGCTACCAGGTTTAAATCAGGCCTGAAACAAAGACCACGATGATAGCCAGCGGGCAGACATAGCGGATAAGGAACCAGAGCACGCCGAACATCCTTGCATTTGCAGAGAGGGTGCCTCCGTTTGTAAACTCGTCGTAGATGTCTGTCTTCTTTAGTCTCCAGCCAACGAAAAGTACTGTCATGAGACTTCCCAGAGTCATGAGGATATTCGATGAGATACTATCAAAGAAGTCGAATATCGACAGACCGGCTATCTTCACTCCCGAGAGAGGTCCGAATGAGAGCGAACAGAGGACTCCGACCACCCAGCATCCAGCAAACACAATCAGACTTGCACTTACACGCTTCAATCCTTTTTCCTCCACAAGATATGCGACAGCAACTTCCAGCATCGAAATCGAAGATGTGAGCGCTGCAACCAGAAGGGCCATGAAGAAGGCTATCGCAATGACTCCTCCTGCCGGCATCTGGGAAAACACATAGGGAAGGGTCTCGAAGACAAGTCCCGGTCCTGACTGCGGATTGAGTCCGAAGGCGAACACTGCCGGCATGATGGCAACTCCGGCGATAAGGGCGAACATGAGGTCAGAAACAGCTGTCGCAGTGCTTTGAAAAAGAGGATTCTCCTTCTTGTCCACATATGACGCATAGGTCATTATTGTTCCGAAACCTAGCGAAAGCGAGAAGAAAGCTTGTCCGAGGGCGGCTGCAAACGTGTGTCCGTCTATCTTTGAAAAGTCCGGCTTGAAAAGATAATCGACACCCCTTCCTGCTCCCGGAAGTGTCAGAGAATATACGGCAATCGCCAGTACCATGAAGAAGAGCAGAGGCATCATCACCTTGCTGAACTTCTCTATTCCGTCCTTGATACCTACCATCACGATAAGTGTTGTAGTTAACAGAAAGGCCGTATGCATGATTATAGGCATCCATGTAGATGAGACGAAGTCGGTGAACATGGTACCCATGGTCGTGCGGGTGTCCGTGTCTGTAAATGTGAATGTCATGGACTTCAGGAGATATTCCACCGACCATCCGCCGATGACGCTATAATACGAAAGGACTATGAGGGGAACTATCACCGTAAACATTCCTACCCACTTCCATGCAGATCCTCCCGAAAGGTCCCTGAAGGCTGCATAAGCATTCTGCTGGCTTTTTCTGCCGACAACGAACTCCGACACGAAGATCGGAAGGCAGATGACGAAACTCAGAAGTATGTATACTATGATGAATGCCGCTCCTCCGTTCTCTCCCACAAGATATGGAAAACGCCAGAGGTTACCCAGTCCTACCGCCGAACCTGCCATCGCCACAAGGGCACCGAACCTGCTTCCAAAACTATCCCTTTTCATGAAGTTTACCTATATATTTGATTTATAAGCCATTAGCTGATTAGCCTGCCGCCCCGGGGCGGCAGGCTAATCAGCTATTTTGTTAATTTACAATATGTTACGAATTCGAAGTCGTAGCCGGACTCGTCGTCGTGGAGGAGTCCGGAACGGTCAGCAACATGCCATACGGCCGGATCGATGACCGGGAAGAAGGTATCCGCATCCTCGATGACGGTATGGACATGGGTCACGATGAGACGGTCGGCATCGGCCATGGCACGGGCATAGACCTGACCTCCGCCGATGACGAAGCACCTGTCAGGAGAGTACTCCGCTTCGCACGGAATGGCGGAAGAAGCAGTCTCATACGCCTTTTCAAGGGACGGAACGACAACCACCCCTTCCGGAGCATCAAAACCCCGGGAAACGACGATATTCGTGCGTTTCGGAAGAGGTCTTCCGATGGATTCGAACGTCTTGCGGCCCATTATGACCGGACAGCCCGAAGTCGTACGCTTGAAGAACTTCAGGTCTTCGGAAATATGCCATAGGAGGGCGTTGTCCCTTCCTATGGCATTATTGTCTGCTATTGCTACTATTATTACTTTTTCCATATGTTCATAGATTGCCACGGCTTCCCTGAAGCCTCGCAATGACGTGAAGAACCGTCATCCTGAGGAGCCCGGAGGGCGACGTGAGGATCTTCTATACAGCTACTGGGGCCGGTATCCTAGGGTACGGGTCATAATCGACCAGCTCGAAATCCTCATACCTGAAGTCGAATATGTCCTTGACGTCCGGGTTGATCTTCATCTTCGGAAGCGCACGAGGCTCACGGCTGAGCTGAAGTGCGACCTGCTCGAAATGGTTCGTATAGATGTGGGTATCTCCCGTCGTATGCACGAATTCTCCAGGCTGAAGTCCGCATACCTGGGCTATCATCATGGTAAGGAGAGCATAGGAAGCGATGTTGAACGGCACTCCGAGGAAGACGTCCGCACTGCGCTGGTAAAGCTGGCATGAGAGTTTTCCGTCAGCAACATAGAACTGGAAGAGCGAGTGGCATGGAGGCAGGGCCATCTTTTCGACTTCCGCCACATTCCACGCCGACACGATCATCCTTCGTGAGTCAGGATTGTTCCTTATCTGGCTTATGACGTTTGAAAGTTGGTCTATCGTGCCGCCGTCAGGGGTCGGCCAGCTGCGCCACTGATGGCCGTACACGGGACCGAGGTCGCCGTTCTCGTCCGCCCACTCGTCCCAGATGGTCACTCCATGATTCTGGAGATACTTGACGTTGGTATCTCCGGCTATGAACCACAGGAGTTCATAGATGATGGACTTGAGGTGGACCTTCTTTGTGGTCAGGAGAGGAAAGCCTTCGCTGAGATCGAAACGCATCTGGTAGCCGAACACGCTCTGCGTGCCGGTACCGGTACGGTCGCTTTTCATCGTTCCGTTTTCACGGATATGGCGTAATAAGTCTAAATATTGTTTCATGGTGAGTCAGAAAATCTCTCAAAATTACATGTATTTATTGTAATTGCCAAGAAAAAACAATATCCGTTTCCCTCAATTTACCCTTTGCAAAAGTGCTTTGGACAATTTTATTAACAAGAGGTAGAAATACAATAAAATATTATTTCTAAATTTGTCACAATAATCACTAAACAGCAACTGCCTATGAAACATTGAGCGTAGATTGATACGCACATTACATATTGAAAAAAGCGTTTTAGTTTTATTCTGTCATTTCGAAAGTTTGGCGACTATATGAATACCGACAGGAATATTACGAAGATGTTCGTGCATTATTGCGCGGGCTTTCGGTTATTCTGTCGGTCGGGTTACGCCAAACACCTCGAAATGTGGATATATTGAAAGTTCCGTGCTTTTTTTATGTGCCTATCCCTCAATAAACTAAGGAACTTCGGAGTACCCAAAAAGCCGTTAAATGAGTAGGATTATTATTAAATGAAAATTTATGAAAAAAGCTATAAGATTACTGATAGCAGCAATTATTACTATTCCAATGATAGCATCTTGTGGAATATCCGCTCCTAAATCTTTTAAAAAAGCGTATGATGGTGGCAGTTGGAGTACTGTCATGGTACGAGATGACCTTTCCTATGACAGAGCCTTTGGTGAAGTTATGGATGTCATCGGCAGGCAATTTGAATTGGATATGATTTCTAAAGAAGGTGGTTATTTGAGGACTAACTGGATATATACTTGGAATAAAAAGGGAAAATACACAGAAAAGTACAGGACCCGTATTATTGTAAAATTCAGTTCAGATAAAAGAAGGGTTGACATTAAATCCGAGGCCGAATTCGGTGGAGAACCACGTTGGGTCAAAGGATTTGACACTGCACTTCTTACTCAAGTGAAACAAGACATCATGGGTGTAGTCGGCAGTACTGTCCTGTAGTCATTCTTGACCGGTTATATTATGAGGAAGTTATCAGAATAGCATTCATTCCTATCGATAACTTCCTCAATTTTGCTCAGCTGTGCCCTAAGATGATAATTACCTTATTCCGAAAACATAGATTATTGCCTGCTCGTAGACTTCGCCAGGACGGAGGACACAGTTAGGGAAGTCCGGCTGGTTAGGTGCGTCAGGATAGTTCTGACACTCGATAGCTATACCGTCGTTCTCTCCATATACATGTCCGTTCTTGCCTTCAGGACAGCCTGCAAGCCAGTTTCCTGTATAGACCTGCACGCCAGGCTGGGTAGTATAGATATTGAGGGTACGTCCGCTCTCAGGAGCATGAAGCTCGCAGCAGAACTGAAGCTGTCCGGGCTCCGTGCCGTCGATGACCCAGCAATGGTCGTATCCGCTTCCTATCTTGAGAGCTTCGAAATCCGCTCTGATATCTCTTCCGACCGGTTTCTCGTTTACGAAATCCATAGGTGTTCCGGCTACCGGAGCGCTCTCTCCGAGAGGAATCTGGGTATCATCAGTAGGAAGGTACTCGGAACAGTTCATCCTGAGGGTGTGTCCGAGAATGTTGCCGTTTCCTTCTCCGTTGAGGTTGAAGTATGCATGGTTTGTAAGGTTGAGGACTGTAGGACCGTCAGACTCAGCAGTATAGGTCATGCGAAGTTCGCAGTCATCTGTCCACTCATAGCGTACGACAGCCTTGAGCGCAGACGGATATCCCTGCTCGCCATCCTCGGAATAGTACATGAACTCTACTCCTCCTTCGATTTCACGGCTCTCCCATACCCTGCTCTGGAAACCGTCAGGACCACCATGAAGGTGGTTAGGACCGCAGTTTACAGGAAGGGTGTACTCCTTTCCGTCAAGGGTGAATTTTCCGACAGCGACGCGGTTTGCATATCTGCCCGGAGTCTTTCCCATGCACGGACCGTCTCCGAAATAGCTCATAGGGTCAGCGTATCCGAGAGCTACGTCAGCCATGTTTCCGTCCTTGTCCGGAACGACTGCCGAAACGATTGCCGCACCGACACTTCCGAGCTGGACATAAGCGCCCTTAGAATTTGTAAGAGTGTAGAGATAGATCTCCTTTCCGCAGGCAGACTTGCCCCAAAGTTCCTTTTTCACTTCCATGATATAGATGTTTTATTGATTATTCCCGTCAAAGATCCTCACGTCGGGGCCAGGCCCCTCCTCTGGATGACAAAGCAAAAACACTCAAAGTTAAAATTATTCTTCGAAAGTGACAAAAATAATATAGGACATATGCAGACAGAATACAACCACCCCGTCCGAAAGGACTCAGCCGTGGGGTGGTTGTTGCTGAACGTAGTATTGATTTAGAACTTGGCTGCTTATAGAATTGTCTTCTTTTCGAGCACTACATCGCTTGCAGTGAGTGTGCTGTACAGGCTTGACAATGAGTTGAATTCCTTCTCGTAAATCGTGCCGTCAGTATCGGTATACTGGAATTTTACCTTTGTAGTGTCCCATGAATACTCATATTCAGACCTCAGACGGAGTTCGAATGTACCTTCAGCATCCTCGACAGTAACAGTTCCGATTCTGTTGAACGAAGGATCCGCCTCGAACGGAACGAATGCACCTTCAGGTACAGGAATCTGGGTTCCGTCCTTGCTGAACTTTATCTTTCCCGTTATCGAAGAGTTCTGTACCCTGAACTTCTTCTGGTAGTATACGACTACATCTTCATCCGAACTTATGGTAATATCACCTGCGCTCACGATCTTTCTTGTCTTGAAAGGAATCACCTTGCGCTCGCCTGTCTGGTCTACAGTCGTCGGATTCCTGAAAAGATCCAGAACCGCGCCGTCTTCAGCAAGAGCTGTAGAAGAAGGGAAATATGTCCTTTCGGTCTCGCGGGAAGCATCTACCGTATAGATCACTCTGCCTGGAACGTCCGTATCCTTCCTGATCTTTGAAGAAAGTCCTGCAGCCGCAACTGCAGCCTCGTCGAGCTCAAGCATAGGAGCGTCGATGTACACATCGAATGATGTTCCGAAAGGATCGACGCTGAGCTGGTCTGCATCTGCAACACCAGTCATCACCGACTTGAAGCTGGTTATGTCGAACTCAACATTCACGCTCTGACCCGGATTGTAGGCGAGCAGAACGTCAGTCACATCTTCCACGTTCTCTCCTGTAACTACAGTTCCATACACGGATGATCCTGTCTTTACCTGAGCTGCGAAATGGAAAGGATGGAAGGTCGAAAGCTCGAATACGGCAGACTTGTAACGTCCCGTACCGGTGCTTGTCGCAACCGAATAATCCACCACTACATTCTCACCCTTAGTTCCCGTTGTCACCGACGGCGATCCGAACGGATTAGAAGCTATGCGGACAATCTCGTCAGCCTTAGGCTTGTTGGTCTTCAGGTGGAGTGTAGCACCCATGTCGTCAGGAGCATTGGTATTTCTGTACAGTCCCATCACACGACCTGCCGTGCTCGACCACTTTGAAGCATCGATCTTGTAGAAATCGAAGTAATATGTAGTTCCTGCAGGAAGGTCATGGTTGTGATCAAGATTCTCGGAATAGAGAAGAAACTCGTCCACATTCTCGGAGCCGGCAGTAAAGTTTCTGTTTGGAGCCACATACTTCACATAGTATGTACCCAGCTGATCTGTAAATGTATCATCATAGTTTCCTGTTCCCGGATTATTCTTGAATACCTGTCCGAGGTGGGTCGGGAACTCGACTCTTGCATTTATCTTCTGAGGTACGAGGTAGTAGTAGATAACCTCGTCGGCAGGCATCGCTCCCACATAAGACCTGAGGTTGTGGAGAAGTATCCTGTTGTCTGTCTCATCCTGGAAGGTGGCAGTCTTTGTAAGGGACTCGAAGTGCTTTCCTTCGATCGTTACGCTCACCTGATCTCCTGTCTCGTGTCCGTGGATGGTCTTGAGATACACTCTCTGAACACCAGGCTCAGTAACCTTGAGAACATACTTGTATCCGATGCCGTTGTCAGCTCCATAGCCTTCTTCGCCCTTGAATATTACAGGGAGAACCATTCCTGAGGCATTCCTGACATCCATATCGTTTACCGTAACGAGAACATCCATCGGGAAGAATTCCTCAGGACAATCATCCGGAATATGGAACATCATCGTGACGTTCTGTCCTGAATTCGCTCCATATATGTTGGTAGTGATCCATGCCGGAGTAAACTGCTGCCTCTTTACGGTAACTACCTTTATCTTTCTTGAAAGGCGTCCGAACTTGACCTGTAAGGTTCCTTCGCGCTTATCCTTGTCGCCCATGGCGTTAAGGTTTATTACTATCGTTCCCTCGCCCGTAGAGGCATCGAAAGTATGTCCAAAGGCATTCAGAGCCACATCGTTTCCGTCCAGCCATGAAACCTCAGGCGCAGAGATAGCACCTCCGCCAATACTTTCCAGAGTATACTTGAGGGTATATTCCCTGTCTGGAAGGGAAAACTCTTCTTCGCCCACTACTACAGAAGTCTTATCTACCGTAAGACTGTAACTGCCGTCTGACACCTGCGCGATATCATCCGATACAGCTACCCACACATTATTCGTAGGGGGAGTCTCGAGAGCCTCTGCAAAGGTGCTTACTCCGTAATAAAGATCACCTGTGATGTTTACTGTATAATGATGGTTTCTGAGAATCGGGAGATATGCACCGTCCTTGTCGATGATGGAAATACGGTAATAAAGACTTTCTCCACCGGTACCCTGCTTTCCCTTCACGATGAAATCAACATGCTCAGCTTCCGAATTCGGAGACTCGAAGATGTATTCCTCCGCATTCGTAAGCACGTCCAGATAGTCTCCAAGCTTCGCGTTGTTATCCGGAACTGTGATGAAAGGATCCTGCATTGTAGGAGCCTCGAACTTTTCGGTAGAAGGATTGAACGGAGCCACGGTTCCGAATGCGTTTGAATTAACAAGAATCCATCCCTCCTGAACGAAGCTGATGCCGTCCTTTACTTCAAGAGTGAACTTCGCCTGATTGCGGAGAAGCTTCACGGCCTTTTCTGCAGATGTGCTCTGACGAAGTTCCTCTACGGTCTTCCTCGCCCAGTAGATCATACGACCCGCAGAAGCCTCAAGAGAAGCCATTACCTCTGCCTCTGTCATACCTCTGTATCTATCCTCTTCAAAGAAGGTAAGGTTCTGGTTTCCTACAAGCTGAAGGGTTACAGCGTGCTCAGGTACGGTTGCAGAAACCTTTCCGCTGAGGGAAGCATTGCTTCCTGCAGCAGGAGCATCCTTCTGCAGAACCGCCTCTGAAGTTGTTATGAATATTCCATTGGCATCAAAGCAGAACACCTGCATGTTCTGGACTCCGCCGCCGTCAGGGTCGACAGCCTTGGTCCGGACGATCTCCATCACAGGAACATCCGTATAGAAGTCTACGATCACATATCCGTCCTGTACATCCGGAGCGTCAGGAAGCAGCAAGTCCTCGCTCTGGCATGAAAGAGCCACTGCCAAAGCCCCAGCAAGGGCCAAAATCTGATATATCATTCTATTTTTCATAATACTACGTTTTCTTAGGACTTGTTTTTAATATGCATCTCGTACGCAACGTACAGCTGTGCTGCTAGAATCGTCATTCGAACCAGGATTCGCCACATAATTGTTTCCGTTTGCAGTATACGCGCACCAGTAACGTCTTCCTGCAAGTACTTCGCTCATAGCATCGCTTTCATACTGATGATTGATGATGATCTCAAGTTCTGCCTCTGTCGGAAGTCTCCAGTCATCATATTCCTTTCCGTCTTCCTTCACCTCAACATACTGCGAACAATGTGAAGCTGCCTGCTGAAGGGATCCCGGAGACTGTGTCGCACCAAGCTGGGATGCAATCATGAATGAAGGAGAAACCAGTCTAGAATTATCTGCCGTACTCGCTGTATATCCGTTCGAATCCAGTTTCGGAATAGCAACCGTATAAAGGGATGATGTCGAAGTCACATGCACATGATACATACGCGGATTAGTGAGAGAACCTGCCTCATATGAACCTCTGTTTGCATTGTTTGACCAGAAATAATAGTCTATGTCACCCTGGTCGGCATTATAATACTTTGATCTGAACAGATATCCGCTGTTATTACTGTTGACCCTGGCATACTGCCATCTTCCATCTGACCAATAAGCCGCATTATATCTGTTGCTTCCCGCACTGTAATATGTAGTGCCTCCAAAATCACTTCTATACGAGTAGTGTCCGTGTTCGTTTGTTATATATAGTGTCGGATACTGGCTTACTGTAAATTCAGCGGTCTGACCAGTTGAATTTGTAACCTTGAACTTAAGGTAGCGGACAGCATTACTATGGGTATCCTCATTGTTGGACGAATTTATGTCAGCCACCTGCTCATTATATACAGCCAGCTGCTGGACATATGCTTCATAAGCCGCTTCATATGCAGTCAGATTGCTGAGATAAGTCTGATATTCCGACGAGTTCATGTATTCTTCCATCTGGGACTCATAAGTAGCCTTATCCGTCAGATACTTATCGTACTTCACCTTGAGAGAGTCATAGTTTTCATAAGCCTCCAGGAGTTCTTCATATTCCGCCTGGGCGTTTTCAGCAGCGTCGCTCCACCATTCGCCATCTGTGAAAGTAACATTACCTTGAGAATTGCGGGTCCATGTCACTTCGACATAATAATTAGAATATTTCTCCGCAATCTGATCAAGTACTGCATCCGAATTCGGATCTGCAGGCTTTGTATCGCCAGGGTTTGCAACCTCCATCGGTTCAACCGGCATACCGGAAGGTTTTTCCGGCTCTTTTTCCTCAAGCACCGGCTTGGTCAGCTGGGCTATGAGCGCTTCCTTCTGAGCCTCGGTCATTGCAACGAAAGGAGATGTGATAGTGATACCTCCGTTAAGTACATTTGCCTCAGCTACAGCCTTGATGTCATCATATACACCATACTGATGTCCCTGAAGATCTACCCTGCGATCAAGATAGTCATAGTAATATGCCTCAAGAAGTTCTATTCCGTCAGTCGGAATGAAAGAAGATGAAGCGAACCTAAGGGTGGTTCCATCCATATTGACGTTGTACATGTCGACATGATCAGTGTTCAGCTGAAGGTAATTCGGCCTGTTTTCGCCGCCGACCTCAACATCTACCGATGTCCAGTCCTCGACAGAGTAGTAAAGGTCTTCGAGTACCTGAGGATTGGAGTCCGAAGTCGCTCCCGGAGCGTTCAGATCAATATTTACATAATAGTACTTGTTCCTTTCGAACATCTGGTCAGCTGTCATATGGATCTTGTACCAACTGTTCTTATGCTCGAACTCCTCTGGCTGACCCTTCTTGTATATCATCGGAAGGTTCATGATCACGCATGTCTCATGGTCGAGGAGACTGGCGTTTGTCCAGTGGTGAGGATATACATAAACCGTAAGGGTGACATTCTTTGAGGATGTCTCAGGATGCCATGAGAAATATGCGCTTGTTCCCTTCATCGTGGTCTTTCGCTTTGCCTCGATTGTGGAAGCGTCTTCTCCTGAAAGTACGAATGTCTCATATGGAAGATTGCGTACATAGTAGAGGCCTCCGTCAGATTCAGGATCGTCTGCATAATGGTGGAATTCTACATCCGCACCTGCATTTATGTTGATGAATACCTTCGCCGCAGCACGCCTGAGGACAGCATCAAGAACCGTATTGTCAGCCGGAACTCCGTTGAAAAGCTGCACAGGAGATGTCTTCGCAGTCCCCTGGGTAGCGATAGCGTCCATAAGGAAGTACTTCGGAGAATTGTCTGCCGTAAGACCTGTAAGGTGGATGTATGCATCTTCCTGCTTGAGGACCTGGAGGTCATTGAATGTACTGACCTTTGCAGCCATCTCATCCTCGGTGAAGGTAGAATTCGCAATCAGATATACATAGAACCTGTCATTCTCACCGAATGAGCTTCTCTTTGCATCAAGAGTGATGCTTGAAGCGTTGTTCACGCTGTATCTTCCGTAATATGCCTTTTCACCCTGAGTATAGCCCGAGCCTGACTGGTCAGCCTTGAAGATGAAGATATCGAGGTGGCTTACGAATGATTCTGCAGGAGAATCATCAGCCCTTGTCTCTCCGGACGAAAGGTCAAGAACAATGCTCTCGTTCATGTCCACCTCCAGAAGTTCCGTCTCCTGACAGGAGAAAGCAAGCATCAGGACTGCTGAGGTTATAAGAGTATGTATGAATCTTTTCATTTCGTTCGGTTATTTTACTGTTATTATGATCTTGTTAGGGTCGTGTCTTTCCGGAGCTGTAGGCCAGTAAGGATTGCCCTGGCTTCCGTTTATCATCAGGTAGTCGTATACTCCGTCCATATAGCTCGGTGCATATGTGATCGCGAGTTCGACTTCATCTCCTGCCGTAAGGGCCGATCCCACCTTCGGCTTCACTTCTATCCTGTACCAGTCGTCCGATGCCGATACCGGAAGTGTCGCAGGAGTGCTCTCGCCTTCCTTATATATCTTCATTTCACATTCCTCGGAACCGGAAAGAAGGACAGGAGTCCATTTGTCGCTTGCAGGATATGACATCTTGAAATATCCCGTAAAAGGTGTCAGCTCCGACATTTCTGCCTGTGTAGCAGGTTTGTCTTCCTCATTTGTCGCCACTCGCACAAATGTATGGGTCGGATAATCGAAGACCAGATTGGTCACATCCGCATCATCCCACTCAGCCACCTGATAGTTTATGATGATCTGTCCGTCAGAATTTATAAGAATCAGCACCTTGTAGTGGGTATTTCTGACGATGGCAGGGAGATACACATAACCGTTCTTGAGTTCTCCGCCTTCTCCCACAGCATACTGGACATGAAGGACAGCCTGCCTGTCAGATACCTTTACGGTCCAGTCTTCACCTCCGACCTCGGTTTCCCCGATATAATGGTCCCTGACGATCAGATCATAGCTTTCCGGAGTCTGAAGCGCTGTTTCATTTGTCTTTTCAACTGTCTTCGTCAATATTATACTCTGAGAAATCATATCTGCTCCACGAGTCCTTTCCGGAACCGTTGCAAGCGTTGCTGCTGTCTGTGGAAGAAGATAATTATGATTTCTTGTACCGTTCTTCTGGTAAGCAAGCCCTCTGACAGAGATCGGCTGCGAACTTCCGCCCTGAGCTATTGCAGCATATACCGAAAGCTTTGCCATAGGACGGACAAGGGAGAACGTAACCTCCTTGGTAAGATAGAAATGTCCCTTATGGTTCTCCAATGTATTAGGAGTCTGGGTCACGCTTTCCACATTTATATCTTCTGTCTGCTCGCAGTACATCGGGAATCCGTTTGAAGGAATCACATTGTGGAACTTCGCTGCCATGAGCTGCGCCTGAGTCATATCCTCTTCAAATCTGAAGTCATCCATGAAGTCCATCGAAGCCTCGTTTGCTATGACATAGAACTTCACATTGTGAGTACCTGTCTCCGGAAGAGTGAGATCCATCACTATAGGATCGGTGGAAGCGTCCGGACGGTAGAAATGACCTGCCTGCAATCCGTCGGCACGGTACGCATAGATACGTACCGAATTGATTGCCGACTCTGCACCAGTCGGTGCAGCCTTGGTCATCTCACCCGTAGCTATCTTCACCTGCAGCATCACGCTCCGCAGATCCTTCGATGTATCGAACTTGTCAGTAATACATCCGGTAGCGAGGACAGTCAGAACAACTGCCAGAGCCGCCTTGAGAATTATGTTGATTGTCTTCTGCATAAACATGATGTCAATTTAAAATTCAGGTGTAACCATTTCAACATACCATGAAGGAAGTCCTACCTTGATGCTTGCGTTGATTCCCTCGCTTTCAACGAATTCAATCCTGAAAGGTATCACGCACTCCTGCTTCGTCACATCTATGCCGTACTTCTCTATGTGCCTTGCAAAGTTCACTTCCATCAGGGAAGCACCGTCTGCATTGGCGATCTTAAGGTAAACATCCTCATGGTCTGTATGTCTCATGATGTTGTTTGATGCGGTAACCGTGTTGTTTCCGTCAAACTCATAGTCCATCACGTAAGTTGTCTTCTGACCTCCGGCCACATTGTTGAAGTTCGTCTGAGGAGATACTCCCACAAGTTCTATGGAAATTCCTTCAGAGGCCTTGGTCATGCCAGGTGCGTTCACTACTTCTACTGCAATATCGTAGTGCGAACTGGCAAAGTAAGTTGTCTGGGTCTCCTCCAGCATCTTAGGCTCATACGGCCTGATGGTATAGTCTGTTGAAGACCAGTAGAGAGGGTCGTTTCCTGACACTGTCTCTCCTGCAAAATGATTTCTGTCGCCGAAAACGACTCCATCAAGATTTCCTGCCGACAGATTCTCCACTTCTGTCTGATAAGCGTTACCCACGCACACTATCCTGTAGTTTCCTGCCTCAAGCGCCGGGAGGGTTGTAAGGCGTGCCTGTACATCCTCGTCAGAAAGCTGGCTGGAAGCTACACAGTTGTTCTGCTCATCAAAAACATACATGTGTACGCGGTCTATCTTCTCCGGGAAGACTTCAGTCTGATCGTCGCCCATGTAACTCAGGGCGAGGCGATATATGTTATAGCAGTTGCTATGATCCTCCTTCAGACAGGATGTGGAGAATAATCCCGCTGCAAGAAGTGATAAGGCAAGTGACTTGAGTTTCATAAAGTGTATGTTTTTGATTTTGTGTTCATTTTTATAAATATCGGAGGGGCCTTGGTCCTCAGGGCCTGAGGCCCCTCCATATATTTATTGATGTTGTTTGAAAGTTTTTCAGTGTTACTGAAGTATCTTAGAATTCTGGAGTGACAAGCTCTACAACCCAATCCTCAACGTCTACTATAATGTCAAGGCAGCGCTGGATAGGGTCGAGATCGTCAGGAATAGGAACAGATCCGCCGGTCTGGTCAACCTCGCCTGCCGCACTCATTCTGTAGATCACACCACCTTTTATCTCTGTAATGGCAGTGTTTGTCTGCTTTGCGATGAAGTCTGAAGTATACACGTAAGCTGGATTTCCGTCAGCAAGAAGCTTGATCACCATTGTAGGAACCACATCTCCTGCGAAGAAATGGTATGCAAGAGCGTCTGGAGTATCAGCCCTGTTCTCGAACACGTCTGTTGTTGCCGGATCGTCAGGTACCATCACTACCGCATCCGTTGCAAAACGGTCGATGTACCAGCCTGTAGTGGCAGTATTGTTCAGCCATCCGAATACATCCGCCTGAGAAGCGTAATCTGTAGTATTCTTGATATGTGTTCCTGTAGCAACAGCCTTGAACATACCGTCAGCTGTAGAGAAAGCCATTGTAGGATAATAGTGGTCGAAAGCAATGTCAGTAACCTCGATCTTGTTGAACTTAGGTGTCGTACCGAAATTGATGACGAAGCCGTCCACCTCGAAACGTGAAATTGCAGGCTTGAGGGAAACTGAAGCTTCGTATACCTCTGTATACTTGTCTGTACCTTCGACTGTATGGGTTTCACCTGTCGCCTCGAGAGCAGCATCCGCCCAAAGAACGAGATTCTTCTGGTCCTGCTGGTCTGCAATCTCCTCAGTGAAGTTCTTTATATCCTGAAGAGTTACATTACCCATGTTGGCTACAGCTATGACCTTTGTAACCTTATGGTCAACATAGTGGAAATTATATTCCTTAGGACCAGCTGCAAAGGTCTCGTCTGTAAAATAGAAGGTTGCATCCGTAGTTCCTGCCGCATCAGCCTTTGCAGTGTATTCCTGCGAATAAGAAGCATCGGTAAGGATGATCTTGAAATTGTTTACCATAACTGCATCTCCCGCCTCGATCTTATCGCCTGCCAGACCCTTCGTCATGATTACATTCTCAAGGGAAAGCTTTACTGACTTGAGGTTGGTGTTCTCAGGAACATCAGTCTCAACCTTGTTACAAGCAACCAGTGCTACAGCGGCAGCAAATGCCGACAACATCAATTTAGTAAGTTTCATAACTTTTTGTAATTAAATTGGTTAGTAAATGTTTATCTGTGTTTATTCGTATTTCTTAAGGTATTCCTCTCTTGCATCACGCATCTCCTGCTCATGTGCATATTCAGCGTTGATTGCGTCTATGTTCTTCTGTGCCGAAGGATCTTCCGCCTCAAGAGCCTTTTCAAACCAAGGCATCGCATCCTCGAAGTTCGCCTGCATCATAAGTGCGACTCCTATCGTGTTGTACGCCCTCATGTCATCCTTCACAGTCATTATGAGATCGTAAGCCTGACTGTACTTTCCATCCCTGATCAGAACATTTGCGTTATTTATGATTTCAACCGCCTTGTCATCAGTAGAATCATAGAATACTGCCAGATATCTTGCGCTTCGCAGATGAGGATAAATCTTATCAAGCATGTCCTTCCAGATTCTTCCTGAATCCATTGCCTTGATCCTCGTCTTTTTCTGGACATTCGTAAGATCCGCATCATCTATTATTGCGATGACCTCATCCTTTGCCTTCATATCCGAGCCTGCAAGTACCCTGCGGAGGCCTGCCCAGTTTTCCTCTCCGTTGACGATCTCGAAGTTATCCATAGTAAGTCCGTATTCTGGACGATGATCGATGATGTAGTTTATGAGAGCCTTTGCACGGTTCTCTCCGAGCCACTTGTTGAAGGAAACCGAACCTTCCGGAGAAGCGTAACCGGAAACCTGGATCTTATCTATCCTGTACATCGGATTCGTATGGATTCTGTCAACTGCTGAGAGGATCTTTCCGAATGTAGCCTCGTTGTCGAATACGCTTGAATCGATTACAGCCTTTGAAACCTTGAAGATGATTTCCATCTCGTCCTGTCCGAAATCCCAGAATCTTTCTGCATCTGCCAGAACGTATTCAGGAAGTCTGCGAGGAGGAAGAGGAGGCTCCTGGAATGTGAACTGTCCGAGGTTCTCATCCGCCAGCTCGTCTTCACATGCACATCCCACCATTTCTCTCCTGATACCGAGCTGAGCCGGCTTCATCCATCTCTTCAGGCCTGCCTGTGCAGCATACCGGTAGGTGTCTCCCTTCATTATCTGGTTTTCTCCAAGTTCCCAGTCCTTGTCTCCTGCGATATGATACTCCTGCCTCTCTCTCTTGAACCTGTTCTTTCCGTAAACCTCCAGAGGATCGAGATAAAGCGTATCCTTTCCGTTATAGAGGTATGGCAGGATGACTTCCTTGCGGTTCTGCGGGATGCTGTTGTCTTCAGTTTCGACATCGAAAGTGACAAGTACGAAATCTCCGTTCTGCTCCAACTTGTCGTTTGTTATCCTTGACTGCGCCCCAAGTGTCATTACATATCCGAGTACAAGCGCTATGATCAACATTATCTTTTTCATGATACCACCCTCCGTTATTTAATAAGGTAAATGAATGAAACTCCGAGATCCGTCAGACCGATTGCCTTGCTGACGTTGCTCCCACGGAAGAGTCCGCATGGACGTGTCTCGTAACTGTCATACTCCGAGTACCAGAAACCGGCGCCTACCTTGAATTCCATATTCCATCTGCGGCTGATCGGAAAGGCATATCCATAAAGAAGGCCTGCTCCTGCTGCCCATCCCTCGCTGCGCGAATTCTTGAGCTTGGCAAGAACGATTCCCTCCGTCTCAGCTGGTGCAAAAAGTCCGGGAACAGGAATTCCACCGACATTGAACTGGGTGAAGTTACCGCCTATACCAAGGAAATGACCGTTGAATGCCTCGCAGAACCAGTACCTTACTTCAGGAGAAACAAGGTAATGCTTGGCCTTGATATTCTTCTTTGAATTGAAGGTCCAAGGATTCCAGCCTCCGGAGAGTTCAACGGTCCAGCGGTCTGCAAACGCGAACTCCAAACCGGCGTTAGGGGTAGCGGTAGCCCAGTAAAGGGCATTGGTCTTCACGCCAATCCTTTGAGCGTTGATTGAACCCGCTCCGGCGAAAAGTATTAAAACCGCAATGATCAGATAACGTTTCATCAGTACATCTATTATAATGTTCTGCTGACGTCCGTGTATATAAGTGGTTTTTTTAAAGGTCGGAATTGTGACCTTTTCGAGACGTTCAGCGAAAGCAAAGGTATGGTACATGCGTTGTCATGCCAAATTTTGCATTGCGGTTTTCAGTACAGCGCAAAACTTATTTTTAAAACCGCAAAATTTAATGCAGGTGCAATATTTTTTGCCTCTATTTCACGAGAACACAATTTTTTATTTTGCATTTGTGTAATTTTTTACATACACACAAATTATTAATTTAGAAAATATTACATTTGCACAACCTAAAACGTAGTACAGAGATGGAAATATTGTTAAACTGGACAGTAAGCCTTGCATTTGCATTCGTCTTCGCAATCCTTGGAGTATTCATGATATTCCTCCATATTCCAAAAGAAGAAAGATTCAAGTATTACAGATACTCAAGATACACTCTCGGTATAGGTTTTCTGGTCCTTACCGTGTATTGCTGCATACACCCTCTGACCATGCAGGGCAGCGATTATATAGAATTCTGCTTCATGCTGTTCTTTTCTCTTCTGGTTTCGTGGCTGACGTATTCTGCCTTTCTGTTTGTGGTATATGCAGAGTCATTCAAGAGACGCAGGTTCTTCCTTGACGGAATAATTCCTATTTCCATCATGTTAGTCCTGGGCATCGTAGGCATGAAGTTTCAGCAGTTCCAGAAGATCAACACTGTGCTCTTCGGAATAATATTCGGAACCAAATGCCTCTGGATGGGATATACATGCATCAGGGAATACAGAAGGTGCACAAAGGATCTTGAGAATTATTATGACAATACGCCGGATCTGAAGTGGATGTACAATCTTATATGGTTATCCATCATTCTGTCAATAAGCACAATCGTAGCGTTCTATATAAAGAGTCTCGAATTTGTCTACTATCTGTTCCTGCTTGTGGTATACGCGTATATGACGTTCAAGATGGTCAACTATCTGCCAATCAAGATCAGCAGACTTAGAGAGACAAGTGTCGAACAGACTGCAGAGACAGAAAATAAAATCGAAAAGATAGGAAAGGACCTTAAGAGCAAGCTGGAAAATATGGTCAACAACTGGGTGGAAGAGAAGAAGTTCACGAAACCGGGAATAACAATAAAGGACGTTGCGGCTGAAATAGGTACAAACCACAACTATCTTTCAAGATATCTGAATTCTGTGGTAGGAATGACCTTCAGCGTATGGCTCCATACTCTGAGAATAGAAGAAAGCAAGATGCTTCTGAGCAATCCGGACAGGATTTCGATCGAAGAAATAGGAAGAAAAGTCGGAATTCCGGAAATCTACAACTACTCGAGATGGTTCAAGAACATTACCGGCATGACCCCTCAGCAGTATAGAAAATCAGTGAAATAGAAATTATAATATATACAGATACGACAGCCTGTCGATAAAAGCGACAGCCTGTCGTATCTGATATGTATGCTAGTTCAGCTTCTTGAGGATGTTGCTGAGATTTACCTCCTTGGAGATGATTGCATGGAGATCCTCGATCTTGACACGCTCCTGGGCCATCGAATCACGATGACGGATAGTCACGCAACCGTCGTTGAGGGAATCATGGTCTACAGTCACGCAGAAAGGGGTACCGATCGCATCCTGACGACGATATCTCTTTCCGATAGAATCCTTTTCGTCGTACTGGCAGTTGAAATCATACTTGAGGTCATCCATGATCTTTCTCGCAAGTTCAGGAAGACCGTCCTTCTTGATGAGCGGAAGCACTGCAACCTTTACAGGTGCAAGCGGTGCAGGAATGCTCAGAACCACGCGGCTCTCGCCATTCTCAAGCTGCTCCTCCTTGTATGAGTTCGAAATAACCGCAAGGAACATACGGTCTACACCGATTGAAGTCTCAACAACATAAGGTACATAGTTCTCACCAAGCTCCGGATCGAAATACTGGATCTTCTTTCCTGAGAACTTCTGATGGTTTCCGAGGTCGAAGTCCGTACGTGAGTGGATACCCTCAAGTTCCTTGAAACCGAACGGGAAGCGGAACTCGATATCTGTAGCTGCATTTGCATAGTGCGCGAGCTTGTCATGGTCATGGAAACGGTAGTTCTCGTCACCCATTCCGAGTGCCTTGTGCCATGCCATACGGTTTTCCTTCCATTTTGCAAACCAGTCGAGCTCAGTACCAGGCTTGATGAAGAACTGCATCTCCATCTGCTCGAACTCCCTCATACGGAAGATGAACTGTCTTGCCACGATCTCGTTTCTGAAGGCCTTGCCGATCTGTGCGATACCGAAAGGAATCTTCATACGACCGGTCTTCTGCACGTTGAGATAGTTCACGAAGATACCCTGGGCTGTCTCAGGACGGAGGTAGATGATGTTAGACTCGCCTGAAACGCTTCCAAGCTGAGTAGAGAACATGAGGTTGAACTGACGTACGTCTGTCCAGTTCTTCGTACCAGAAATAGGACATGCAATCTCGCAGTCGATGATGATCTGACGGAGTTCGGCAAGGTCATTGGCATTGAGAGCATCAGCCATTCTCTTCTTTACCTCATCGATCTTCTTCTGATTTCTGAGAACATTTGGATTGGTAGCCTTGAACTGCTCTTCGTTGAAAGCCTCACCGAATTTTCTCTTGCCCTTTTCTACATCCTTCTCTATCTTCTCCTCAAGCTTTCCGATATAATCCTCGATAAGGACATCAGCACGATAACGCTTCTTTGAGTCCTTATTGTCGATGAGAGGGTCATTGAAAGCACCAACATGGCCAGAAGCCTCCCAGATCTTAGGATGCATGAAGATAGCTGAATCAATACCCACGATGTTCTCGTTGAGTCTTGTCATAGCCTCCCACCAGTATCTCTTGATGTTGTTCTTGAGCTCTGAACCAAGCTGGCCATAATCATATACGGCACCAAGACCATCATAGATCTCGCTTGAAGGGAAAATGAATCCGTACTCTTTACAATGAGCTACGAGAATCTTAAAAAGTTCTTCCTGTGTCATAATAGTATTTTAGTTTAATATTGTCATTCTGAGGAGCCACAATGTGGCGACGTGAGAATCTCATTCAGAGGCTTCATCACGAAATCCCTTTCGTACATATGTTTATGCGGAACCGTAAGTTCCTCACAATCAATTCTGTTGTCACCAAAAAGCAGTATGTCTATATCTATCGGACGGTCCTCGTAGATCCTTTCACCATTCTCGTCATACTGCGGGTCTCCTGTTCTTCCCAGCCTTCTTTCTATATCCTTGCAGATTTCCAGGATCATCAGCCCTTCCGCTTCTGCGTTATATCCTTTCCTCATCTCAAGTTCATACAGTACCACTGCATTCATGAACCTGCTCTCCGAGTCGAATCCCCATGGTTCCGTCTCAATCATGCCGGAAACCTTCTTGAAAGGAGTTCCAAGCTCTATATTCAGCAGACTGACAGCATCCTCGATATTCTTTCTCCTGTCTCCTTGGTTTGAACCGAGAGAAAGATATAATTCCACTTTCTCCCTCTCCTCACTCACTCTCTCCCCTTCTGTCCTTCAGTCATCAAGTCCGAGCTCTACAAGCGCCTCCTCAGACATCCTGCTCTTGTCCCATACCGGTTCAAAAACAAGGTCTATATTGACACTTACAACTCCCGGAACATCCTCGACAGCAGTCTTGACCTGATCCATGACATAATCGGCCATAGGACAGTTAGGTGCAGTCAATGTCATCTGAATATAGACATTATGGTCATCATCTACACTTATCTCGTAAATGAGTCCGAGATCATACACATTGACTGGTATCTCAGGGTCATATACCTGCCTGAGAGCCATTATTATATCCCTTTCCAATCTCATCTTCCTTTCCTCATCTTCTGCCGTGATTTCAGCAGACTTATTTCTTTTAAACAATTCCTTCAGTTTCATACAGCATCTCATCCTTTTGCAGCTATCTCCCTGATCTTGGCAATCATGGACACAAGTCCGTTAGCCCTGGTAGGAGAAAGATTCTCCTTGAGACCAATCTTCTCGACAACTGAAAAATCTGAAGAAAGTATCTCCTGAGGAGTCCTTCCGGAATATAATCCTATAAGCAAGGATATTATACCCTTGGTAATGATGGCATCACTGTCAGCATTGAATACAATCCTGCCATCCTCTATTTTATAATCAAGCCAAACTCTTGATTGACAACCTTTTATAAGATTTTCATCAATCTTTGACGATTCCGGAAAATCTGTCAGCGACTTTCCAAGCTCGATAAGATATTCATACTTGTCAAGCCACTCATCGTACATCGAGAATTCCTCGACAATGGCGTTTTCAGCTTCCTTTAAACTCATATTAACATATTTATAGCTTTGTCCAGGCACTTCATAAAATATTCTGCCTCCTCCATCGTATTGTATGGAACAAGAGAGACTCTCAGCATACCGGTAACTCCAAATCTGTCCATAAGAGGTTCTGCACACATCTGCCCTGACCTTGCTGCAATTCCCATCTTATCAAGAATAAGAGCTAGATCTTCATGATGGACCCCCTCTACAGTGAAAGAAAAGAGAGGAATCTTCTCATCATTCGTTCCACGGGGAACACCATAAAGACTTATTCTCCTGTCAGAGGATAACCTATCGAGAAGATAATCCCTGATCATATCGTAATTTTTAATTAACTCATTATCATTCAATAAGTTAATTAATTCAATAGCAGGTTTTACAGTTGCAGCGGAAGCAAAGTTCTGTGTTCCCGCCTCAAACTTCATAGGGAGAGGAGCATATGTGGTATGATCAAAGGAAACTGTTCCTACCATCTCCCCTCCTCCCATGTAAGGAGGCATCTCATCAAGCCACTTTCTCTTTCCGTAAAGTACTCCTATACCTGTAGCTGCATAAAGCTTATGTCCGGAAAATACATAGAAATCACAATCCAGATCACGGACATCCACCTTGCAATGGACAGCTCCCTGAGCTCCGTCGACAAGGACAGGAATATTTCTGGAATGACATTTTTCAATTATTTCCCTGACCGGATTGACAAGTCCGAGAACGTTTGAAATATGCGTAACAGCCATTATCCTGGTCCTGTCAGAAAGAATTCCGTCAAGCTTTTCAAGCATCATATGACCGCTGTCATCTACAGGCAGAACCTTCAGAACAGCACCCTTCCTTCTGCACATCATCTGCCACGGAACAATATTCGAATGATGCTCGGCTTCTGTCACAACCACTTCGTCACCCTCCTTGAGAAAAGCCTCTCCAAAGCAGAATGCAACAAGATTCACAGCTGCAGTAGTACCGCTTGTAAATACAATTTCCTCTCTGGACTCAGCATTAAGAAAATCTCTTACGGCATCCCTTGCCTGCTCGTATGCCTGTGTGGCTTCATCAGCCAGACGATGTACGGCACGATGTATATTTGCATTTGACTCTGTACTTATCCTTGTCCACATGTCAATTACAGACTGCGGACGCTGACTGGTAGCAGCATTATCAAAGTATACAAGATCCTTCCCGTACACTTTTCTTGAAAGTGCAGGGAAAAGACTTCTTATTTCATCGATTCTTGCCATAACCATCATACACGCGCGCATACACGCAATAAGCCTGCAAATTTAGCAATTTTACTATTTCTTTTACAGGATTTTATCATAATTTTGCAAATACTAATTTGAACTGAAAAAGTCCGAATATCATTATCGAACTCAAAAAGAGCCGTGACAATAATCAAAATTTGATAATATGATAGACTACATCAAAGGAAATCTGATTGAGATAACCCCTACAGACATGGTTCTGGAATGCTATGGAATAGGATACAAGATACTTATATCACTCCAGACTTATGAAGCTTTGAACGGGAAATCAGAAACCATCGTATACATCCATCACTATATCAGAGAGGACGAGGAACTGTACTATGGATTCGCTACCAAGGATGAAAGAGAATTGTTCAGGCTACTGATAGGAGTATCCGGAATAGGAGCATCCACAGCCAGGATGATGCTGTCTTCTCTGACTTCGGATGAAATAAGAAATGCCATTCTTGCAGAGGATCTCAACAAAATCAAAAGCATCAAGGGAATAGGCACCAAGAGTGCCCAGAGACTTATTCTGGAGCTTAAGGATAAGGTTGTCAAAGGTGCAGGAGCAGATAATTCATCACTTTTCACAACAGGATCGAACGGAGCTGCGGAAGAAGCAGTAACCGCCCTCGTAATGCTTGGATTTACAAAAGCCAATGTAAACAAAGCTGTGACAGCAGTCCTGAAGGAATCCCCATCAGCTTCCTTGGAAGAAATAATCAAGCAATCTCTGAAAAGACTTTAAAAAGAAAAAGAGTTCCACGTGGAACTCTTTTTCTTTTTATCTTCCAAAATATACCAGGAGGACAGAAACATCAGCAGGAGAAATTCCTGAGATCCTTGAAGCCTGAGCTATGGTCCTCGGAGCATACTTCTTCAATTTCTGTCTGCACTCTATCGAAAGACTCTCTACCTTATCAAAGTCGAAATTCTCCGGAATAGACAGATTTTCCAGTCTCATTATCTTATCTGCCATCTGTTGCTCACGCTGTATATATCCCTTATACTTGATTGAGATTTCTGAGGAATCCAATATTTCCTTCTTATAATTCGAGTCTATCTTGGAATTGATGAAATCTTTGTCTAGAGAGGATACGGGATATTCTGTATTGAATTTAAGAGCATACGCAGCATCTTGATATGATGAAGACAAATATTTCTCATTTATATATTCATCAACCGAACTCCTGTTTCCATACTTAATAAGATCCGAATATACACTTTCTTCCTTTAACAGAGAATCTAAAGGAGATACAAATTCACGATCTAAATCAATATTAAATTTAGAAAAAGTTCCACGTGGAACTAAATTAAAAATTTCAGATAAATTCGTCTGAGGCCTTGATATAAGATCGGCTATCCTTTTTCTGGACGTAATCTCAGAGGTAGAAACAGAGGAAAGATATGAATTTACATATTCCGGCTTTATGGAAGCATCTTCGAAGAATGAGTTAAACCTATCTACAGAATCATATTTCCTCATTGTATAATCATATCTGAACTTATCTGCCAGACCTAATTCGAATGAAGCAGGAGTCAGTCTTATATCTGCATTATCCTGACGAAGTAGAATTCTGTACTCGGCTCTTGAGGTAAACATTCTGTAAGGCTCATCTACACCCTTAGTAATAAGATCATCTATAAGAACACCTATATACGCCTGATCGCGTTTCAATATGAAAGGATCGCGACCAGCTACCTTCAGATGTGCATTGATACCAGCCATCAAACCCTGGGCTGCCGCCTCTTCATAACCAGTAGTTCCATTGACCTGACCTGCAAGGAAAAGTCCTTCGACAGACTTTAATTCAAGTGTCGGTTTAAGCTGAGTCGGATCGAAATAATCATACTCGACAGCATAGGCTGGTCTGTATACCTTGGCATTTTCAAGACCCTCTATATTATGCAGGGCCTCCATCTGAATATCAAGAGGCAGCGATGAAGAGAATCCTTGAAGATAATATTCATTCGTTCCCCTACCCTCCGGCTCAAGGAACAACTGGTGCTCTGTCTTGTCCGCGAATGTTCTCAGCTTATCTTCTATACTTGGACAATATCTGGGACCTATACCTGTTATGAGACCGGAAAACAAAGGAGAGTCAGCAAAACCGCTTTTCAATATGTCATGCACCTTCTGATTGGTATGAACTATGAAGCACGGCATCTGAGGAGTTCCGTTCTGAGCAGTCGAAAGAAAAGGAAGATATGAAAACTTGTCAGGATCCTCATCTCCAGACTGCTTGATCATCCTCGATGTATCGACAGATGAAATATCTATTCGAGGAGGAGTTCCTGTCTTCATCCTCGCTGTAGCGATTCCCATGGACACGAGCTGCTGCGTCAGTCCATGCGATGGCAACTCCCCTATTCTTCCTCCTTCAAACATGGTACGGCCAATGAACATCCTTCCGTCAAGAAAGGTTCCGGCTGTCAGTATAACCGTCTGAGAATTGAATTTTGCTCCGGTAGTCGTACAAACCCCCGAAATTTTCGAACCATCGAAAAGAAAAGAGGTTACTGTATCTTGGTAAATATCTAATTTACAGGCACTTTCGAGTATTTTTCGCCAGTACAGGGAAAACTGGATTTTATCACACTGTGCACGAGGACTCCACATGGCAGGTCCTTTTGACCTGTTCAACATTCTGAACTGAAGAGTGGAAGCATCAGTAATGATTCCTGTATAACCTCCTAAAGCATCTATCTCTCTGACTATCTGACCTTTAGCAATACCTCCAATTGCCGGATTACACGACATCTGAGCAAATTTGTTCATATCCATGGATATGAGAAGCACAGATGAACCCATACGCGAAGCAGCCATAGCCGCTTCACAACCCGCATGACCACCTCCGACAACAATCACATCATAAGTCTTGTTCATAATCTATAACAGCTCTTTAAGGGAGAGATAATAATTCTCCTTTTTTCTCATCATGGCTATATCATCATCATTATGATCATCATAACCTATCAGATGCAGTACACCATGTACTATAACCCTGTTTAGTTCTTCTGTGAAATCAGTTCCATACTCAATTGCATTTTCACGCACGGAATCGATACTGATGAAAAGGTCACCTGACAACCGGTCTCCTTCACAATAATCAAAGGTTATAATATCAGTAAAATAATCATGCTGCAGGTACTGCTGATTCACATTCAATATATAGTTATCTGAACAGAAGATTATGGAAATGTCCCCAATACGTCTTATTTCACTTTCAGCAACCAGCCGTAACCACTTATTATTTCTGGCCTTACCCTTGAAAATAAAGTCAGTATCCTCAAAAAAGTACGAAATCATATGTAAAATATTTTCTGCAAATCTACAAAATGTATAAAAAGTTTGAAATAAAAAATATAATTTCTAACTTTACCGGGCAAAATGGAATATAAAAACTAACAATCAATATGGAAATCAAAAAGTCAGACAAAGCCAACTTGGAAAACAAGAAGCTCCTGTTTGTGGAAATAGGTCTTGTTATATCGTTGGGTATCACACTCCTTGCTTTTGAGTGGACTAGTGAGGAAACAAAAGTATCTAATCTCGAAGATACAACTGAAGTTCTTATTGAAGAGGAAATTATTCCAATCACTCAGGATACTCCTCCACCGCCACCTGCAGCACCAAAGATTCCAGTGCTCTCAGACCAGATCGATATCGTGGATGATGAAATCGAGATTGAGGACGACATGTTCATGAACCTTGAAGATGATGCAAACCTCGGAGTCGAGATTATGGATTACGTTGAAGTTGAGGAGGAAGTGGTAGAAGAGGAAGCCATTCCTTTCCAGCTCGTTGAGGAAAAGCCTTCATTCCAGGGTGGTGATGCCAACCAGTTCTCTAAATGGGTGAACCAGAGACTTGTATATCCTGAGATTGCAAAGGAAAACGGTGTGCAGGGTCGTGTAACTCTCCAGTTTACAGTAGAGAAGGATGGTAGCGTGACTAAGGTAAAGGTTCTCCGTGGTGTTGACCCATCACTCGATAAGGAAGCCGTACGCGTGGTTTCAATGTCTCCAAAGTGGAGCCCAGGAAAGCAGAGAGACCGTGCGGTTCCTGTAACCTACACCTTCCCTGTTATCTTCCAGTTGAGATAATTATTTAATATTCAAATATATGATAAGGCCGACCATATGTTGATCGGCCTTATTTTTTCTGAATTGAGAATGGCAAAGATCATAGAAGAAAAACACAACGAAAGGGCGGTATTTGTCGGAGTCATCAAACAAGGTGATGATGAAAGACAGATTATGGAATATCTCGATGAACTTGAGTTTCTTGCAGAGACTGCAGGGGCTATAGGAGTGAAGAAGTTCATCCAGAAGGTTGACAGACCGGATTCAAGAACATATATAAGAAGCGGAAAACTTCAGGAAATCAGGGAATATATAGAAGAAAACGAGATTGAAGTCGTCATCTTCGATGATGAACTCTCCCCTACCCAGCTTCGTAACATAGAACGTGAACTGAATATACGCATACTGGACAGAACAAATCTGATTCTTGATATATTCGCCCAGAGAGCAAAGACAGCATACGCAAAAATGCAGGTTGAACTTGCTCAATATCAGTATCTTCTGCCAAGACTTACAAGGATGTGGACCCACCTTGAAAGACAGAAGGGAGGTATCGGTATGAGAGGTCCAGGAGAAACTCAGATAGAGACAGACCGTCGTATCATCCAGGATAAGATTTCAAGACTGAAGGAACAGCTGAAGAAGGTCGACAAACAGATGGCCTCTCAGCGCGGAAACAGGGGTTCTTTGGTCCGTATTTCGCTGGTAGGATATACTAACGTAGGTAAGAGTACCTTGATGAATCTACTCGCTAAAAGCGACGTTTTTGCAGAAAATAAACTCTTTGCGACCCTGGATACTACGGTGCGCAAGGTGGTTATAGAAAACGTACCGTTTCTGCTCAGCGATACGGTAGGTTTCATCAGAAAACTCCCACATCAGCTTGTAGAGGCCTTCAAGAGTACATTGGATGAAGTACGCGAGGCTGACATACTCATGCATGTGGTGGATATCTCGCATCCAAATTTCGAGGATCATATACGTGTCGTAGAGGAAACCCTGAAGGACATAAAGGCTATAGATAAGCCTATATTCGTCGTTTTCAACAAGATAGATGCATACAGATATGAAGAATATGATGAATTTTCTTTAGAGCCTAAAAGACAGGAAAATTATACGCTTGACGAATTCAAGAACAGCTGGATAGCCAAGGAAAACACACCTTGTATATTCATTTCAGCAAAAAACAAGATCGGTATAGACAAGCTCCGCGGAGATCTTTACAAGATGGTAGCTGAAATCCACGCCGGACGCTACCCTTTCGACAACTTCCTCTGGTAAAAATAACAAGAACAGTGATGGTGATCAAATCATATTACTGATTGATCACCATCACTGTTTTAAATAAGAAATTACTTCGAAACGAGTACCGGATAATCATTTCCAACTACCCATTTCTTGTCTACATATTCACATTCATGACTTTCTACAGCTGCATTCATCTCATCGCACACAAGATTCACATTGGATATGTAAGTTGCAAAAGGATTATACAATTCATCTATAAGATCAGCATCCATTGTATAGCAATGATCAAAATTCGAAGAATAAAAGGAATAATGGAGTACATCACCACAAGTTGTATAACAACCTGCATATATACTGTCTGTTGAAGCAGAATAACCAACTAATCCACCCTTTCCGTTACCGCTGATCTCCACCTTATTGGCACATAAATACATCTCACTGGAATGCCATTTATTATGTCCTGTCTTTCCTAAAATTCCACCTACATATTTAGTGGAACTACCAGATGTTTCAATAAATCCCTCATTGATACATTGAACAATATAACCATAATTTTCTCCAACTATTCCACCTGCATAAAGATAATTGATATCATCATTAACAGTTATAGTTACCGGGAGTTTATTAATACAATTCTTGACAATTCCGCTTGTTGAATTACTACTGACTATAACACCTACAGTAACAGAATGTTGAATAAACTGATTGGAAAAAGATACATATTCACCGTGAATATCATTTCCGACAGTAATTCCATCAACTATTCCATGATTATACCCTATCAGCAATGAACTTCTAAATAAATCTGCACCGGTATTTGTACATTTACCTCCCTCAAGTACAAGATTTCTTATCTCACCTGAAAAATGACTAATCATTGCTGTAGGATTATAATAATCCAATCTTTCTGCATCCTGATTAATACTTAATCCACTGATAACGTGATTATTACCTTCAAATATTCCTGAATAATAAGTAGAAGATGTACCAATACAATACACCCAGTCCTCTGTCAGAGCTATATCATTGATAAGCGTACAATTTAATCTTTTGTCATTTTCTGCAGCCGCTCCCCAAGCCATTAAACCTTCCGCATCATATACATAAAAAGTAGACCTTCCATCAATTGTCAGAACCGTATTGGCTGGATTATCAGTCAATATATGATTCAATTCATGCTTGATATCTTCTGGAAGGGTTCCCTTCACTTCGAAAAACGAATAATCATCTTCCATAGCCTCCTTGAGCTTATCAATGACTGCATCAGCACTCGCACCATCAAATACTGTAATTACAGCCTTGTCATTCTCATATCTCATTATGACACCTGCCTTATCCATTACCTTGCTTATACGATAAAGCTTGCCAGGGCTGAGAGTTGTAGTTGCACCTACTTTTGTCTCATATGTAATATCATCACATGTTAATGTAATGGAGGTATTATTATCGATTTCCTGAGGGTGGAGTGCAAAATAAACAACAATCTCACCTGTGTCTTCAGAAGCGGTGAAGGTAGTGATGGAACTGACTATAATCTTGTTATCTATTGACAACTGAACATCTCTAAGTATTTTTCCTTTGAAATCTTCATTTCTTAGCGTAATCTTCATTATAGGAGTCTGTGTCCTGAACGAGAATGAGACATCTTCCCAATCGAAATCATCACTTACAGTATATTCAGCTGTCATATAATGGTACAGGTTAAGTAATTCCAGCTTACCATGCTGATTTGCAAGATCAGGTCTTCCGGATAACGGGTATTCAGCTGTCAATACAGTATTTTCGGTCAGTTCAGGAAGTTGATTACTGCATACAAAGTCAGCATAATATCTGTTTTCATCATATCCGTTGAACATGAATACATATGAACTTCCATCTACATTTACCTTTATTCCATCATAATCGGTCCAATATATCCTTACCCTGGATCCTTCTTCTCCAGAATCATCAGAAATAATGGTCTTTGTAGCAGTTTCATCAGATATTGATGCCTTGATCGTAACTAATTCAGAATCAGCACCTGTAATTTGATCAGATGCATTGTCAAACTCCTTAATGCAGGAGATGAAACATAAAGACAACAATACAGCTGATATGTGGAAAAAACTCTTTTTCATATGAATACAGATTAAATGAACATCAATCAAGATCTTCTATGATAAGATCATCTATAGTTGTACTTCCACTAAGTACGACCTGCTCGATCAGGATTTCAAGTATATTACATTCCGGTGATGAATATTCCATAAGACTTAAGTTTTTGATGATACTGCAAAATTATAATAAAAAATCAAGGTGACCAAAGGCCACCTTGATTTGAAATATCAGAAAAATGTATTAGTCCTTAAGCTTTGCGCAGAGGAACTCACGGTTAAGACGTGCGATGTGAGTTACAGTGATGTGCTTAGGACACTCCATCTCACAGGCCTTGGTGTTTGTACAAGCACCGAAACCGAGTTCGTCCATCTTTGCAACCATTGCCTTTGCACGCTTTGCAGCCTCAACCTTACCCTGTGGGAGAAGGGCGAGCGAGCTTACGCGGGCAGCAACGAAGAGCATAGCAGAACCGTTCTTACAAGTAGCAGCACATGCACCGCAACCGATACATGCTGCACCGTCCATAGACTCTTCAGCCTTTTCATTAGGGATAGGAATAGCGTTTCCGTCAGGAACTCCGCCTGTACCGACAGATACATATCCGCCTGCCTGGAGAATCTTGTCATATGCCTGACGGTCAACAACAAGGTCCTTGATTACAGGGAATCCCTTCGATCTCCAAGGCTCGATGGTGATTGTGTCACCGTCCTTGAACTTACGCATATGGAGCTGGCATGTTGTAACCTCATCGTCAGGTCCGTGTGCACGGCCGTTGATATAGAGTGAACATGCACCGCAGATACCCTCACGGCAGTCATGATCGAACGATACAGGACCGCTGCTCTTGCATCCTTTCTCGACAGCTACCGGATCTACACCCTCAGCAATAAGCTGCTCATTGAGGATATCGAGCATTTCGAGGAAAGAGCTGTCTTCGGATATATTCTTAACCTTATAGGTCTCAAAATGTCCTTTTGCCTTGGCGTTTTTCTGACGCCATACTTTCAATGTCAAATCCATGTCAATTAGTCTTTATAGTTTCTGGTAGCAATCTTGATATTCTCGTATACGAGCGGCTCCTTATGGAGTTCAGGCTCAACATCTTCACCCTTGTACTCCCAAGCTGCTACATACATGTAGTTCTCATCGTCACGCTTTGTCTCACCGTCTTCAGTCTGCATCTCTTCACGGAAGTGGCCACCGCAAGACTCGTTACGGTTAAGGGCGTCGCGCGCCATAAGCTCACCTATTTCGAAGAAGTCTACAAGGCGGAGAGCCTTCTCGAGTTCCTGGTTGAATTCACCGTTTTCACCGGCAACATATACGTTCTTCCAGAACTCAGCCTTGAGAGCCTTGATTTTCTGGATAGCTTCCTTAAGACCAGCCTCGTTACGTGCCATACCTACATTGTTCCACATGATGAGACCGAGCTCCTTATGGAATGAATCTACAGATCTCTTACCCTTGATGGCGAAGAGTTTCTCGATCTTTGCGACAACAGCCTTTTCAGCTTCAGCGAACTCAGGTGCGTTGATGTCTGTCTTAGGCTCCTTGAATTTGCCTGCAAGATAGTCTCCGATAGTGTATGGAAGGATGAAGTATCCGTCAGCAAGACCCTGCATGAGGGCCGATGCACCAAGACGGTTTCCACCATGGTCAGAGAAGTTGGCCTCACCGATGGCATAAAGACCAGGAACGGTTGTCTGAAGGTTGTAGTCTACCCAGATACCACCCATCGTATAGTGGATTGCAGGATAGATCATCATAGGCTCCTTGTATGGGTTCACGTCGGTGATCTTCTCATACATCTGGAAGAGATTACCGTATCTTGCCCTGATCACATCCTCACCAAGTCTCTCGATTGCAGTCTTGAAATCAAGGAATACGGCAAGACCAGTGTTATTCACACCGTAACCAGCGTCGCAACGCTCCTTTGCAGCACGTGAAGCAACGTCACGTGGCACGAGGTTACCGAATGCAGGATAACGACGCTCGAGATAGTAGTCTCTATCTTCTTCAGCGATCTGTGAAGGCTTCTTTGAACCGTTGCGGAGAGCCTTTACGTCTTCCATCTTCTTAGGTACCCAGATACGTCCGTCGTTACGGAGAGACTCTGACATGAGAGTAAGCTTTGACTGCTGGTCTCCGTGTACAGGGATACATGTAGGGTGGATCTGTGCGAAGCAAGGGTTTGCGAAGAATGCACCCTTCTTGTAGCACTGCCATGCAGCTGAACCGTTAGAGTTCATTGCGTTGGTAGAAAGGAAGTAAGCGTTTCCGTAACCACCTGTAGCGATAACCACGGCGTGAGCACCGAATCTCTCGATCTTACCAGTTACGAGGTTTCTTGCGATGATACCCTTTGCCTCACCGTTGATGAGGACAACATCGAGCATCTCATAGCGAGGGTAGCTCTTCACTGTACCTGCAGCGATCTGGCGGTTGAGAGCAGCATAAGCACCAAGAAGGAGCTGCTGACCGGTTTGACCGCGGGCATAGAAGGTACGGCTTACCTGCGCACCTCCGAAAGAGCGGTTGGCGAGAAGTCCGCCATATTCCCTTGCAAAAGGAACACCCTGTGCAACGCACTGGTCAATGATAAGGTTACTTACCTCAGCAAGACGATATACATTAGCCTCACGTGCACGATAGTCTCCTCCCTTGATTGTATCATAGAAGAGACGGTAGATCGAGTCGTTGTCGTTCTGGTAGTTCTTCGCAGCGTTGATACCTCCCTGTGCCGCGATAGAGTGGGCACGACGTGGAGAGTCGCTGATGCAGAATACCTTGACATTGTAACCAAGTTCACCGAGTGAAGCAGCTGCAGACGCTCCACCGAGACCTGT
Source organism: Bacteroidales bacterium (assembly GCA_015060385.1). Lineage (GTDB taxonomy): Bacteria > Bacteroidota > Bacteroidia > Bacteroidales > UBA932 > Cryptobacteroides. The sequence goes on from SUYO01000005.1 coordinate 70,520, forward strand.
TCCTACAACAATGACTTCGAGTTTTCTTTTGTTGCCTGGGCTGACAACACGGATCTGAGATTTGTGCTTTGTCCATTTCTCCGACAAAGGTCCCTCAGGAATCTTAGAAATAAGTTTTTCGGCCATTTTATAGAGTGTTAAATGAAATTTCGGCACAAGTTTAAGGAATTAAACTCTATAAAACAAATATAACCTATCACTTATAATAGGTTATAATAAAAAGATTGACCGGATACTTAAAATAATGTAGGGTCATCAAGATTTATGTTCCCTTTTTCGAGTCCGAGATGTCTGTATGCAAGTTCAGTGGCTTCCCTACCTCGTGGAGTACGCATTATGAATCCCTCTTTTATAAGGAAAGGTTCATATACTTCCTCGAGAGTTCCCTGGTCCTCGCCTACAGCCGTAGCAATGGTATTTGCTCCTACCGGACCGCCTTTGAACTTGGTGATGATGGTCTTGAGTATCTTGTTGTCGATGGCATCCAGTCCTCTCTTGTCTATGTTCAGGGCATCAAGTGCATACCTTGCAATCTCAAGGTCTACCCTTCCGTTGCCCATGACCTGGGCGAAGTCCCTGACCCTTCTGAGAAGCGAGTTGGCTATTCTAGGAGTGCCGCGGCTTCTGAGAGCTATTTCATAGGCAGCATCCTGCTCTATATCTACCTTTAATATAGTGGCGCTTCTCTTCACGATCTTTACAAGTGTAGGGGTGTCATAATATTCCATGGCACAGGTGATGCCGAATCTGGCTCTTAGAGGAGAGGTGAGAAGACCGCTGCGTGTGGTTGCTCCGACCAGAGTGAAAGGATTCAATGAAATACGTACGGAACGTGCTCCCGGACCTTTATCGATCATTATGTCTATTACGAAATCCTCCATTGCGGAATACAGGTATTCCTCCACGACAGGGGAGAGCCTGTGTATCTCGTCTATGAAGAGGACATCTCCTTCCTCAAGCGAAGTGAGAAGTCCGGCCAGATCACCGGGCTTGTCAAGTATAGGACCTGAAGTGACCTTCATGTTCACTCCAAGTTCGTTGGCAATGATATGGGCCAGAGTAGTCTTTCCAAGGCCCGGAGGGCCATGGAAAAGAACATGGTCAAGAGACTCCCCTCTCATCTTTGCCGCAGCGACAAAAATCTTGAGATTGGATACTATCTTGTCCTGTCCGGTAAAGTCATGCAGGTCCTGAGGACGGATTATTCCATCCAATTCCTTATCTTTGCCCTCATTGATATTGTGCGGATCGAAATCAGTAGCCATGTCGTCAACAAAATAATTATATACAAATATATATCTTTATTTTAAAATATGATGATGATATTAATGCTGTTGATATGTTGAAAACTGATTCCGATCTCTGTAAATCAATATTTTATATAAATGAAACCTTGTTGAAAACCCTGATGTGAAGTTACTGGTAAAAAATGAAAGAAAAATTTTGAAGTGATTCATCAATTTCTGGATATACCGATTTTCTGAATTTTATAATTTTTTTATCATCTGTTTTCAACCTTGTTTTTAACAGTTTTTCAACAGAAATCAAGACAAGATGTTAATAAGTACGGAATCCGTAAAGAAGTTATCGGAAAATATTGGAACCGCTCGGGAGATATTCTGCAGCGGACTGTTTCTTTCTGCAAGATGGTTTGCTGTATCCCAGCTGGAATATGATGGTTTTCAGATGATTATTCTTCCTGATAAGGATTCTGCAGAGTATTGTGCTGCTGATCTTTATAATCTTATAGAAGGAGACTGTGTTTTCTTCCTTCCTGATTCGGGAAAGACTCTTGAAAGAAGTAATTACAAGTCCACTCTCAGTGTCCAGAGGACTTCCGCAATAGGAAAGATACTCGAATATGATGAAGGACGCCTGATAGTTGTAACTTATCCTTCTGCTTTGGAAGATGGAATTCCTGACAGCACCATTATCAAGGAATCCGTACTACGTCTTTCTGTAGGAGATGAAATAAGTCATGAAGGCATAGTCGAGGCTATGTTTGCAAATGGCTTCCAGAGAGTAGATTTCGTTGCCGAACCCGGACAGTTTGCAATCAGGGGAGCGATAGTAGATATATTTTCATATTCTTACAACGATCCGTTCCGCATATCCTTCTTTGGAGATGAAATAGATTCCATAACCATATTTGACTGTAATACACAGCTTTCAAAAGAAAAGATAAACAATGCGGAGATATATCCTGACATTCTTTCAGGAGAAGACGAATCCGGAATGACCGGAATATGCAGCATAATACCTGAAGATTCCCTGATATGGCTGGATTCTTCCGATATGTACAGAAACAAGGCATTTTTTCATGAATTGGAACCTTTCAGAAAAGTGTTCATGGAACTTCCTCTGTCAAGACAGGATGAGGAAGCTGTAAGGTTCAGCATAGCGCCTCAGCCGGTGTTCAACAAGAATTTCGAACTTCTTACAGAGGACATCAGAAAACATCTTGAGCAGGGTTACAGGGTAAGGATCTATGGTGAGAAGCAGTCGCAGCTTGACAGACTCAGATCCATTCTTTCTCAGAACGGAAACATACTGCCGGAATTCATCTCCGGATTCAATATCCATAACGGATTCATAGACCATGAAGATAAGGTATGCTGCTACAGCGACCACGAGATATTCGACCGTTTCCACCGTGTCAGCATAAGAAGAACGGTGGAAAAGAGCGAGCAGCTTACCTTGAACGACCTGACATCCTTTGCGATAGGGGATTATATAGTCCATATAGATTATGGAGTCGGCATATTCGGAGGACTTGTCCGCATGAAGGATGACAAGGGAAGGATGCATGAGGTTGTGAAGCTTATGTACAAGGATAATGATGTCGTATTTGTTTCCGTTCATGCACTTCATAAGATATCGCGTTACAAATCAAAGGATTCCGAGCCACCAAAGATACATAAGCTGGGATCGAAGGCATGGCAGAATCTCAAGGCCAGCACAAAATCAAAGGTAAAGGATATAGCAAAGGACCTTATCCAGCTTTATGCAAAGAGAAAGAGTCTGAAAGGTTTTGCATTCTCTGCGGATACATACATGCAGCAGGAACTTGAATCCTCGTTCATGTATGAGGATACTCCCGATCAGGAAAAGGCAGTATATGCCGTCAAGCGTGACATGGAAGACGACTGTCCTATGGACAGGCTTGTATGCGGTGACGTCGGTTTCGGAAAGACCGAAGTCGCTGTCCGCGCTGCCTTCAAGGCAGTGGCGGACAGCAAGCAGGTTGCCGTGCTTGTTCCTACAACCATCCTGGCTCTTCAGCATTTCAATACGTTCAGGAACAGACTGAAGGATCTTCCTTGCAACATAGATTATGTAAGCCGTCTGAGGACTGCCAAGGAGATATCCGATATCCAGAAAAGACTTAAGGCAGGTACTCTGGACATAGTGATAGGTACGCACAAGCTTATAGGTAAGGGATTCGAATTCAAGGATCTCGGACTTCTGGTCATCGACGAGGAGCAGAAGTTCGGAGTCAGTGCAAAGGAAAAGCTCCGTCAGCTGAAGGCTTCCGTCGATACTCTTACCCTTACTGCAACGCCTATCCCGAGAACCCTCCAGTTTTCTCTTCTGGGAGCCAGGGACCTTTCCATCATAAGCACTCCTCCGCCTAACAGAATACCTGTTCAGACGGAGATAATGCTCTTTGACCATGATGAGATCAGGAAGATAATCAACTACGAGCTTAACAGGGGAGGTCAGATATTCTTCGTCCATAACAGGGTAGAGGAACTTCAGGCAATACATGACATTCTTCAAAGGCTCATACCTGACATGAAGATATGTGTGGCCCACGGCCAGATGGAACCTAAGATACTTGAAAACAAGATTCTGGATTTCATGGCGGGAGATTATGACATGCTCCTGTGTACCACCATCATAGAGAACGGACTTGATATTCCGAATGCCAACACCATCATAATAAATCAGGCTCAGAACATAGGTCTTAGCGACCTCCACCAGCTGAGAGGACGTGTAGGACGTTCGAACAGAAGATCTTTCTGTTACCTGATTGTACCTCCTCTCGTTTCCATCACAGAGGATGCGAGACGCAGACTCAAGGCCATCGAATCATTCTCTGACCTTGGCAGCGGATTCAACATAGCCATGCAGGACCTTGATATCCGCGGAGCAGGAAACCTTCTTGGAGCAGAGCAGAGCGGATTCATCACCGACATGGGATTCGAGACATATCAGAAGATACTTGCCGAGGCTATGGAGGAACTTGGAGTAGAGACCGGAATATCTTCAAGGAGCACTTCCGACAATTTTGTTTCAGACTGTACGATAGAGACGGACCAGCTTGCCCTTATCCCTGACACATACATCGATATGACAGCCGAAAAGATAAGGATATACAAGGAACTTGATTCCCTGTCCTCGGAAAAGGAGATGGAACAGATGAAGAAGAAGCTTTCCGACCGTTTCGGAGCCATTCCTGACGAACTTTCAAGACTTTTCGATATAGTAAGGATAAGACAGCTGGGACAGAAGCTGGGATTTGAGAAGATCATCATAAAGAACAGTGTGATGATAGCTTTCTTCATATACAATTCCATGTCCCAGTATTACAGAAGCGATCGTTTTTCAAGAATTCTTGAAAATATCAGCAGGAATCCTTCCCTCTTCGAACTGAAGCAGAATGACAATAAGCTTAGGATTTTTGTCCGTAATGTGGATACATTGTCAAAAGCTTATGATATTTTGAATAAATTGTGATATAATTTTATATTTTTGTATCCGAAATAATATCTTTAGAAGTGGCAGACCTCATAATAGATATTGGAAATACAGCATTGAAGGCTTCATGGTGTGACGGGATGACTCTTGGAAAGACATCCAGATATCAGGGAGAGAGAATGCTGGATTTCATATTGTCACTTACTTCCAGGTCCAGACCGGAAAAGATAGTTCTCAGCAGTACCAGAAACTTCAGTGAAAACAGCATCAGAAGACTTGAGCATGAATGTGAAAAGCTTATAATTGCCGGTAATGAGATATTTTCAAGATACGATATTCCGGATTATATGACTCCTGACAGGGCTGCGTCAATAATAGCATCAAGATATCTTTTCAAGGGAAAGGAATGCATGATATTCGATTTCGGTACGACACTGACCGTGGATTTTCTTGATGCAGGCGGAAAATATGAAGGAGGAAACATCTCTCCCGGTCTGAGGACAAGACTGAGGTCGTTGAACAGATATACCCGATCGCTTCCTCTGATAGACGCTCCTGAATCCGAGTCTTCCACAGGTCATGATATAAGATCTTCCATAGAATCAGGAGTTGTATCAGGCATAATATTTGAATTGGAAGGTTATATTTCACGTCACCCCGAAAAAATATCCGTTTTTACGGGAGGTGATGCGATTTATTTTGCAAAACGGATGAAAAACTCCATCTTTGCAGTTTCTAACCTAGTTTTAATGGGGTTAGCATTAATTGCGGTTGAATATGATAAGAAAGATTGAAAAGATATTTCTGTTGTCAGTGTTTCTCATCATAAGCGTTTCCATGTCAGCACAGGAAGGCGCTTATGGTGCGTATTCTCCATATTCCATTTTCGGAATAGGAGACCTTTCAAAAGAAGGAACAGCCTACAACAAGAGTATGGGTGGGGTCGGTATAGCTACAAGAAACAACAGAGTCATAAACTATATGAATCCTGCGGCAGTGACTGCAAGGGATTCACTTTCGTTCATGGCTGATTTCGGACTTGTACAGAATAACAAGATGTTTGCCCAGGGAGACCTCAGATCAGGAAACAATACATTCAATATATATGATTTCGTGATGTCTTTCCCTATCTGGAGATCTTCTGCATTCATGGTCGGAATAACCCCGTACAGTGATGTAGGATATGATTTTTCTTCGATAGAGACCAATCCTGATATAATTGGAAATACAGGAAACCTTACGTATGATTCATATGGAACAGGTAGTGTTTACCAGGCGTTCATAGGTTCGGGAGTAACATTCTGGAAGAGGCTTTCTATTGGTGCCGAAATGATTTATTATTTCGGAAACATAGATAAGATTACGAATCTTGATTTTGCAGACGGTTCATACAGGTCAATGAACAGCGGAAGCGAACTTTCCCTCAGAGGAATTACAGGAAAGTTCGGTCTTCAGTACGAGCAGAAGCTTGGTGACAAGGTATCCATGACCATAGGTGCTACCTATAAGATGGGTACGAAGATGAAAGGATATTCAACCAATTTCAGGTTTGCGAACATGGCAAGTGTAAGCGACACATTGAAGTATTCTGTAGATACGCTTGCAAAGACAGGTGCAAGATTCGGTGATGAGATTGGTTTGGGAATATCTTTCAAGAACGCTGACAAGTGGAGTGCTGAGTTCAACTATACGAGATCAGACTGGACAAAGTCAGGTATGGACAATGCCCCGGGATTTTCTGTCATAGGTGATTCGAAGTTCACAACTACCGTATCCAATTCATACAGGGCAGGTTTCGAAATAGTCCCTGACAGAAACGATATCAGGCGATATTTGAACAGATGTGCCTATAGGGCTGGAATATATTATGACCAGTCATATTACAAGATGGACGGTCATGCAGTGAATTCGATGGGTCTTACGTTCGGAATAACATTCCCGATAGAGAATGCGAATTCATACAGGATATACAACGGAGTTTCGCTTGGAATGGATATAGGGCAGAGAGCAAGTACGAGAAATGATCTGATCCGCGAAAGGTATGTGATGTTTGTCATCGGATTTAATATACATGACCTCTGGTTCATAAAGAATCAATACAGGTAAGGATGTAACTAAAACCGCATATAAAATATAAATACACAATAACATTATGAAAAGAATTGTACTGTTAATTTCAATCGCTGCAATGGCATTGTTCAGCAGCAGCACTCTTTCGGCTCAGGGTAAGTTCGGACCTGACAGTGCAGAGTGTATCAAGTATCTTTCGTATTATACGGAGTATTACAAGCAGAAGAATTATGATTCAGCCCTTCCTAACTGGAGGCAGGCTTATCATCTCTGTCCTCCTACATCGAGGTATTCTCTTCTTTCTGACGGAACGACACTCCTCAAGAGAGTTCTTCAGGCAAATTCAAAGAATCCTATCTACAAGGAGGCTCTTGTTGACTCTATCATGAAGATCTATGACGAGCGTATCCAGTATTGGCCAAAGTATGCTACAAGCTCTCTCAACAACAAGGCTCTCGACATGTACAACTTCATGAAGGACGAGCCAGAGAAACTGTATGAGGGTCTTACCAACGCTGTAACGGAACTCGGTTCAAGTGCAAGAGCAAATATATATCTTTTCCAGATCAGCACTGCTGTAGATCTCTATAAGGATGGAAAACTTGATCCGGAGTCTGTCATCAACGTTTATGAGACAGCTGTAAAGAACATTGGTGAGATGAAGCCTAAGAATGATACTGAGAAGAGAAGCAACGAGAAGACTGTTTCTGATATCGAAAGTCTCTTCATTACAAGCCAGGTAGCAAGCTGCGACAATCTTATAGCTCTCTTCACTCCAAGATTCGAGGCAGATCCTCAGAACCTTGACCTTGCAAAGAACATCGTGAGGATGATGGGTATCACAGAAGGATGTACTGACAATGATCTCTTCCTCAGCGCTGTTACTGTAATGCACAATATGGAACCTTCACACGTTTCTGCATACAATCTTTACAAGCTTTATGCTGGTCGTGCGGATGTCGAGAACGCCATCAAGTATATGACAGAGGCTATCGAAAATGCAGAGTCTGACGCTGTTACCGATGGTGGTTATCAGTATGAGCTTGCAGCGTTCTGCTACAAGAATGCTCAGAACGCAAAGGCTTACGAGGCAGCACAGAAGGCAGTGGAACTCGATCCTTCACTTGCAGGAAAGGCTTACATGCTCATGGGAACTATCTGGGGTAGCGTAGTATGCTCTGGAAACGATATCGAGCAGAGAGCCAAGTATTGGGTAGCAGTTGACTACATGAACAAGGCAAAGGCTGCTGACGAGACTCTTGCAGAGGATGCGAACAACATGATCAGACAGTACTCGTCATACTATCCTCAGACAGCTGAGGCCTTCATGTATGACATTACAGACGGTCAGTCTTACACTGTTTCATGTGGCGGCATGAGGGCTACAACAACAGTAAGGACTCAGAAATAATCTGAATTGAAAAGACTCAGACATATCCTGAAGATGATTGCAACCGCATCAGCGGTTGCTTTCGTCATTTATTCATGCAAGGGAAAACTTGGTGAGGCTGATGAAATAAAGATTGCCGAGACACCTGTCCAGACTGTAGATGACATGTTTATTGTCCAGACGGAAAACAGTATCATCCAGCTGAGGGCAGAGGCTCCTCTTATGGAAAGATATGAGAACGACAGTCTTTCGTATGAACTTTTTCCGAAAGGAATATCCGTATTCGGATATACAGACGATGGAATGCTTGAGACTGAAATAGTCTCCGACAATGCAAGGCATCTCAAGTATAAGGATGGAAGGGAGACATGGGAAGCATTCGGAAATGTTGTGGTAAGAAATCTGATCAACCAGGAGACAATGGAGACTGATACATTGTATTGGGATCAGAAGAATGAAAGGATCTATACCCACTGCTATGTAAGGATGTATTCTCCGGATGGATTTGCACAGGGATATGGAATGGAATCAGACCAGCGCGCAAGAGATACGGAACTCTTCAGTCCGTTCAATAATTACGCTATAATGGGACAGGATAGTACCAAGGTTGTGATTGATTCTGTTAATTTTATAGGACCTTTACTAAAAAAATAGCGTCAGTTTTACAGAAAATTGTTAACTTCGCCCCCTCATGTGTAATTGCATGCATGAATGAACAGGAAATAATCTAAAACAAACAATAAAATGGCAGTTCTTGAAACAATTCGTGTCAAGCTCGGTATCTTCATAACAGTGCTCATCGCTGTGGCACTGTTGTCATTCATCATTGATCCGAGCACACTTCAGTCTGTATCGGCATCTATGTCGTCGAAGTATGATGTAGGTGAAATCAATGGAAATTCTGTTTCATATACGGATTTTCAGGCAGAAATAGACAGATTTACAGCTCTTAACGAGATCATGACAGGTTCTTCAGTACAGACTGAGGAGATGCAGACATCAATCAGGGATGCTGCATGGCAGTCTCTCGTGGACAAGTACCTTTTCATCAAGAATGCAAAGGCAGCTGGTCTGAATGTAGGTGAGGAAGAGATGGTGGACCTTATTTCAGGTCTTATCGATTCACCTGTATTCACTCAGAATCCTGCATTCTGCGACGAGAACGGAGTATTCTCTCCAGCTCTCCTCAATGATTTCGTAAGCTATATCTCGACTGATGAGACAGGTCGTCTCCAGCTTTACTGGGACTATCTTATCGAGTCGGCTCAGACACAGCAGTACTATGACAAGTACTACTCGCTCTTTACTGCGAGCAACATTACAAACCCTCTCATGCTTACTAATGCAATTGCTGAGAACAACAACACTTTCGATGTTGAGTTCGTGATGGTACCTTTCGGATACGCTCCAGACTCTACTATCGTTGTTACAGAGGGTGAGATCAAAAAGTATTATGACTCTCACAAGAAGTTCTTCAAGCAGCAGGCAAGCAGGGATATCGAGTATGTAGTATATGAGGTTGTACCTTCAGAGTCTGACATCGTTGCTGCAAACGAGGCTCTTGTAAAGGTATATGACGAGTTCGCTGAGGCTGAGAACATGAAGAGCTTCCTTCTTGCAAACTCTGACAGACAGTTGGATAACCACTGGTATCGTGCAGGTGAACTCAATACAGTAGCTGCAGTTGTCAACAACTATGTATTCGGTGACGATGCGAAAGGCGTATCTGAGGTTCTTTCAAACGGTGACACATTCTATGCTGTACGTGTTATGGAAGAGGCTATGGTACCGGATTCAGTGTTCGTTAAGTATGTTCCTACCGCTTCTGAGAATGTAGACAGCCTTCTCAACGTTGCTGAACCTATGTGGATTGTACAGATGCCTGGTTACGAGGATGTCATGAGTGTGAAGAAGAATGGAAGGATCGATGTCAACGGTCTTACCTTCCAGGTGGTTGACAGAACCGCTCCTGTAGCTAAGAAGAGAGTCGCTATTCTTGAGAAGACAGCTATTCCTAGCAAGGAAACTGTAAACGGATATTACTCACAGGCCAACACTCTTGCAACGAAGTCAGCTGGAAAGTATGACAAGTTCCAGGCAGCCTGCACAGAGGAAGGTGTATATGCACATCCTGTAAACAGAATGCCTGAAAGCGCTGACAGACTTGGTTCTGTAGAGCATACAAAGGAAGTTACAAGATGGGCTTTCGAGGCAAAGGTCGGTGATGTATCAAACATCATTACAGTTGACAACAATTACTTCATCGTTGCTGCACTCAAGGGTATCCACAAGGAAGGCTACGCTGATGTAAATGAAGTTGCAACTCAGATTGAAAATGTTCTCTACATGGAGAAGGCTGGTGAGAAGATGAGCCAGACAGTTGCAGAGAAGACAGCAGGTAAGGGTTCTATGGAGGCAATCGCCGAGGCTCTCGAGACTACAGTGAGCACAAAGGAAGGTGTTGCATTCTCATCGCTTACTTCGCAGGGTCTTGACACCAAGTTCATCGGTGCGGCTTCAGTTGCCGAGGACGGTAAGATCCACGGACCTTTCATCGGTTCTGTAGGTGTATATATGTACAAGGTTACAGGACGTGACACAGGTGCATTCTACACAGAGGACGATGCAAAGTCATATGAGACATCAAAGACTCAGTACTCTACTCAGATGCTCGTTTCTACAATGATGGATGACGCTGAGGTCAAGGATAACAGAGCACGTTTCTTCTAGAATATCCAAGACAGACATACTTCTCCCGGTAATCGTTCAGATTATCGGGAGATTTTTTTTATTTTTGCCTTATCTTCCACAGGCATAGCCTGATGTTATCGGACGTCCGGCAAGCCGGACCCCACCACTGCGCTTCACTTGTGGTCCCCCTCTTACGTGGTCGAGGGTGGCCACGGTCCCAAACATCAGGCTATGCCTGTGGAAAAGGAATGCGGAAATGAAAAGGACATTATATATATTCACTGTTCTGGCTGTATTGACAGGATGCATCAAGGAGAAACAGACCGGGGCGGATCTGAAGGCAGGGGACATCCTGCCTGATTTCGAAGTGCAGATGAACGACGGAACTATAGTGACCGATGAGATGCTGAAGGAAACCGTGTCTGTAGTGATGTTCTTTCATACCTCATGTCCGGATTGTCAGCAGGTTCTTCCTCAGATGCAGAAGATATATGATGAATATGCTTCGGATGATGTCAGAATAGTCCTTGTTAGCCGGGAAGAGTCCCAGGAGGATATAGATGTCTTCTGGAAAGAAAAAGGCCTGAATATGCCTTATTCTGCTCAAAAAGACAGGACAGTGTATGAGAAGTTTGCCAAGACAAGGATTCCAAGAGTGTATATATGCGAAAAGGGCGGAACCATCAGGTATATCTTTACTGACGATCCCAACCCTTCATATGATGATCTGAAGGTTTCCCTTGAATCCCTTATACGTTAAAAAGGAAGTGCATGATATCGCCGTCCTGAACGACATATTCCTTTCCTTCGACTCCCAGCTTACCTGCAGCACGGCATGCGGCCTCTGACTTGAGGGTCACGAAATCCTCGTACTTTATCACCTCGGCACGGATGAATCCCTTCTCGAAGTCTGTATGGATGACTCCGGCAGCCTTAGGAGCCTTGTCACCCTTGTTTATGGTCCATGCGCGGCACTCGTCCGCTCCTGCTGTGAAATATGTACGGAGATTGAGAAGCGAGTAGGCGCTCTGGATCAGCCTTACGACTCCCGATTCCTCAAGACCCATCTCCTCAAGGAACATCTGACGCTCCTCATAGCTCTCAAGTTCAGCGATGTCAGACTCTATCTTGGCTGCTATGACAAGAATCTCTGCATCCTCGTCCTTGACAGCCTCGCGAACCTGCTCCACATACTGGTTTCCTGTCTTTGCAGATGCCTCATCCACGTTGCAGACATACATCACAGGCTTGTTTGTAAGGAGGAAAAGTTCCTTTGCAAGCTGCTCTTCCTCAGGATTCTCAGGTTTTACCGTACGGCATGACTTTCCTTCCTGGAGGGCATCCCTGTACCTGCAGAGAAGGTCGAAAAGCTTCTTTGCATTCTTGTCTCCTCCGGTCTGAGCCTGCTTCTGTACCTTTGCGATACGGTTTTCTACAGTCTCAAGGTCCTTGAGCTGAAGCTCCATGTCGATCACTTCCTTGTCGCGTACAGGATCCACGCTTCCGTCAACATGGACGATGTTGGCATCGTCGAAGCAGCGGAGTACATGAAGGATGGCATCAGTCTCTCTGATGTTTGCAAGGAACTGGTTTCCGAGACCTTCTCCCTTGCTTGCACCCTTTACAAGACCGGCGATATCCACGATTTCCACTGTAGCAGGAACCACCCTCTTCGGGTTGCAAAGACTTTCCAGAACCTCAAGCCTCTTGTCCGGTACGATGGTGGAACCGATGTTAGGTTCAATCGTACAGAAAGGGAAGTTTGCGCTCTGAGCCTTTCCTGAGCTCACGCAGTTGAACAATGTTGATTTTCCCACATTAGGGAGTCCTACGATACCGCATTTAAGTGCCATCTGTCTATATCTTTTTTAGTGAAAATTTACCTTTTATATCATCAGGGCGCAAATTTACGCTAACTTTTTCTTTTTCTTATCCTTATTTCCGTTTTTTAGCCAAAGTTTTTCTTTTTCTTATCATTCTTTTTCTGATCTCCGTGCATCTTTGCATCATTATGAAAAGAATGTATGTATTGATTTTTGCGCTCTTTCCTGCAGTTTTCCTGAATGCCCAGGAAAGGGACAGCGTGCTGACTGTCTTCTGGAATCTTGAGAACTTCTTTGACCATGTGGACCAGGGAACTGGTGAGTCAGATACGGAGTTCTCATCGATGGGAAGCCGCCGGTGGACCAGAAAGAAGTTCCAGGCAAAATGTGACAACATAGCAAAGAGCCTGTTATGGATGGGAGAAAAATACGGTCGAATGCCGGATGTGGTGGGGTTTGCGGAACTTGAGAACAGGGGAGTGCTTCAGAAGCTGCTCTCTTCCACCCTGCTGAGAAAATACGGTTACGGGATAGTCCACCATGATTCGGGCGACCGCAGAGGTATCGACGTGGGTCTGATATATCGCCGGTCTTCCTTCGTTTATGTCTCTCATTCATTGAAGACTCCGTATCATGAAGGCGAAAGGCTTGCTACCCGTGACATACTTCATGTGTGTCTTGAACATAAGGATGGAAGCCACATGCATTTCATCGTGAACCACCATCCTTCGAAATACGGAGGTGCAAGGGAATCGGAGGGACGCAGGAATGCTGCGATGACGGCCTTGAAGCAGGTCTGCGACTCTCTTGCGGATGTTTCGGACGGACCCCTTATCGCCATGGGCGATTTCAACGACACTCCGGATGCGGAGGCCTTCCGTCTTGTCGAAGGCACATTGTCAAACAAGGGGGAGAAGATTCATGAGAAAGGGGAGGGGACCATAAGGTACGAGGGGAAATGGGAACTTATAGATATGTTCATGGTAAGTCCTGAGGTAGAGAACTTTACGGAAATGGAAGTGTGCAGGATACCCTTTCTCATGACCTGGGAAAGGAAACATCCGGGGGAGAAGCCTCTGAGGACCTATTCAGGTCCGAGATACATAGGGGGAGTGAGCGACCATTGCCCGATTATCCTTTGGTATTTCAAACCTAATTAGTACCTTTGAAGACTATTGCCACAATGAATCAATAACATACTGAAAATGAAACAGAGAATATCCGAGAAATTCCAGACCCTTTACCGTAGCGAAGGTGAGTTTTACGCTTCGGCAGGTCGTATCAATCTTATCGGCGAGCATACCGACTATAACGGCGGCTTCGTTTTTCCCGGGGCCATCGACAAGGGAATGATCGCTGAAATCAAGCCTAACGGCGGACGAAAGGTATGTGCCTTCGCACTTGACCTTGACGAATACTGTGAGTTCGGTCTTAATGAAGAAGATGCTCCTGTACAGGGCTGGGCACGATATATCTTCGGTGTCTGCCGTGAGATCCGCAAGAGGGGAGGAGAGATATCGGGATTCAATACGGTCTTTTCGGGAGATGTCCCTCTCGGAGCTGGAATGTCGTCTTCTGCAGCGCTTGAAAGCACGTTTGCATTTGCCCTGAATGATATCTTCGGATTGGGAATCGACAAGTTCGAGCTTGCGCGCATAGGTCAGAGCACCGAGCATAACTATTGTGGAGTGAAATGCGGTATCATGGACCAGTTCGCTTCTGTATTCGGAAAGGCAGGACATCTTATGCGTCTTGATTGCCGTTCGATGGAATTTGAGTACTTCCCGTTCGATCCAGAGCAGCACGGATACAGGCTTGTCCTTCTGAATTCCCGTGTAAAGCATCAGCTTACAGGTTCTCCGTACAACGACCGCCGTGCATCGTGCGAAAGGGTCGCCAAGGTCCTCGGTCAGGAATTCCTCCGCGGTGCCACGATGGAGCAGCTGGAAGCTATCAAGGACAAGATTTCAGAGGAAGACTATCTCCGTGCACGTTATGTGATCGGAGAGGAACGCAGGGTACTTGATGTCTGCGATGCGCTCAAGGCCGGTGATTATGAGACCGTTGGTGCAAGGATGTATGAGACACATTGGGGAATGTCAAAGGACTATGAGGTTTCATGCGAGGAGCTTGACTTCCTTGCTGAAGTGGCTCAGGAGTGCGGCGTTACAGGATCCCGCATCATGGGTGGAGGCTTCGGCGGCTGCACCATCAACCTTGTCAGGACAGAACTCTACGATGCATTCATCGCCAAGGCCAAGGCAGCCTTTGCAGAAAGATATGGTCACGAACCGGTCGAGATCCCGGTTGTCATCAGTGACGGTGCCCGCCGTCTGGCGTGATGACCTGGCACCTGCTTCTGATAGTTTTTGCAAAGAAAAGTGTTATCATTGTAAAAAACGGAAAAATCTTTTTTATGATCGGGTGAAATCCGTCACAATTATTTGACAGGTGTTTCCCATATGCTGAACTTTAAAGGAAAAAGTCAAGCGTATGGGAAATATTGTTATTTATACCCCCGATGAAGTAGCGGGTTACATCATATCGATCAGGGGTAAACAGGTCATATTGGACAGAGATATTGCGGCTTTATATGGAGTCAGTACAAAGCGTCTGAATGAACAGGTCAAGAGAAATAAAGAACGATTTCCAGAGAATTTCAGGTTTCAGATTTCTAAAGAAGAATTGAATGAACTGGTCGCAGATTGCGACCGGTTCGGTATATTGAAGCATTCTTCTTCGCTTCCATATGTTTTTACCGAACAGGGAGTGGCGATGCTCTCGGCAGTTTTACATAGTGATATAGCTGTTAAAGTCAGTATAAGTATAATGGAGGCATTTGTTGTCATGAGACACGATGTTTCATCACAATGTTCTTTATCCAAGAGGATTGACGTTTTGGAATTGAAGCATCTTGAAATGAGAAAGGACTTGGATGATATATTCAATAGATTTGTAAAAAGACAAATTATTCCTGTGGAGGGAGTCTATTATGATGGTCAGATCTTTGATGCTTATGTCTTTGCTGCCGACCTGATACGTTCTGCAAGGCATACTCTTATTCTGATCGATAATTATGTAGATGACAGCGTGCTGATCATGCTTTCCAAGAGGCATGACGGGGTGTCTGCTGAAATCCGTACAGGAAGACTGACGGAATCCCTGAAACAAGACCTTGCCAAGCATAATTCCCAGTATCCTCCGATATTGATTACTGAAGCGAAAAACATCCACGACCGCTTTCTGATAGTGGATGAAGCTGTTTACCATATCGGTGCCTCCCTGAAAGATCTTGGAAAGAAACTTTTCGCCTTCTCAAAGCTGGCTGTTCCCAAAGAAAAGTTGCTCTGAATACTTCTTTCAGTCTTTTTTTTAGGTTCAAGTTACCATAGCAAAGGCTGCCTTTGCAGAAAGATATGGTCACGAACCGGTCGAGATTCCGGTTGTCATCAGTGACGGTGCCCGCCGTCTGGCGTGATGACCTTCACAGCGTGGCCCAACTGTCATTTGAACGACAGTTGGGCCACAATTAGTTTATGTAAAGATTTTATAATCAATGTGTTATAACTATACCCTGTGGCTGACCTGTCATCAAAACAGCAGGTCGGCCACACAAGGGGGAATATAAAAAGGGAAGATGCTCCGCTTAAAAGGAAAGAAGGACCATCAGAGGGAAGTGATCTGAAACAAACTTCCTCTCTGCATATCTTTTGGTCACCGTCTGGTACTCCGGACATGAAGAGAAGCCGGAATGATATATATGGTCGATTATATCGGAATTCTTTCCCCAGTTGTTGTAGGTACCTGTATTGTCAGTCTTGGAAGCGGTCTTGCGCGCGTTGCACATCTTCGATTCAAGTTCAGCAAGGCCCGGATCCGCCGGCTTCATATAGAAACCGCCTGTCATCACTACAGGAAGGTTCTCCTTGTTGATCTCCGCAACCATCTCAATGAGCTTTCCGACAGCGTCCTTGCGCTCTGCAGCAGGGGTGCCTTCCAGATCGGCATTGACGATGTAGAATCTGCCACCTGTCTTCTTATGCTTGAGAAGGGCCCATGAAGCGACATCCGAATCCCCTGACTTCTGCACGGATACCGTCTTCTTGTTCCACATGATCACGGCTGTCTTGCCGACAGGCTTGTATTCCTTGAAGTTCTGTTCGATGAAGGTCACCTGGTCTTCCAGAGCCTCCTGAAGACCGATGACATCCGCCTGCTGATCCTTGATCATCTCTGCGGAAGCGGCATACCTGTATAGCCAGGAATTGGTGCCGTCCTTGGCCTGGCTGTTGCGGATGTTGTATGATATGACCTTGAGGTCCTGTGCGTTCACTGCAAGCGGCAGGATTATGGCCGCGAGGATTATTGAAAGTGTTTTCTTCATATTGTTGGTAAAGATACTTCGACAAAATTAACTAATTTATTGTAATTTTGCAGAAATACGATCAACAACATGGCAGAAGAAACTTTCTCAGACCTCGGCAGAGTCGAGGCTATAGCAAAACTCTACGAAGGAACCCCTTACAGACCGTTTGAAAGCAGCTGGTTCGAGACTTCAGGCAAGTCATATGTCACCCAGCAGTCACGTACTTTTCTTGAAGGTATAGACTTCGATCTGGTCTACTTCCCTCTGAAGCACCTAGGATACAAGTGCGTCACAGCCGTGACAGGAGAACTCTATGCTGAATTCTCCCACCCACGCACTCTGGACATCCGTCTTGGAATCTCCTCAAAACTGGATTTCAGACATATCAGGGAAGTCTGGGAAGGAATAGTGACTGCAGCCAGGGAACACGGCTACAAAAAGGTCTCACTTGACCTCATGCCGTCCCCTAACGGCCTTGCAGTCAGCGTTGCCGCAGCAGGCGAGACATCCCTTCTGTCGGCAAAGCGCCGTCCGGCAGCGAAAAGCATGGACCTTATCTGCGTATCAGGCAACCTTGGAGCTGCCTTCATGGGCTTCCAGGTTCTTGAAAGGGAGAAGAGGGCCTTCGAAAAGAGCGGAGACGCAAAGGCACAGCCAAAGCTTGAAGACAACAAGCACCTTGTGGGCGCCTATCTCAAGCCTCAGATTCATCCCCAGATCATAAGTCAGATGGAGGAAGCGGAGATAATGCCTTCATACGGCTATCTCGTCACAAGAGGTCTCGCAGACGCTGTCAGACGTCTCGTACGTGACAGCGGCATGGGAGCAAAGATATACGTAGACAAGCTCCCGTTTGCAGGAAAGACATTCGAACTGGGAAAGGAACTCAACATAGATCCTATGTCGGCAGCCCTCAACGGAGGCGAGGACTACAGGCTGCTCTTCACCATTCCTATCGGAAAGCATGACAAGTTCCGTCACGACTTCCAGACCTTCGATATCATCGGACATCTGGCTAAGCCTGAAGTAGGAGCCGTTGTCGTGACTCCGGACGGAGTAGAGCTGCCGATCAAGGCTCAGGGCTGGAAAGAGGAATAAATCTAAAGATTCACAAGATAATGCATCATCTTGTTTTCAGGGGCATCCTTCAGGATGACCCTTTTTTCTTTGTCAAGAAGATAGAGCGAAGGGATTGCACGTACGCTGTAAAGTTCTTCATTCCTGATGACAAGCTCCGCATCAAACCCGTTGTACCATTCTTCCGGATAGATCGGCATGTAGTCCAGCCATCCCTGAAGGTCTTCGTCGATGTACATGTTCACAACGGCAAGATGACCCTCGGATATCATCTGAGCTATCTTCGGTTCCCCCTTGAGCATGTTGATTATGTTCAGGCAGGCCTCGCATCCCGGATTGCTGAAGAACAGCAGGGTGAAATCCGCCTTAACGCTGTAAAGGTTCCTTACCCTTCCCCTGTTGTCGGTAAACCTGAAGTCCGTCGCCTTCTGTCCGAGACGGTTCAAGGCGCATTCCTTCGCATGTCGGGCATATTTCGCCCTTTCCTCTGCGCTGATACCCTCATATGAAACAAGACGTCCGGCATAATGGAGATAGTATTCCTCGTTTCTCATAGGGGAATTCGCATCATACATGTACTTGTCCGCCAGCGCCCGGAATGTCTCGAACACATTTGAAGATGTGTCCTTCATTTCGCAGGCAAGCGCCTTGTCATACAGCTTGGTTATCGCCTTTTCGGAATTCCTGAGAGAGACCATGTCGAGGATGTTCAGCCAGTTTGCATACTTCTGCTCCAGATCGGACTTGCGTACTCCGCTGACCAGAACGGAATCGCAAGGGAAGTCCCTCTCGGAAGAAAGGAAGGAATCCCAGAAATGGGCCGCATAATAATCCGCCGCATCCTGCTGGCTCTGGATCATCGCCGGCAATGTTATATCAGGAAAAGGCAGAGCCGTGAACTGCTCCGCCTTTTTCTGTCCGCATCCTGCCGCTGCAAGAACGGTCAGGATGAAAATTATCATTCTTTTATTCATTGCTGCCTTTTACTGCTGCCTCTGATATGTTGATGAGGAAGTCACCTATCTTCTCGAGTTCATTCAGCACATCGATGTAGTAGACACCTGTGAGGTAGTTGTAGCTGTTGTTCTCGATGTTCACGATATGTTCCTCCCTGAGATGGTTCCTGCACTCGTTTATGTTGTACTCCGCATTCAGCGCATTCGAAATGTCCTTGAGATCCGGATTCCTGAGGTTGGCAATCATCACATCATAACCCTTCTGCACAAGGTCCATCATCTTGTTCAGGCGGTCAAGAAGAGACTTGTCGAACACCTTTCCATGAACGTTCTTCCTCTTGAGGATACGGCCTATAGACTCGCCTGAGTCGCCGAGGGACTCCATCTCCTTGATGATCTTGTACATAGACTTTATCGTGTCGGCTGCTTCCTCGCTTATCTCGTTCTTGGAAACTTCGTTAAGGTATGAGGCAATCTCGAACTCTATCCTGTCGGTGATTTCCTCATACTTGATGAGTTTGTCGTTAAGGACATCGAACTTGTCAGGATTTGGCTCGTTCACAGCCTGACGCAGATAGCTGAAGCCGTTCCGGCAGATTTCGGCAAAGTGTACCATCTCCTGCTGAGCCTCGTTGAGAGAGAGTTCTGCAGTCGAAAGAGGACCTCCTGAAATATACTTGAGCCTGAATACTTCCTCACCCTTAGGAGCCTTCACCATCCATACTACAAGTTTCTCTATATAAGAAGTGAACCATATGAGGATCAGAGTATTGGTGATATTGAAGAGGGTGTGGAGCATTGAGATTCCGTATAGAAGGGATGTCTCCGCATCCGGAGAAGTAAGGTCCACTGTAAGCGGATTCGAGAATCCGAGAGCTTCCATGATCATACCTACAAGCCTGAGGAAAGGCCTGAACACTATCAGCACCCAAAGAACACCGAATACATTGAATACAGTATGGGCACGGGCAGCTCTCTTTGCGGAGGTATTACCTACTGCCGCAGCCATGTTGGCTGTGATCGTGGTACCGATGTTCTCACCGAGGACCATGGCGCAGGCAAGCTGGAAATCAATGAGTCCGGAAGTGGTCAGGAGCATTGTGATCGCCATTGTTGCGCTGGAAGCCTGAAGGACGATGGTGAGGATCGTTCCTGCAAGGAGGAATATGATCTGCGATCCGAAGCCGAAGCCGGTGAAATGCGAGAAGAACGCGAGCATCGCATCCTTGTTGCTCAGAAGAGCACCCGCAGACGACTTCATGAACGAAAGTCCGAGGAACATGATGGCGAATCCTACGACGAACTCACCTATGCTCTTGTTCTTCTGTTTCTTTGATGAATGGAGGATGAATCCGAGAGCCATCAAAGGAACGGAGAATATCGAAATATCTACAGAAAAACCGAGAGCCGTCACCCAAGCGGTAAGAGTCGTACCGATGTTGGCTCCCATGATCACTCCTATGGCGTTGCCAAGGGTAAGGAGACCGGCATTCACGAAACTTACGACCATGATGGTTGTAGCCGAGGAGGACTGCACGAGGGCAGTTACTCCGAGACCTGTTATGACACGCTTGAACCTGTTCGAAGTCATCGAAGCAAGGAAAGACCTCAGCTTGTCGCCGGCCGTTTTCTGAAGACCCTCACTCATCAGTGTCATTCCGTAGAGGAACATGCCGAGGGCACCTATGAGAGTGAAGACCTGAAGTAGATTACTCATAAATATCTTAGGTTGAAAAACACGCAAAAATAAATAAAATAATTAGATTTGTAGATAATAATGGACGTAAAGATTCAGAATGACAACAAGGTTAATCAGACATATAAGGATATTTCTGGCGATTACGGTTCTGCTCCTGCTTCCGGCAGGTCTCAGGGCACAGTTCTATGTTACCGGTGACAATCCCGGAAGGCTCAGATGGAACAGCATCGACACGGACAATTTCAGGATCATATATCCCCAGGGTTCCGACTCCCTCGCACGGGTATACGGGTACAAGCTCGAAAAATACAGGATACCGGTTTCCAGAAGCACCGGTTACCTGAACAAGGGCAGGATGCCGGTGGTAATGCATGCCTACAATGCTGCCAACGGTTCTGTGGCATGGGCACCAAAGAGGATGGACCTCTTCACACTCCCGTCCCCATATGCACCGGAACCTCTGCCATGGTCCACCATGCTTTCCGTCCATGAAGGAAGGCATGTGACCCAGATGCAGTTCGGAATGACAAGGGCCCACAAGCCTTTCGGATGGTTCCTTGGAGAGATGTGGAACATCGTGGCTTCGCTCGTATATCCGGGAATGGCGAACATAGAAGGAGATGCCGTCATCGCTGAAACCGCCCTCACGAATTCTGGCAGAGGAAGGACCGCGGATTTCCTTAACTACTACAAGGTCGCCTTCGACAACGGGGACTTCCGCAAATGGCACAGATGGCGCTTCATGTCTCAGAGAGGATATTCGCCGAATCATTATGCGCTCGGATATCTTACTCTCGGAGGTTTCAGATACCTGTATGACTGTCCGATGTACATGAACGGAATCTATGATCTTGCGTCCCGCCGTCCGTACAACCTTACCGCCCAGTATTCGGTAACGAAGAAGCTTACGGGAAAGAAATATCAGGAAGCCTTTGACGAAGTCTGCCATACCATCCACGAGATATGGAAGAAGGAAGCTGATGCCAGGGCTCCGTTCATCCCTATGGAACCCGTAAGCGAAGAACCGCGCCTGTACACGGATTACAGCGGTACAGCGGTCGTGGACGGCACGATATATTCTATCAAGAAAGGACATGAGACAGCCCCTGTGCTTGTAAGCATTGATTCTGATGGCAAGGAAAAGGTGCTTTCCCGCTTTGCTTATGAGACAGGACGGCTCAAGGTTTCGCGCCATCTGAAAAGACTCTACTGGAGTGAATCTTCTACGGACGATAGATGGTCATTGGAGTCAAGGTCAAGGATCAGGTACATGAACCTGTCGGGAAAAGGCAAGGGCAGTCTTACCGGTTCCCGACGACTTCTCCATAATCCGGACATAAACCCGGGATCGAGTCTTGTCGCCACTGTGGAATATTCGGCTGACGGCCGCTCGGCACTGACTGTAGTCAACGGAATCAATGGTGATGTTGCCATTTCTGTACCGGGACCGAAGGGTGTACAGCTGGTAGAGACCGCATGGATCGGGAAGGACCTTCTTGCGACCGGTCTTACCGACGAAGGATACGGAATATACGGGTACGCCGACGGCAGGTGGAGGACGGTCCTCGAACCTCAGCCGGTGATGATCAAGGACTTTCAGGTCCATGGGGACCAGGTCATGTTCACAAGCGACAGGACCGGAGTCAACGAACTCTACCACCTCGACCCCTCGACCGGCAGCCTCCGGCAGAAGACCGTAACCCGTTACGGTGCATCAGATTTCGCATATGACGATTCGGGAAAGTATCTCTATTACTCGTCCCAGACCCTCAAGGGTATGAAGATCTTCCGTACGGCCGTCGAGGACCTGATCGACAGGGAAGCGGACTTCACCCAGAGACACAAGTGGACGATAGCCGAGGAGATGGCGCGTCAGGAGAGGGAACTTGCCCTTAAGGACGGCTTTGAGGAAGCCGTGACGGAGGTGGATGTGGACTTCTCCCAGCCTCGCAGGTACCGGAAGCTCCCTCATATGTTCAATGTACATTCATGGACTCCGTTCTATGTCAGTGTCGACAACATAATGAACATGTCGTTCGACCGCGTCTGGCAGGCGGTTTCCCTTGGTGCGGCGGCTATAATGCAGAACCGGCTTTCCAACTCGTACGGCGAATTCGGCTATTCGGCCCATAAGGACCCGTACAATCCGGAAAGATGGAGACATTCGGGCCATGCAAAGCTGACATATTCAGGTCTTTATCCGGTCATAGAGCTTTCTGTGGACTTCAACGACAGGGCTGCGCTTCAGTATGCTCCGAAATATTACATGAACGGTAATTCCGCAAGCATTTCGATCACCACATCGGAACTCAATGTACCTTACATTCAGGGTGGGATTTCAATGTACATCCCATGGAACTTCTCGTCCGGAGGATGGTACAGAGGCATAGTGCCGAAGGTTTCCTACAGGATAAGCAACGACAAGTTCAATACAGCCATGGCTGTGCAGGAGCTTGAAAATGTCGTAAATCCAGGAATGGGCGATGATGGGGCTGAGGAAAGTTTCTACAGCTTTATCGGAGCGACTAAGGGCAGGAATACCTTCAGACACAGTCTGAGCGGTTCCATAAGGGCATATACCATGCTATCCACCCCGAATTCGGCAATCTATCCGAAGTGGGGAATCGGAGTCGAGGCAGGAGCTTCGGGAAGCATCGAAAGCTCTGCCTACATGTCCCCTATGGGATATGGATATGTGTACGGATATGTTCCGGGCATCATTTCCACACATGGAATAAAGCTGACCGCCATGCACCAGATGAAGGTTTCTGACGCTCCTTTCGGACAGGCTGTAGTGAATGTACTGCCTCGAGGAATGAAATCCGATTCGGGACTTCTCAGCTGGCTCAGTCACCGCAACACCCACATGACAAAGATCACCGCGGACTATGCTTTCCCTATATATATCGGAGACATCGGAATCGGAGGAACCCTGTTCTCAATCAAGAGGCTGTCCGTCAACCCGCATTTCGACTATACCTTTGCGGGAGGATACGGCCTGTATTCGGCGGGAGGAACCCTTTCCCTGGACATGAACACCATGTTCTCCATAGCATGGCCATACTCTGTCGGCATAACATATTCATATAACGGCGGAAGCGGATTCGATGTCTTTGCACAGCAGAGCGGACTTTCCCTCGGCCACCATTTCGTAGGACCAACATTCAACGTTTCATTCTGATATGTCAATAACAACCCAGGCTCTTGCGCCATGCAGCAGATGCGGGCAGCAGCAGACAATTACAATCTACAAAAGCATAAACATCTCCGAGAATCCGGAGTTCAAGGACAAGGTACGCGACGGCTCTCTCTTTCTCTGGGAGTGTCCCCACTGCGGTCAGGTCAATCTGGCCAAATATGAGACCCTATATCACGATCCGGCTGCAAAGCTGATGGTGTGGCTGATTCCTTCAGGAGAAATCTCAGAGACCCAGATGCAGGCCATCACAATGCACACCAAGGCAATGGGAGGCTACACCCTCCGCAGGGTCAACGATATGGGATCACTCATGGAGAAGGTGCTGATCAGCGATGCAGGGCTTGACGATGTCGTGCTGGAGATGTGCAAGTATGTGACCAAGCTGGAGATGCTTCAGAAGAGCGTCGGGGCGGAGCAGAAGGAGGAGTTCCTTGCTTCTGTCTTCCATTTCTACCGCAGCGAAGGAGAGGGCGATGGACGCATCCTGACCTTCATGTACGCCCTTGACGGCCAGATGCTTGGAGTCAACATCGGCTGGAATGTCTATCAGGACTGCGCCGGCATCCTCGAGCGCAACCCTCAGGTGCGTCCCGAAGAAGGCTTCGCCAAGGTCGATGCCGACTGGCTCAGCTCCAAGCTAGCCTGAACTGTCGTTTGAATTTATTTTTGAAAGGCAAGGCAAGATTAGTTATCTTTGTCATCCTAAAAAATTGATCATATGTCCTTCGTCCATCTTCATGTCCATACACAATATTCCATCCTTGACGGTCAGGCCTCGATAGCGAGCCTTTTCGAGCGCGCAAAGGAGCTGGGTATGCCGGCTCTTGCAATCACCGACCATGGAAACATGTATGGAGTCAAGGAATTTCTGAAGGTGGCGAAGAAGTTCCCTGAGGTCAAGCCGATCATAGGCTGCGAAATATATGTGACCCGTCATTATGACCATAAGCTCAAGGACAAGGATCACAGAAGCTATTTCCACCTCATCCTCCTCGCTAAGAATTACGGAGGCTACAAGAACTTGATGAAGATCGTCTCGACCGGCCATATCGAAGGTAAGTACTACGATAAGCCGAGGGTTTCCCATGAAGTCGTGGAAAAATATGCGGAAGGCCTTGTGTGCTGCTCTGCATGTATAGCCGGAGAGATCCCGAGAGCGATAATCGCAGGAGATATGAAGGGGGCTGAGGAAGCCGTGGCATGGCACAAGAGGGTGTTCGGAGACGACTTCTATCTGGAGGTCCAGCAGCACAAGACCCAGATTCCTGGCCAGTCGCAGGAGGTCTATGAAAGGCAGCTGGTAGCCAATGAGGGCATATTCGAACTGGCTGAAAAGACAGGAACCAAGGTCGTTGCCACTAATGACGTGCACTTTACACGCAAGGAGGACGGCCCGGCACACGACAGGCTGATCTGCCTCACGACGAATGTGTATGTAGACGATCCTGACAGGATGCGCTATACCCAGCAGGAATACCTCAAGAGCGAAGAAGAGATGCTTGACATGTTCTACAAGCATCCCGAGACCCTGAGCAATACCCTTGAAGTTGCGGACAAGATAGAAAGCTTCAAGATCGACAAGGATCCTATCCTTCCGAAGTTCGACCTTCCGGAGGAATTCATGGCAGACATCGACAGCTATCTTGAAAAATACCGCCATATAATCGATGCTGGACGCTGTGACCCTAAGGGCAACGACCGCGGAGTCGAATTCACATGGTCTGTGGCCTATCTCTGCCACCTTACATACAGAGGAGCAGCGGAAAGGTATGGTGAAACTCTTGATGAGGTCCAGTCGGAACGTATCGAGTTCGAGCTCAGGACCATCTGCTCGATGGGTTTCCCTGATTACTTCCTCATTGTCCAGGACTTCATCGCAGCTGCCCGCAGGGAAGGCATATCCGTGGGTCCGGGACGTGGATCCGCCGCAGGATCGGCTGTTGCCTACTGTCTGAAGATCACCAATATAGACCCGATCAGATACGACCTTCTCTTCGAGCGATTCCTCAATCCTGACCGTATCAACATGCCCGATGTCGACATTGACTTCGACGACGACGGCCGATACAGGGTGTTCCAGTACATTGAGGAAAAGTATGGAAAGGACCACATATCCCATGTGATCACATACGGTACGATGGCCGCGAAGTCGGCAATCAAGGATGTGGCACGCGTAAGCCGCATGTCCATCGAAGAATCCAACCGCCTTACCAAGATGGTACCGGACCGACCTTTCGAGGCGACGGTCGAGGAAGACGGAAAGAAGGTGACGAAGGAATTCAAGCCGAAGCTCGGAAACTGCCTCAAGTACGGAGAACTCAAGAACGAGATGACAGGAGGAAGCGAGCAGACAAAGGAAGTGCTCGAATATGCCGGCAAGCTGGAGGGCTGCATACGCCAGACAGGCGTGCATGCCTGTGCCATGATCATCGGACGAGGCAATCTTACCGAATACATACCAATTTCCATAGCGAACGACAAGCTTACCGGCGAAGAGGTCTGGGTGTCCCAGTATGACGGCCACTATATCGAGGAGGTCGGAATGCTCAAGATGGACTTCCTCGGACTGAGGACCCTGTCCATCATCAAGGAATGTCAGGCGAACATCAAGAAGCGCTGGGGTGTGGAGTTCGATATAGAAAAGATCCCTATCGACGACAAGGCTACATATGAACTTTACAGCCGTGGAGATACCACGAGCGTGTTCCAGTTCGAAAGTCCCGGCATGAAGGAGTGGCTCATAAAGCTCCAGCCGACACGTTTCGAGGACCTTATCGCCATGAATGCCCTCTATCGCCCGGGTCCGATGGACTATATTCCTGATTTCGTGGAGAGGAAGCAAGGCCGTCAGCCTATCGTGTACGACCTTCCGGAAATGGAGGAGATCCTTCAGGATACATACGGCATCACAGTATATCAGGAGCAGGTTATGCTTCTTTCGCGTAAGCTTGCCGACTTTACCAGAGGTCAGGCGGATACCCTACGTAAGGCCATGGGTAAGAAGATCATCGATCTCCTTAACTCTCTCAAGGGACTCTTCCTTGAGGGTGGAGAGAAGAACGGACATCCTAAGGAAGTCCTCGAAAAGATCTGGGCGGACTGGGAGAAGTTTGCTGCATACGCCTTCAACAAGTCCCATGCTACATGCTATGCGTGGGTGAGCTACCAGACAGGATGGCTCAAGGCCCACTATCCTGCAGAGTTCCAGGCAGCCAACCTGACCAAGAATCTCTCCAACATGGACGAGATCAAGAAGATCATGGATGACTGCAAGAAGAACGGAATAAGGGTGCTTAATCCCGACATCAACGAGTCGGATGCACGCTTTACCGTAAACAAGCAGGGAGAGATCCGTTTCGGACTTGGAGGTATAAAGGGCTTCGGAGACAATATAGTGCGCGCGATACTCGCTGACAGAGAGGAAAACGGACTTTTCGAGGATATCTATGACTTTGTCGAGAGAATGTCCGGAATAGTGAACAGAAAGGCCTTCGAGTCGCTTCTCCATGCGGGAGCATTCGACAGTTTCGGTCTCTGCCGCAAACAGTTCGTACTTCCGGGAAAGAACGGGGATATGTTCATGGACACTCTTCTCAGATACGGAGAACTTTATAAGAAGGACAGCATGGAAAGCAGTGTGTCGCTTTTCGGAGAAGTGGAGGAAATGAAGCCGGAAAGACCGGAGATTCCTGCCATGACTGGAGAGGAGGACATACTTGAAAAGCTGCAGTACGAGAAGGAGCTTGTGGGCATGTACCTTTCTGCCCATCCTTTGGATACATATCGGTTCGAACTGGATAACTTTGCCACATGTCAGGTTTCTGACCTAAACAACCTGGTGTCCGAGTGTGAGATGAAGAAGACAAAGATGAAGGTGGCTGTTGCCGGATTCATCACAAAGACCGAACACATCAACGGACAGAGCGGAAGACCATGGTCAAAGACCGTCATAGAGGATTTCGGGGGCAGTTATGAACTCAAGCTATATGGCAAGGACCACGAGGCCTTCATGAGCTATATGACGTTATACAACACCATCTTCATTGAAGGTGAGATAGACGAAAAGTATTATGTTAAGCCGGAAGACAGGGCTCAAGGCAAGACATCTCCTTACGGCTTCAAGGTCAAGAAGATCATGCTTCTTGGAAACGTGACGGATACCTATATAAAGGGATTTGCTGTAAACATTACCACTCCGATGCTTACCCCTCAGTTCCGTGACGCCCTTGTGGGGCTTATAAAGAAGAACAAGGGAAATGTCCCTCTGAGCATGTTCCTCTACGATCCCGAGAAGAAATGGAACATCGAGTTCCTTTCACGCAAGTTCCGTGTAGGCGTGACGGCAGGATTCATCGAGGAGCTGGAGAAGATGAACGTGAAGTATACGGTGCTCAAGAAATAATCTTGAGATTTCATAAAAAAGAATGAGCGACCTTTGCGGGTCGCTCATTCTTGATATGTGGTAGAAGAATTACTCAGCCTTCTTTGCTGCCTTCTTCTCTGCCTTCTTTGTCACATCGAACATGATAGGAGTTGCGATGAAGATAGAAGCATAAGTACCGATCACGATACCGAGGATGAGGGCTACAGCAAGACCTCTGATCACCTCACCACCGAAGATTGCAATCGCGAGCATTGTCACGAGAGTAGTGAGTGAAGTATTCATTGTACGTGAGAGCGTGCTGTTGAGAGCCTCGTTCACGTTCTGACGGAAGTCAGCCTTAGGATGGAGCTCCTTGTACTCACGGATACGGTCGAAGATAACCACTGTATCGTTGATAGCGTAACCGATGATGGTCAGAATCGCAGCGATGAATGTCTGGTCGATATCAAGGCTGAACGGAAGGATACCTGAGAAGAGTGAGAAGAAGCCGATCACGATAAGTGCTGTGTGTGCAAGACCTGTCACACCACCGAGACCCCATGTCCATCCGTTGAAACGGATTGCGATGTATCCGAAGATGACGAAGAGGGCGATGATTACAGCGATGATAGCATTTCTTGTAATGTCGTTCGCGATGGTAGGACCCACCTTGTCCGAGCTGATGATACCGTTAGGGTTGTCGAGAGTAGAAGTGAACTCTGCAAAAGTGAGCTCAGAAGCGAAGAATCCCTTGAGCGCATTGTAGAGCTTGTTCTCAACCTCTGCATCTGCATCGGTAGACTCGTCTTCAACAAGATACTGGGTTGTGATCTTCATCTGGCTCTCGCCACCGAACTGCTTGACCTCGACTGCACCGTCAAACTCTGCGATAGCTGCAGCGCGTACGTCTTCAGCTGTTACAGGGCTGTCGAATCTTACGACATAAGTACGTCCACCGGTGAAGTCCACACCGTATGTGAAGCCCTTTGTGAAGATTGAAACAAGAGAGATGAGGATGAGTGCGCCAGAAACGATGTATGCGATCTTCTTCTTGCTGAGGAAGTCTACGTGTGTATTCTGGAGGAAGTTCCTTGTAACCTTGTTGTCGAAAGTGATGTTCTTTCCCTTCACGATTCTGTCGTCGAAGATGATTCTTGTGATGAATACGGATGTGAGGACAGAAGTGATGATACCGATGATGAGGGTAGTAGCGAAGCCCTGTACAGGACCTGAACCGAAGAAGAAGAGAACGAGACCTGTAAGGAATGTTGTGAACTGACCGTCGATGATGGCCGAGTATGCATTCCTGTAACCGTCAGCGACAGCCTTGCTCAGACCCTTGCCCGCGCGAAGCTCTTCCTTGACACGCTCGTAGATGATGACGTTGGCATCCACCGCCATACCGAGGGTCAGTACGAGACCGGCGATACCAGGGAGGGTGAGGACAGCTCCGAATGATACGAGGGTACCGAAGAGGAGAACCACGTTGCACAGAAGTGCGAGGTCAGCCACGAGACCGGCGCCCTGATAGAAGAATACCATATAGAGGAGAACGAGTACGAACGCGATCACGAATGAAATGAGACCGGCGTTGATGGACTCTGCTCCGAGTGATGGTCCTACAACCTGCTCCTGGATGATTGTTGCAGGTGCAGGGAGCTTACCTGACTTGAGTACGTTTGCAAGGTCTTCAGCCTCCTCGAGGGTGAAGTTACCTGTGATCTGCGAGCTACCGCCTGCGATCTCGCCGTTTACTGTAGGGTATGAGTATACCATGCCGTCGAGAACGATAGCGATCTGCTTGCCGATGTTCTCCTTGGTCATACGTGCCCAGATGTTCGCACCCTCGGCATTCATTGACATTGAAACCTCAGGAGATCCGCCTGTGTTGCCGTACTGTACGCGTGCGTCTGTTACAACACCACCGTCGAGAGGTGCCTTGCCGTCGCGTGAAGTAGACTTGATTGCAACGAGCTCGAAAATGTTCTGGTTAGGATCCATCATGGATGGCTTCACAGTCCACATTGCCTTGAATTCAGGTGGGAAGAGCTGCTTTACCTGCGGCATTGCAAGGTACTTGTTCACGAGGGCTGTATCAGCATAGTGAGCGTAACCGATGCATGCATATCCTCTTGCACCTGATGGCTGGAGTACAGAGAAGAGAGGGTTCTGCTTTCTGTATGCAGCCTCAGCGGCAGCATCGTTCTCAGCCTGCTTGAGCTCCTCTGCGAGAAGGTCTTCGCCTTCTGCAGCAGCCTCTTCTGCAACAGCCTCTTCAGTGTCTGCCAGGAGGGTAGCGAGAGTAGCGTTTGCCTCAGCGAGATAAGCCTCAACCTCTGCGTTGTCATATGTTGCCCAGAATTCGAGAGATGCAGTTCCCTGGAGGAGCTTTCTTACACGCTCAGGCTCTTTTACGCCTGGGAGCTCCACGAGGATACGTCCGCTGTTTCCGAGCTTCTGGATGTTAGGCTGTGTGACACCGAAACGGTCGATACGGTTTCTGAGCACGTTGAATGAGTTTGAAATCGCGCTCTCAGACTCACCTCTGATTACCTCGATAACCTCAGCGTTTGTAGACTCAGGTCCGATCTTGTCTCTCATTTCGTATGTACCGAAGATCTGTGCGAGAGGCATTCCGTTTGAAGTCTCCTCCCAAGCCTCAGCGAAAAGGGTGATATAGTCCTGACGTGAGTTTACGCTGCGCTCCTCTGCGAGAGCGAGTGCGTTTGTGAACTCAGGAGCCTCATTGCCGCCTGCAAGAGCCTTTACGAGGTCCTTGAGCTGCACCTGAAGCATTACGTTCATACCTCCCTTAAGGTCGAGACCAAGGTTGATCGCCTTGGACTTCACGTCCTTGTAAGTGTATCCAAAATAGATCTTCTCTGATGAGATAGAATCGATGTACCTTCTGTTCTCGTCCTTTCTGATAGAGTCGAGGTAGAAGGCTCTGTCACCTTCAGCTACCTTGCTGAAAGCGGCTGTCTTCATTGCGGCTTCCGCCTTTGCCTCAGCATACTTCTCTGCGTTCTTCTCCTGCCTGTTTGTCACAAGGGTGAAGGAGAGCTGCCACAGAGATGCAAGCAGAAGGAGGACTGCCACAAATTTGATTGCACCTTTACTTTGCATAATAATTTATTGTTTTAATGATATTTTATTGTCTTTTATACGCATTTAAGTATAGCGACTGCAAATAGGGCACAAATTTACGATTTTTTTCTTATAAATGAAGAAACTGCCCTGTTTTATCGTCGGATTATGTAATTATTTCGTATTTTTGTAAGTTGTAAACGAGTTGGATCGATAAGATGAGAAGAAATAGCGTTATCATTCATATATATACTGTACTGATCTTCGTGTTTTCGTCATTCTGTCTTCATGCTCAGACTGACAAGGCGGCGGACGGGATGCGCCGCGGAGACATTCTCCGTGAAAAATATCGCTTTGATGAGGCAGTGGAGGCGTACATGGACGCTTCTGACATGATTGCGGACACGCTTCTCAGTCCGGCAGATTCCCTCCTCAAGATGGAAATCAGCGACCGTATCCTCATGGCCGAGAATGGTCTCAGCATGATGGATTTCGTATATGTTCCTGCAGTTGCAGCACGGCACAGGTTCTCGATAGATGATTTCTTTCTGTATTATCCTCTTCCGGAAGGTGCATGGAGAGATGTTCCGTGCCAGCTGGACAGCGTTGCTCATGCTTTTTCAAAGGCCGTGTATATACCGGAAGATACTGATGTGATTTATTGGTCTGCAGTTGATAAGGAGGGTATAAGGAATATCTTCATGTCGGAGTATCAGGATACCGTATGGACGGTTCCGTCCCTTCTCAACGAGTATATCACTTCCGATTCGGATGAAATTTATCCGATGCTTTCTCCAGACGGTTCGAAACTTTATTTTTCTTCTGCCGGTCTTCACGGTGTCGGAGGATATGACATCTATGTTTCCGAAAAGGATCCTTCTACCGGAGACTGGTCTATGCCTGTGAACATGGGATTTCCGTATTCGTCGCCTGCGGATGATTTCCTTTTCGTAAATTCTGAAGACGGCAGATATTCTCTCTTTGCTTCCAACAGGGATTGTTCGAAGGATAGTGTGTATGTCTATGTGCTTGAATACGAAACGATGCCGGTGAGACGTCCGGTTGCCGATCCTGATGAGATGGCAAGGATTGCAAGGCTTTTTCCTCAGACAACCGTTTCATCTGCAGGAAATGCAGAAGTAAAGGCTGATGTTCCCGAAAATGTGGATACACGCAGATACATGGACAAGGTTTCGGAGGTGAGGAGCCTGAGAGATGCCATTGACAAGTTGGGCCTTGAGATAGAGGATGCCCGACTGCAGAACGATGAGGAGGCTGTACTTGATGGTGAATTTGCACTTGTGGCGTTGCAGGATTCCCTTGCGGAGGTGTCTGCCGCCCTTCAGCAGATTGAGATGGAATTCCTGTTCAGTGGAGTGGTCATCGATCCCGACAAGCTCATGGCGGAAGCTGACAAGGAGATTGTTGCTCCGACGGCAGACTATGTCTTTTCTAAAAACGGTTTTGGTAAGCCACTGTCACTCAAGATGCTTGATCCTATACCTGAATTCGATTATTCATTCAAGATTCTTGAAGAAGGACAATTTGCTGAGGACCAGACCCTTCCGTCAGGTCTTGTATATCAGATACAGATGTTCCT
Organism: Bacteroidales bacterium; assembly: GCA_015060385.1. Lineage (GTDB taxonomy): Bacteria > Bacteroidota > Bacteroidia > Bacteroidales > UBA932 > Cryptobacteroides. The sequence goes on from SUYO01000005.1 coordinate 103,542, forward strand.
TACCTCATCTCCTGTGACGGTATCTAAGCTTAAGGGTCTCAGTCCTGTATTCGAGACCAGGACCTCAACCGGAAAATATATCTACAGAGTGGGTGTCTTCAGAACCTATGCTGATGTGCTTTCCAACCTCAATTCTGTCAAGAGAGCTGGGTTCAAGAGCGCGTTCATAGTTGCCTTCAACGACGGAAAGGAATTGACGGTTTCCAAGGCAAGGGCGCTTGAGGCTGAGAAGAAGTCCCGTCTATATGAAGTACGTATCGAGACAGGAAACGATGACCTTGACCCTGCGGTTGCAAGCGGTATCCGCCAGCAGGCCTCGGGAAAGGATATAGCAAGAGTCGAGAACGAGGACGGAACCAAGAGATATGTCGTAGGTCCTTTCTCAGACAAGTCAGCTGCTGAAAATCTTGTCACATTCATCCGAGCCATGGGTGCAGATTCGGCATCCTGCGTTGAGATTCCTCAGAAATAAAATTCACGTGGTGGGCATTATTGTCGCCTACCACGTGAACGCATATTGCCTGGAAGCTTTGTAAAGCTTCCTTGATCACGTGGTGGGTTCTGATTTTACCCACCACGTGAATTTTATAGTCTGCTGAGGTCGTATTCCGGAAGGACTTCAGGATCAGGTGTCTCGTAGTTCGATATCCTGAGTCTGTAGTTGCGGAGTTCCTCGAATGTGTACTGAGGTTCGCTGCAGTCTTCAGGGATAGGCATTCCTGAGAATGTCTGGAAGTACATCATGGTAGCGTCTCTCCACCAGAGTGCATCCTTCGCCTGACGTATGAGCTTGACGTTGACCTCGTTCCAGCGCTCCTCATCCACGAACTCACGTACTTCAGCCCATGTGTCGATATATCCTGCAGCCGCATCGATACCCTCCTGGAATGTGTAGCAGAGAGTGTCCCATACGGATTTTCCGCTCTTGAGCTTGTAGTCCCAAGGGAGGTGGTGGAACCAGAGGATGAGGTTCTCAGGGCATGTTTCAGGGTTGCCGTACATCGAAGCAAGAGGCTCATGGTACTGACCGACGTTTCCGCTGCCATTCATTGTCCTGTCGAATCCTACTCCGTCAGGACCTGCCTTGTGGTAGTACATTGGCGACCAGTCAGGTCTGATGCTGCCTTCCCATGGACCCGGACCATAGTGGCCGGCACCTGCGAATGTATGGTGGAGTCCCATAGGCATTTCGTAACGTACTGTATTCTCCCTAGACTCAAGCATGAGGTCCTTGACAGGAGCCACGAAGTCTGCGTCGTCTGTAAATGTCTGCTTTATCCACTCGTCAGCGATTTCCTCTGAAGAAAGTTCTGGATTCCATGCCATACGTCCGTATGCATACCAGTTTGCCTGAGCGAAGTGGTGTCCGCACCAGTTTGTGCTGTCTCCGATGTTGGTTACACCTGCAATTGCATTGATCGGACGGTTGTGGAGCTTGCCGGTTGTGATGTCACGCACCGTAGAGCCCTCTCCCTTCTGATATGTGTCTGCATCGAGGCACTCCTTCCACATAGGGTGGAGGTACACGAGGTGGTTGGAATGACCGAGATATTCCTGTGTGATCTGCATCTCCGCCATCACGGTAGTGTTTTCAAGCTGTCCGAACAGCGGGCTGAACGGCTCGCGAGGCTGGAAGTCGATAGGACCGTTCTTGATCTGGATGATGACGTTGTCCTTGAACTTTCCGTCGAAAGGTACGAACTCGAGGCTTGCCTGCATAGCTCTGTCAGGAGCCTGTGCGTCGTATACGAATGCCCTCCACATCACGATGCCGCCGAAAGGCGCGACCGCGTCAGCGAGCATGTTCGCGCCGTCGGCATGGGTGCGGCCGTAGTCCTGCGGACCGGACTGACCCTCAGAATTCGCCTTTACGAGGAAGCCTCCGAAGTCAGGGATGAGCGCGTATATTTCTGCAGCCTTGTCATTCCACCATTTGACGACCTTCTTGTCGAGAGGGTCAGAAGTCTTGAGGCCGCCGATGTGCTTAGGCGATGCGAAATTGATAGAAAGGAATACCTTGAGACCGTATGGACGGAAGATGTCGGCGAGAACCTTTACCTTCTGAAGGTATTCAGGTGTAAGCATTATCGGATCAGCATTCACGTTGTTGAGGACGGTGCTGTTTATTCCGAGAGATGCGTTGGCGCGTGCATATTCCTCGTATACAGGAAGGATGGTCTCAGGAAGGCTCTCCCATTTCCAGAGAGACTGACCTGCGTATCCGCGCTCCACGGTAAGGTTCGGGTTGTCCCAATGGTTGAGGACTCTGTACTGGTAGGCAGGTACTTCGGTCACGGTTCCTTCCTTGAGGACCTTTCCTGTCTCCTGTCTGCGGAGGAGGTCATATACTCCGTAAAGCACACCTGTCTCAGTGTTGGATTCTACAGAAATGCCGTCTTTTCCGAAGACAAGTCTGTAACCTTCATTTCCGAGGGTTTCGTCCTTGGTCTGGAGTACATTGAAAGAGACCTTCTGTCCTTTCCAGTACTGGCTGATCTCATTTTCGGCGATCGCCATGGTGGTCTTTTCAGCAGAAAGGTTCATGCCGTCCTTGTCCAGCGAATAGAACCAGAGCTGATGTCCGTCAGTACTTTCTGGCTTTACCGGACCCTGGCATGAAGCCATGAGGGTCAGCGCAGCTGCAAAGAATAGGGTTTTGATGATTTTCATAATGTATTATCGGTTAATATAGTTTCCTTATTTACGGATTTCACAAAAATATCTATATTTATTGACCTTTCCAAACAGAAAATGTTATCTTTGTGTGGTATGTATATAAAATAGAACGGAATGGGACTTATCATCACACTTATACTGCTGGGTCTGGTATTGATTTTTGCAGAGATCCTCATCATTCCAGGAGTGGGCATAGCCGGTATTCTCGGACTTCTTTCATTAGGAGGTTCATGCTATTACGCCTTTGCCCAGATGAGCACTCTTGCAGGAGTCATCGTAACATCGGTGAACGCGGTCCTGCTGGTTGCCCTTACCATATGGGTTCTCAGGGCAAAGACATGGAAGAAACTTACCTTGAACACGAGCATAGAATCAAAGGCAGTGGAATCTTCATCGGTAATGGTAGGTGACAAGGGAAAGACCATTACCAGACTTGCTCCTATGGGAACCGCTCGTTTCGGAGAGAATGTAGTCGAGGTGAAGGCCCTTGAGGGCATGATAGATGCCGGTGTCGACGTGCAGGTCATCCTGATTGAAGACAACAGGATATTCGTCGAGACCGTCGGAGTGGAATTCTAATCAGATTTAATATTATGGATGCAATGATTTTCGTATGGATCGCGGTCGCTGTAGTCGGACTGGTGATCTTCCTCTGGTTCTTCCCTGTGACCCTGTGGTTCCAGGCATTGATTTCCGGAGTCCGCATTTCCCTTATCCAACTTGTCCTGATGCGTTGGAGAGGAGTTTCTCCAAACACCATCGTGATGGCAATGGTGACAGGAACAAAGGCTGGCCTTACCCTTTATGCAAATGAGCTTGAGGCCCATTACCTTGCAAAGGGAAATGTCCCTAAGGTGGTGAATGCACTTATTTCTGCAGATAAGGCCAATATCTCTCTCGATTTCAAGATGGCGGCTGCAATCGACCTTGCAGGTCGTGACGTATTCGAGGCAGTGCAGATGTCCGTAAATCCTAAGGTAATCAACACTCCTCCTGTGACAGCTGTTGCCAAGGATGGTATCCAGCTTATCGCCAAGGCTCGTGTTACCGTACGTGCAAACATCAAGCAGCTCGTCGGTGGAGCAGGTGAAGAGACTGTTCTTGCACGAGTAGGAGAAGGTATCGTATCATCTATCGGTTCTGCAGAAAGCCACAAGCTCGTGCTCGAGAATCCTGACAGCATTTCCAAGGTGGTTCTCAACAAGGGTCTTGATGCAGGAACCGCTTTCGAGATCCTGTCAATCGATATCGCAGACATCGATATAGGAAAGAACATCGGTGCAGTCCTCCAGATGGATCAGGCAGAGGCTGACAAGAACATCGCTCAGGCCCGTGCAGAGGAGCGCCGTGCAATGGCAGTTGCTCTCGAGCAGGAGATGAAGGCCAAGGCTCAGGAGGCACGCGCACGCGTGATCGAGGCTGAGGCAGAGGTTCCTCTCGCAATGGCGGAGGCTTTCCGTAACGGAAACCTCGGCATAATGGACTACTACAAGATGAAGAACATCCAGGCTGATACCGAGATGCGCGAAAACATCGCTAAGCAGTAATCAGTTGCTGGCAAGCAGGTAAGTTGGCTGATTTATATTGGATCGTTAACACTTACTATGTTGATTATCAATAAACAAGTAATTCAGGGTCGGTAATTTTACCGACCCTGATGTGTGTAAAATGCTCATTTAAAGTGGTTTAGGTGAATAAGCGTCTACAACGACTAAATAGTTATAGTTCATCATTTTCCAGTTTTATTTGGTGATTCATCAAATTTATTTATATCTTTGCAGTCCCGTAAGAGAAAACGGGTCAGTTTTGGTGAGATGGGTGAGTGGCTGAAACCACCAGTTTGCTAAACTGACGTACGGGTAACCGTACCGGGGGTTCGAATCCCCCTCTCACCGCAGAAAAGGAAGTCGCAAGGCTTCCTTTTCTGTGTTATGGGGGATGAGTACCCAAGGGGGTTCGTAATCGACGAAGTCGCTTGAGCGCAGCGAAAGAATCCCCCTCTCACCGCAGAAAAAGGAAGTCGCAAGGCTTCCTTTTTCTGTTATGGGGGATGAGTACCCAAGGGGGTTCGTAATCGACGAAGTCGCTTGAGCGCAGCGAAAGAATCCCCCTCTCACCGCAGAAAAAGGAAGTCGCAAGGCTTCCTTTTTCTGTTATGGGGGATGAGTACCCAAGGGGGTTCGTAATCGACGAAGTCGCTTGAGCGCAGCGAAAGAATCCCCCTCTCACCGCAGAAAAAGGAAGTCGCAAGGCTTCCTTTTCTGTGTTATGGGGATGAGTACCCAAGGGGGTTCGTAATCGAATTTCCATTATCATCCGGGAATATGCCAGTTTTTCCGGATAGGTTAGCTAAATTATGGGTTTTGTCCGTGAAATCCGCCATTTACCCGGACAAAGTAGATGTTTCCGATATTTTGCCCGTTGATTCCTGGTTTTCCCTTTGAGGTCAGTCGCGAGAGCGTGCTCAAGTGCTTAACTATGGGAAATTTGATTAACTTTGTCATCGGTTGAATTAAAGAAAGACATTGATGGGAGTTATGATGGATAAGCTTGCAGGATGGCTTCAGCATTTGGGAATGTCAGAGGACATGACGACCCTGCTGCTCCGCCTAGGGGCGATACTTGCCATACTTGTTGTGGCTTTTGTTATCGACAGGATATGCAGGAAGCTGATCATTCCGGTCGTCCGCAGAATCACGGCAAAGACAGAGTTCAGGTGGGATGACTATCTGTTGGGCAATGATGTATTGAACGACCTGTGCAGACTGCTTGCACCGGTGGTCGTGTATGTGCTTCTGCCGGCAATTCTGCCAGAAGACGCCTTTATGATCTTTATGATGAAGGTCTGCCGGATCTACATCATCATAGTCTGTATGAAGCTCATATGTACCATAATATCATCGCTTTATGCAATGTCCGGTGAGCATGAGAAACTGAAGGACCATTCCTTGAAAGGCTTCTATCAGATGCTCAAGCTTGTGGTAATCTGCGTCGGCTCCATCATTATCATCAGCATGCTGATCGACAGGAATCCCGGAGCTATCCTTACAGGACTTGGAGCAGGAACCGCCGTCCTGATGCTTGTCTTCCAGGATACCATAAAGGGCTTTGTCGCCGGCATACAGCTGATTGCAAACGACATGCTCCGTCCGGGAGACTGGATCACGATGCAGAAATACGGTGCTGACGGCCTCGTGCTTGAAGTAACGCTGACCACCGTCAAGGTACAGAACTGGGACAAGACCATCATCACCGTACCTCCATATGCACTGGTTAACGATTCGTTCCAGAACTGGAGGGGAATGTTCGACAACGGGGGAAGGCGTGTAAAGAGATCCGTCAACATAGATATGAATACGGTCCGTTTCTGCACATCTGAAGAGATGGACCGTTTCAGGCAGCAGCCGTGGATGGAAGGGTTCGAAGAAACCGGCAGGGAAGAGGTGAACCTCTACATTTTCCGCCATTATGTCGAATACTATCTCAGGCATAATCCGAAGGTGAATTCTGACATGATACTTGCTGTACGCCAGCTTCAGCCTACTGCCCAGGGCATGCCGATCGAGCTTTATTTCTTCTCTGCAGATACGGTATGGCTGAAATACGAGCATCTCCAGGCTGAGGTCTTCGACCACATCCTTGCGATGCTCCACACCTTCGGACTCAAGGTCTTCCAGAGTCCTTCCGGAACAGACCTTCACCTCCGCTCATAAAAGACAGAAATGATGAAGATAGCTTTCATGATTCTTCCGTTGATCTACCTTGCAGGTAACGGATACCTTTTCATAAGGACATGGCAGGCCATGAACTGTCTCCCTGTATGGGTCAAGGTGGTTGTAGGCATCCTGTTCTGGACTGTGGCCTTTGCGCTGTTCGCATCTGTCGGTCTTCGTGATGCCAGGCTGCCGGAGGCCTTTCTCAGATGGATGTTCCGCCTGGGTTCGATCTGGATGGTATACCTGCTGTATATGGTGATGCTGCTTGCGGTTTTCGATGTGGCGGGAATCTTTGTTCCGGCATTGAAGCCGTCGCTGCTGTACGCCCTTCCTCTTACTCTCTGCATCCTTGCATACGGATACATCAACTACAGGAATCCCAAGGTAGAACATCTCGACATCAACCTTGAAAAGGAGTATGACTGCTCTCCGCTACGCATAGTAGCCGTCAGCGATGTCCACCTGGGTTATGGTACAGGTCTTTCGTCATTGAAGAAATACGTCGAGCTGATCAATTCTCAGAATCCGGATCTGATACTGATTGCAGGAGACCTGATAGACAACAGCGTAAAGCCTCTTCTTCAGGAGCCTTTTGCAGAGGCCCTTTCAACCTTGAAGGCCCCGATGGGAATCTACATGGTACCGGGAAATCACGAGTATATAAGCGGCATCGAGGCCAGCGCGGATTTCCTGAAAGATACCCCTGTAAAGCTGCTGCGTGACAGCATCGTGACCCTGCCCGGGGGAATGCAGATTGCGGGACGGGATGACCGCAGCAACCGCTCACGCAAGTCTCTGGAGGAACTGATGGAGATGACGGACAGGAACCATCCTGTAATAGTGCTTGACCATCAGCCATATGAACTGAGCAAGTCGGATTCTCTGGGTGTGGACCTGCAGATAAGCGGCCATACCCATCGTGGACAGATATGGCCGCTTACCAAGATCACAGATCTTCTTTTCGAGCAGAGTCACGGATACCGCAAATGGTCTCATTCCCATATATGGGTGTCATGCGGTCTGTCTCTCTGGGGACCTCCGTTCCGTATCGGCACGGACTCTGACATTGCCGTCATCGACCTGAATTCTTCTCCTCTTCAATAGTCGGAGCGGAATCCTTGTACCTGAAGCAGAGGATATTCTCCATCCGTGCATCGCGTAACCTATCAGCGGGGAAGTTTCCGTAAGTCCATATCCGATAGCATACGTTAACTTCGCATTCAGAAGAAGCGACGACTGTTCTCTGATAAGGTTCTATGATGGATACATGAAACTTTGTTTCGTAATAGCTCCTGAGGCTGTCCTGTACATCAAGCCGGAAGAAATTACTCCCGGAAAGATCGTTCATAGGAATGATGCCGGTCAGATAGTCGCGAAACTGAATCAGGAAGGATTGTCTGAATCTGTTGTCGCTGGCCTTGCTTTCAGCAGATGGAAAGCTTGCACCTAAAGTACTGATGTACAGTAATTTAATAACATTAGGGTCGGAAAATTTTCCGACCCTAAAACTTATAACGCCCTGTGCTGTAATGATTTAAGTACAACTCCCCGTTCCGGAGAGATTTATATCAGTTGCCCTTCGCCTCGTCAATCCTCTTCTGAGCGGCTTCCTGGCGTGCCTTTGCCTCAGCCATCTGCTTCTGGTACTCCTGCTCCTGAACCATCTTGCGTACCTCCGGATTCCTCTTTGCCTTCTGCTCCTGGTAGAAGGCCTTGGTCTCCATCTTCTGAGCCTTGAAGTTGGCCTTGTCTATCTCCCTCTGTCTCTTTGCGCTCTCCTTCATATCGCGGAAGGCCTGCTTGAAGAAGCACGGCTTCTCTGTTTCCTTTGTCTGCTCCTGAGCTGATGCTCCTGTCGTGATGCCTGCCAAGAGTGCGGCGATTCCCACAAATTTCATGAACTTCTTCATATCCTTAGAATGTATAAGCGATTCCTAACTTCACCTTATGCATATGCGTTCCTTCAAGATGGCGCCAGATACCCAGCTGATATTCATATCCAACCTTGAGAGAGAATCTTGCGATGTCGAGACCGACTGCAGGGTTGAAGAAGGTCCTTGTGCCGATATTCGTGATGTCTGCCACAATACCGCCCTTCATGCTGACGAAAGGGGTTGCAAGGGTCTTCATGAATGAATACTTGACGTCTGCAAATACAGGAACCAGATATCCTGCCTTCCAGTTTGACTCTGGGGTATATGAATATTCAGGATCGACATCATTGTCAGATAATCCGGCAACTGCCAGGGTGTTTTTTGTCAGTTCTGCTCCGAATCCTACACCACCACCGACATAAAGTCCGTTTCCGAAGCTGAATCCCTGTGATGTGCTGATGCCCCAGATGCTGGATTTGGTCCATGAGAGTTCGACATCCGCACGGTATCCTCTTTCATATCCCACATTCACCATGTAAGGTGACTTCTGCGCGAAAAGCGCTGCGCCTGAAAATGCGATGGCGCAAAGAACGGTTAAAAATCTTTTCATTTCTTTACTACACTATTATACTGTTTGAATCATCTGTCTCCTTCTTCAGGAATCTCCATGACTTCTTCTTCCACTTCAAGGAACTTCTCCACGAACTTGTCCTCGATCTTCTGATATGTTCCCGTCACTGCATCCTCGATGGCCTGATATCCTTTGACGACTCCGTCTTCAATCTTCTTATAGGCTCCGACTACTTTCTCTTCGACCTTGCCTGTCTTGATTTTCATATTGCTCATGTCTGTCTTTGTTTTGCGATGCAAAGGTATTGTCAGCAAGCCTGTGGGTAAAGGGATGAAATACCTAATAATTGGGCAGTTTTGCCAAATTGTAAAATTAATTGGTCAGATTTGCTTGTCATTTGTTACGATTTGCCGAATATTTTTGTAATTTATTGTCTTGATTTGCCGATTTCATATCTTTGTATCGGATAAAGTAAAGACAGATGGATATCGAACTTTTAGAAAATGAAACAATATTGAAAGGACTGCGTTTCCCCCATAAGGTGGGAAAGGTCACGCAGGTCCTTATAGCGGAAGGAGAGATATCCTGTATCGTCGACTTCTTCTCCTATACCTTGAAGGCACCGTCGATGGCAATATTCTTCCCGGGACAGGTAATAGAGTCCATCGAGGCAAGCGACAGCTTCAGAGGCTTCGGCATGGTGACCACAGAAGCATTCACGGACTCCCTTAACCTTCCTGTCAGTTTTCAGGAAAGGCTTTCATACAAGTCGAACCATTTCTATTCTCTCAATCAGGAGGGACTGCAAGCCTTTGAGAACTGTTATTCGATGGTAAAGAGTGTGATGAGCAGGGAGGACCAGCCCTATAAGGAGGAAATCATCAGACATCTGTTTTCGGCCTATTACTATGGGCTGGGATATTATGTCCATAACGCTCAGCGCCAGAAGTCGGTCATGACCGGGCAGCAGGAAATCTGTGAGAAGTTCATATCTCTCGTATCCGAACATTTCAAGACTCAGCGCGAGATCGGATTCTATGCGGACAAGCTCTGCATGACAAACAAATACCTGTCTTCCCTGCTGAAGCAGGAGACAGGTATGACGGCTCTGGAGTGGATCGAGAAATATGTGGTCCTGTATGCCAAGGGATGTCTCTCGTCGACTTCCATGACTGTCCAGGAAATCAGTGATGACCTTGGTTTTCCTTCCCAGTCGGTTTTCGGCAAATATTTCAAGAGGGTGGAAGGTCTCTCGCCTAAAGCGTACCGGCAGTCTCTGGATACTCAGGAATGACTTCGGCAAGGAGGTGGCACGTAGCCTCTTCCTTCAGCCTGCAGTCTTCCCATGAAATCTTCATGTAAGGGTGGCGGAAAGCCAGGTATTCTTCCATCACAGCCTTGGCAAAGACACTTGCTTCAGATGCGGCAGCCTTGTTTTCATCATAAAGGACAAGGATGTCCTTTTTATAGTACTGGACATTGACAGGGTTGCGTCTGAATCCGAGAAGCGGACGTGTCTTTTCAGGTTTTCTTCTTACAGGAGGCGGAGTCGCCATGATATTGTCTGCAAGAAACGGGAATCTTAAGAAGGCACTCTTCAATCCGTTCATCAGACAGATATGGTGGATTTCTTCGGTAGTCTTTATTTCGATTCTTTTCATAGGTATTTGGTTTTCAGCTGCAAAGATACGCCAAGAAACCGTCTTATATTCTTCAAATCAACTGAATTAGTGGTCAGATTTTCCGAAAGTCCTTTTCTTTCTGAAGATCAGCTTGCCGTCGATGGCAAAGTTCAGGATACCCGAGAAGCACATGGCAACTATGTTGCACAGAAGCACATCCCAGCCTGTGAACCTTTCTATGAGAAGCAGGATGCCAAGTCTCAGAAGAAAGACTGCAGTTCCGGAAAGATTGTATGCAAGATACAGCTTGAAGAATCTCTTCAAGGATGCGTCTGGACTGCCCAAGGTCCTGTCCTTCCATATATAGAAATATGAAAGGGTATAATTCACCGCCACTGCACATTGGAACGATATTGCAGGAGATATGACGTATTCTCCCCAATATCCCCTGGTGAACACGAGGTCAGAAAGAAGCCAGAGCACAAGCATGTCGGCCAGAGTGCCGACGAAGCTTGTGCTCACGAATTTTGCAAACCTTACTGCCAGTGCCGTGTTCAGCTTCATTTCAATGCAGATTATAGACCTTGTTCCTTAAAAATTCCCTGAAATCCCCGATGTCATCGAACTCTCTCTGGGCTTCCGGGGTGATTGTTTCCCCTATGGCAATTCTTGTTCTTTTTCCTCTCTTATTGAAGACTTCCCCCGGAAGCCTCAGCAGACGTACCCTCCAGTCAATGAGCCCGAGAGAATAGTAGAAATCCGAATTCCTGTCCAGAAAATGCACAGGAACGATCGGTACGTTAAGTTTCCTGATCAGTCTTATGACCGGTTCCTGCCACTCCCTGTCCCTGATGCATCTGTCCTTTATGCTCAGGTCCGACACGGCTCCGGAAGGGAAAAGCCCCAGAGGATGGCCGCCTCTTACATGGGCGACGGAATCCTTGATGCCCTGGATGCTGTCCCTTGTCGGCGCGGTCCTTTCCGCGCCGACAGGGGTGACGCATATGAAATTGTCCGACATGGTCCCGATACGGGAAAGGAACCTGTTGACCATGACCTTGAAGTCAGGCCTTATGTGCCCGAAAAGGTCGACCAGCATGACCCCGTCGATACTGCCGTACGGATGGTTGCTGACCGTGATGAACGGCCCTTCCGGCAGCTTTTCAAGCCTTTCGCGTCCGATCACCTCGTATTCTACCCCTATGTCCTTCAGGACAGCCCTTGCGAAGTCAGGACCCACGAAACCTATGTTCCTGTCGTAAAGGTCGTTCACTTTGTCAACCGCCAGAATTTGCATCAACATTCTGCCGAACGCGTTGCCGGCCGCCCCTCTGAATATCGGGGCGGCCTTTTCAAGTTCATCTATGCTCAAAAGGGGCATGGCTGTATTCTTTATGGATTTTCTTCCATCCGGCATGCAAAAATCTCTCCGTTTAGATGAGACTTTTTCTTATATTTGTCCCTTTGAATACAGAAAGAGACAATGGGAGAAATATTGGAACTTATAAACAGGATGTCACCATACATCCTTCTTGGATTCTTTCTGGCGGGAATCATGCACACATTCGTACCCGCCGCTCTTTATCATAAATATCTCGGAAGAAAGTCATTCAGGTCGGTACTGAACGCAGCAATACTGGGCATCCCCATTCCGCTCTGCTCTTGCGGTGTGATCCCGACAGCCATGTCCCTCAGGAAGGAAGGGGCATCCAAGGGGGCTACGGTCTCATTCCTTATCGCAACACCACAGACCGGAGTGGATTCGATAATCGCGACCTACTCTTTGATGGGACTTCCTTTTGCCCTTCTCAGACCTCTGGCAGCCCTGTTTACCTCGCTTTTCGGAGGACAGATGGTGAACATCTTCGATAAGGACAAGGAGGAAAAGGCTGAAAATATGGCGGCTCCGGTTGCGACGAAGTCTTCTTTCGGAGCCAAGGTCGTCGAGGTGTTCAGATATGCATATATAGAGATGATGCAGGACATAGGAAGATGGCTGATCGTAGGACTGGTCGTTGCCGGCCTCATCACGGTCTTCGTCCCTCAGTCCTTCTTCGCCCTGTTCTCGGACAATTCCCTGCTGAGCATGCTCATAGTACTGGTGTTCGCAATCCCGATGTACCTCTGCGCCACAGGCTCCATTCCGATCGCCGTGGCCCTTATGATGAAGGGACTTTCTCCGGGAACTGCACTTGTGCTGCTGATGGCAGGTCCTGCGGTTAATGCCGCATCCATGCTCGTTGTAGGCAAGGTACTCGGAAGGAAGACCTTGCTCATATATATCCTGTCCATCGTCCTCGGTTCCATCCTTTTCGGCCTCGGCATCGACTACCTCCTCCCGAGGGAGTGGTTTACAGCCACAGTCACCGAAATGGCCTCCGCTTCCGGAACTTCGGTCTTCAACATGATATGTACCGCAGTCCTGCTTGTCCTGCTCTCTGTGGCCATGTTCCTGCGTTTCCGGCAGAACAGGAAGTGTACTGACGAAGCTTGTGTCAGAAATGAACATCTGTACAAGGTAGAAGGGCTCAGGTGCAACAGATGCAGGGAAAATGCGGAAAAGGCAATCGCTTCCATACCGGGAGTCGAGAGCGTATCGATAGATCTTGCAAGCGGCGACGCGCTTGTGAAAGGAAAATTTGACGAAGAATCCATGACAAAGGCGGTTGAGGCTCTGGGATTCAAGGTCATCAGGCAATAATTATAGATTTTTTGGAATATGAACTTTACAGGAATAATAATAGGACTGGCAACCTTTCTTGCCATCGGCCTTTTCCACCCTCTTGTGATAAAGGCGGAGTATTATCTTGGATCCAGGTGCTGGTGGATGTTCCTTGTGGCAGGAATCCTTTTCGGAGCCGCATCGCTTCTGGTTGAGAATATCATCCTTTCGACCATCCTCGGAGTGGTTGCCTTCTCGTCTTTCTGGAGCATACACGAGCTTGTCCAGCAGAGGGAACGCGTAAGAAAAGGATGGTTCCCTGAAGGACCGGGACACAGAAAGCAATAATTTGCTTATCTTTACAATTCAAACAATAATCAATCAGTTATGGAACGCAGAATCGCGAAGATCGTCCGTCTTGTAATCATGGCCGCAGCTCTTGTGGCCCTGATAGTATTCATGATACTTCATGTCCGTGCAGGCCTGGGAACGCAGATTTCCAAACTCTATCTCGGACTCTACATCATGCTGACGCTTTGGGCCGCCGCCCGCGTCTTCACGCTTTCCAAGGATCTGTTTCAGAAATAACCGCATATGAAGAAGACCAGTATGATCATGCTTGCAGGAGTGCTTGCATGTGCGGGCGCATTTGCCCAGAACCCGTATCTTCCGTTGTGGGAGTATATCCCTGACGGCGAACCTTATCTGTTTGAAGACCCTGACAATCCGGGAAAGATGAGGGTATATGTCTATGGATCCCATGACTCCCTGATAAAGGCGTACTGCGGACGTGAACAGGTTGTATGGTCTGCTCCCGAGGATGACCTGACTGCCTGGAGGTACGACGGAGTGATCTTCGAATCAAAGAAGGATGCGGAAGGCAACTGGCTGTATGACAACCGTCAGGGAGACATCCTCTATGCTCCTGACGTGACCGTAAGGGAGGAGGACGGAAAGAAGGTCTACTACCTTTTCCCTAACAATCAGGCGAGGGGACGCAAGAGCATGATCGCCAGGTCCGACCGTCCCGACGGTCCGTTCGAAGTCTGCAACTGGGACGCCGAGAACCCTGCCAGGACAGTAGGAGTCCTTGATTTCGATCCGGCTGTGTTTGTCGATGACGACGGCAAGGTCTACGGATACTGGGGCTTCGAAAGATCATACGGTGCGGAGCTCGACCCTCATACCATGGCAACCGTGAAGCCTGGCACCGAGATCGTTACGGATATGGTCTCAGCGAGGAATCAGGAGGGGGTCTTCCGTTTTTTCGAGGCTTCGTCCATGCGCAAGATAAAGGACAAATATGTGTTCGTGTACAGCCGATGGACGGAGGAAGGGGAGTTCGGACTTCCGTCTACAAACTATACCCTGGCCTATGCATGGTCTGATTCTCCGCTTGGCCCGTTCACATACGGCGGAACCATCATCGACGGCCGTGGCCGCACTGTCGGTCCTGATGGCAAGGTCATCGAGACAGCCACTCCGAGCGGAAACACCCACGGAGGTATCCTCGAAGTCGGGGGACAGTGGTATGTCTTCTACCACCGTCAGTGCGGAACCGACGAATACTCACGTCAGGCCATGGTGGCACCGATCGAGGTCGAAGTGACTGAAGGCCCGGGTGGCAAGGTCGTGATTTCCGATGGTGAATACACATCAGAGGGCTTCGCAAAGGAAGGTCTCGACCCGCTGAAGAAATATTCGGCCGGCATCGCCTGCTGGTACACCGGTCCTGAGCGCGCAAGGCAGGAATATCCTAACTTCATATTTTCCGGTTCATATGTAAAGCCTCTGCGTCCTGATGTTTCTGGTCATAAGGATCCATATGACCTGAAGATCAACTCCAATCCTGTAGTCAACAATACCAATGGATCCGTCGTCGGTTACAAGTACTTCAACTTCGACAAGACCCATGGACTTGCCAAAGGTCTTGAAATCGAACTCGAAGTCGTTCCTGAGGGTACTGACGGCATTATCGACATAATGGTTGACAGTCCGTGGACTGCATGCGGCGGCAGGAAGGTCGGCAGCATAAGCGTTGCCAAGGAGATGCCTCTCAAGGCCAGGACCCTCTCGGCCGATGTCTCTTCGCTCATCGCCCTCGAGGGCAAGCACGCCATCTACCTGGTAATCTCCTCGGAAGTTGACGGACAGTCAGTCTGCGAAATCCGCACGATCGGCTTCTCCAGGAAGTAACCGGCAGCCCCTTATAACATAATCCGCAGCTTTCCCTTTTTGAATTATCCCACTGAAACGGTGTGTATTGTGCGCTGAGTGCATAAATTATAAGAGTCAGTACACGGAAGTTTTCTGTAAGTTATTGAATTTAAACGCTTTATAAATAATAGTTGTGCGCTGAGTGCAAGAAAATCTGCACTCAGCGCACAACGTTATCTTCCGGAGCATTTTCCGGATATCTATACTTGTCTTCTACCAGAGGCTACTTGTCACGGACGGTGATCTGACCATCTGCAACATCGACGAGGATGACGGAGTCGCGACGGACGTGACCGTCAAGGATGGACTTGGCAAGGAGGTTTATGAGTTCCTTCTGCATGAGACGCTTGATAGGGCGTGCACCGTACTGAGGCTCATATCCCTTGGTGCTCATGTAATTTTCGAACTCCTCCGTAAACTCGACCGAGACTCCGTTCTCAGAGAGCTTCTCCTGCAGGTCACGCATCTGCATCCTGAGGATCTCGCGGATATCCGTCTGTGACAGCGGCTCGAACATGATAACCTCGTCTATCCTGTTGAGGAACTCCGGACGGACAGTTCTTTTCAGAACCTCCAGCACCTCTTCGCGGCACTGGGCCAGTATCGCCGCCCTTGAAAATCCGTCCGCTTCAGCAATTCCACCGATCGCTTCGGTTTCGCTCAGAACGACATCCGGGGAGATTGCCGCGTCTTGCTCCGCACTCCTCGCAATGACGTCCGGGGACGACTCCAGCGGAAGCCTTTCCATATATGACTGGATGATGTCTGCACCGACATTCGATGTCATTATGAGGATGGTATTCTTGAAATCGACCGTACGACCCTTGTTGTCGGTCAGACGACCGTCATCAAGCACCTGGAGAAGAGTGTTGAACACGTCCGGATGTGCCTTTTCGATCTCATCGAGAAGCACCACCGAATACGGCTTGCGACGGACGGCTTCGGTCAGCTGGCCGCCCTCGTCATAGCCCACATAGCCCGGAGGCGCACCTACCAGACGGCTGACCGAATGACGCTCCTGGTACTCGCTCATGTCTATACGGGTCATCATGTTCTCGTCATTGAAGAGGAACTCCGCCAGGGCCTTGGCCAGTTCGGTCTTTCCCACACCGGTCGTTCCCATGAACAGGAATGAACCTATAGGTCTCTTTTCATTCTGCAGACCCGCGCGTGAACGGCGTACCGCATCGGACACGGCTTCGATGGCCTGATTCTGTCCCACGACCCTCTTGTGAAGCTCAGACTCCATACGCAGAAGCTTTTCCCTTTCGCTTTCGAGCATCCTGCGTACAGGTATGCCGGTCCATTTTGCCACGACCTCCGCTATGTCCTCCGGAGTCACGGCCTCGGTGATGATCGGATCCTTTATATCTGACTGGCGTGCATGCAGCTCTTCGATCTTCTTCTGTGCCTCCGCCATCCTACCGTAACGGATCTCAGCTACCTTTCCATAGTCACCGGCCCTTTCTGCGTTATGTGCTTCTATCTTGTATTCCTCGATCTTCTGCCTCTGCTTCTGAAGCTCGGAAAGGATGTCCTTTTCCTCGTCCCAGCGCTTGCGGAGGGCATCCCTCTCCTCGTTAAGAGATTTGAGTTCCTCCTTTATCTTGTCCATCTTCAGAGACACGCCTTCGCGACGGATGGCTTCCCTCTCTATCTCCAGCTGGCGGATACGGCTGTCCAGCTCAGCTATAGGCTCAGGAACGGAATTCATCTCCAGACGGAGCTTCGATGCCGCTTCGTCCACAAGGTCGATGGCCTTGTCCGGGAGGAAACGGTTGGTGATGTAGCGGTGCGAGAGTTCCACTGCAGCGATGAGGGCGTCATCCTCGATCCTGACCTTGTGGTGGTTCTCATACCGTTCCTTCAGACCTCTCATTATGGATATTGATGCGGCAGGGGAAGGTTCATCCACAATCACCATCTGGAATCTTCGTTCCAGCGCCTTGTCCGTCTCGAAATATTTCTGATATTCGTCCAATGTGGTCGATCCTATTGTGCGGAGCTCGCCTCGGGCCAGGGCCGGCTTGAGGATGTTTGAAGCATCCATGGCACCCGAAGTACGTCCTGCACCCACGAGGGTGTGGATCTCATCAATGAACAGTATGACTTCGCCGTCGCTGTCCACGACTTCCTTTACCACTCCTTTCAGACGTTCCTCGAACTCTCCCTGATACTTCGCTCCCGCTATGAGCGCTCCAAGATCGAGGGAATATATCTTTCTGCTCTTGAGGTTCTCAGGCACATCCCCGTCCACGATCTTCTGCGCGATGCCCTCGGAAATAGCTGTCTTACCCACTCCCGGCTCTCCTACCAATATAGGGTTGTTCTTTGTCCTCCTGCTGAGGATCTGCAATACTCTTCTTATTTCCTCGTCCCTGCCTATCACGGGATCGAGCTTTCCCTGCGCTGCCCTTTCGTTAAGATTGACAGCGAACCTGCTGAGATTTTCAAACTTGTTTTCTGTCATGTCAAATTCTTTTATAGATTTCAGTATGTTCGAAAGAACTCCGTCAGTTCATATTGCAAGACGCAACAATAGCCGTCTGTTCTTTCGAACAAACGGCTAAAAGTCAAATTATATTCCAAAGCCCTATTTTCTGACAAAATGTCAGTCAGGCGAAAACTCAATTACTCAGCTGTAGTCTCTGAAGGATTCTCTGCTGAAGGAATTGCAGCAGGGAACTCTGGAGCCGGTGCCTCCATCTCGATCTTTTCAGTGTAGTCGACAGCCTTCTTTCCACCGAGAGTGAAAGTAGAAACGATCGATACAACGAAGATGAATGCTACGAGACCCCAAGTGATCTTCTCGAGAATGTCAGTGGTCTGGCGTACGCCGAAAGTCTGGTTACCTGCCACGAAGTTGCTGGCAAGTCCGCCACCCTTTCCGTTCTGAAGCAATACGATGAGTGTGATGAGTACGCTCGCAACGAGTACAAGCACTGTCAAAACTGTAAAAAGTGCGTTCATATTGTATTACAACTTATTTAATTCGTCAATTTTTTGAATAAGGGCTGCAAAGTAAGCATTTTTTTCTGGATTAGCCAAAATAAGTTTTGAATAAATGCTTTTTGCATGGTCAGGATAACCTTGCTCCAGATATATCTGCGCCAATGTCTCTGTGTACAAGTCGAATTCGCCTTCTTTTGATGACTCACGGACTTCTTCCTGCCTTGCTTTGGCTGCATATCTTGAAAACACCTTGTCATCTGACCTGCGCACCTGATCGTATTCTTCCTGAGAGAAGTAATCGCCGCCCACGACGTGGATTCTTCTTTCTGAGTTTCCCTCCACGGACTCTTTTTCCCGGATATACGACTTCAGAAGATCTTCCACATCCTCATCGGTCCAATCTCTGTTCTGGGAAGAACGCATGAGATCAGCCATCTTCGTGCGCGAAGAAACATACATGGCAGCATCCGCATACTGGGTTATTCCCCATGCGTCACCACCTCTTCTGCTCATTCGTTCGCAAAGTTCCCTCCTGGCTCCTCCGAACCACGGATACAGATTCACGACGCCAATCAGTTCGTCAAGTGTCAGCTTTCTTATGTCTATGTATCCCATATGTCTACCAGTTAGCTACAGTAGCGTTGAACATATCGTCGCATAACTGCTCGATTATATCCTCACATAGAGATGCTTCGACAGCATCCAGGGGCTGCATCGCATCGAAATCGGCATATGCGGAGAAGGACTTTTCAGGAAAATCGTCTTCCGGATACTTCCTGTTGGTGAAGCTGATCTTAACAGTCACCGTCAGGCGGTTCTGGGCAGCCTGCTCATTTGCAGTGATTGACGTCGCCTTCACGTCATAACCTGTAACGGCACCCGTGATCTCCAGGTCCCCGTCCATCTCTACCTGCTCAAGCTTTGTCAACTTCAGGAACTTATCCTGAAGGGCGGTCGTAAGTTCGTTGCTGAGCGAAGGGTTCACCTTCAGAGCCTGATATTCGAAGTAATTGATTGTCACTGTCTTGACATCCGGCTGAATCGATGTTCCTGTGAAGGAATATATGCCGCACGAATGTACGATGAACATGGTCGCAACCAAGGCTGCGACAGCGCATGACGCTGATAATATTTTTCTTCCTCTCATCATTTTTCAGTCATCTGCTTTATCTTTCTGTAAAGCGTCCTTTCCGATATTCCCAGTTCGTTTGCAGCCGCCTTCCTGTTGCCTCCGTGCTTGCGGAGCACCTTCTCAATCAGGTCCATGCTTGCAGACTTTATTGACATGTCTTCAGGTATCTGTTCCTGAAAGTCCTGTTCCTCCGGGTCTTCGTCATCCGGCATCATTTCATGGACAGAACTCATAGGAAGGTCCTCGGGAGGAGCTATTGCTGCGGGAGCAGCCTTGCCCAGACCGGCCTTCGCAACAACTTCCTTCAGATAATCCACATCCTGCTTCAGCTGGAGGAGCATCCTGATTATCGCCTCCCTCTCGCCTGCGGCTTCGGGTGAGTCCTGATAGAAAGATGATTTTGTCGGAAGCAGGTTAGGTTCCTCCTTCGGTATATAACGCGACAGCACGTCCACGCCGATCAGGCACTTGTCTGAATTTGCAGACATCTTTGCAGATTCCAAGGCAGAGACGCTCTCAGCCACGTTCTTCAGCTGACGGATATTGCCAGGCCATCTGTATTTGCGGAGCATTATGGCCGCATCTTCCGTCAAGGTAACCTTGCTCATTCCGTATTTTGCCGAGAAATCTGAGGCGAACTTGCGGAACAGAAGGTTGATATCTTCCTTTCTTTCCCTGAGCGCAGGCATCGTTATCGAAACCGCATTGAGCCTGTAGTAAAGGTCTTCACGGAACTTTCCCTTCGATACCGAATGCATGAGGTTGACGTTGGTCGCGGCAATCACCCTGACATCGGTCTTGAGAACCTTTGACGAACCCACCCTGATGAACTCTCCAGACTGGAGCACTCTCAGAAGCTTTGCCTGCGAAGCAAGAGGAAGTTCTCCGATTTCGTCGAGGAAAAGCGTACCTCCGTCTGCCTCTTCGAAATATCCTCTTCTCATTTCGTTAGCTCCTGTAAATGAGCCTTTTTCATGACCGAAAAGTTCGGAATCAATCGTTCCTTCGGGGATTGCTCCACAGTTTATCGCGAAATACTTGCCGTTCTTTCTGCGGCTGTTCTGGTGGATGATCCTTGGTATATTCTCCTTTCCCACACCGCTTTCTCCGGAAACAAGGACCGTGATGTCAGTCGGCGCTACGGCGACAGCTATCTCCAGCGCCCTGTTCAACGCCGGGTCATTTCCGATTATGTCGAACTTATTTTTTAATATTTGCAATTCATTATTTGTCATAACCCTGCAAAGTTAAAGAAAATATGATTATATTCCTGTCTTTGACACTTGCATTTAGTGCAATTTGATATATTTCGAGGCTACAGACCGCTGTAATGGCGATTTGTAGCCTCAAGATTTTTTCTGGATATGTAGTATATAAGCCGTTGTGAT
>SUYO01000015.1 GCA_015060385.1 Bacteroidales bacterium
TCTCAGTCCCATGCTGCCCCTCGACTTGCATGTGTTAAGCCTGCCGCTAGCGTTCATCCTGAGCCAGGATCAAACTCTTCATTGTATAAATAATATCTCTTAGCTTGTCCTGACACTTATAATTCCTTAAACAAAGAAATTAACGCTTCTCGATAAATTGTATTTCTCGGTACTTGCTTCTTGTACAGTAAATCAGTCTTTTCAATGAACTTCCTAAATCCTCTTTCAAGGACCCGTTTTTCGAACGGGGATGCAAAGGTACGCTTTATTTTTGAACTTCCAAATTTTTATTGAAATTTTTTCAAAATTTTTCTGCGTCAGTCTTTTTAAGAACTCCTGCCTTGTCAGACACCCGTTTTTCAAATGGGAGTGCAAAGGTACGACTTTTTATCAAACTTCCAAATCCCGGACACAACAAAAAACATGAGTTTGGAAGCGATTGCAACACAACTCACTGAATATCATGGAAAAGCGGTCGCGTTACAAATTTGTTAAAAGGAAAATTAACATTCAGAGGGCCTGAAAAAGCGGAATCAGACAACAAATTTATTATATTTGCATGATATAGGTATTTAAAATAAAAACACAGCAGATATATGAAAAGAATCCTTCTGACCCTCTCAGCCATTATCATGACGGCTGTAAACCTGACAGCACAGGACTCCCCTCTCTGGCTTAGAAGAAACGACATCTCGCCTGACGGAAGCAAGGTTGCATTCACTTATAAAGGCAACATATATGTAGTACCCGTTGAAGGAGGCAGGGCATTACAGCTTACCACCAACCCGGAATATGATTCAGAGCCGATCTGGACACCTGACGGTAAAAGCATCGTATTCAGCTCGTACAGGGAAAAGAGCAAGGATATATATAAGGTATCCGCAGAAGGAGGCACTCCAGTGAGACTGACTTCACATAGCGTGAACGAGACTCCTCTTGAGGTCATGAAGGACGGAAGCGTTCTTTTCACCGCCAACATCCAGCAGGATGTCCTTTACGGTGACTTCCCGGGAACCGCACAGCTTTACATGGTCGGTCCTGACGGAGGAAAGGCTGTTCAGGTCACTTCTCTTCCCGTATCCAACATCAGCGTAAGCGAAGGAGCTGACGGAGTCAAGGTAATATATGAGGATTACAAGGGATATGAGGACGCACTGAGAAAGCATCATACGTCTTCAGTTACAAGAGACATCTGGATGTATGCCCCGAGCAGCGCTGACAAGGGTTTCCGCATCACCGGTAACGGAACATTCACCAAGCTCAGCAGTTTCAAAGGCGAAGACAGGAACCCTGTGTTCAAACCGGGAACAGATACCTATTATTATATAAGCGAAGAAGACGGTACGCTCAACATATACGCATCAAGCCTGCTGAGCAAGGAAAAGCCAAGACAGCTTACATTCTTCAAAGGCAATCCGGTAAGATACATATCTGTTTCAAATGAAGGAACCATATGCTTCTCATATGACGGCGAGCTCTACACGATGAAGGAAGGCTCCGACCCTGTAAAGATGGACATAAGCATTGTCACGGATCAGGTTGAGCGTCCGGTTCAGGACCGTACGATCTCTTCAGGTGCAAGAAGCATGGCTGTATCCCCTAACGGAAAGGAAGTCGCAGTCATCCTCAGAGGAGATGTATATGTAACCACCACAGATCATGCGACGACAAAGCGCATAACCAACACAGCCCAGCAGGAAAGAGACCTGTGGTTCTCGAAGGATGGAAAGACATTATATTACTCAGCGGAAAGAAACGGCCACTGGGGCATATGGAAGACAAGCCTGACAGACAAGAACGACAAGTATTTCACATACGCGGTGAAGATGGAGGAAAGCCTCGTGACAAAACCGGGCGAAACCTGCTTCCAGCCGCAGGTTTCGCCGGACGGAAAGTCCATCGCATACCTGAAGGACAGGACTGCCATCGCTGTGATGGACCTCAAAAGCGGAAACGAAAAGGTCGTACTGGACAAGAGCATCAACTATTCATATCAGGACGGCGACCAGAACTTCGCATGGAGTCCCGACAGCAGATACATAATGTGCAACTACCAGGCTAACGGAGGATGGAACAACGAGGATGTTGCCCTGATAGATGTAGAAAGCGGAGAAATCACTGACCTTACCGAAAGCGGCTATACAGACAGCAACTTCAGGTGGGCCCTTGACGGAAAGGCAATGACATGGGCATCCGACAAGAACGGATACCGCAGTCATGGAAGCTGGGGCGCGGAAGACGACATCTACATCATGTTCTTCGACGGCAAGAGATATATGGAATTCCAGCGTGACAAGGAAGACAGGGCCATTGCAGAAATGCTGAAGGACGAAAAGGAAGAGAAGAAGGAAAAGAAAGAAGAGAAGAAGGACAGCCTGAAGGAAGACAGGAAGGCGGAGAAGCTCGTCCTCGACCTTGAAAACAGGAAGGACAGGATCGTCAGACTTACAAGGACATCAGGAAGACTCGGCGACCATTACCTGACCAAGGACGGAAAGAAGCTTTACTACAGCATGAGACTCGAAAGAGGAATGGACCTCTGCATGCTGAACCTTGAAGACAACAGCATCAAGGTTGTGGCAAAAGGCGTCAGCGGATCCATCTATCCTACTGCAGACGACAAGTATATGTACATGCTCTCAGGAGGCAGCGTCTCACGCATCTCTACAGCAAACGGAGCGAGAGAAATGATTTCCTTCTCAGGAAACTACGATTATAAGCCTGCTGAGGAAAGAGAGTACATGTTCGACCATATCTGGAAGCAGGTGAAGGAGAAGTTCTATATGCCAGACCTTCACGGAGCTGACTGGGATGGTTATTACACGACCTACAAGAAGTTCCTGCCTCATATCGAGAACAATTTCGACTTCCAGGAAATGCTGTCCGAGCTGCTCGGAGAACTCAACGGTTCGCATACGGGAGCGCGCTACCAGTACAGGTCAGGTCTGAACACAGCAAGCCTCGGAATATTCCCTGACAATGAATACGAGGGTGACGGCATCCGCATCAAGGAAGTCATCAAGGGCGGTACATTGTACATCGCCGATCCTGAAATCAAGGAAGGAGACATCATCACAGCGATAGACGGAACCGAAATCAAGGCCGGAACAGACTGGTACGGTCTTCTGAGGATGAAAGGCGGAAAGAAGATGCTTGTTTCCATCAGGAAGGGAGGTAAGAAGGCTGTCGAGATGTATGTCGAGCCTGCATTCACAGATGTGACACAGCTTTACAGAAGGTGGGTCGAGCAGCGTGAGAAGATGGTAGAGGAACTCTCCGGAGGCAAGATAGGATATGTGCATGTAGAGGGAATGGATTCGGAAAGTTTCAGGACGGTATATTCCGACCTGCTCGGAAAATACCGCACATGCGAGGCCGTAATCGTGGATACAAGACACAATGGAGGCGGCTGGCTGCATGATGACCTCGCTACCCTGCTTGACGGAACAGGTTACATCCGCTTCGAGCCAAGAGGCCAGTATATAGGCACCGAGCCATATAACAAATGGACCAAGCCATCTTGCGTGCTCATGGGCGAGGACAATTACTCGGATGCCTGCGGTTTTCCATACGTATACAGAGCTCTGGGTATCGGCAAGCTCATCGGAGCCCCTGTACCTGGCACAATGACTGCAGTATGGTGGGAGACCCTGATCGACAACACCATGGTCTTCGGTATCCCACAGGTAGGAGCCCTTGGAGTCAAGGAGGGCAGATACCTTGAGAACATGCAGATCGAACCGGACATCGAAGTGTACAACGATCCTGCTTCGGTTCTCCGCGGAGAAGACAAGCAGCTTGAGGCAGCTGTAAAGGAAATGATGAAGACAATTCAGAAATAAAAGAAATGGACAGGAAAGTTATCATTATCCCGACATATAACGAGAAGGAAAATATCGAGAAGATCATCAGAGCGGTATTTTCTCTGGAAGGAGGATATCATATACTTGTAATCGAAGACGGTTCCCCTGACGGTACGGCAGCAATCGTCAAAGGTCTCCAGAAGGAGTTCCCTGAAAGGCTTCATATGATCGAGAGGCAGGGTAAGCTGGGTCTGGGAACTGCATACATCACCGGATTCAAGTGGTCGGTTGAACAGGGATACGACTATATCTTTGAGATGGATGCGGATTTTTCACATAATCCGAACGATGTGCCCAAACTCTATCAGGCATGCAAGGAAGGAGCAGACCTTGCCATCGGATCGAGATACTGCAATGGAATAAGCGTGATAAACTGGCCGATCGGACGTGTCATAATGTCCTATTATGCATCGGTATATGTCCGCACTGTGCTCGGAATGAAGGTCTATGACACTACTGCCGGTTTCAAGTGCTACAGACGAAGAGTACTTGAAACCATAGATTTGGATAAAGTACGGATGAAGGGTTACGGATTCCAGATAGAGATGAAATACTCCACATACAAGCTCGGCTTCAAGATCAAGGAAGTCCCTATCATTTTTGTAGACAGGACTGAAGGTACATCTAAAATGAGCAGCGGCATCTTCGGAGAAGCATTCTGGGGAGTAATGAGACTCAAGATGAGGAGAATAAAGCCAAGAAAGCAATGAGCACATATCTTCTGCACAAGGCAACCATAGTAACCGCTGCCAAGGAAGCGGTCGGCAGTGTGGTCATATCTGCAGGAAAGATTGCAGATGTATTCTATGCCGATGAAGAAGGCTATGACTATAAGGTATTTACAGCCACACGAAAATATCCTGACATCGAGACGATAGGTCTTGAGGGCAGATATCTTATGGCCGGAGGAATCGACGGTCATGTGCATTTCCGCGATCCGGGTCTTACACACAAGGCCGATATGGAGACGGAATCTCGCGCAGCTGCGGCAGGAGGCGTGACTACCGCCTTCGACATGCCGAACACAAGACCGGCTACGATAACCGAGGAGGCATTTCTTGAAAAGCTCACACTTGCCGGAGAGAAGTCATGCATCAACCTTGGGTTTCATTTCGGTGCGACGAATGACAATATCGAAGACATCGAAAGAATCCTTCAGGGAAAGACAAGGATAGCTCCTGAAGACGTAAAGGGAATAAAGGTATTCATGGGCTCTTCTACCGGCAACATGCTGGTAGACGAGAACAGCACACTGGACCGGCTGTTTTCAATAAAGGGAAAACCAGTTCTCGTACATTGCGAGGATGAAGAAACTATCAGAGCCAATCTGATGGCAGCCCGTGAACAATATGGAGAGGATATCCCATTCAGGGAGCACGAGAAGATCCGCAGCAGAAAAGCCTGCATAAAATCCAGCATCAAGGCGCTTGAAATGGCGATGAACCATAACACAAGACTGATTCTATGCCATATTTCTACCAAGGAAGAGGTTGAGATGGCAAGAGCCGCGAAGACAAACAATCCTCAGATCATAGCGGAAACCTCATGCAACTACCTCTGGTTCTGCAATGAAGAATATGACAGGATGGGAAGCAGACTAAAATGCAACCCATCAGTGAAATCAAGATCGGACAGGGATGCTCTTAGAAGAGCTCTGGCCGAGGGTAATATAGATATAATCGGTTCCGACCATGCACCTCATCTTCCTTCTGAAAAGGAAGGATGCTACACACAGGCGCCCTCGGGTCTGCCGTCCATCCAGCAAAGCCTTCCGGTGCTGCTGACCATAGCCGCTCAGGAGGAGATTCCTCTCACCAGGATAGCTGCTGTCTTCTCAGAAAACGCATCTGAGCTTTACGGATTGGAAACAGGAAAAGTCAAGTCCGGGTATTCGGCTGACCTTGTCGTTTTCGACAAAGACAAGGAATTCACTGTAAGGAATGAAGACCAGTTCAGCAAGTGCGGATGGAGCCCATATGAAGGCGAGACGCTGAAAGGAAGCATAGAGACCGTCTTCGTGGGAGGAAAGATCATATATAAGGACGGATCATTTGTATAATTTACAGAACCTGATAAATACCTATGTCACCAAAGGTACAACCCAGCAAGGCCCTGATATATATTGCATCAATGTGTGCAATCATATTCTGGGGAATGTCATACATATGGACTGACAAGCTTATCGCACAGAATATTCCGATCTTCTACTTCGTATTTGTCAGGATATTCCTTGCTGGATTCATACTCTTCCTCTTCAATACCGCATATGCAAGGATCAAGAGGATACAGAAACAGGACCTGGGGAAGTTCCTTCTGCTGGCCTTCTTTGAGCCGTTCATATATTTCATATGCGAGACTTATGGTCTGAAGCTTACAGGCTCCCCTACCATCAGCGCCATGGTAATAGCTACGATACCGATATTCTCGATAGGAGCCGGAGTCATCTTCTTCAAGGAGAAGGTGAACGGACTGAACGTATTCGGCATCCTTCTTTCTCTTGTAGGAATCGTGCTGGTAGCTATGGCGAAGGGAGAACTGGGCGAACATTTCGTCTGGGGAATCGTCCTTCTCATGGTCGCAGTAATATCAGAGGTCGGCCATGCTTCGATAACCAAAAGCCTGTCCGGAAATTATCCCAGCCAGACCATCGTGATGTACCAGTTCCTGATAGGTTCGGTATATCTTCTGCCGCTGTTTCTATGGAAGGGTCTGGACGGATTCGACTACGAAGTCTATTTCGACGGTGACGTTTGGTATCCTATAATCTGTCTGGCCGTTCTCTGCTCAAGTCTTGCTTTCTCACTGTGGGTAAGTACCATCAAGAATCTGGGAGTGGCAAAGTCCAGCATATTCTCCGCACTCATTCCTGTAGCGGCTGCCATAATCGCATGGATCATAGGACACGAGGCCCTGAACCAAAGACAGTGGACAGGCATAGCCATATCCACTGTCGGTGTGATACTTTCTCAATATACAAAGAAGAAATGATCATTTCATAAGCCTGAGGCCGATACGGTTACGGTCAAGATCTACCGAGACAACCGCAACCTTTACCTGCTGATGGAGCTTCAGGACCTTTGAAGGATCTGCCATGCCCTTTACACCCATCTGAGACGCATGGATAAGGCCGTTCTGCTTTATGCCTATGTCCACGAAGGCTCCGAAGGCTGTGATGTTCGTGACAATTCCCGGAAGTTCCATACCTGTCTTCAGGTCTTCGATCGTCTTGATGTCGTGCGCGAATTCGAAGGTCTGGGCTGATTCGCGAGGGTCGCGGCCCGGCTTCCTGAGTTCGAGAATTATATCGTTTACTGTCGGCAGCCCGAAGTCTCCGCCCACATATTTCGACGCATCGATCCGCGAGCATAAATCCGCATTTCCTACGAGTTCCTTTGCAGATACATTCAGGTCCCTCGCCATACGGTCGACAATGTGATATGCCTCGGGATGAACGGCGGAGTTGTCCAGAGGATTGTCTCCATCTGTAATGCGAAGGAAGCCTGCACACTGCTCGAAAGCCTTGTCTCCCAGGCGCTTCACCTTCAGGAGTTCCTTACGGGAGGTATATGCACCGTTCTGTGAACGGTACTCGACGATGTTCTCAGCCAATGCAGGTCCTATTCCGGAAACATAACTGAGAAGGTAGCTGCTGGCGGTATTAAGATTCACACCGACACTGTTCACACAGCTTTCAACGGTATTGTCAAGAGTCTCCTTAAGAAGCCCCTGATCGACATCATGCTGATACTGGCCGACTCCAAGGGACTTAGGGTCGATCTTCACCAGTTCGGCAAGAGGATCCATGAGCCTTCGTCCGATCGAGACTGCTCCACGGACCGTCACATCATGATCCGGGAACTCAGCTCTGGCAACCTCGGAAGCCGAATAGATTGATGCTCCGTCTTCGCTTACAGTAAAGACTCTCACACCCTTCGGAAGAGGTACACGCTTGATGAACTCCTCGGTCTCACGGCTCGCCGTACCGTTGCCTATAGCTATGACTTCTATTCCGTATTTCTGTACCAGAGCAGAAATGGTCTGGATCGACTTTATCTTTTCACTCACAGGAGGATGAGGGAATATGGCCTCGTTATGAAGCAGGTTTCCCTGCTGGTCAAGACATACGACCTTGCATCCCGTCCTGAATCCCGGGTCTATGGCAAGCACCCTCTTCTGTCCTACAGGAGGAGCAAGAAGGAGCTGGCGAAGGTTTTCGCCGAATATCCTTATGGACTCTATATCAGCCTTTTCCTTGGCTTCCCTGATCACTTCGTTGGAAATCGAAGGCTCAAGCAGCCTCTTGAATGAATCATCAAAAGCCATATGCATCTGCTCGGCAAGCGGGCCGGCCGGATATCGTCGCTCCTGACAGAAGTCATAATATATCTTCTTGCCGCATTTCTCGGCATCTGCATCTATCCTGAGTGAAATGAAGCCCTCTTCCTCTGCACGTAGAATTGCAAGAAGCCGGTGAGGGGCAATTCTTTCCAGAGATTCTGAAAAGTCGAAATACGACCTGTATTTCATAGCCTCGGGTCCTGTGGCCTTCTTTGTCGCCTTTGCCACTATTCTTCTTGTCTTGAAGATCTGCCGGAGGGTCTCCCTTACCGACGCCGTTTCACTAAGTCTCTCAGCTATTATATCTCTGGCACCTGCAAGGGCTGCATCTACATCCTTTACCTTGGCACCTACATATTTGCGGGCTTCTGCGGCCGGATCTGTCAAGGTCACATTGTACATCCTGTCAGCAAGCGGCTCCAGGCCTGCTTCCTTGGCAACAGTCGCACGGGTACGTCTCTTTGGCTTGTAAGGGAGATACAGGTCCTCCAGTTCACGGGACTCTACGCAGTTTTCGATCCTTGCCTTGAGTTCCGGAGTCAACGCACCGACCTGATCAATGGTTTCCATTACGGTGACCTTGCGTTTTTCCATTTCTGCGAACACATCGGTCCAATGGCGTATTTCAGCAATGGCGACCTCATCAAGACCGCCTGTCCTCTCCTTTCTGTAACGGCTGATGAACGGTATGGTGGCACCTTCCTCGAACAGCTTCGCACAGTTCTCCACCTGCCATTCCTTCACCCCTACCCTCTCAGCAATACTCTTTATATAAATCTCTTTCATTTACTGTTTCTTTAGTATGAAGATTGCCACGTCGCTTTGCTCCTCGCAATGACACGGCCTAGTCATGTGATACCTGTTTCAGCTGATTACGATATGCCGAGAAAATCTTGGACTTGGAAACAAAGCCGATGTATGTCCTGTCATGGTCCACAACCGGAAGATTCCAGGCAGCCGTCTTCTCGAACTTATCCATCACACTGTCCATCTTTTCATCTATGTAAACATAGGCAGGAGCCGACTGCATGAAATTATATACATGCATCTTTTCATACAGCTCGGTATGAAACATATCCTGTCTGATATCCTCAAGGGACACATAGCCATGAAAATGATTCCTGTCATCAACGACAGGGAAGATGTTCCTCTTGGAAGTCGCCACCACCTCCACAAGCTCACCCAGCGAAGCATCGATCTTCACCGGCATGAAATCAGCCTCGATCATCTCGTTGGTCTTGAGAAGCGTAAGCACCGCTTGGTCACTGTCATGGGTAAGAAGCTCTCCCCTCTTGGCAATACGCTTGGTATAGATTGAATAAGGTTCCACCATCCTCGTGGCAGCGTATGAGACCGTAGAAGTCAGGATGAGCGGAATAAGAAGTTCATAACCTCCTGTCATATCCGCAATAAGGAAGATTGCTGTCATAGGAGCCTGCATGACTCCTGACATCAGTCCGGCCATGCCCACAAGTACGAAATTCTGTTCCGGTACTACGTCTCCGCCTCCTATGAGATTTATGGTTCTGGAAACAAAGAATCCCGCAATTGCACCAATGAACAGAGTAGGACCGAATGTTCCTCCCACACCGCCTCCAGCATTAGTAAAAGACATGGAGAACACCTTGAGAATCAGAATCATAAGGAAGAATATCGGAATTGACCACTCGCTGTTCATAAGGAAGGCCAACACAGTCTCACCTTCAAAGTCTATCTGTCCGCCGTTCAGCAGTTCATGAAGATATCCGTAACCTTCTCCATAAAGCGGAGGGAACAGGAATATCAGGAGTCCCAGACAGGAAGCCGAGACAGCCCATCTGACATATGGTCCCTTTATGGACCTGATCTTGTCCTCAAGCCACAATGTTGTCCTTGTGAAATATACCGAACATGCGGCGCTGAATAGAGCAAGTATCAGATAGAACGGGATATTATGCATCGTGAAAGGCGATATCGTACATTCGAAGGCAGGCTGATCCCCCAGGAATATGTAGGATATTACCGTTGCTGAAATCGTGGAAAGAAGAAGCGGAAGAATGGATGTCATGGAGATGTTGAAAAGAAGAATCTCCAATGTGAAGAGCACTCCGGCCAGGGGAGCCTTGAAGATGCCGGCCACTGCACCGGCTGCTCCACATCCCAAAAGAATGGTCATGTTCTTGTATGACAGGCCCATATACCTTGCCACATTCGAACCGATTGCAGCTCCCGTATACACGATCGGAGCCTCGGCTCCGACGGATCCTCCGAATCCGATCGTCACCGACGAGGCAAGCATGGACGACCACATGTTGTGCGGACGGATCTTTGACTCGTTCTTGGATACTGCCTGGAGGACCTTCGTCACACCATGTCCGATATTATCCTTGACCACATACCGTACAAACAGCATGGCCAGGAGCATTCCGACTCCCGGATAGATGAGGTAGAGAGCGCTGTATGCGACTCCGTCGAACCAGGAAGTGATGGAATGATGAATGAACTCTATAGCTGACTTAAGAAGGACAGCTGCAAGACCGCAGGCCACACCTACCACAAGGGAAAGCACGATCATGACATCACGCTCAGGCATTCCCTTTATCATGCCTCTGAACGTAACTGACGCCGATCTCAATGTAAATTTCTTTCCCATAGTTGCAAAATCACGCAAATATAATAAAAAAAGCCGACCCTGAAGCAGGTCGGCTCATATCATATTTGATTGCTATGCATCTGCACCATCATCTTCGGTAGAATACTGTGAGATGTTGTCATCAGGCAGGCTCTCTCCCTCATCTCCATCGCTATCTTCGTTATCCTCGCCTTCAAGCCAACGCTCGATATCCTCGGCAACATCCGTCTTGACCTTGATCTTAACAAGATAGATTGCATCCGGAATCTCGATCATTACAGCATAGAACGATGTTCCATCCGGCTTGTCATACTTTACCAGATCCGGAAAATAGTCACTGTATCCTCTAGGATATTTCTCAGCAAACGCTGCAGCCAGCTCCTCTGACATATTCTCGAAGCTGACGACTCCTCTCTTCTTAGTTGTTGTAGACATATCTGTTATTCTTTAATCTCAATTTGCGGGTGCAATTGTAGGACATTTTTTTCAATTGAGCAACACCGGAAGCACTTTTATTTAAAAAAAAACATCATTACCTGCTGAGTTTCTCCCTCGCATATTCCGCTGTGAGACGGAATGTCTTCCTTCCAGAAGATGGAGCATCATACATGGCATCCGTCATAATCTGCTCACAGATAGAGCGTAAGCCTCGTGCTCCCAATCTGTTTTCAATAGAAGTGTCCACAATGATATCAAGGACCTCCGGATCGATGGTCAGCTTGATGCCGTCAAGCTCGAACATCTTCTTATACTGTCGCAGCAGGGCGTTCTTAGGCTCGGTAAGAATCCTCTTGAGTGCATCTCTGTCAAGGTTGTCAAGATATGTGATTACAGGGAGACGGCCGATGATCTCCGGAATGAGTCCGTATGATCTCAGGTCCTGAGCTTCTACATACTTGAGAAGATTGTTCTTGTCGATCTGCTGTCTGTTTGCCGCACCGAAGCCTATCACCTGGGTGTTGAGACGCTGCGCTATCCTGCGCTCGATGCCTTCAAAGGCACCTCCGCAGATAAAGAGTATGTTCTGTGTATTGACATGGAGGAACTCCTGCTCAGGATGCTTGCGTCCCCCCTGAGGCGGTACATTCACGACACTTCCCTCAAGAAGCTTGAGCATCGCCTGCTGCACACCTTCTCCGGAGACGTCACGGGTGATGGAAGGATTGTCACTCTTACGGGCGATCTTGTCGATCTCGTCGATGAATACTATACCTCTCTCAGCCTTGGCAACATCGTAGTCTGCTTCCTGAAGAAGTCTTGAAAGTATGCTCTCCACATCCTCTCCGACATAGCCGGCCTCTGTAAGTACGGTAGCATCAACGATGGTGAACGGAACTTTGAGAAGCTTGGCTATAGTCTTGGCTAACAAAGTCTTACCGGTACCCGTAGGGCCTACCATCAGTACATTTGACTTCTCCAGTTCAAGTTCATTATCTTCTGAAAGATTGTTGTTGAGCCTCTTGTAATGGTTATATACAGCTACAGAAAGCAGTTTCTTCGCCCTGTCCTGACCGATGACATACTGATCAAGGTATGCGTGGATATCCTTCGGTTTGTAATCGCTCTCCACTTTCTCCGGAACTGCAGGGGTCTTTGCCCTGTCAAAGTCCCTGAGATAATCCTGAGCCATTCTTACACAATCTGCACATATGCACGCATCAATCCCCTGAAGAAGAAGCGAAACCTCCCTCTCTGTCCTTCCGCAGAACATGCAATAGCCCGACTGTTTCTTTTCCTTTGCCATAATCTACCTGGTTCTCTTCTTAAGTATCTCGTCTATCATTCCGTATTCCAAAGCTTCCTGAGAGGTCATCCAGAAATCACGGTCACCATCCGAAGCAATCTTCTCAAGCGGCTGGCCTGAATGTTCCGAAATGATTTCATACAGTTCCTTTCTGGTCTTCTCTATCTCCTGGGCTGCAATGAGGATATCAGAAGCCTGACCTCTTGCACCGCCTAGCGGCTGATGGATCATCACCTTGGAGTGCGGAAGAGCCGATCTTTTTCCGTGAGCACCTGCACAGAGCAGTACAGAACCCATTGAAGCTGCCATACCTGTACAGATGGTGGCCACATCAGGTTCGATCAACTGCATCGTATCATATATACCGAGACCGGAAGAAACTACGCCGCCAGGAGTATTGAGATACAATGAGATATCGCTGGTACTGTCATTGGATGCCAGGAAAAGAAGCTGGGCCTGAATGATGTTGGCGACATCGTCATCGATCGGTACTCCCAGGAAGATGATGCGGTCCATCATCAGACGGCTGAAGACATCCATAGATGCAACATTGAGTTTTCTTTCTTCGATGATGGTAGGATTGATGTATCCGTTCATCACGGATTCATACCTGTGCATTGTCATGGAGCTTATGCGATGCTCCAGACGGGCGTATTTTTCAAATTCCTTATTCATATCATATATAAAAAAGGCCGGCTTTGCGAGCCGGCCGTAAGTCCATGATTATTTCAACTCGCGGAATTTCTCAACAGAGATCTTCTTCTTCTTGAGGGTAACCACCTCACGAACTGCATCGAAGGTCTTGTCATCCTCAACCTTGTCAAGAATCCTTCTTCCCTGCTCCTCCTGAGAGAGGATGTTCTTTGCGAAGGCCTCAAGCTGCTCCTCAGGAACATTGTTCATTCCGTACATTGCGAACTGGTATGCAGCAAAACCCTTGGCACTTGCAAGAAGGTCTGCCTCCTCAACCTTGACATTGTACTTGTTCATGAGGTAACCGCGAACCATCTGCCACTTGTAGTCTGCGATGAAGAAGTCCCAGTCCTTCTCGATATCCTCCATTGTGAACTTGCCCTCGTTGATGACATATACCCATCTCTTGAGGAACTTCTCTGCAACCTTCACGTCAGCCTTTGCAAGGAGATAGTCCTTTGCATCCTTTCCGAAACGGAAATCAGCCTCCTGTGAATACTCAGCGCGAATCTTCTCCTCTATCTTAGCGTCGAACTCAGCTTCTGTCTTCACACCGAAGATCTTCTCGAAAGTCTCCTCTGTAAGAGCAGCGTTGACGAAAGTCTTCACGTTCTTTACAGTCATCTTGAACATAGGGTCAAGAGTTGCAAGCTCGTCCTTGCTTACCTTAAGCATTGATGAACGGTCTGTCTCGTTCTCGAAAGCCTCGTTCACGTTCACATCAAGAACATCACCGGCCTTCACGCCTACAAAAGATGCCCTTGCAGCCTCTGCAACATTGCGGAGAGCCACATATGTACCCTCAACCTTCATGTCACCCTGCTCAAAGTCAACTATGATGAAGTCCTCCTCCTTTGCCTGTACGCCTTCCTCAAGAGATCCGTACTGCTTGAGAAGGTTTTCCTTCATCTCCTTCCTTGCAGCTTCGGTAACAGTGATCGTATAGTAAACCACCTCGTCCTCCTTTGAAAGCTCGAATGAGATCTCAGGATTGAGAGCCATGTCGAACTTGAATGTGAAGTCGTTTCCTACTGTCCAGTCTGTCTCCGGCTGGTCCTCTGCAGGAAGCGGCTCACCGAGCACGCGGAGATTGTTCTCGCTGATGAAGTTGTTGAGACCGTTTGAGATCACATCGTTCACAGAGTCTGCAAGAGCTGACTGGCCGTACATCTTCTCTATGAGAGACATAGGAACCATGCCCTTTCTGAAGCCTTTGATTTCAGCCTTCTTTCTGTAGTCGTTAAGCTTCTTCTTTCTGCTTTCCGCATAATCCTCGCTTGTCACAGCGAGTGTGAGCTCAAGATTGAGGTCATCAATTCTGTTCTGTTCAATTTTCATATCTGTTTTCTTTTAATCATTTTTCTTTCAAAGATTTCCACCTCGCAGAAATAGCCCGCAAAAATATAAATAATATGCGATATTTCAAAATCACCCTATTGGGCATTTTTCCTTCGCTTCGGATATGCCACTCGCGAATGGTACATCTGCTGGAGATATGTCTTCATGGTCTCCTTTATCACTGCAATCTCCTTGAGAGATATATCGGCATCAACAAGCTGACCGTCTGATATCTTTCCGTCCACTATCCTGTCTACAAGTGCTGAAATATTCTCCTGTGAGTAGTCCTTCAGAGCCCTGGAAGCAGCTTCCACCGCGTCGCAGAACATAAGGATAACCTGCTCCTTGGTAGTCGGCTTCACTCCGTCATAATAGAAATCCGCCGTCTGCTCAGGATCACCTCCTGCATTCAGATATGTATTGAGGAAATAGGCGGTAGGAGTGGTTCCATGATGGGTCGTTATGAATTCGCGTACGATTTCCGGCAGTCCGTACTTCTCGGCAAGAGCGACACCGTCAGATACATGGCGTATTATTTCCTGGGAGCTTTCCTTAGGAGAAAGGCCAGCATGATACTTCACGCCTGGAGTCTCATTCTCAGTGAAACACTGAGGGTTCGCTATCTTTCCCACATCGTGGTAAAGGGCTGCAGTACGTATGAGCGGTACATTAGCATCCACTGACCTTGCGACAGCATCCGCCAGATTCATGACCTGGAGGGAGTGCTGGAAGGTACCCGGAGCCTTGTCTGCAAGCATTCTCAGAAGAGGATTGCTGGTATCGCTGAGTTCGACGAGCTTGGAGGTAGACACAAGTCTGAATATCTTCTCAAAGAGATAGATAAGAGGATATCCTGCAACAGAAAGTACGGCACCGAGGGCCATGTCGAAGATGGTATGATAGTCGACAGAAGTCATTCCCTCGACAAAACGGAAGGCAAGCCATACCATTACCATGACCACGAACAGGATGAATGCTGTCACGAACTGTAGCCATCCCTTGTTGAAACGCTCAAATACAAGTATTCCCACTGTTCCTGCTACAAGATATATCAGGAACAGTTCCATTCCGTCCGGAGCGAATATGAGCATAGGCAGGAGGGATATGAAATAGACTGAAAAGACCATCCTGCGGGAAAAGAACGCCAGCTGATAGAAGACTATGAGCATGAAAGGCATCATGTAGAACAGGTTCGGATCCACCTTAGCGACCACTGACGAACATACTGCTGAAAGCAGGAATACCATCAGGATATAAAGATACTTGTTAAATTCATCAAATATCCTGCTGTTGCAGTAATATATGGCCAGGAAAAGGACAAGCACCAGGAAAAAGGCTATCATCCCATTGCCTATCCATTGCAGAGGACGAGGACCAAGATATCCCACATTCGCCTCATATTCAGCCTTGTAAGAATCCAGCAACTGCTCGATTTCAGCAGTAACCATCTCCTCCTCGGAGACTATGACCATGCCGGAACGGACAACACCCTGGGTACGTGAGATGTGATCGAAATTCTCCTCATGGACAAGGTCCGTGGTCTGCTGGTCGAACACCAGATTAGGCTCTATGAGCTTGCCAAGTCCTGTAGCATCATAGAGAGAATCCACATTATGGCCCGCACTGACGGCAGAAACCTTTTCCCTCAACAGCTCATATGCCTTGTCAAGCGTACAGACCTCGCTTACCGGGACTTTGAAAGCGCGTCTGTCCTTCTGTACATAGATGACTCCGTCTTCAGCATCCTGACCTGCAGAAACGGAAATCACACCGATTGAGTAAATTTCCGAAACAGCGTCACTGACAGCCTGTCCGACATCAGCAAGAAGGCCGAAATCCATAGCAGACAAGGCTTCCGCAGTCTTTGCGGAAACCTTGTCGTCATAACGGTAATACGGTATCACTCTGGCACCTGCATTCTCCAGTTCCCTCTGATACTGTTCGTCAGTCTTCAGAATAGGGAAATCGAACTGCGCTATGAGGGTCTCATACTTCCATGGGGAACCCTTGGTGTAGTCATAGCCGAACCTCAGGCTTCTTGGCATCAGAAGAAGCAGTACGACAAATATCAGTATCAGAGGCACATATACCTTGAACTTTTTCGGAAAATTTATCTTCTCCATATCTTTAAATAAAGACTATCTTGTAGC
This sequence comes from Bacteroidales bacterium, assembly GCA_015060385.1. GTDB lineage: Bacteria > Bacteroidota > Bacteroidia > Bacteroidales > UBA932 > Cryptobacteroides. The sequence continues at coordinate 16,738 of SUYO01000015.1, forward strand.
CATATCCACGATATCGCCCTCGTCTCCGTCGTAGTATCCGGCGTCAAGCTTTGCGCGGACCTCGGTGAAGGCAGCAAGCGTGCGGTTCACATCCTCCATAGAGTGTGCCGCTGTAGATATGATACGGAAAATCACCATACCCTTAGGAATAACCGGATATATTACCACAGAGCAGAAGATTCCGTAGTTCTCGCGGAGGTCTACTGCCATTCTCGAAGCCTGGCCTACACCACCCTTGATCTGTACAGGAGTAACGCATGCCTCGGCAGGGCCGATCTCGAAACCGAGATTGCGGAAGCCGTCCTGGAGAGCCTTTGTGATGGTAAAGAGCTTCTTACGGAGTTCGTCACCCTCCTTGCTGCGGATGATCTCAAGTCTCTTGAGACCGCCCTCTACGAGAGCCATAGGAAGCGACTTCGCATAGATCTGCGAACGCATGTTGAAACGAAGATAGTTGATGATCTTCTTAGGACCTGCAACGAAGCCTCCGATCGAAGCCATCGACTTTGCGTATGCACCTATGTAAAGGTCGATGTCGTCCATAACGCCGAAATGCTCCGAGGTACCACGTCCTGTAGGACCCATGTTACCGAATCCGTGAGCGTCGTCGATAAGGATTCTGAACTTGTATTTCTTCTTTAGCTCGACAATCTTGTCAAGGAAACCGAGAGCACCGGTCATACCATATACACCTTCAGTTATGAGAAGGATTCCACCGCCAGTCTCCTCACAAAGTCTTGTAGCTCTCTGGAGAGTCTTCTCACAGCTTTCATAGTCGTTGTGACGGAAGGTCATCCTCTTACCCATATGCATGCGTGCACCGTCGATAAGACACGCGTGAGCCTCTGAGTCATAAACGATTACATCACGACGGTCCATCAATGCATCAATAGTCGAAAGAATACCCTGATAACCGAAGTTGAAGAGGAATGCGTCCTCCTTTCTCTCGAATTCCGCAAGCTCCCTTTCGAAACGCTCGTGAAGGTCTGTATGTCCTGTCATCATTCGGCTTCCCATCGGATATGCAAGGCCCCATTTTGCAGCTGCCTCAGCATCTGCCTTCCTTACCTCAGGATGGTTTGCAAGTCCGAGGTAGTTGTTGAGGCTCCATACAAGGACGTCCTTGCCCTGGAACTTCATATGCGGGCCGAGTTCGCCTTCAAGCTTAGGGAACATGTAGTAACCGAAAGCCTTTGCTGCATACTGGCCGAGAGGGCCACCCGAATGCTTCTCGATTCTGTCAAAAATGTCTGTCATAATCAATTGTAATTTGGTTTATGTATAGTACTTTGGTTAAGATTCCTTTTTATGCGTCGATATTCGCATAGTGGGCGTTCTGTTCGATGAACTCACGACGTGGCGGCACATCGTCTCCCATGAGCATGGAGAATGTACGTTCCGCCTCAGCCGCGTTCTCGATTGTGATCTGACGGAGAAGGCGCTTCTCAGGATCCATGGTAGTGGACTGGAGCTGCTCTGCGCTCATCTCTCCAAGACCTTTGTAACGCTGTACGAACACTCCCTTGTCAGAACCCTTTCCGAGCTGGAGGGTAGCATCCTTGCGCTGTTGCTCTGTCCAGCAGTAGACCTCTTCCTTACCCTTCTTCACAAGATAGAGAGGAGGGGTCGCAAGGTACACGTATCCGTTCTTGATAAGGTCGATCATATAACGGAAGAAGAATGTGAGGATAAGGGTAGCGATATGGCTTCCGTCGACATCGGCATCGGTCATGATGATGACCTTGTGGTAGCGAAGCTTGCTGAGGTTCAATGCCTTGCTATCCTCTTCAGTTCCCACTGTGACACCGAGGGCGGTATAGATGTTTCTGATCTCCTCGCTTTCGAACACCCTGTGTTCCATGGCCTTCTCCACATTGAGGATCTTACCTCTGAGCGGAAGGATAGCCTGGGTGATACGGTCACGGCCCTGCTTTGCGGTACCGCCCGCAGAGTCTCCCTCGACGAGGAAGAGCTCGCACTCCTCAGGATTTCTTGAAGAGCAGTCTGCAAGCTTGCCCGGCATTCCAGCACCAGACATCACTGTCTTTCTCTGCACCATCTCGCGGGCCTTGCGTGCCGCATGGCGCGCTGTGGCCGCGAGGATGACCTTCTCGACGATCATCTTCGCTTCCCTCGGATTCTCCTCGAGATACTGCTCGAGAGCAGCTGCTGTAGCCTGAGAAACCGCCGACACGACCTCGCCGTTTCCGAGCTTGGTCTTGGTCTGACCTTCGAACTGAGGCTCTGCAACCTTCACCGAAACCACCGCCGTAAGACCTTCGCGGAAGTCATCTGCGGCAAGGTCGAACTTAAGCTTGGCAAGCATGCCCTGCTTCTCGGCATAGTTCTTCAGGGTCCTTGTAAGACCCATCTTGAATCCCTGGAGGTGGGTACCTCCCTCTATGGTGTTGATGTTGTTTACATAAGAATAGATCTTCTCAGTATAGCTTGTATTATACTGGAGTGCTATCTCGATAGGAATCACCTTGTCAGTCTCAAGACAGATAGGAGTTTCTATAAGCTTCTCTGCTCCTCCGTCAAGGTAGTCCACGAACTCACGAAGTCCGTCCTTCGAATAGAAGATATCGTTTCTGAAATGGGTCGTCTCGAGCTCGTTTCCGTTCTCATCCACATCATGCACAAGATTCCTCCTGTCGGTAAGTGAAAGATGGATACCCTTGTTCAGGTATGCAAGCTCACGAAGACGCGCAGCAAGCGTGTCATATTTGTAGGTAGTTGTAACCTGGAAGATCTCAGGATCCGGATGGAAGGTAACTATCGTACCTGTATCCTCGGCCTCACCCACCACCTCGACAGGCTTGTAGGGCTTTCCCTGCGAATACTCCTGCACGAAGACCTTGCCCTCACGATGGATCTCAGCCTTGAGATAGTCAGAAAGGGCATTCACGCAGGACACACCCACACCGTGGAGACCACCAGAAACCTTGTAGCTGTCCTTGCTGAACTTACCGCCGGCATGAAGGACGGTCAGAACGACCTCGAGAGCCGAACGGTTCTCCTTCTCGTGCATACCGGTCGGGATACCACGGCCGTTGTCCTTTACGGTAATCGAATTATCCTCATTGATTGAAACGTCGATGTGTGAACAGTAACCGGCAAGAGCCTCATCGATACTGTTGTCAACCACTTCATACACAAGATGATGGAGACCTCTTTCGCCCACATCACCGATGTACATCGAAGGCCTCTTCCTTACGGCCTCCAGTCCTTCAAGCACCTGAATGCTGTTCGCGGAGTACTGCTCCGCAGACGCATTATTGATTACTTCTTCGCTCATATATAAAATTACTAAATTTGCCTCGTTAATTGCCTAAAAACAAACGGACAAATTTAGTAATTTATTCTGAGAAAACCTTGGATAGAATCTATAATTTCAACGAGATTCCAAGCGTGAAATACGGGCCTTTGACAGCGTAGACCAGATTACGAGGGATAGTCATTCCAAGAAGGTTTCCACCCCTTGCCCAAAAGGAGATGGCACGGCTTGTAATGTATTCGGCAGTAACCCCCAGATCTGCGTAGCCGGGAAGATAACACGACTGCAAAGGCATATGGCGTGAAGAAGAAAACTCACAATCCACTCCCACATATATCCTTTCCATGTAATTATATTCCACTGCAACATCTCCGGCAAAGGCTGCCGGCTTGAATGCGTACGAAGGTGAGTCAAACACCTTTCCCCACGCATTCCTATACGTTACATTTCCGTCAATCTGAACACGATCGCTTTTCCAGAGCCAGGATGCAGTGACGTTCCACATCCTGTACGGTCCATAGGAAACACCCTCCATCGGCATCTGACGGACCTCGGCACAATCCACGAGTCCGCTGGCATAGTCTGCATATCCTGCATGCAGATTCCAGCTGAACATAGGACCTATACGGCCTTCAAGACCAGCCGTTGCATCAATCCTTACGACTTCAACTCCCATGTCACTGCCGAAATACCTGTGTGTATCTTCTCGTGAATACGCTATGACATCCAGGAACGGATTCCTGTCAATAAGCTCGGCATTTGACACGACCCTGGTACCGCCTCCCGCCTTTGCATAGAACATGAGGGCATTGCGTATCAGGCTGAAACGCAGGGAGACATCCGGATATATGATCTGACCCTTGGCTTCAGACACGAAAAGATGGGAAGTGGTATCAACGACAGCCTTTGACAAATTAAGACCTGCATTCAGATTCAGCCTGCCTCTTTCGTAGACATAACGCGGTCTTACTGATATCACGGATGCACTTCCTGCAAGTTCGCCGGAATATCCGTCATGGTCCAGTTCCAGATCAACCAGCACACGTCCGGCCTGCTTCAAGGAACCGCCCAAAACAAGGTCAAGGTCCAGATTGTTCTCGTTCATCTTCCTGCCGAAGTATTCCTTGAATGAAGCACGGCGATATTTCGCTCCGATACCGTAGATGAAGCCGGAACGTGCATCCATATCCCTTGATCCAAGGAAGAAATCAGCATCCAGAGCATTGTAATTCCTTGAGAACTGACCTGAAAGAATACGATGATTGCCGTAATATCCGACATTCATGTCCAGTCTCGACTTCTCCCAGTCAAATCCGAGGTCCACACCTGCCTTGGAATTCATGAATCCACTCCTTGACGCAAAGCAATCCTCCAGTTCATACCTGCCGTCAGCCGGCTTGATCTCAGGAAGGGCCAACGTATGGAATTTTCCGAAAAACGACCTGTGACGGGCGTAGACATCAATATGAAAAGGACTGGATTTTTCCATCTTAGGCGACCAGACCATGTCGAATTCCGGACGAAGCTGGTATCCGGCACCGGCCCTGAGATAAAATCTTCCGGAACGGTCTGCTGCCACCGAAGGTTTCATGGACAGGAGATAAGGATTGAACTCATATGAACCCTTATACGGACTGTCAAAGACAGAATAATCGAAATCAAGATCGAAGCGCATCACGGAATCCGGTACCGCCATTTCGAGAGAAGGCTTGTGAACCTCCATGAGCTTACCCTCATATGCCCTGTCAACGACGACGGTAGGATCCAGGTCCTGAGCCGATGCAGAGAATCCGGCAACGCCTAAAGCCAGAATGTATACAAAACGATATATAGTCTTCATAGTCATCACTTTAATTCTGTTCCTCAACCATTTCTCCTATCTTCTCCAGGCGCATGTTCACATTGTCCATCACATCATCATCCGTACCTGAAGGGGTGTAACCGTCCCTGACACTTTCAAAGGTAGCTTTAGCCTGCTCGACCTCATCCCTTTCTGCAAATGAATCTCCAAGGACAATGAAACTCTTGGCAAGCCAGTACACCTGATCCGAACCGGCATCTGCAAATGCATATACCTTTGTCTCCACATCCTCGAACTCGCCCCTGTCATATGCATCCTGAATAAGCATGTATGCTGCCTCGGCGCCATATGCCCCGGAAACATCTTCTGCCAGACGCTCCAGCACCTTGAAGGCCTCTTCCCTTCGGCTTGTAGCAAGATATGACTTGGCCTTGATATATTCAGCCTCTGTCTTCAGCGCATCATCAGAACGCGTATCGAAGATAACATGCTCGGCATTCTCTACAGCCTTTGCCCACTGATGTCCCTTGAATGCTGAACGCATCATACCTGTAAGGGCTGTGAACTTGTTGTTTTCAAGCAGAGCGGAAGAGAAGAGTGACGAATAACCGCCGTATGCATCACTCCACTTCTCAAGCTTATAGGAAAGATTTGCAAAATTGAGCATTGAAAGTTCAACGAAGGAGCCTTCGCCCTCCACTATCACCTTCCTGTAACTGTCACAAGCCTGCTCAAGCTTTCCAAGGTTCTTGTATGACTCTGCCATATAGAAGTCGGCCTTATAGTCGTGTCTTCCGTCAGGATATTTCTCGACATAGGACTTCAGGGACACAAGTGCCTTCTCATAGTTATCCGAAAGGAAGATCTGCTCTGCCGAATTGAAGATCATATCCTCCTTTTCATCAGCTGTCTTGGTAGCCCCCTTTCCTATGGTCTCGATGTAGGCGATATACTCCTCCGGTTCATTCCTCGTCTGGTAGATCGATTCTATGGCAGCAAGGGCATCTTCAGCATAACCGGAAAGAGGCATCTTCTCAACAACCGTCTTGTAATAACCGAGGGCATCATTGAACTGAGACTGGTTTCTTGCAATCGAACCCATCTCAATATACGCCTGCGCCACGAAGGTGCTGTCCTTGACATTGTCAGCAAGCATCCTGAAACAGCGGAAGGCGTTGTCATCCTCTTCCCTCACAGCATATGTGCGGCCGAGCTCGAACATGGCCTCCGGGTAGAACTTTGACGAAGGTGAGGCTTCCATCACATGAGAAAGTATCTCCACCTTCTTGTCTACATTCCTGTTCAGTCCATATGAAAGCGCAGCCTGGTAATAAGGATATATGTCATTGATATTGAAGTAATCCTTCAGAACCTGATCGTAAGCGGCAGCCGCTGAAGAGTAATCGGAACGCATGAAGAAGCAGTCTCCCTTCCTTTCCATAGCGTCCTTACGATACTGTACGGATGCTTCACCGAGATATTCCGTGAACCATCTTGCGGCAGAAGCATAGTCATTCTCCTTGAAATAGCAGTATGCTATGTTGTATGAAATCTGATAGGATTCCGACCTTCCGTATAATGCGGATGTATTGTAAAGGTCAGTGAAAATTTCCCGGGCCTCCTCGTACTGATCATTACGGTAATATGATTCAGCCAGCCAGAAACGTGTAAGCTGGTTGAATCTGCTATCCTTGTCGGAATAATAGGCCGCGACCTTCAGACATGGAATGGCCATTCTGTATGAACCGCTGGCAATAAGCTGATTGGCCCTGAGGAAATAGGCCTTCATATAATTGCCTCGCATGTCATCGTCCAGTTCGTCGATCTGGTCATAGGCGTTTACCGCACCCTCGTAGTCCCTGTTCAGAAGGGCAGCTACAGCTATGTAGCTGTTGATCCTGTCTCCCTTCCTGCGGTCAGAATATCTGGCAAGATAGTCATAGAAGACGGATGTATCTTCATTCAGGTCAAAAGCCAGCTTAGCCCAGTTGAAATAAGCATCCTCTGCTATCGCAGCATCAAAGGTCTGCGCAGAGGCCTCGCGGAATGCATCCATCGCAGCAACCTTGTTCTTTGTCTGGATGAAACTGTATCCGAGATGATAGTTCGCGACCTGACCTATCGAATCACGTCTTTCACCCATCATTGAATACGCGTCAATCGCCCCCCTGTAGTCCTCTACAGCATACAACACAGAGCCGTTGAAGAACCAGTCGGTCCTTGATCGGGGCTGCCCTCCCCCCTGGGCATTGAGATCCAGGAAACGACGTGCATTGTCAGCGTCTCCGAGAACCAGCCATGATTCAGAAATGATCCTGGCAAGATGAGGGCGTCTCTCCTGAGGCACAGACTCATACATGACATCACCTTTTTCCGTAACATAGTCATGGTCTCCGAGCATGAAGTGACTCTCCATAAGGTAATAACATGACATCTGGGCGAAACGGCCGTCCTTTCTTGACTTCTCGAACCACTCAACAGCCTCTTTGAAGTTCCTTTCCACATAACTTATATAGCCCAGGGCATACCTGGCAGGAGCGGTATAATCCGACATCGGTGCCTTCTCAACTTCAGCAAAATGCATACGTGCCGACTCAAGGTTCCTGTTTTCAAGGTCGCAGTATGCCTTGCGGAAATGATATTCCGTCCGTTGCCTCTTGAAAAGCTGCCTGATTTCTATTTCTTCCAGAACAGCACCTGCAGCCTCGTAATCCTGGCTGTCGAAAAGATTCATGGCATGGTGCCACTTCATCTGCGGGACATGGAGCGAGTGCGGATTGCGTGAAATGAAGGAATCCATCGCCTTCTCATAGCCCGGCACAACGGAACGGATCTGGCTCAGCACCGACCGGCCTTCGGGGTCTGAGGTCAATGATTTCCCGGACTCCTCGTCAAAGAGGGTCCTGGAACGGCTGAACATCGAATTGTCGTATAATCTTAAGGCATCTCTATAATCCTGGGCATCCAGACTCAGTCCTGCAGCCAGAAGCATGAACAGAGCAGAGGCAGTCAATGAAAGAATTCTCATCCTGTTATAACGTTTCTCTATACAAATCAAGTTTCGCATAATAATTTACAAATTTAACCATTTTCCACTATATTTGTGTGTTTGAAACTCAAATTTTGGATATGGAAGACAGAACTCCCATCATTTCATTCAGAAATGCCGACATAATCAATGGTGAAGCCACAGTCATCTATGGTCTTGATATGGACGTATACCCGGGCGATTTCGTATATATCGTCGGAAAGGTAGGAACAGGAAAGACCTCTATCATCAGAACGATCATTGCTGAAAACCCTCTGCACAAGGGCAAAGGCGAGGCATGCGGTTTCACACTCAAGGATATCAGAGACAAGGACATTCCATACCTGCGTCGAAAGATGGGAGTGGTGTTCCAGGATTTTCAGCTTCTGATGGACAGAAGCGTGGAAGATAACCTTCTGTTTGTGCTCAGGGCAACGGGATGGAAGGACGAGGACCAGATGAAGAAGAAGATCGGTTCGGTCCTTGAATCTGTAGGAATGGAAAGAAAGCGCCATAAGATGCCTCACCAGCTTTCGGGAGGAGAACAGCAGCGCATCGCAATCGCAAGGTCTCTCCTCAACGACCCTCAGGTGATAATCGCAGACGAGCCTACAGGAAATCTTGACAATGAAACTGCCGACGGCATCATGAAGCTTCTCACTGGAATCAACAAGGAAAATGGCACTGCCATAGTGATGGTGACGCACAACCGCCAGATATTCGAGAAATATCCCGGCCGTGTCATGGTCTGCAAGGATGAGACATGTATTGAACAGGATCCGGACGAGGCGATAGACCTGGAACTTACGATCTGACAAGACCGTCATCCTGAAGAACGAAGTGATGCAAGGATCTGTTATATCATGGAAAAGATCGATCTATACCACAAAGTGACCCAATGGTTCTCGGAGAACATGGAAAACCCCGAGACCGAACTCCATTACGACACACCCTTCCACCTTCTTATCGCAGTTATCCTGTCCGCACAATGCACGGACAAGAGGGTGAATATCCACACTCCGCTCATATTCGAAAGATTCCCCGAACCGGCCGACCTTGCATCCGCCTCGTTCGAGGAAGTATATGAACTCATAAAATCCATTTCATTCCCGAACAACAAGGCAAGGCATCTCATCGGAATGGCCCAAAAGCTCGTATCGGACTTTTCAGGTCAGGTCCCATCTGAGCCGGAGCTTCTGGAAACCCTTCCCGGAGTGGGACGCAAGACTGCAAATGTCATTGCATCAGTCATATACGACAAGCCTGTGATCGCAGTAGACACCCATGTGTTCAGGGTATCGCGCCGCATAGGCCTGTCAGATGGGACAACAGTAGAAGCAGTCGAGAAAGATCTTACGGCAGGGTTTGCCCCGGAGCTCAGACCTACAGCACACCATTGGCTCATCCTTCACGGGCGCTATGTCTGCACTGCAAGAAAGCCTAAATGCCAGGACTGCGGTCTGCAGGACATCTGCAGGGAATACCTTGCAAACAATGTCAGGCTATGATTGACATGCCGTTCACAGATCCGTTCAGATACTCCCCTCACCCTCTGGTCAGGAAGGCGGCCCGGGAAGTCGTGGTGAGGCTTGACAGGATGATTGCAGAGGGACGGCTGCCGGAAGCGGTAGCCAAGGGCTTCGCTGACGGCAAGATGCTCGGCGTGCTCATTTGTCATTCTGAGGAGGGGCCAAGCACCGACATGATAATCTTATATGCCTTCTCCGGGAGCGTAGGAGGCACAAGCATAGTAGAAGGGTTTGTACCTCCTATATTCGACCTTACAGAAGACGGAGGTCACTACCGTACCCGTGAAGCTGAGATTACTGCTGTCAACAAGGAGATTGAAAGAATAGGTTCCGTTGAACTTGGACCGCTTAAGGATTCATTGCAGGAAGCTCTGGAAGCTCGCGACAGAGAGCTGGAAGAGCTCCGCGAACTGAAGAAGCAGGCCTCAGGCATCGCCGAAAGTCAGTTTGCAAACGGAGAGTTAAAGAGGGCAAAGGACAGGTGGAAATCCACTATCTCAGATATTGAAATCAGGATACAGGAGATCAGAGACAGGATTGCCGGATTGAAGAAACTTCGCGCAGCCATGTCTGACAAGCTGCAGAAATGGATATTCAGCCAGTACATCGTACACAATGCTCACGGAGAAAGGGCATCGATTCTTGAAGTCTTTCAGAATCAGGGTCTGATGCCGCCTGGAGGTACAGGAGACTGCGCTGCTCCGAAGCTGCTGAACCACGCCTACCTCAACGGTCTGAAGCCGGTTGCCATGGGAGAATTCTGGTACGGGGCGTCCCCCGCCACGGCTGTCCGTACCCATGGACATTTCTATCCGTCATGTACTTCCAAATGCGGTCCGCTGCTGGGGTTCATGATGAAAGGTCTATGTGTGGAAAGTACGGAAGGGACATTCCCACCCCCATTCAGGCACCCATCAGAACCCCCAATAATATATGAGGATGAGGACATCATCGTGGCGGAAAAGCCTTCAGGAATGCCGTCTGTTCCCGGTATGGACGGCCGGCAATCGCTTCAGGAATGGATTTCCGAAAACCGCTGTCCGGCGGTTGCGGTCCACAGGCTTGACATGGACACTTCAGGACTGATCGTCCTTGCAAAGAATGCTGAGGCGGAATCATCCCTGAAGAAACAGTTTGAAGAACACACCGTCAGGAAGACCTACATGGCCCGCCTCTCCCCTGCCGACAAAAGCGGATATACCGCTAAGACACTTGACCTGAAAGCAGGAGACAAAGGTAGGATAGAACTTCCTCTCGGTCCGGACTACGACGAAAGACCTCGTCAGAAGGTCGACCTTGCCCAGGGAAAGCCATCCGTAACGGAATATGAAGTGACAGGTGTCAATGAAGACGGGACAACAGACATCGTCTTCAAGCCCCTTACCGGCCGCACCCACCAGCTCCGCATCCACTCAGCCCATCTTTCCGGACTCGGAAGACCGATACTCGGCGACCTTCTTTACGGAGGGTGCGGCAGCATATGGACAGGAACCGGCTCATGTACCCGGCTTCACCTCCACGCATCCTCAATAACCTTCCGTCACCCATCTACCGGCGAAATCCTTACCTTTTAAGCGCATCACAGAAAAACGGCCCGCAGTATCCTGCGAGCCGTTTCTGTACCATATGTCTTGGAAGAATTACTTCTTCTTTGCGTATCTCTGATAGAATTTGTCAACGCGACCTGCTGTATCGACAAGCTTCATCTTACCAGTGTAGAATGGGTGAGATGTGTTAGAAATCTCAAGCTTGACTACAGGGTACTCAACGCCCTCGATCTCGATGGTCTCCTTAGTGTTCGCGCATGAGCGTGTGATGAACACTACATCGTTTGACATATCCTTGAAAGCTACAAGACGGTAGGTTTCGGGATGTATACCTTTCTTCATAACGTTATAAAATATTAGTTAACTAATTTTGCGCGGCAAATGTACAACTTTATTTTAACAAATCAAATAATTTTCGTAAAAGTTACTTTGCATCGCGCAAAATGACGGGGATCATTTGATTCTATATGGGAGGTCTTCGTAAAGCGTGAACTTCTTCGCCTTACGGATCCACTTCTGTTCCTCCACCTTCACATGCTCCTTCATATCCTCAAATGAAACGGTACCGTTCACATAATCCAGAAGCACCTGATCTGAAAGCTTTGCCTCAAAGCCATCTTCAAGACAGAACTCCTGATATCTCTCCTTGAAATAGCGGATCAGCTGGAGGGTGTGGATGAGCGAATGGTACTCCACCCCCGGCTCGAGCATGATCTGATAACCGAAGCATTTCTTTCCCTCGTACCTTCCGCACGAAGGGGTGAACGAGCATGGACGCAGGAGTACCCCGTCTGCCACAGGAACATTCTCGGCGGCTGCGGTCTTCACGAAAGGAGCACCGATGTATTCATACGGACGGGCGGTTCCGATCGCCGGAGAGATGTTGGTGTTGTTCCAGAGTCCTCCTCCGCTGTACATATCGCAGGTGAAGAGTCCCGGAATATCGGAGGCCGGAGCTATAGTCCACGGCATGAGCTGCTTGTTGGAGTCGGTAGCAAGGGCAGAAATCACATGGAGGGCGAACCTGGCCCCGATCTCATGGTAATAGAGGTTTGCAAGTTCACCGAGCGTAAGTCCGTGACGGTGGGCCACCTTAGGCACATAAGCCTCCTGCACCGAAGACGGCATCGTACCTTCAACCACCCTTCCTGCGGGATTGATATGATCCACCACATACAGGGAAGGAGCCTCGTCCTTCATCGACTTGAGCACATCCATGAGGCGGAACACGTCCTTCGTATAGTTGAAGTAGCGGGCTCCGACATCCTGAATCTCCACGACCACCGCATTTAGATCCTTGAGATCATCTGCACTGAATTCGATATGGTTGGTAAGAGGGGTCAGCTCTGTATCACGCGGCGAGAAGACCGTATGTAGGTTGCCTCTCTGGCCGAAGATCTCGTACATATATCGTCCCTTCTCCGTATCCCAGCAGTTCTGTGTACAGAAACAGCCGACCCTGCCTTCAAGCAGGGCCTTGTCAAGCTGGTCTTCAAGGGATGTTGTTCGGAATGAAAACATTATCCTATGATATTTTTAGCGATGTCGATTATCTGCTGTGCGAGTGCGTCGGCAGCCTCCTTGGTCGCAGCCTCCGCATAGATACGGATGATCGGCTCGGTATTCGAGCGACGGAGGTGTACCCATTCCCTGCGCGACTCGAACGAAATCTTCACGCCGTCGATGGTGTTGATGTCCTCCGACGAATAGACAGTCCTGATCTCATCGAGTATACGGTCGATCAGTGCGCTGTCCGAAAGCTCGATCTTGTTCTTCGCGATAACATACTGAGGATAGGTAGCGAGCAGCTCAGACACCTTCATCTTCCTGTATGCAAGATTCGTGAGGAAGAGAGCTACTCCGACCATTGCGTCACGTCCGTAATGAAGGGCAGGATAGATCACTCCACCGTTACCCTCGCCACCGATGAGGGCCTGACAGTCCTTCATCTTTGTAGTCACATTGACCTCACCCACTGCAGCTGCGAAATATTCGCCACCGTACTGCTCGGTAACGTCACGAAGAGCGCGTGAAGACGAAAGGTTTGACGAAGTCGTCATTGCATATGGTGCAGCGATCTCGTCCATAGACTTGCCTGTCTGGAGAGCCTCGTTGTAGACACGTGAAAGGAGATAATCAGCCACGCTCACGAGAGTATATTCCTCTCCGAAAGGCTTTCCGTCCTCGCAGATGAGGGCCAGACGGTCAACATCAGGGTCCACTGAAATACCGAGATCCGCCTTGTTTGCCACCACAGCCTCTGAAAGTTCCACAAGATTTGCAGGGAGCGGCTCCGGATTGTGGGCGAACTGACCCGTAGGTTCGCAGTTCACGCAGACACACTCCACTCCCATGCGCTCAAGAAGCCTTGGCATGATGATGCCTCCTACAGAGTTGACTGCATCGAGGGCAACCTTGAAATGTGCGTTGCGAACGGCCTCGACATCCACAGCAGGGAGAGCGAGGACTGCATCAAGATGCTCGTCAGTGAAATCCCTTTCTTCGATGTCACCGAGAGAATCCACATCTGCAAAAGAGAAGTTTTCCTGCTCGGCGCACTCGAGGATGGCAGCTCCTTCCTCTGCATTGAGGAACTCACCCTTCTCGTTAAGGAGCTTGAGGGCGTTCCACTGCTTCGGGTTGTGGGATGCGGTAAGGATTATACCTCCGTCAGCTTCCGCGAAGACCACGGCCATCTCTGTCGTAGGAGTCGATGCGAAACCGGCCTTAACCACGTCTACGCCACAGGCAACCAGGGTTCCGCAGACAAGCTGCTCCACCATGTCACCTGAAAGACGGGCATCCTTTCCCACCACTACCTTATATCTCTCGCCAGCCTCCTTCGGGCGGCGTTCCTTCATCTTCTCGCAGTAAGCATATGTAAATTTCACGACGTCCAGCGGTGTAAGAGCCTCGCCGGGGTTTCCTCCGATCGTTCCACGGATTCCTGAAATGGATTTGATTAGTGTCATATCTGAATTGTTTAGCAAATCATGCAAAAATAAAGTTTTATGGCTGCAATTACAAATTAAATGTTACTTTTGCACCCCGAAAACAAGATCAAGATGAAAGCAATCTGGACAATACTCCTGCTGATAGTGTCGAATGTATTCATGACATTCGCATGGTACGGCCACCTCAAGCTCCAGGAAATGAAGATTTCCTCAAGCTGGCCGCTCATAGCCGTAATCCTCTTTTCATGGGCTGTAGCCTTCTTCGAATACTGCGCCCAGGTACCTGCAAACAGAATCGGCTTCGTGGACAACGGAGGTCCCTTCAACCTTATGCAGCTGAAGGTCATCCAGGAGGTCATATCCCTGACCGTCTTTACCCTCGTGGCGATGGTGATGTTCAAGGGACAGACCCTGCAGTGGAATCATTTTGCAGCCTTCTTCTGCCTCATCATGGCTGTATTTTTCGTTTTCCTGAAGTAAAAACTGCAAAAAAGTTCGAAAAAATTTGGATTGTTAGAAAAAAGCACTACCTTCCTGTCTTTGACACTTGCATTTAGTGCAATTTGATATATTTCGAGGCTACAGACCGCTGTAATGGCGATTTGTAGCCTCAAGATTTTTTCTGGATATGTAGTATATAAGCCGTTGTGATGG
>SUYO01000037.1 GCA_015060385.1 Bacteroidales bacterium
AGGCAGGAGGAGAGGTGGAGCTTGTTGAAGATGCCTTCTGTTATGTTTTTGATGATAGGATGGAAGCTCATGACAAGCGTATCAATTCAGTCAAGGTGGTAGGAGGACATCTTTCACTAGTCTATGAGGAAGATTATGATGAACTTCTTGAACTTGACGAGAAGTCCGGACTGGTGGAGTTTGATGAGGTGGACCTTGCGGAAGCGGTCAGTTATGTACTTGCAGACAATATAGGAGATGAGTAGTACAGTGCAGATTATTAAGTCATGCTTCCTTGGTACGATCACTATGCAGGAGGCTATGGTTATCGTTCCCCTTACAAAGGCTTATCATGATGACAGGGCCAATGAGTACATTGCAGTGGCGGTAGACCTCCCAAATCGGGACGAGGCGTTCGCCTTGGTAGACAGGCTCAATGACATTTCCGTCAATGCCGGAGGCGATGCTGACTGGTATGTAGGTGACGAGGATGAAGAATAAGTTTACGTAGAATAATGACAGGTATGAAAAAAGGAGATAAGATCAGAATTATCCGCATGTATGACAATAGCGGAGCAGATAAGCAGGCGACCAAAATGAACGGAAGGGTAGTGACCGTGAAGTTTATAGATGACAAGGGGCTGATCCACCTCGAGGAGTCAGGACTTGCACTGATACCAGAGATTGATAAATATGAACTTTTGTCTGATGGGGAGGTGCGCAAATGAATCTGTTCCAGATGATAGACATGAACCTTACCTCCGCAGAGGAAGTCAGGATGTCGATACGAAAAGCCGGTAAAGGCGTTTTGTGTGTGGAAATGTCAGTCGTACAAACAGAAGGCACACAGGAGATTGTTGCGATGAATACGCACCGTTCGACTCCCGAACAGATGGAGAGTTCCAGTTGCTGGGATGATATGCACCTCATGCTGATTCTAGCAAACGAGGCTATAAGGCTTGATAGAGGAACGGATGACGAGGAACTCTATCTGCTTCAGTTGGAGAGAGCGAGATACCTTGGCCAGCTCGAATCACAGGCAGCAAAGGCTGCAATCGAGGGACACTATGGCTTGGCAGACAAGCTGTATCTGGAAGCGGAGATGTATGCCTCGGGTGAAGACCGGGAACGGGTGAAGGAATCCCGGCACAGATGCATTCAGATGTCGCTGCGATGAAACATACTGCTACCTGGCGATGCGTCTGTAAACGTCAGTGAGGTCTATCCCTATTTCCTTCAGTCCGTTCAACTTTGTATTTATGGCGTACTCGTATATCCTGCTTGCGAGAGCGGAATCTTCTACGGGTACGCTGCCGTATTCCTCGAGGATTCGGAACTTCCATAGTGCAGGGTTCTCGAGGATGCTGCGTTCGGCATCCCAGAGGTGAAACCTTAAGAACTGGATGGCACGCTCGTCATCCAGAAGGGAGTCGACATCGTGAGGATTGTCGGTCTCTCCTCTGTAAATTCTGCAGAGGTCTCTCAGATGGTCCTCCACACCTTTATAGGGGGCTGGTTTCGGGTGCTTCATTCCTATTCTCCCCAACTAGAGTTGCCGCCACACATCGTTCCGATTACATTCAGACACAGTACAAGAAAGATTATTATTCCCATGGTTCAAACAGTTAATTACTTACCACCTGCAACATAAATCGGCACTAATGCTTAAAGCAGACCACCGATACACACTTTGATTGTGTGCGGCAAAGATAGGCGTGGCTTGTGCTGAACCGTAGCACATAGTGAAAAACTCGTGTGTGGCTACGTGTTTATATAAATATATTTTTATATAAAATAGGCTGAGAGGTCTCTCAAATGAGGATATATATAAATTTGCGAGGGCAGAACTCTGCTCCGCCTATAGAATTTAATCGTTTTTCACCCTTTTGAATACGGCAGTAAGGCAGGTGAATTGTCCCTTTGTGTCTCCATAAGTGAAACCGGACATGGAGTCCTCTACGGAGCCCGTCACGTCAAGTGCGGTAGGCCCGAACGAGACCAGGTCCCATCCTTCCTTGCCGAGTTTGTTCCATTCCTTTTCTGTCTTCTGGGTGATGCCTTCCGGATACTGGAGCACCTTGTATTCTATCTGTGCCATATCATGACAATATATTAGTTACAGCCTTTTCTATACGCTCTATGAGGGGCCCGAAGTGATTGCCTTCATTGTATTCGAAGAAGACCTCGCATCCTACAGTGTTAAGCAGACCGTAGATATGCGTAGTGGCGTCTTCGACTGACGCAAGTCTGGGATTCTTGGCTTCCTTTTCCTTCTTGCCGATTGAGAAGTAGAATCGTTCTGCCTCCGGTCTGTGTTCCGATATCCACTCCAGAAAACCATCGTACCAGAATGACCCCGATACGGAGCCGACTCCGTAAAACAGGTCGCTCTTGCAGGATGCCCACAGGGCGAACAGTCCGGAAAGGGAAACACCTGCGATGAATCTTCTCGGGCGTGACATCCTCAATGAACTCTCCACGTTCACCATGATGTCATTCTTGAGTATGTCCAGGAACGACTGGGCACGCCCTGCGAATTCACCGGATTTCAGTCCCGGAGCCTTCCACGGTGTCAGTTCGCTTTCCCAGTCCAGGCCTGAAATCACGACCATGCTGGCCGAGTGCTGCTCTGCCATCCTGTCCAGCCATTCCCTTTCCGTCTCCTTCAGACGTTCGGGAAGGATGATGTAGCAGATCCTGTGGGGACTGCTTTGGGCTATGTCGAGATGATAGGAGTGATAGATTCTGGATGTGCTCATAGTTATACAAAGTTAGCACAATTTCTTTAGAATGAAAATCTCCTTTCCTTAAAGGGTAAATAGAGAAAACCATATATAATATGCTGAATAAAAATACGATAAGACTGCCTATCTGAATTAAGGCTGCAAGTATGGGTGTTTTCTGTGAATGAGGAGGTTTTGGATTACCCCTGCCAGAATGGTCTGTAAGCACGATTTTTAAGAAAAATGTAAAATTTTAGAGTAAAAAGATACTAATGTATTGTAAAAACAATATATTTGCAGTGAAACCTTAGTACTGGACAAGTAGCAAGATGGGCGTTTGTTAAACAAACAGCTGAATTGCGCACCGGGTGGTGCGGGCGGGAAAGCTCCGAAGTCGCCTTCCTTCCTGACGGAAACAGAACAGAGATATGGACAAGACAAGGGAACCAAGAAGCCGCTATGTCGGCATCAGATTCACTGAGAAGGAGTGGGAGGTGCTCACTACTCAGATGAAGAACTATGACTACCTGTCCATTTCGCGTTTCATCAGGGATAAGGTACTTGACAAGCGGATTAAGATAGACCGCAGTATAGTATTGACGGACAGGGCGTTCCGCAATCAGATTAATTCTCTTAGTGCCATCGTGGCACGAATCGGGGTGGATTACAATCAGGCCACCAAGCGCTTCAATTCTCTGGTAAAGCAGAAACGTGCTGACGGGTCTCCGGTCATCAATGCCAGGGCAGCGAACTACTATCTCAAGCAGCTCAATGCCATGACTGTCGATCTGAAGAAGACCATGGATACCATCATCGAGATGGTTGAAGCCCTCGAACTGAAAGAGAAGGCTCCTCAGACGGAGTCAATTAGTAACACACAAAACCAATAATCATCATGCTACAGAAAATCGATCTTATCGGCAATCTGGTCGCCGATGCTGAAATCAAGAACGGCAAGGACGGCAGCGAATTCATCGCCTTCAGGGTGGCTGCCAGCGAGTCTTCTGGAGAAGAGAAACGCACAACCTACTATGAGGTGAGCTGTCACAAGAGCGGGGTAATAGACTACCTCAAGAAGGGACAGCAGGTGTACGTGTCCGGAAGACTCTCTATCAATGCGAACTGTAAGGACGGGAAGGCCTATCTGAATGCCTATGTGTCTGCCAACCACGTGATCTTATGTTCTGCACCACGCAACTGAGATTTCGAAGTGGACTTCTCCTTCAAGAGACTCTGAGATGGTGCTGAAGATAATGCAGCCGGCCAGCTCTTCCTGTTTCTCGCTGGAATACAACGAGAGCAAGTGTGCAACTGGTGAGGCGGTGCTGCTCCACACGAACTGTATCGACGAATCGGAAGGGATTGCGGAGACATTCCGGAAGTATGAAAGGAGGAACATCAGGACAGAGAACCTGTCGTTCCACATGTCAGTTAATCCGGCCCCGGACGAGCATCTGACAGACGAGCAGGTCAAGGAGTTCATCTCGGATATCATGAAGGGACTCGGCTACGGAAACCAGCCGTATGCGGTCTATCGCCACACGGACATCGACAGGGAGCACTTCCATGTGGTGTCCGTGAGGGTGAATGACCAGGGGAGGAAGATACACGACTTTCAGGAGAACAAGAGATGCTTTCAACTGCTATCTGCCGTGGCTCCGAAGTATGGCCTTCGGGTAGGAAACGGAGACGGAGAACGGTATGCAGCAATGGGCATCGATCCGAGGAGATTCAACCCTGTGGGAGGAAACATCATGGAACAGATAAGGATCATAGCCGAGGAATGCTGCAAGTATCACATGACGTCCTTTGCGCAGTTCAAGCTCATCATGCAGGCGCACGGACTTGAAGTGACTGACCGTACAGGTGACACCTCACAGGTCGTGGTCCGCGGACTGAATCAGGATGGAATCCCGTGCACGGCTCCTATTACGGAAGAAGAGCTTGGGAAACGGCTCTATTCAGAGTATGAGAGAAGAGCGATGGAATGCGTGGGGCGAAGCGGCATCAAGCAGCGTGAAAGGGCGAGGATATGCGGAATATCTTCATCCTGCCTTGAACACTCCACTTCAGAGAGGCACTTTAAGAACATGCTTGCCAGGTTCGATATTGACATTCACCTTCACAGGACACGGGAAGGACGCATCTATGGTGCCACATTCGTGGATCACTCAACAAGATGCGCATTCAAGTCTTCAGAACTGGGTGCTTTCAGACTGGACGATATCATAACCGCTGATGAAGGCGGACAGTGGCAGAAGAAGTCTTCCACTATCCAGGAACAGAGTGAGGGTCATGACCTGAATCTGATCGGTGCAGCTCTGGCCGGAATCTCCAAAGGTAGCTCCAAGTCTCAGGAGAAGGA
>SUYO01000038.1 GCA_015060385.1 Bacteroidales bacterium
AAGCTTTACAAGGAGGCTTCATACCCCGGTACAAGGGCAGCACAGCTCGAATATCTCAGGGATGTGGCCAAAGTGAAGGTGACATTGAGATTTGAAGATAATCTCATCTCCCAGACGCTGGTTATGAACGCGTCCAATGATGAGGCTGCAGAGTTCGGCCTCAGGAGCGATAAGCTGAAGCTCCTTGCCGGTGAATATCAGGTCCTGACATTCTCTCTGTATGACAAGGAGGATCAGCCTGTATACGACGGTACACCGACAGGTGACCTTTCATCCTTTACAGTGCAGGCTGGCGGCCTGTGTGTCCATGACCTTCTTGCTGATGTGGTCGAGCGCGGAAAAGTCAGGTTCAGCATTGTCAAGGATATGTCTGACTTTACCGGTCAGCCATCTACAAGAGCTGCTACCAGGCAGTATACATTCGATGAGATCAGGTTCATGTCGGTATCTGTGAAGACAGGAAACACCACGACCTCATTTGAGATGCTTCCGGCTAAGTTCGACATCCACTTTGAGGACAATGATGATCCGGCAGACGGCTATCAGACCTCGTCAAGCGTATGTGATACCTTGCTTTCTTTGAGGGCTGGTGAGTATCAGATCGTATCATACAGCGTTTATGACAGCGGCAGGAAACTTCTTGAGGCATCGTCTGATATAAGGAAAGATGCAGTGTTTACTGTGGAAGACAATGTCACCACAGAGGCTGATGTGCCTGTGAAACTTCATGAAAGCGACGAATATATAAAGGATTATTATGCCCTTTACGAAATATGGAAGTCGCTTAACGGACAGGACTGGTATTATGTGGGTGAGGATCATCCTCGCGGATGCAACTGGGATTTCAACAAGGATCCCGACCTCTGGGGTGATCAGCCGGGCGTCTCTCTCCACTCAAACGGACGAGTGGCGTTAGTCAATCTCAGCGAATTCGGATTCCATGGCCACATGTCGCCTGCTCTCGGACAGCTCACCCAGCTTGTCGAGCTGTATCTTGGAAATCACAATGACGGCAATCTGATAGGATATGACCCTACCGTTCCGAAAGGCGCCGGAACCGCAAAGCGCATGGAAAGGCATTCGGACTATCTGAAGAAAGTCCATGTGCCTACCCAGGTGTCTGAACCGATAGCAAGGGCACTTGCGGAGAACGGCATCTCGATACCGGAGATGTCGATGTATGAGGCAATGGGTGAGGACGAGATCATTGAGAAAGGAACAGGAAAGATGAGGATACGTCCTATGGACATGATATCAGGCAAGATCAACAACGGACTCAAGAGCCTTCCTAAGGAGATCGGCAACCTTACGAAGCTCGAGCAGCTGTTCATTGCAAACGGTGAGCTGGAAACCCTTCCTGATGAGGTCGCCAACCTCATTTCATGTACAGATGTGGAGATCTACAACTGTCCGAAGATGAAGGAGTTCCCTATGGCTATAACCAGAATGCCGAATCTTGCGCTTGCCAATCTGGCGAACAACAGGCAGTGGAGCGCTGAAGAGCTGCTGAAAGGATTCAAGGGTCTGGCTAACGGTCCTTCACGTGATAAACTTCAGATCATTTACCTCAACGAGAATAATCTCGAGGTGGTTCCTCGCGAGATAAAGAACATGAAGAAACTCGGCATGATCGATTTCTCTTCTAACAGGATCCATACGATCGAAGAGGCATGGGGCAATGACATCAAGCCGGTGCAGATATATTTCGACAACAATATGCTCTCTGAATTCCCTGTGGATGAAAACGGAGTGTTCTGCTATATGGAAGATGCCGAGACGTTCTCTGTAAGGAACAACAGGTTCACACAGTTCCCGAACATCTTTGACGCGGAGTCGATGTATGCGATCGTGTCGATCGACTTCTCATACAACCATATCAGTTCGTTCCCGGAAGATTTCAGGGGAGTATATGTCCAGACGCTCACCATAACGAACAATCCGGAGTTTACCAAGTATCCGGTGGAGCTTGCAAAGTCAAACTCCAAGATCATGAACATCAATTTCAGGGGCTGCAACATAAACGAAGTGCCGGAAGGCTCGTTTGATTATGAAAATGCGATACATCTTCAGTCTTTTGATTTCTCTTACAATGATCTGAAGAAGCTTCCTTGGGAAATGCATGCCGGAAACATGCCTTATCTGTATGGTGTCGAGCTTTCATACAACCAGTTCTCCGAATTCCCGTGGGGGCCTCTTGACAGCCAGTATCTTACGGTCTTTGCTATCAGAGGACAGCGTGACGAGAACGGAGAGAGATGTCTTTCGGATTGGCCGGAGGGAATCTATCAGCACCGTGGACTTCGCGGTTTCTATATCGGTTCCAACAACCTTGGTAAGATAGAGGATACCATTTCCACTATCTGCTATTATCTTGACATCAGTGATAATCCTGAAATCGTTTTCGATGCATCTGATGTATGCTATGCGATACAGCAGGGCGCGTATATCCTGATCTATGACAAGACACAGGACATCAGAAACTGTGACATTCTTTTTAATTAGGAGGAGACTTATATGGATATGAAAAGAATCATAACAGCTGCCATGATCATTGCAACGGCAGCATCATGTGTGCCGACTCCTGAAATAGAGTTCGGCATCGATACCGACAAGATAGAAATCGGACCGGCTGGCGGTCAGAGACAGATAAGCGTGAGCTCGTCCGGAAACTGGGTTGCCATGACTGAATCGCCATGGATTACCGTGTCACCGGCCAATGGAAGGGGATCGGTAGAATGCTCGATACTCATTGATTCCGCACTTGTTGCCGAGTCCCGTACAGGCACAGTGAGAATACATAATCTGGAAACAGACGAAAACAAGGACTTCTCTATAACCCAGACTGGTTTTGAGTATCAGATCGTACCGGAAAAGTCTCTGGTCAATGTAGAAGACTTTGCCGCTTATGAGTCCAGATATTTTGAAGTCAAGGTAAAGACCAACGTCGACTTTGATGTCATTCTTCCGGACGGAGCAGAGAAATGGCTCTCATATAAGAAGTCGGATGTTGACCTCGATCGCGGAACACGTCCGAGACAGACAAAAGTACGTTTCGACTGGAAAGTCAATTCGCGCGATGCGGAGCGAGTAGCTGATATAGAGTTCCTTCCAAAGGAAGATGTGACATTGTCCAGGAATGAGGGCATAAAGGTCATCCAGAAGGCAGCCTTGCCTATTCCAGCCGATACACCGGCTGGTGACTCTCTTGCTCTTCTTGCAGTGAGCCGTGGTCTCAACTGTTATATGGAATGGGATACTGCTGAAAGAATGGAACATTGGAACAATGTGAGGGTATGGAAAGATGGCCCGAACAAGGGACGAGTAAGGTATGTGCAGTTCTTCATGTTCTATACGCAGGAGGAGATCCCATATGAGATCCAGTATCTTACTGCGGCAGAGGAGATTGCGATCTATTCGAACGCCAACCACTTCCTCCGCAGCCTTGATACAGGTGAGCATATCACCAAGCTCACGAACCTCAAGAGGCTTACCATCGGTGCATATGGCCTTACAAGCCTCCATCCGGACTTCAAGAACCTCAGGAATCTGGAGTACCTGGATCTGAGCTCGAACTGCTTCCAGACGCTTCCTGATGTGATTACAGAGGAGAACTTCCCGAATCTTCACTCTCTGGTCATGAATGCCAACCAGCGTCATACCATCTACGACCTCAGCAACGACATCAGAGAGAATGTCGGAGGACTCATCGATGAACCGAAGTTCCCGGAAAGGATCCTCAGGTGGAACAAGCTTGATACGATCAGACTCTCTGTCAACTATCTTCAGGGCGAACTTCCTTCGATGTCCGGTCATGAGAAATGGACTAAGGAAGAGGTAGAGGCATGTGATACGCTTCCGGATATTCTCATAGGACTTCCGAAGGTGCTTCCGGATACGGATTTCTTCGCCATCAACTTCAACCGTCTTACAGGTGAGCTTCCTGACTGGCTTCTTTACCATCCGAAACTTGACCTGTGGTATCCTTACTCGCTTGTGTTCTCGCAGGAGGGAAAGACCAGAGACGGCCAGCAGGCCGGATTCAGCAATGAGCCTGTCAGCCTTGACTACTACTATCACCACTACAAGAACAAGAAGTATAACCCGAATAACATTTCAGAATAATGAATATAAGAAAAACGATATGTTTCATGGCGTCGGCTCTGGTAATGGGCCTGACAGCCTGCTCGGTGGACGGGCCTGTGACTGGTCCTGATGCCGGAGACAAGACTCCTCAGATCTCTGAGGATGTCGTTCAGGGCGAACTTCTCGTGCGTTTTGATGCGCGTGTGAGTGATATCCTGGACAAGGCCGGACTTACAAGAAGCGGAGCATCGTCGTCAAGGACCCGTTCAGGAGTCCTCAGCGTGGACGAGATCCTGGAGCTTGTGGACGGTTATGAGATAGAGAGGGTATTCCCTGTGGATGTCCGTACTGAAGACAAGGCACGCAAGGAAGGTCTCCATCTCTGGTACATAGTCCGTTTCAGCGATGAGCATCCGGTTGAGCAGGTTGCTGCAAACCTGTCAAAGCTTGGCGAGGTGAGCAGGGTAGAGTACAACCGTACCCTCAAGAGAGCTACCGAAAAGAAGGCTGTCCCTCTTACTGTCGAGAAGCTTCGCGAGCTTGCTCCGCAGTCGACAGCCGCTTTCAATGACCCTCTTCTCGGCGATCAGTGGCATCTGGTGAACAATGGCGATCTTCGCCCTACCAAGTTCATCAAAGGTGCCGATGTCAATGTCGAGAAGGCTTGGGAGCTTACCACGGGCGACCCTTCAATAATTGTTGCCGTCCTTGATGAAGGCGTAGATGTGACCCATCCTGACCTTAAGGCCAGCATGTGGGTAAATGAGGATGAGATATGGAAATCTCATGAGGATAATGA
>SUYO01000039.1 GCA_015060385.1 Bacteroidales bacterium
AATTCAGTAAATGAATTTGCCTTTATTTCAGATGACTCTGGTGTTGATGGGGCAGTTCCGGATGTAACAGACTGGATTACCGGAAGTATGATGTTCTCCATGAGGGTATAGCATGACTGGTTAGGATGCACTCCATCAGAAGAATATGCCGCAGGAAGTCCGTCGGCAGAATCGGCGAACGGAGTCCAGAAGTCAACGAAGGTGTATCCTTTCTGCGTGCAGAGAGCCTTTATCCTTACGTTCATGTCCTTTATCAGTCCGGCAGGCTGTACCGATGGTCTCCAGTTGTACCTATTGGCCGGCAGCAGGGAGCAGAGAATCACCTTTATTCCTGCCCGGGTCGCCATTTCGCACATCGAAGCGATGTTTTTTGTTATATCCTCATTGGAAATATATCCCTGATTCTGTGCGATGTCGTTGGTACCGGCACATATCACCACTGCGAGAGGTGCGAACTGGACTATGTCGGCATCGAATCTTGCAAGCATCTGTGATGTAGTTTGACCGCTTATTCCTGCATTAAGGAACGCGTTTTCACTGAAGAATGCAGGATGGCCTGTATTGTCACGACCCCAGCGTGCGGTAATGGAGTCTCCCATGAATCCGCAGACCGGCGTATCTGCAAATGTCTTGAGGGAGATTTTGTGCGTATAGTCGCTGCGTCCCTCTTCGATGTTCATGCAGACGGTGATGTTGGCCCATTTGCCTTTGTCGCTGTCCATGAAATACCAGTAACCCTTGCCGTCGTTGTCGGATGATGAGCCGATCTGGCGTATGTACTGGTAGTTCAGTTCGTATGTTGTCGGTCTGGCAGTTGTGGTCTTCCAGGTTGCACACCAGTGGTTCAGAGCCGCAGGATCGGAGGTCTCTACATCAAAGCGGTATCGTAGATCATAACTTCCGTCAAGTGCCGCTAAAGGGGCATTGCGCACCAGCCAGCATCCGCGTCCGAGATATTCAGCAGGTGTCTCCATCGCATCGAAACCGATCTGATGGTAACGTACAGCATGGATCTTCACCAGTTCCCATTTCATGGTACTGATGTTTATGCGAAGCCTGCACAAGCCTTCAGGAAGTTCGGATGTACCCTCTCCGACAGAAACGGTTCCGTCCGGATCGAGCACATAATTCTTCCCTTCGCTGTCAACAACATTGAATACATCCGGTGAAACATCAAGGAAAAGTTCATGACAGCCTTCTATTTCCTCGTCCGCGTCGTTGCGTGCGTGACGCAGATGCAGGGCGGTTGCTGAAGTCGTACCCTCCGCACCTTTCCCATATATCTGCAGTCTTATCATGCCGTTGAGATGAACATCTATGGATGGGGTAAACATTTCTCCTCCGTCGCCCTTGGCAATGAATTCTATTTTTCCGTCTTCCGCTGCATTTGACAACGTGGCTGGAGCAGTTATCGTCAGAGTACTTGTCTCTTTGCTGAACTGGGCGCTCCAGCCTTGAGGTACAGACTGCTGTACACGCTTGATGCCGTACCAGTCCACATTGTATGTGCGTACCTCTCCCATATTGAAGTTCTGCACGCCTTCGCAATCCTGTATCTCAAACCGCACGGTCGTGTCTTTCTCCGTCGGAGGTGTCGTCCCTCCATTGTCCTCATTATTGCCGTCGCCCTGTGGCTGAGACTTCTCGCATCCTGCAATTAATGCCAGGATAGAGAGAACCGCTAAAATTCTCTTCATTATTCAGATTTGATGATAAATGTCTTTTTATCTGGTCCGACTCCCTTTATGGTCAGACTTTTCCAATGTGCAGGAAGCCCGTGCTGCTTTACCTGCATTATGCCGCCCTTAGGATTGAAATCCAGTCCTGCAAAACCGAAGATCACGCTCTGCAGCGTTCCTCCTGCACCTGTGGCAAAGTAAGGGTTTGTTCCGCCCTTGAACTCCGCCAGCACGCCGAACGGTGGTACGGCATTGGGACGGTATGAGTCAAGGAACCATTTCCACGCCTGCTCGATGTCTCCGCATCTGGTGCATATTACCGAGAACATGGACTGGGTCATGGCCGGAGTCCTTTTCTGCGGTACCTTCAGACTGTAATAGTCAAGGTCTCTGAGCATCTGCCCCTTATCTGTGATGACCCCAAGAGGGAACGCCAGAAGATTGACATCAGCCTGCTTTATTTCCGCTCCGTCGTAGCCGGCATGTTCGCTTGTCACTCCGTTTTCCATGCACTCGAAGAACAGCCCGTCGGCAATTTCCTTCCATATTGCAGGAGTCTTTGCGCCCATAAGTTTGCCTGCTTCATAAGCATACTGGAGATTGAGTTTTGCGGCAGCGTTGGTATATGCGTTGTCATCGACGTTCAACGCCCATTCGTCTGCGCACATGACATTGTCTATATGCCACAGACCGTCAGCCTTTTTCCCGCATCTGCTTTCCCAGAATTCCGCGGTAGCCTTGAGGATTGGCCAGCCTCTTGTCTGGAGCCATTCGCGGTCCTGTGTGGCAAGATAGTATCTCCATGCACCGATGGCTACATCTGCGGTAACATGATGCTGGAATGTTCCTGAAAGAGAGGTCACAGGGCATTCCTCGGCTCCGGTGGATGCGCTTTCCCATGGGAACATCGCTCCCTTGAAGCCGTATGCAGCAGCATTCTTTCTTGCCTGGTCGAGACGCTCGAAGCGGTATTCCAGCATCGATCTTGCCATCTGAGGCTGAAGCATCATCAGAGGTGGCATCATGAACATTTCCGTATCCCAGAACACATGGCCGTTATATCCCAGACCGCTCAGACCCATAGGTGACGGCGAGTGGGCCACATTCTCACGGGAAAAACTGTAAAGGTGATACAACATGCTCCTTACCTCTTTCTGAGCCTGCAGGTCTCCCTCAATGATGATGTCGCTTTCCCAAAGCTGTTCCCATGCCGTCCGGTGTCTGCGCATCAGTTCTCCCTCTTTCTGGAAGCGGGCATATGTGACTATCCTCTCGGCCTGATTCAGAGGGTCTGCCGTGTGTACGGACGAGATCAATGAACCTATGACCCGGAATGTATATGGTTTCCCGGCCTGAAGTTTCTTTCTGAAGAATATGTAATGCTTGTCGCTGTCCGGAATCTTGTGATATACCGGCATCGCCTCGTCTTCCTTGACGAACAGGAAGGCCGACGATGAGGCTGTCTTTACCGTCTCGGAAGGGGATAGTGCCGTCGTGGTGATCATTGTGAACGGCGGTTCGCTCTTGTGATGGAATGCAAGGTCGTTTGTCGTCATCCTTGCATCGTGAAGCGATGAAGGCACCACATGATTGATGCGCGCCTCCAGCATCATTTCTGATGATGGAGTTATTGTTACCTCCATCAGGGCTACATGGCTGAGTTGCCTCAATGCGCAGTAGCGGTATTCTACAGATGCCCCCTTGCAGTTGAGCCGACCGGTGAACTCTCCGTTTTTCATGTCCAGAGTCTGGACATAATCCGTCGAGTTGCTCTTGCGTATCCTGCTGCCATCGAGGTGCACTTCAAGCTGTACCGGACAGATGTTCGGAAGGAAGTTGTTCACGCGTCCTCTTCCGAAATGGTCATACACTCCGGCAAGAACGGTTTCGCCTATTGTCAGCGGTTCCGGAGACGAGATGAGGCCCATCGTGCCGTTGGCGGCAGTGACACCGTAATACTTGCTTGAAGAGAAGTCCTTAGCGGATAGGGTCCAGGCTTCTGCACTGTCTTGAGCGCAGACTGCCACTCCGGAAAGAATGGCAGCAGCGGCAATTATGAAATGTCTTATCATCGTTTAGAATGTCACTGTAATCATCACAGGAAGATGGTCAGAAGGGTACTGACCGGAGAACTTCTTGTCTATTACCTTAAAACGTTTCAAGTCATATTCTCCCTTTGCGAAGATATAGTCGCCTCTCTTGCCCTGACTCTCCATGTTCGCATCCGGGTTGAATCCGTTATATGTGCCTATTGGCCCTTCCCTCAGTCCCTCTTTGTCCGCTTCCTGGAAGGTATCGCTGAATACTTCACGGAGTTTTCTCAAAGGTACTTCGGTAGGGGCGATGGGGTTCATGTCTCCTACGACAAAGAACGGAAGTTCCTTAGTGTTGATGGACTTCTCTCGGGCAATTATCAGTTCGGCTGATTTCTCCCTTACATTTATATATTCTTCCCCGACTTCAAGGTGGGTTGACATGTAGTAGAACTGCTTGCCTGTCTTGAGATCCTTGAACTTGAACCATACCGTAATTCTCTTTCTTGAAGGACCGCCCCAGTCCTTCGCGTTGCTCGGCACATCAGGCGTTGGTGAGAGCCAGAAACGTCCGTAGTCAAGCGGGGTCAGGCGGGAAGTGCGATATGCTATGCCGACAGCCTCTCCGTTGGTGCCGTCGTCTCTTCCGACAAAATAGAATGCGTAGTCTGTCAGCGCGTTCTTCAGGTCATTCTGCTGGTTTGCAAGCACTTCCTGGAATCCTACTACATCGAAGTCATTGTCCTTGA